>NZ_JAUYUS010000064.1 GCF_030694575.1 Parvibaculum sp.
CGCGGCCCGTGCCGCTTCCGGTGTTCCGTAATGCAGCGCGAACTTCGCCATCCGGTAGGCCAGCGTCGCCTTGCCGATGCCTTTCGGGCCCGTCAGCAGCCAGGCATGCTGCATCCGCCCGCTCATGAAGGCGTCGAACAGCGCCCGCTCGGCTGCGTCCTGCCCGACAAGGGTCACCGCCTCGCGCGGATGCGGAAAATCGCCCAGCCGGTCGCTTTCGGGAATCTCGGTATCGCTCATGCCTTTTGGTAGCACGCGAGGCGGCAGCGCGTCATGTGGCGCGCGCCTTTGGATCGGAGCCGCCTAGCGGGCCTCGGTCAGCCCGCGTCCTTCGGCAAACCGTCCTTCGGGCCGCGTCACGCGCGCCGCCAGCACGTTCACCTGTTCGTTGAGATCGTCCGCCAGCGGATCGATCCGCTCGTTAGCGACCACCACTTCGTAATAGAGATGGTTGCCTGTGGCGAGCCCGGTCCGGCCGATATAGCCGATGACCTCGCCCTTCTTCACCGTGGCGCCGGGGCGGATGCCGGGGGCGAAACCCGAAAGATGCGCATAGAAGGTTTCGACATGTTCGGCGTGCTTGATCGTGACGAGCTTGCCGTAATTGCCGCGCCAGCCCGCCATCCCGACGACGCCGTCCTCGGTCGCATGGACGGGGGTGCCCTTGGGGGCCGCGTAGTCGACGCCCTTGTGCATCTTCCTGGTCTTGAGAACCGGATGCACCCGCCAGCCGAAGCCCGACGTCATCTTTGCCTTCGTCACGTCCACCGGATCGATGAAATGAAGCGCCCTGCTGTCCGCATAATCGTCCGGCTCGACGATCGGCTTCATCAGCGGCACGGCATGACCGATCGACGCCATGCCGGCGATGGCCGTTTCGGCGTTGCGGGCGGATACGGGAGAAATCGGAAGGAGCAGGAAGGCGGGGATAAGAAGAAAGATCGCAAAAAACGGAAAAGGCAAAATTCCGCTCGTGAGGTGTCGTCGTTTCATCGGCGATCCTTCTTGTGGCCGGCGCGACCGCCGGGTTCTCATCCGTTGTTAAGCATGTCCCCGGCCTTCTATAGTCGATGGGATGCGGACTGGCCAAGTTGTTTAATGAGCCAGTTTGTGACGTTTTGTTTGCAGTATGATGACAGTCAGACCTGCAGCCGGTCCTGTACGGCCGCCCAGATGGCCTCCGCGACCTCGGTTTCGCTTCCCGCCGCATCCACGATGAGGCACCGCTCGGGCTCGTTTTTCGCAATATCTGCAAAGGCTTGGCGCAGCGTCTCGTGGAAGCGGAGGTCCATGCGCTCGTAGCGGTCCTCGCCCGTTTCCTCCCGTTTGCCCGCACGGGCAAGCCCCGCCGCGACCGGCAAATCGAGAATGAGCGTCAGCGCCGGCATGTCGTCACCGACCACCATGTCCTTCAATTTATTGATGAATTCACGCCCGAGCCCCTGCGCCGCGCCCTGATACGCAACCGTGGAATCGACGAAACGGTCGCAAATAACCCACTCACCCCGATCCAGCGCCGGCCGTATCGTCTGCGCGAGATGGTCCTCCCGCGCAGCAAAATGGAGCAGCGTCTCGGCCTTCGGCGTCCAGCGCGCCACATCGCCCGTGACCAATAAATGGCGGATTGCCTCGGCTCCGGGCGCCCCGCCCGGCTCCCGCGTCATCGTCACGCGATGCCCGGCCGCCTCCAGCCGCGCCGCCAGCCGCCGCACCTGAGTGGATTTTCCAGCCCCCTCGCCGCCCTCCAGCGTAATGAAACGCGCGCGCGGCACGAACTTAGCTGCCGACGATCATGTGTTTCAGTGCGCCCATCGCACGTCCGAAAATTCCCTGCCGTTCAACGGCTCCGCCCGCCACGAGCGGAAACTCGCGCACCGGCATGTCGGGAGCTTCGATCCGGATCGAGCCCACTCGCTGTCCCGCTTCCACGGGCGCGGCGACAGGCGACTGGTAGACGACCGACACCTTCATGTTCTTGCGCTGATCCGTGGACAGGATCACGTCGATGTCGGACTGGCTGACAAGCGGCACCTCGCCATAGGTTCCTTGCCAGACGGGCGCGTTCTCGATCGGCGTACCCGCGGCGAAAAGCTTGTAGTGCTTGAAGGAACGGAAACCCCAATCCAGCAGGCGAACGCTTTCGTCGGCGCGTGCCTTCTGGCTCAGCAAGCCGTTGAGGACGAGGATGAGGCGCTGATCGCCGCGCTTGGCCGAGGCAACGAGACCATAGCCCGAGGCCTCCGTGTGCCCGGTCTTCAATCCGTCTACGGACGGATCGAGATAGAGCGCCGGATTGCGGTTGCCCTGCTTGATCCCGTTCCAGGTAAAATCGGTTTCCTTGAAGATCGGATAGTATTCCGGGAATTCCATGATGAGGTGCCGCGCCAACGTCGCAAGGTCGTGCGGCGTCATCAGGTGGTCTTCTTCCGGCCAGCCCGTCGAATTCGTGAAATTGGAATTGGTGAGGCCGATTTCCTTGCCGCGCTCTGTCATGGCTTCGGCGAAAGCGGATTCAGAACCGCTCAGCGCCTCGGCCGTCGCGATGCAGGCATCGTTGCCCGACTGCACGATGATCCCGCGAATGATGGCATGAACGGGCACGGTCGTATTGAGATCCGCGAACATCGTCGACGATCCAGACGCCGCACCACCCTTGCGCCAGGCATTTTCGCTGATCTTGAAATCGTCGTCGAGATCGACGCTGCCGTCGCGGATGGCGCCGAACAGCATGTCGAGCGTCATCAGCTTGCTCATGCTCGCCGGATGCATCTGTCCGTCGGGATTCTTCCCCCAGAGGATGGTGCCCGTTTCATAGTCCATGAGGACCGCGTATTCCGCCGTCGTGTCGAAGGCCAACGCGGCCCGCGGCATGACGAAGGCCGCAACGGCGAATGCCAGCGCGAAAGCGATGTGGGAGATCGGTCGGGTCATAGTCTCACTCTTCCTCGGTGCATGCATTACACCCTCAATCCACGACAATTCGGGCACCTTTGTGTCCCTGGGCTATCACACTTTGCAGTGAACTGTCGGCAGCGGGGACATCTGTAAGGGGCCCCACGCGCACGCGGTAAAAAGATGTGCCGTCCACCGTGGTGGTCTGTATCTCGACGCGCCCGAGACCGGCGAGCTGCTGCCGCACGGATTCCGCGTTCTGAAGGTTCTGGAAAGACCCGGCCTGCACGTAGAGATTGCCGGGCCCTGTCACAGGCACCCGCTGCACCGTTTCCGGGCCGGCGGGCGCGCCGTCCGGGATGGGCTGCATGTTCGAAGCCGGCGGAACCGACGCCGGAGCGCTCGCAAGCGGTGCGCTCATGGTCCCCGCCGGCGGCGGCAACCCTGCGGTTGCGACAGTCGCAACCTTCGTCACGGGAGCGGTACCCTCGACCTTGCGCTCTTCCGGCGGTGTGTCGACGCGCGGCGCGATAAAGCTCTCGGCGACGCCCCGGCCATCGCCGAGACCGCCTTCGAGCGGTGCAAGCCCGACATACTGGACGCGCACTTTCGCTGTCCCCTTGGTCATGAAGTCGAGCTGTTCGGCTGCATGCTTCGACAGATCGATCTCCCGGCCGGCGGCAAAAGGCCCGCGATCGTTGATCCGGACGATGATCGACTTTCCGTTTTCGAGATTGGTGACGCGCGCGAGCACCGGCATGGGCAGCGTCGGATGCGCCGCTGTCAGCGCATTCTGATCGAATATCTCGCCATTCGCGGTCGGTTTGCCGTGAAACTGCGGTCCGTACCAGGACGCAATGCCGGTCGAGTCGTATTTGTCGTCTTCATGGGGGTAATACCAGATGCCGGCGATCTGATACGGGTTTCCCACCTTGTAGACACCACCTCCTGTCTTGAGAGGCGGTGATGTCGGAGCGGTACCGGTGCTGCAGGCGGCAAGAGCCAGCGCAAGCGGCAAAATCGCGGCGAAAATCAAACCGCGCGGCACAGCCGAACAGCGGCGATCCGTTCTCGGGGCTGGAATAGGCATCGGAAAACCTCTGTTCGGAGACATTGCGGCCGCGCGCCGGCAGCGAATCACCCCGCGAACACAATGAAATCCTTATAATCAGCCCCGCTTTCGGCGGCAAGCGGCCGGAACCGCTGCGGGATTTGCCGGGCCGTCGCCGGATAGTTACATCATACGCTGAAGATTCCGTTGTTTGCCAAGCGAGAGCCCCCGTGAACCATCTGACGACGCCCGCAACCCGGCCGGACTCCCTGACCGCAGCGCTTGTCCGCCTGATCCGCGAAAAGCCCGTCGCAAAAGCCGATCTCGAGGCAGCCGCCCTTTTCACGCTCGATGCTGTCGCCAACAGCCTCGCGGGCCGGAACTCCGATCCCGGCCGGATCCTGCTCAATTGGTGGCAGGCATCGGCTTCCTCCAACGTGGCGCCCGAACCGGAGCGGTTCGCCTTTCTGATGGGTGCGCTGTGCCACATTCTCGAAACGGACGATCTGCACCGGATGTCGGTGGTCCATCCGGGTTGCGTCGTCGTGCCCGCCGCATGGGCTCTTGCCCTGAAACGAAAAGCCGGTGGCCGCGCCCTCCTGACCGCGATCCTGCATGGCTTCGAAGCGGCCACACGCGTCGGCATGGCGGTGGGCCCGGCGCATTATCGCATCTGGCACAACACCGCTACCTGCGGCCCTTTCGGCGCGGCCATGGCTGCCGGCGAACTTCTTGGCCTGAACGACGAAGCAACTGTCGACGCACTGGGCAATGCGGGCAGCCAATCTTCAGGACTCTGGCAATTTCTCGAAACCGGCGCCATGACGAAGCATCTTCATGCGGGCCATGCGGCGCAGGCGGGCGTGAAGGCGGCGGAACTGGCGGCTTTCGGATTTACAGGCCCGCCCCGCATTCTCGAAGGGGAGAAAGGTTTCTTCCGCGCCGCCTGCCCGGATGCGGATCCCGATGCCGTAACGCGCAATCCCGGGGCGCCGTGGCAGCTGACCCTGACCTCGATTAAACCCTGGCCCTCCTGCCGCCACACGCATCCTTCGATCGATGCAGGAGAGGAGTTGCGCGCGCGCCTGCTGGCGGATGGCATAGCCCCCGAGCGGATCGCGCAGGTCGATGTGTCGACCTACCAGGCCGCACTCGATGTCTGCGACCGCTCTGTAGTGCTGAGCGACTACGAGGCGAAATTTTCGCTACAACATGCGGTCGCGGCTTCGCTTCTCTATCCTCGCGTCGATTTCGAGGCCTTTGGTCCTGCAGCGCGCGCATATTGTGCTGCACTTGCCGCCCGCATTCGCGTGAATGCAGCCGATCCTTGGGCCTCGGCTTACCCAACCGCATGGGGCGGCCGCGTTAGCCTGCGCCTCGACAATGGCACCGAATATGTAGCTGAGCGCACCCATGCCAAGGGCGACCCCGAGGCGGCGCTGAGCCGGGACGAACTGATCGCCAAGGCCGAAATGCTGTTGAGGCATGGCGGTGTGGACGAGCCACGCCGCATCATAGACGGTGTGCTCGGGATGGCGGCAGATGGGCCGCTACCCGACCTCGATATGGTCTGAGCCGATGAGCCGCTGAAATCAGCCCGCGCTGTCGACCATCGGCTTGATGAAGCTGAGATAGGCTTGGCCAACAAACCCGATCAGGAACGGCAGCCATATCCATGCCGTCCGCCAACGGAGCTTCATCTTTTTCTTCGCGGGTTTCTCGACTGCAACCGGCGCCGCAGCGGGAGCCGGTTCGGCGGCTGCGGGACCTGCCTGCGCTTCGGCGAAGGCCAACGCGCGAGCGTCCCGTCGCTCCTGCATGAACTGGCGGACCATAAAAACGCCGAGCAACATAATGATGCTCAGCGGAATCCACGGCGACGTTAAATCAACCGGCACAACGACACTCCCCCCGATAACCACTTCCGCAGCCTTTTTGACTGCTTTTGTCCCATTTTGGCAAGCCCCGACCGTACTTGCAAAAGAGAATTCACGTTAACCATACGGAACAGCTTGGAGAGGCACCGTATGCCGCCCAAAAAGCACAACTATTCAGACTTTGGTTCAACGCCGGGAGGTTTTTGAGCGACACCCAGACGCCGGGCAAGGGCATCAGCATCGGCCGGCGCACTCTCTCTCCAGCGGTCGAAGCTTTCGGGGCGCTGCAACCTGTAGAACGTCCCGTTGATCTCGATCGACTGGAACCGGGCGGCGGCGTAGTTCAGCTCCTGCTTGTGTGGGAGATTCTGCGGATAGAAAACCCCGCGCCATGGAGTGTATGTCCACCCGGATATGCCGATACGAACCTTTACCGTCTTCGCCATCCTGGCCGCGCATGCTGTTGGTCTCGCCGTTGAAAAAGAACGGCGGCGCGGTCGCATTGTTCCGGATAATGGCGGATGGGGTGGGATTCGAACCCACGGTGGGCGTGAACCCACGCCGGTTTTCAAGACCGGTGCCTTAAACCACTCGGCCACCCATCCAACGACACTGGTTAGCGGCTGGAGAGCGCTTTCTCAACCGGAAACAGACGTTGCGGCATTTCACATGCCGATCTTGAAGGTGGCGCTGCCTTTCGCGACAAGTTCGCCGGCCTCGTTCCGAAGCTCGGCCTCCGCGAAGGCGATCGATTTGCCCCGATGGCGCACCCAGCCCTCGCCGATGAGGCTCCCCTTGTCGGCCCGGCCGACAAAGCTCGTTTTCAGTTCGAGCGTGACCTGAGGCGTTCCCGGCTTCTCATGCGTGAGCCGTACCGCGTGGCCGCACAGGCCATCGAGCATGGCCGACAGAAAACCGCCGAAGATGCGGCCGCCACGATTGAGAAATCCATCGCCGGCCTCGAAAGAGGCGCGGATATAGCCGCGGCTGGCGTCCTTCTCCAACACCTTCTTGCCGAGCGTGACAGCAGCGGGCGATTCCCAATCGTCGTCCATCGGCACCGCGTTGCGCTCAATTGTACTCACGCCCGGCATCTCCATCCTGTCGCCTTGTCCGTCAGGACGACTGCCCTGGGAAAGGCGGTGTGAACGACTTCTTGAACTCTTCCTTGCATGCCGAGTGGGCTTCGGAAAGAAGTGCGTGGCCTTTCGCCGTGCATGCCTTGTCGGCGCGATATTCGGCAACGCCCTTGTTGGTGCAGCCGCGAAGGTCCGGTTCATAAAGGAAAACGCAAACCATCGGAATGTAGCGCTCTTCGCAAGGCAGTTCGCTGATGTATTTCTTTTCTTCCGCCGAACGGCGCCCCCACCAGGCGGCTGTCGCCTGCGGATTGCCCTGATTGGCTTTGTTGGTATCGATGCATTCGGGCACGCCCTGCGCCTGAGCCGCCTGCGGCGCGACAAACCACGCCAGAACGATACCGAAGCCAAGTATCAAACAGCTATGGACGAGATATTTCATAACGCTTCCTCCCACGCCTTCCCCCAACTGATAATGTCCCTTTACTAACTTCGCAGATTTCAGCTGGGCCGCAAGAGGCAGAGAGCAAAATATGCCGGCCCATTCATTGTCAGGGGCCGGCATAAGCTTGTCAGGCGGAAGCCGCCGCGGATGGGCGCGCCTTCATGCGCTCGAACCACGCCGAGATGTTCTTGAACTCCGGATTGATGGGCTGGCCCACAGCGGCGCCGAAGTCGAGGAAGCCGAACAACAGGATATCCGCCAGCGTCATCCGCTTGCCAGCAAGATAATCCTTGCCGGCCATCAGCTTGTCGAGCCAAGCCAGTTTGTCCTGGGCGATGGCTTTCAAACCGGCAGCGGCTTCCGGCAGACAGCGCATCCGATCCTTGAACAACGGCAGGCCTTCCGAGAAACGGAAACCGTTTGCCATCGGCTCGCAGACGTTGAGATCGACGCGGCGCGTCCACATACGCGTTTCCGCGCGTTCCTCGGGTGTCGTGCCAATCAACGAGCCGCCGGGAAATTTCTCGTCCAGATACTCGCAAATCGCAGTGATTTCGGCGAGCACGGCACCATTGTCGAGCTCGAGAGCCGGCAACTGCCCCGCGGGGTTTTTTGCCAGATAAGGATCCTGCCGATTTTCGCCTTTCATCAGATCGACTTCGGCATAAGGCACGTCAATGCCCTTTTCGTGCATGAACATCTTTACGACCCGAGGATTTGGCCCGATCGAATTGTAGAACTTCATGGAATGGTCTCCCTGTGGTCCGGTCTATTCGGTAACGCCGGTATGGTTCCATGATTAGCGGAATGTGAGGAACCGCGCCACACTCCGTCTTTTTCGAGCTTGGCTCAGCCGTCGCCGATGTTTATCTAGGCTCGGTCCGATGCATGCCGGACCGCGGGAGGTAGATAAATGAGCGCCGAAAGCGCCGCGCCGGAACAACGCCCGGAAAATCTGAAGACCGGCCTCTTTTACGGCTGGTATGTCGTCGGGGCCGTTCTCGTCATCATGACGGTGACTGCGGGACTCGGTTTTTACAACCTGTCGGTCTACCTCAAAGCCTTCGTGGTACAGGGCGGCTTCTCCGTGTCGGCAACCTCCGGCGCGACGGCTTGTTTCTTCATCGCATCCGGCATCAGCGGGCTCGGCGTTGCGGCGTTGATAGAACGCTACGACCCGCGCTGGGTCATTACCGCCGGTGCCTTTGTCGCCGCCTTCGCGACACTCGGGGCGGGGTATGTCACGGAACTCTGGCAGCTCTACCTCTTCTATGTGCTCTTCGGCATCGGCTATGCGGGCGCGGCACTGATACCCGGCACGACACTCGTTGCCCGCTGGTTCGCGCGGAGACGCTCGGTCGCGCTGTCATATGCCTCAACCGGACTTTCCCTCGGCGGCATTCTGCTGACGCCGCTCTCGGCATGGCTGATCGAGCGACTGGGCCTCGGCGGCGCAGCGCCTTGGCTGGCGCTCATCTTCATTCTCGGCGTTGTTCCCATTGCATGGCTCCTCATCCGCCCATCGCCGCAGACGATGGGCGTCGGCCCCGACGGCGATCCGATCGCGCGCGATGCCGCCGGTACACCCCTGCCCGCGGACGGCATCGATTTCGAGGATGCAATCCGCAGCCGCTTCTTCATCCTCACCGCTATCGCCTATATTTTTGCAATGATGGCGCAGGTGGGCGTCATCGCGCATCAATACAGCCTCATTTTCGCGCGCACCGAGAACAGCAATACAGCACGCCTCGCCGTCGCGACCATGGCGATGGCCAGCATTGTCGGCCGGCTGATCGGCGGTCAGATCCTCGCTTACATTCCATCCCGTGGTTTCGTGCTCGCGCTGACGATCGTGCAAGGCGTTGCCCTTGTCTTCTATGCTTTTGTCCAAAGCACACCGATGCTGATTGCGACGACGGTCATATTCGGCCTGACGGTCGGCAACCTGCTGATGATGCAGCCGCTCATGGTCGCCGAAGCATTCGGCCTCAAGGCCTATGGCCGGATCTATTCCCTTACCCAGCTTTTCATGACCGCCGGCGTTGCGACGGGACCGGCCGCCATCGGTTTTCTCTACGAATGGCTTGGCGGGTACCAGGTCGCCTTTCTCGCGATGGCCCTCGCGTCGCTTCTGGCTTTTCTGCTGATTATGGCCGCTGGCCCAATCCGCGCGCTTATGGATCAGGCCGAACGTGCAAGTCGTGCTGCCGGGTAACAGAATCCACTTGGGAGAACTGACCGATACGGCTATCTAGGTCATATCGAGCCATTCACCCAATCGGCACTGCCGGAGTTTCGAAATGAATGCTGGCCCCGCGCCAGAAGGCCCGCGCGCAACTCCGCGCGGACCGATCTTTTACGGCTGGTACATCGTCGGCACGGTTTTTGTCATCCATACCGTTTCGTGCGGACTGATCTTCTATAACCTGTCGATCTTCCTGAAGGCTTTCGTTGCGGAAGGCGGCTTTTCCGTATCCTCGACCTCGAACGCAACCGCCCTGTTCTTCATTTCTTCGGGTATTGCGGGCCTCGGCGTCGGCTGGCTGCTGGACCGCTACGATCCGCGCTGGATCGTAACGTCCGGCGCCGTTCTATCGGCCGGCGTGCTTGCGGGCGCCGGGCATGTCGGCGAGCTCTGGCAGCTATACGGCTTCTACATTCTCTTTGGCATAGGCAATGCAGCGGTCGCCGTCATCCCCGGCATGACGATCGTCGCGCGCTGGTTTACGCGGCAGCGGTCAAAGGCCATTGCCTATGCCTCGACAGGCCTTTCGCTCGGCGGCATCGTCTTTACGCCGATTTCAGCAACGCTGGTAGAGCGTTACGGACTTGGGCAGGCCGCATATTGGCTGGCAATCGTTCTCGTGCTCGGCGTCGTTCCGATAGCGCTGATCATGTTGCGCAAAAGCCCTGAAGCCATTGGACTTTCACCCGACGGAGACCCGCCTCGCCTCGCCGCCGACGGCAGCCGGTTGCCGCCGGACGGTATCTCGTTCAGAGATGCGATCCGCAGCCGCTTCTTCGTTTTTTGTACGGCCGCCTTCGTTTTTTCGATGATGGCGCAGGTCGGTTCGCTCGCGCATCAGTTCCGTCTCGTTGCGACGCGGACGGGTGACGATCACATTGCGGCGCTTGCTGTTTCGATCATGGCGGCGGCGAGCATTGCCGGACGGCTTATCGGCGGGTCGCTGCTTTCGCGTGTTGCATCAAAGACTTATCTCTTTGCGATCTATGTACTGCAGGGCATTTCCTTTGCGCTGTTTGCCTTTGCCGAAGGCGTGGTTGCACTCTTCATCGTCTCCGCGATGTTCGGTGCAACGGTCGGAAATATGCAGATGATGCAGCCACTTATCACGGCGGAAGCATTCGGTTTGAAAGCCTATGCCCGTATCCTCTCGGTATCGCAGATGATTACGACCTGCGCCAACGCAGCCGGACCCGCGCTGCTTGGATTTCTCTATGTGGCAGCAGGTGGTTACGAGACGGCCTATCTGGCGATCACGCTGTCGTCGGTGTTCGGTTTTGCGTGCCTTGCCGCGGCGGGACCCGTGCGGGCTCTGCTCGATGCTCAGGAAAAATCTCTACGCGCTTGAATAGGTTCATGGATTTGCACTCGAAGCATCGCTAGACTGCGCGCAAATCGCCCTTATCCCCAGTGGACTGTCATGAAACTGCCATCGTTCTTTTACAAACCGCTCGCCATTGGTGCGCCGGCTCCCTATCGGGAGCTCCCCGTCGCGCTCGAACGCATGATCCATTTCTTCCCCGGACACAATGAGAAGCTCCGTTCGCGTCTCGGCGAGATGATCCCGCAGGTCGACGTGCTGCTCGGCAATCTTGAGGACGCGATTCCGGCGGACGCGAAGGAGGCGGCGCGGAAGGGTGTGATCGAGGTCGGCAAGAGCCATGATTTCGGGTCGACCGGTTTCTGGGTCCGCATCAATCCGCTGAACAGTCCGTGGATGCTGGACGATGTGACGGAGCTGGTGGCCAAGATCGGCGACAAGCTCGACGTCATCATGCTGCCCAAGGTTGAAGGCGCTTGGGATATCCACTATCTCGACCAGTTGCTCGCGCAACTCGAAGCGAAGCACGGATTGAAGAAGCCGCTTCTCATCCACGCGATCCTCGAAACCGCTCAGGGAGTGAAGAATGTCGAGGAAATCGCCTGCGCCTCCCCCCGCATGCACGGCATGAGCCTCGGACCGGCCGACCTCGCGGCATCGCGCAAGATGAAGACGACGCGTGTCGGCGGCGGACACCCCTTCTACCGGGTTCTCGAAGACCCGAAGGAGGACGGCAGCCCCCGCATCGCCGCACAGCAGGATCTCTGGCACTACACGTTTGCGAAGATGGTGGACGCCTGCGTTGCGAACGACATCCGTCCCTTCTACGGCCCCTTCGGCGACATCCAGGATGCGGAGGCCTGCGAGCAGCAGTTCCGCAATGCGTTCCTGATGGGCTGTGTCGGCGCGTGGTCGCTGCATCCGAACCAGATCGCGATCGCCAAGCGCGTCTTCAGCCCCGATCCGGCGGAAGTGCAATTCGCGAAAAGAATTCTGGAAGCGATGCCCGATGGGACGGGCGTGGCAATGATCGACGGCAAGATGCAGGACGACGCTACCTGGAAACAGGCGAAGGTCATCGTCGATCTCGCAAAAAAGGTCGGGGCCAAAGACCCCGACCTTGCGAAAGCCTACGGCTTCTGATCCGTCAGGACAGCGTCGCGAGCGCCGCCGGGTTGAAGGCCATGAGCTTGTCGAACGCGCCTTGATGCACTTTCTGCGTCCAGGCCGGGTCGACCAGCAGCGCGCGGCCAACGGCGACGAGGTCGAACTCGCCTTTCTCGAGGCGGTCGAGAAGATCGTCGATACCCGTCGCTTCCGAGCTTTCGCCGCCGAAGGAAGCAATGAATTCGCCCGACAGGCTGACGCTGCCGACCGTGATCGACGGCTTGCCGGTAAGCTTCTTCGTCCAGCCCGCGAGATTGAGGTCGGAGCCCTCGAATTCCGGCTCCCAGAAGCGGCGCTGCGAACAATGGAAGGCATCGACGCCGGCATCGGAGAGAGGCTTCAGGAAAGCGGCGAGTTCGTCCGGTGTCCGGGCGAGCCTGGCTGTGTAGTCCTGCTGCTTCCACTGCGAGAAACGGAGAATAAGCGGGAAGTCCTTGCCGACCTCGCGGCGGATCGCTTCGATGATCTCGACAGCGAAGCGCGTGCGGCCGACGAGATCGCCACCGTATTCGTCGTCGCGGATATTGGTGCCCTCCCAGAAGAACTGGTCGATCAGGTAGCCGTGCGCGCCGTGCACTTCGACGCCGTCCATGCCGATCGCCCGGGCATCGGCCGCGGCGCGCGCGAAGGCGTCGATCGTCTCCTTGATCTCCTTCTTCGTCATCGGCTCGGACAAGGCCTTGCCCGGCTTTACGAGACCCGACGGACCATGGCTCGGCAGGTCCGGATTGGTCGCCTTGGCCGGATTTCTCGTCATGCCGACATGCCAGAGCTGCGGCATGATCTTGCCGCCGGCGCCATGGACTTCCTCGACGACACGCTTCCAGCCCTTGAGAGCCTCGTCGCCCCAGAACTGCGGAACATTCGGGTCGCCCGTCGCGACCGGAGAATTCACCGTCGTCCCCTCGGTGACGATGAGGCCGCATTCGGCTTCGGCCCGGCGGCGGTAATAGGCCGCGACATCGGGACCGGGAATGCCGCCCGGCGACTTCGACCTCGTCATCGGCGCCATCACGACGCGATTGGGCAGGTGCAGCCCATTGAGGACGAAAGGCTCAAACAGGGGGGCGACGGATCGGCTCATGGGGTTCTCCCGAAGATTGAAAATAACGATGGGCGCCATATTGGGTGTTTCGGGCGCATTGGCAATGCTGTTTGCCGCCACTCCGGCTTCCGGTGCCGGCGATAACCTCACCCCGCCGGGGTTTTCCCCCATGGAGCCAAACTGTTACAGTCGGGAACGTGTTTCCAGGAGTCGCAGCCGGCCATGCAAGTCAATCGGGAGGCCAAATTCCAGATCGGCCAGATCGTCCGCCACAGGTTTTATCCTTTTCGCGGTGTGATTTTCGACGTCGATCCGACTTTCAACAATACCGAGGAATGGTGGCTGTCCATCCCCGAGGAAGTTCGCCCGCGCAAGGACCAGCCTTACTACCACCTGCTGGCCGAGAACTCGGATACGGAATACGTCGCCTATGTGTCGGAGCAGAACCTGCTGCCGGACGATTCCGGGGAACCTGTGCGTCATCCGCAAGTGCCGGAACTTTTCGGTGCACTCAAGAACGGCGTTTATTCGATTCGCACCAAGTCCGCTCATTGAGAACGGCATCCCCGGCCGAAATCGCTCTCGTCCGGAACCCCGGGCTCGTGCTAGTCAGGGACTGTCATTGCGTCTGAGGCGCGGTGCGGGCGCGATTGCGGGAGGGGCTCCAAGGTGCGGCGCGACAGACGGCCATATTTCGTCCGGCGGATCATCGACGGCTGGACGCGCTTCTATGTGAAGCGCTTCATCGTTCCCGCCTTCGACGCGATCGGGCCTGGCTTCGACGTGTCGTGTCCCCGCAATCTCGAAATATGGGGTGGAGGGATCACGGCCGGATCGCATCTCCATCTCCACGCGGCAGAAGGTAACCTCGTGCGGCTGGCCACCTGGCGTACGGGCGAACGCGAAGGCCGCATTTCCTTCGGCGATTACGTTCTCATCAGTCCCGGCACACATATCGTGGCATCGGAAGAAATCACCATCGGCAGCAACACGATGATCGCGAGCGGCTGCTACATCTCGGATTCCGATTGGCACGACACCTACGACCGTACCGCGGAACTGGAAAAGCACCGGCCGATCCGGATCGGAGAGAATGTCTGGCTCGGTGTCCGCGTGATCGTGGGCAAGGGCGTGACCATCGGCGACAACAGCATCGTCGGCGCGGGCGCGGTCGTCACGCGGGATATCCCCGCAAACTGCATCGCAGCAGGCAATCCGGCGCGCGTGGTGCGCGAACTCGACCCGGCGCGAGAGTTTCGCAAACGCTCCGCCCTCTTTGCCGAAGGCGAGAGCCTGGACCGCGACATGAACAGGCTGATGCGCTACATGCTGCGCGAGAACACGCTCTTCGGATGGCTCCGGAGCGTGCTCTCGCCTTCACGCATGGACTAGGACTTCTTCGGCACCGGCACCGCTGCGATGGCCTTGCTGATGCCATCGAGCTTCACCGGCACCTTGGCGTCGCCCTTGCCGACGATGCGGAAACTCATCACCATTTCCTTGCCGGCCTTGATCGCCTTCAGGCGTGCGTCATCCAGAAGGATTTCTGTCTGGCATCCGCCTGGCAGGCAATACATGAAGTGCTGTCCGAAAGCCTCGCCGCCGTCGATCGACCAGCCGATACCGGTCGGGAGGAAGGTGCCGAGCGGCGTGATCGCGAACATGAACATGTCCTGCTTGCCGTCTTCGTTCGCGTCCCTCGGGCCATAGCCGATGCCCAGATAGGCGATGCGCTGCTTGTCTTCCCCGATGCGGACGTCGACAAAGGCATGGCATTGCTCGGTGCCCTGCTCGTTCGTTTCACAGCGCGTGCTCCACGTACCGAAACTCTGAATTTTTGCGTCCGATGCGTCTGCCGCGGAAGCGTCCTGCGCATAAGCCGGCACGAGGCCCGCAGTGGACATGAACGCCGCGGCGGCGACGCCGGTAAGCAAGCGCCGAATTGACATAGTGGAAAATCCTTTCAGGAACTGGGAGTTCAAGGCGGTCCTGACGCCATGCCGGATATCTGCCGGAGCTCGACCGAACCGTCGGTCGTGAGCCGTAACTTCGCATTTCGGCATAATCATGGCACCGGGATTCTTTGAAGAATCGTCCAGATTGCTTAACTCTAGAGCCCCGATAGAACCAGAACGCCCCCTCCGCCGGAATTGAGAGACTGCAGGCCTTGTCCGTTTGGCACCATATCCATCGTTCCGGACGACTGGCGCTGGCGGTCACGGCGCTGCTTTTTTCCGGCTTTCCGGCGCTCGCCGCCTCCCCCTCCACAGGTCCGCGTCATGCCATCGCCATGCATGGCGAGCCGCTCTACCCCGAAGGCTTCGCCCATTTCGGCTATGTGAACCCGCAAGCCCCCAAAGGCGGATCCATTGTTTACGGCGCGACCGGTTCCTTCGACAGCCTCAACCCTTTTATCGTTCGCGGAACCTCGGCCATCGGCCTGCGGGAACACGTCTTCGAGAGCTTGCTCGCACGCGGCTATGACGAGCCGTTCACGCTCTACGGCCTGCTGGCGGAAAGCGTCGAGGTGCCGGACGACCGAAGCTGGGTCGCCTTCACCCTGAACCCGGCCGCGCGCTTTTCCGGCGGTGAACCGGTCACCGTGGACGATGTGATCTATTCGCTGGAGACGCTCCGCGACAAGGGCCGCCCGAACTACAAGACCTATTATTCGAAGGTCGAGCGCATCGAGCGGACAGGCCCGCGCGGCGTGAAGTTTCATTTTGCGCCGGATGGCGACCGGGAGATTCCGCTGATCCTGGGCCTGATGCCGATCATCCCCAAACATGTCTACGACAAACGGGACTTCAGCCGCTCCGGCTTCGATACCCCGGTCGGAAGTGGACCCTATTTCGTAGAGAAGCTGGAGCCGGGCTCGAGCATTTCCTACCGGCTCGATCCCGGCTACTGGGGCGCGAAGCTGCCGGTGAATGTGGGTCAAAACAATATCGGCCGCGTGACCTACGAATATTTTCGCGACGCCAACTCGTCGTTCGAGGCTTTCAAGAGCGGCATCTATCACGCCCGGCCGGAGGACGACCCCGGCCGGTGGACGACGGGATATGATTTTCCGGCGCTGAGACAGGGCCGCGTCCGCAAGGAAACATTCGGGACCGGCATGCCCTCCGGCATGTATGGCCTCGTCTTCAACACGCGGCGTCCGGTTTTTGGGGACAGGCGCGTCCGGCTCGCGCTCATTCAGATTTTCAACTTCGAATGGGTGAACCGGAATCTTTATTACGGTTCATATGTCCGCACACAGAGTTTTTTCGACAACTCGGAACTCGGCTCGCGCGGGCTGCCCGCAAGCGAACGCGAGCGCGAATTGCTGGCCCCCTTTCCGGATGCCGTGACGCCGGAGATCATGGCGGCGGGCTGGCAGGCGCCGGACGGGGACGCAAGCGGTCAGGACCGTGCGAACCGCGCGCGCGCCATCGCGCTCCTGAAGGAGGCGGGTTACGAAATCCGCAAGGGCACGATGACGAACAGGGCGACGGGGAAGCCGCTTGCGTTCGAAATTCTGGTGGCGACGCCGGCCGAGGAACGCCTCGCCCTCACCTATTCGCGCATGGTGAAGCGCGTCGGCGTGAACGCCGTCGTCCGCAATGTCGACCCGAGCCAGTTTCAGGAACGGCGCAACAATTACGACTTCGACACGATTTTCAACAGCTGGTTCTCCTCGCTCTCGCCGGGCAACGAGCAGAGCTTCTACTGGGGAGCGGAAGCCGCGGACACGCCGGGTACGCGGAATTACATGGGCGCGAAGGAACCGGCCATCGACGCGACGATCGAGGCGATGCTGGCGGCCCGGACCCGCGAAGACTTCATCGCCGCCGTGCGGGCAATGGACCGCGTACTGCTGTCCGGCGCCTATGTAATCCCGCTCTATCATCAGCCGGAGCAGTGGGTCGCATTGTGGTCGAAGGTGAAGGTGCCGGAGACGAGATCGCTCTACGGCTATCGCAGCGGCGCATGGTGGATCGACGAAAAGTAGAACGCGCGGTTGCGCTTTCAAGAAGCGCAAGCGGAAATTCGTTCAGCCATTTGCCTTAGACAAAACTCCTTCCTCTGCTATCGTTTCCGCAACCAGCTCGTCGTCTGAAAGCTGGGGCAGTATCGGGGCGAGATAACAGACGTCGGGCCTACCCTCGGTTCAGGGAGACCCGAATGACAAACCGATTCACCGAGCCCCTGCTGGCGGCGACAGCCATTGCCGGCGTTCTCATTCTGGCGGCAAGCGTGGCCCACGCGGCAGGTTTCGCGATCCGCGAGCAATCGACATCCGCACAGGGCAGCGCCTTCGCCGGCGTGTCGGCCGGCGGCGACGACATCAGTTCCATCTTCTACAATCCCGCGACGATGACGCTCTACGACGGCATCAACATGTCCGGCCAGCTCGCCTGGATCGTGCCCGACATCGAATTCGGCAATGCATATGCGACGACGGCTACCGGCACTCCGATCACAGGGAGCAACTCGGGCAATATCGGACCGCAGGCATTGGTCCCGTCCTTTTACGGCTCATGGCAGGTGTCGCCGGACTGGTTTCTGGGCCTCGCCGTCACCGCGCCTTTCGGGCTTGTCACCTCCGCCGACGCCGGCTGGATCGGCCGCTATCACGCGCTCGGCTCGCGCCTGCGCACCTACAACGTGGAACCGATGGTCGCCTGGAAGGCGACGCCGTGGCTCTCCGTCGGCGGCGGCGTGCAGGTCCAGTACACGGACGCGCGGCTGACCAGCGCCCTCGATCTCGGCACCATCGGCACGGCGCAGGGCGTGCCGCTCGGCAGCCCGGGCGATCCGGCGCAGGACGGCTTCGCCGCGATCGAAGGCGACGATTGGTCCTACGGCTATTCGCTCGGCATCCTTCTGATGCCCCGGCCCGATACGCGCATCGGCATCGGCTACCGTTCCTCGATGGATGTCGATCTCGAAGGCGATGCCGACTTCGTGCTCTCGACTTATGGCGAACTTCTGTCGCTCCTCTCGGGTGCACTGGTGCCGACCGGCGGCCGCGCCTCGGTGACGCTTCCGGAAATGGTGACGCTGGGCGTGAAGCACGATCTCTCGCCGGCATGGACAATTGGCGCGGAAGTGGCATGGACGCGCTGGAGCCGCTTCGACGAGCTTGTCGTGCAATTCGACAATCCGAACCAGCCCGATGAGCTGACGCGGGAGAACTGGGAAGACAGCTATTTTCTCGCACTCGGCGCCACCTACAGGGCGACGGACAAGCTGCGGCTGCGGACCGGTGTCGCCTTCGACGAGGGTGTGGTGCCCTCCTCCGACTTCCGGACGCCGCGCATTCCGGATTCCGACCGCTACTGGTTTTCTGTCGGCGCGGGTTACGATCTGACGGAGAACATGACGCTGGATACCGCCTACACGCATATCTATTCGCCGAAGTCCAATGTCCGGCTCGATGCCGCCGATCCCGGCAACGACACGCGCGGTAACCTGAGCGGCACCTTCGACAGTTCGGCCGACATCGTGAATGCGAGCCTGACGGTCAAGTTCTGATCCTGTCGGGCCCGCTCCTTCCTGCTATCCTGCCTCCAAAAGGATTCGTGGGGAGGAGAAACATGCCGGACAGGCTCGGACAATGGCGCTCGCGGCTGAAGCTGCCGCTGGTCGCGGCACCGATGTTCCTGATTTCAGGACCGGAACTGGTACTCGCCGCCTGCCGGGAGGGCGTCATCGGCTCCTTTCCGACGCCGAACGCGCGGACCGTTGCCGTGCTCGACGAATGGCTCGACAGCATCGCCTCCGGCCTCGATGAAAATCATGCGCCCTGGGCCGCGAACGTCGTCGTCCATCGCTCGAATACCCGGCTGAATGAGGATCTCGATCTTGTCATCCGCTACAAGGCGCCGCTCGTCATTACCGCGCTGGGCAGCCCGCGCGCCATCGTCGAGCGCGTCCATGGTTATGGCGGTCTGGTCTTCGCCGATGTGAACTCGGTCGCCTTCGCGCGCAAGGCCGTGGAGGCCGGGGTCGACGGCCTGGTCCTGGTTGCCGCCGGTGCGGGCGGTCATACCGGCAATATGACGGGTTTCTCCTTCGTGCCGGCGGTGCGGGAGTTTTTCGACGGTCCCGTCATCCTCGGCGGCGGCATCACGGACGGCGCGGGCATCCGCGCGGCGGAAGTGCTGGGCGCGGACCTCGCCTATATGGGCACGCGCTTCATCGCCTGCGAGGAAAGCCTCGCCGCACCCGCCTATCGCGACATGCTAATCGCTTCCACCGTCGACGATCTTATACTCACCCGCGCGATAACGGGCGTGGCGGCGAACTGGCTGAAACCGAGCATAGCTCTGGCGGGCTACGATCTCGACACGATGGAAAAGAATCCCGACGTGGACTTCACCGATCCACAGTCGGGCGCCAAACGATGGGCACAGGTCTGGTCCGCCGGCCACGGCGTGGGCATGATCGACCGGACGGAAACGGCGGCCAGCCTGATCGCGCGGCTCAAGCAGGAATATGAGGAAGCAAAGAAAAGATAGGAAGACGTGCTTTGGGAGGAGCGCATCGGATGATCCTGGCATCGAAAGAAGAAATCGCAGCGCATACACAGGCAGGCTGGTGGGGGACGGAGACGATCGACGCGCGGTTTCGCGCGAATGCCGCCGCAACGCCCGGCCACCTCGCCGTCGCCGACCCGCCGAACCGCATGGATATCGACGGGCGCGAGCCGCGCCGCCTTGCCTATCGCGACCTCAGCGCGGAAGCGGACCGGATCGCCACGGCCTTTCTCGATGCCGGCCTGAAGAAGGACGATGTCGTCGCGGTGCAGCTTCCGAATGTCGTGGAGCTGGTCGCCGTCTATCTCGGCGCCTGGCGCGCGGGTCTGATCGTGACGCCCGCGCCCGTGCAATGGCGCGCGCATGAACTGGGCGACGTGCTGAACTTTGTCGGCGCGAAGGCGGCGGTGACCGCGCGGAGCATACGGGGCCACGACCATGCCGCGATGTTCGAGAGCCTGAAACAGAAACTGCCGGCGCTTCGCAAGCTGTTCGTCATCGGCGAAACAGAGTGGCCCGCCGCCGACAATGCGCGCCTCGACGCATTGCCGAAGGCGGATGCGAACGACGCGGCGACGATCTGCTGGACGTCGGGGACCGAGGCGCGGCCGAAGGGCGTACCGCGCAGCCACAATCACTGGATGATCGCCGGGCTCGCCTGCGCCGATGCGGCACAACTTCAACCCGGCGACACGGTGCTGAACCCCTTCCCCCTCGTGAACATGGCCGCCATCGGCGGCTGCTTCATGCCCTGGCTGCTGACCGGCGGAACGCTGGTGCAGCACCATCCGTTCGATTTGCCGGTCTTTCTGAAACAGCTTGTCGGCGAAAAGATCGCCTACACCGTCGCGCCGCCGGCCGTGCTCTCGCTGCTGCTGAAGGAAGAGAAGCTGATGGCGAGCCTCGACCTTTCCGCTGTGCGCAGCATCGGGTCGGGCTCCGCGCCGCTCGCGCCCTGGATGGTGAAGACGTGGCAGGAGCAGTACGGGCTTCCGATCGTCAATATCTTCGGCTCGAACGAGGGCACCTGTCTTATCTCGGGCGCGGGCGATGTGCCGGACCCGGAGGAGCGCGCACAGTTTTTCCCGCGCTTCGGCGTGAAGGGGTTCGACTGGCCCGCGAAGATTGCAGGCAGCATCGAGACGAAACTGATCGACCTGCAATCCGGCGAGGAAATCACGGAATCCGGAAAACCAGGCGAATTGCTCATAAAGGGCGCGACGGTGTTTGCGGGCTATTACCGCGCAGGCGACGGCGGCGGCCCGGCAGACGCCATCGACAAGGACGGCTTCTTCCACACGGGCGACGTCTTCGAGATCGCCGGAGCCGGCAACCGCTACTACCGCTTCGTGGAGCGCGCCAAGGACATCATCATTCGCGGCGGCATGAACATCTCGCCGGGGGAGATCGATGGGTTGCTGGCGGGAATGCCCAAAATCCGCGAGGCAGCCGTTGTCGGCTATGCGGACGGAGTGATGGGTGAACGCATCTGCGCCGTCGCCGTGCCGGCCGAGGGAGAAAGCGTGACGCTGGAAGATGTGCGCGCCCATCTGATGAAAAGCGACATCGCCGCCTACAAACTTCCCGAACGGCTGGAACTCGCGGAAGCCTTGCCGCGCAACCCGTTGGGCAAAGTGCTGAGGCGGCAACTTCGGGAAATGATCGGCGGCTAGCGCGGATCCTTCGAGAAAATCGCCTCGAGGCTCGTCATGTTCATGCCGTGCTTGACGTAGTTATACGGCGTCACATTGACGGATTTTATGATGCTACGCTGGATTTCGGTACCGATGCCGCCATCGGTGGCGGGCACCATGTCGAAATCGATGACGTTGATACAGGCGGGATCCTGCTCGAACGCGCGGACGGCGCTCAAGGCGCGATCCAGCGAACAGCCCGTCGCCGCCCAACCGAGGAGAAGCCGGTTGATCCCCTCATGTGCGGCGATGAGCGCCGTATGCCAGCCCGGTTCCGCGAGGAGCCGTTTCACAGCACCGACGGCACGGAAGAGCGCATCGCCGAAGACCTCGCCGCCTTCCAGCATGGTGGCGCCCGGCTCTTCCGCCGTTTCGAAATAGAAGGCCATCTTCGCCGCAAGCTCCGTCCGGCTCGTGATCTTGCCGAAACTGCCGCCGTGGATCTCGACAAGGGCCGGTTCTTCCTCAAGGAAGGGCGGCTTCTTCTCCTGCGCCGCAAGAACCCATTCCGCTGTCTGCCGTGTACGCGGCACGCCTGAACAGACCGCCCGGTCGAGCGTGACATGCGAGAGGGCCTTGCCGGCCGCCTTCGCCTGTTCCTGCCCGAGCGGCGTCAGCGGCACCACTTTCGTGTCGCCGCCAGCGGCCAAGATTTCGGGCCCGAAATAGTCGACATGGCCGTGACGCATCAGGTAGATGCGCCGCCGCCCGGTCGTGCCGGGAAGTGCGCTCAAATCGCTTCCGCCTTTTTCAGCCCTTCGATGTCACCGGCCGAGAAGCCCCAATCCTTCAAAGCGCTTTCCGTATGCTCGCCGACTGTCGGCGCCGGACCCTGGATTTTCGACTCCGTGCGCGAGAAGCGCGGCGCGATGTTGGGCTGTGCCACGCCGTCGATCTCGACGATGGTCTGACGCGCCTTGTTATGCGGATGGTCGATGGCTTCCTTGATCGAGAGAACGGGCGCGAAGCAGATATCCGTGCCTTCCATGATCGAGCACCATTCGTCGCGGGTCTTCGTCTTGAAGACGGCCTCGATTTTCTTTTTCATCTCGGGCCATTGGCCGCGGTCCATCTGCGCGTCCCAGAGACTGTCCGTGAGCCCCGCCTTCTCGCGCAGGATCGCGTAGAATTGCGGCTCGATGGAGCCGATGGAAATCCACTTGCCGTCCTTCGTCTCGTAGGTGTCGTAGAAATGCGCGCCGCCATCGAGCATGTTGGTGCCGTGCGGCTCCTGCCACATGCCGGAGGCGGTGAAGCCGTAGAACATGGCCATGAGCGAGGTCGCGCCGTCCGTCATGGCGGCATCGACCACCTGGCCCTTGCCGCTGCGCTGCGCCTCGACAAGCGCGGCGAGCATACCCATGGCGAGATAGAGCGCGCCGCCACCGAAATCGCCGACAAGGTTGAGCGGCGGAACAGGCTTCTCGCCCGGACGGCCGATGGCGTGGAGCGCACCGGTGAGGGAGATGTAGTTGATATCGTGGCCGGCGGCGTTCGCCAGCGGGCCGGTCTGGCCCCAGCCGGTCATGCGGCCATAGACGAGCTTCGGATTGCGCTTCAGGCAGACATCCGGTCCAAGACCGAGACGCTCCATTACGCCGGGGCGGAAGCCTTCCTGCAGGATGTCGGCCTTCTCGATGAGCTTGAGGCAAGCCTCGACGGATTCCGGTTTCTTCAGATCGAGCGCGATGGAACGGCGCCCGCGCGAGCCGATGTCGTATTTTGAACCGCCGCGCCCACCCTTGCGGTCGATGCGAACGATGTCGGCGCCCATGTCGGAAAGCAGCATGGCGCAGAAGGGGCCCGGCCCGATACCCGCGAATTCAACGATCTTGATGCCGCTCAGCGGTCCACTACCCATGACGTGCTCCCTGCGATTCAGCGTTTGCCGTTTGTTGGGGTGATTTGTACAGGCTGGGACGGGGCCAGTAAACGCCGCCCGATCTGACGCAGCGTCGCGCTTGCGCGGGCCGGGGCGCCCTCGTACAAACGGGGGATCATGGCCCTGCCCGCACCCAAAATCGCTCGCGGCTATACCGGCGAGCCCTGCCCCGACCGCTTCAACATCGCGCGCTATTGCCTTGCCCGGCAAGCGAGGGAAACGCCGGACAAGATTGCGCTGATCGTCGTGGCGGATGCAGATGCGCCGCTCGAGGCAGCCGAACGCTGGACCTATGGCGCGCTGGACGATGCTGTACGCCGGGTCGCCGCCGGCCTGCTGGCCGAAGGATTCGTCCCTGGCGAGCGTCTGATGATCCGTATGCCGAATACATCGGACTACGCGCTGATGTTTTTCGGCGCACTGGCGGCGGGGCTCGTGCCCCTGCCCTCGTCTTCGCAACTGACGGCCGCCGAAGCCGACTTCCTGATGTCCGATTCCGCAGCCTCCGCCGTGGCACTGGCACCCGGCATGACGATGCGGTCGGATGGCGTTCGCGTTATCGACGACGCCATGCTGGCGCGACTGAAGGCTCATGGGCCCCTTCGCGACTACGCCGATACCGGCGCCAACGACCCCGCTTTTCTGGTCTATACCTCCGGCACCAGCGGGCGCCCGAAAGGCGTGCTTCATGCGCATCGGAGCGCTTGGGGACGAAGGCCGATGTACAAGGGCTGGTACGGCATCGAGGCAAGCGACGTCATTCTTCATGCGGGTGCCTTCAACTGGACCTATACGCTGGGTGTCGGCCTGACCGACCCCTGGGCGAACGGCGCAACGACTGTTCTCTACAATGGCGAGAAGGACGTGCAGGTCTGGCCGAAGCTGATGGCGAAGACAGGCGCGACGCTCTTCGCGGCCGTGCCGACGCTCTACCGGCAAATTCTGAAATATTGCGACCTCGGCGCGCACGACCTCGTAGCGCTGCGGCACGGGCTGACGGCGGGCGAAGCGCTGTCGGCGACGCTGCTCGATCATTGGCGCGAGGCGACGGGCAAGGAACTCTACGAAGCACTCGGCATGAGCGAATGCTCGACCTATGTCTCGACCGCGCCCGGCATGGAGATCCGTGTCGGCAGCCCGGGGCGGCCGCAACCGGGACGTTGCGTGGCGGCCCTGCCGGTGGAGAGCGGGACGGAGCCCCTGCCTGCCGGCGAAGTCGGATTGCTGGCCGTGCATCGCTCCGATCCTGGCCTGATGCTGGGCTATTGGCGGCGACCGGACGAGGAGGCGGAGGTCTATCGCGGCGAATGGTTCATCGGCGGCGATCTCGCCAGCTTCGACGACGACGGCTACATGCACTATCACGGCCGCGCGGACGACCTGATGAATGCGATGGGCTATCGGGTCTCGCCGCAGGAGGTGGAAGCCGCGCTCTCCTCGCATCCCGACGTGCAGGAGGTGGCGGTGACCGAGTTGCACATACGCGAGGATGTGTCGATCGTCGCCGCCTTCGTGATCCCGAAGGAAGCGAGCGAGCCGGATGCGGCGTCGATCCTGAAATGGGCTGGAGAGCGCCTTGCCGCCTACAAGTGCCCGCGCGAAGTGATATTCGTGGACAACCTGCCCCGCACCGCGAACGGCAAAGTCATGCGCCGGGCGCTGGCCCGAAAATAATCAGGGTACGGCGGATGCGGCCGGCTTGCCGGCTTCGGCGCGCTCGACGGGGACTTCCGGTTTCGGCTCGGCGGCGAAGCTCACCTCGACCTGACGGATGCGATCGACAAGCGCAATCGTGGCCGCAACCGGGCTCGCATCGAGCGTCCAGACGCAGATAAAAAAGCCTACGACAATGCCGACCAGAAAATTGGACATGCCCGCCAGGAAACCTCCGAGCCCCCGAAGCCTCTCCGAATCATGGTTAAAGGGTGCGGCTGGAAGTGAGAAAAGACAAGCAAAATCAATAGCTTGTACCAAAACGGGACGATGAAGGGTCAAGCGCGGTTGGCGGCGACTGCGTCATGCAATCCGGTCACGGTCTCGTCCGGCGCGCGCCCGAGAAGGCTCACCCCGGCAATGGCGATGCTCGCGAAAACAAAGCCGGGCAGTATCTCGTAAACGTCGAACACACCGCCTGAGAGCTGCTTCCAGACGATGACGGTCACCGCGCCGACAATCATCCCCGCAAGCGCGCCGTCGCGCGTCATCCTCCGCCAGAAGAGAGACAACACAACGACCGGTCCGAAGGCGGCGCCGAAGCCCGCCCAGGCATAGGCGACCAGCGAGAGCACGCTGCTGTCGCGGTCCAATGCGAGTACGAAGGCCGCGATCGAAATGACGAGAACGGAGGCGCGCCCGATGCCGAGCAGCTCGCGGGCGCCTGCCTGCGGGCGGAACATCCGCTTCCAGAAATCCTCGGCAATGACGCTCGATGAAACGAGAAGCTGCGAGGAGACCGTGCTCATGATTGCCGCGAGCACGGCGGCGAGCAAGATGCCCGCGATCCACGGGTTGAAGAGCGACTGCGAAAGGGCGAGGAAAACGGTTTCGGGATTGTCGAGTGGCGCCGCGGCAAAATAGCCGATGCCGGCGAGGCCCGTCGCTATTGCCCCGTAAAGAGCGAGGACCATCCATGTCATGCCGATCATTTGTGCCTCTGGCATGTCGCGCTCGTCGCGCAGCGCCATGAAGCGCGCAAGGATGTGCGGCTGACCGAAATAGCCGAGACCCCACGCCATCAGCGAGACCGCGCCGATTACACCTGTCTCGTGAAAGGCGTCGAACACGCCCGCGGGCGCGGCGGCGGACGTCGCCGCCATTGCCTCACTCCACCCACCCATACTCGTGATGGCGACGGCAGGCACGATGAGCAAGGCAAGGAACATCATCACGCCCTGCACCGTGTCGGTCCAGCAGACGCCGAGAAAGCCGCCCACAGCGGTATAGGAAAGGATGCTCACCGTACCGACGAGAAGGGCCACGCGGTAGTCGAGACCGAATACCTGCTCGAAAAGGATGGCGCCGGAGACGAGGCCGGCGGACGTATAGATCGTGAAGAAGATCAGGATAACGAAGGCGCTGGCCACGCGCAGCACACGGCTGCGGTCCGCGAACCGGTTCTCGAAATAGTCGGGCATGGTGAGAGCATCGCCCGCCCGCTCCGTGTAGCGCCGGAGCCGCCGCGCGATGAAACGCCAGTTGAAAAGCGCGCCGGCCACCAGTCCGACGGCGATCCATATCTGGTTGAGCCCGGAGGCATAGATCGCGCCGGGAAGCCCGAGCATCAGCCATCCGCTCATGTCCGAGGCACCGGCCGACAAGGCGGCGACGGCCCCGCCGAGCTGGCGGCCGCCGAGAATGTAATCCTTGAGGTTGCGGGTGAAGCGGTAGGCGGCCGCGCCGAGCGCAAGCATTGCGACCAGATAGACGACGATGGTAGTGGCGGCGACTTCCATTATCGCCGCGCCCGCCACCATGTGACCGCCGACGCGGCGACGGCAATCGCCGGCAGCGCAAGCACCAACCAGGTTTCGACCGTCAGTCCGCCGATCATGAGCCCTCCGCGCGCGGAGCGCTTACATTGCAGGCGGTCCGCCTGCCTGACTTAGCCAATTACCGGCACGCTGCGCAAGAGAGTCGATCGAATCCGCATCGGCGCCCGATGCTGTCCGGCCGTTGGTGCGGTTGAAATTGCTGTACTGGCCCTTGTGCCCGAGCTTTGGATCGACCCGGTATTCTTCCTGAAGACGGCCGTGTGTCGCGGAAATCTTGTGGCTGAAGCCGAATATGGCTTCGGTCGGATTCAGACCATACGTCCAGACGCAGGCCAGAAACCCCAGAACAAAGCCGGTTACAAGTTTTCCCACGATCATTTCCTTCGGTTGCTCGTCACGCAACATTCTGGAAACTATGAGCGGTTATGCTTAACGAAAGGTTACCCGATACCTAGGTATAAATCCGTACTCAGAGGGATTGGCCGTCATCCACGGTGAAAAGCGAACCCGTGATGAACCGTCCGTGGTCGGACACGAGCAGCAGCAGCGTACCGTCCAGATCTTCCTCGACGCCGAGCCGGCGGCGCGGCCAGGTCTTGATCTGCTTTTGTCCGCCTTCGGATGCGAACCAGTCGGAGTTGAGTTCCGTCTCGATGAAGCCGGGGCACATAGCGTTCACGTTGATGCCCTTGCGGGCCCATTCCTTGGCGAGCGACTTCGTCATCATCGCGACGGCCGCCTTGGTCATGCAATAGATGGTGAGCCCGGGCAGGACCGTGCGCGCGCCGATGGACGCGATGTTGACGATGCGTCCGCCCGTTCCCCGGGCCATCATCGAACGGCCGGCCGCCTGGGCCATGAAGAAGGCGCCCCGCACATTGGTATCGAACATCGTGTCGAAGCCGTCGGGTGTCACATCGGCGGGCAGCGCCTGCACATTCATGCCGGCATTGTTGATGAGGATGTCGAGCGGCCCGAGCGCCGCTTCTGTCTCGGCCATGCAGGCGGCTATGCTTGCCGTATCGGTCACATCCAGCGCGACGGCGGCAGCCGTTCCGCCCAGCGCCTCGATCTCGTTCTTGAGTTCCGTCAGACGCTCCAACCGGCGGCCGGTGATCGCCACCCTCGCACCGGCCTTGGCCAAAATCAGCGCAAAACGGCGTCCAAGCCCGCTCGTGGCGCCGGTCACCAGTGCAACCTTCCCCGTCAGATCGTAGCTCGGAAGAGTGATTTCCGTAACGTCGCCCATGCCTAGCCTGCCTCTTTAGCCGATTGGTTTTGTGCGGATTTCCGCCGGTCGCGGCATCCTATGTGCCCGCATCCGAGCGTCAAGCAGCCTCCCGCCTTGGCGCCGCCGGGCCAAGCCTCCATAATCTCCGAAACAGTCACTGGCGAGGGACAGAAAACCATGCAGCTCGACATCGTCTCCGACACGGTCTGCCCCTGGTGCTACATCGGCAAGAAGCGCCTCGACGAAGCGCTCCAGATACACGGCGGTGAAGGCATCTCGCTCGTCTGGCGCCCGTTCCAGCTCGACGCCTCGATCCCCGAAGGAGGCGTCGACCGCAAGGCTTACATGGAAAAGAAGTTCGGTACGGAAAAGGCCCGAACTGCCGGCAACACGATCCGCGAATTCGGTGAGGCCGTCGGCATCGATTTCCGGTTTGAAAAGATCGAACGGTCGCCGAACACTCTGGACAGCCATCGCCTCATCCGCTGGGCCGGCACCGCCGGATGCCAGAACGAAATGGTCGACATCCTCTTTCGCCGCTATTTCGAGGATGGCGAGGATATAGGCTCCCACGACGTTCTCGCCGACGCGGCGACGGAGGCCGGCATGGATGCCGATATCGTGCGCGATCTCCTCCTCAAAGATGCCGACAAGGAACTGATCCGGCAGGAAGACATGCTCGCGCGGCAGATGGGGATATCGGGCGTGCCGAGCTTCGTCGTCAATTCGAAATGGGTGATGGTCGGTGCGCAGGAACCTGAAACACTCGTGAGGATGTTCAACAAACTCCTCGCGCGCGAAGCCGAGGAAGCGGCTGCGGCTCAATAGCGGTTCAGGCAGCCTTGGCCAGCGCGGCAAGCTTCGCGAGCGTCGTCATCAGGCGATGCGTACCCGCGAGCCGTTCCGCCGGCGTTTCCCAATCGCGTTTGAAGACGAGCTTGTGATCCGGGCGCAGCTTCGCATTGCCGCGCTCGTCGTTGATAACCTCGACCAGCGCGCCCGGATTCGGGAACGTATTTTCGCGGAAGGAAAGCACGACACCTTTCGGACCCGCTTCGATCTTCTCAACATTCGCGGCCCGGCAGAGACCCTTGATCTCCACGATCTTGAGCAGGAATTCGACTTCCTGCGGCAACTTGCCGAAACGGTCGATCAGTTCCGCGGCGAAGCCGTCGATCTCGGAGCGCGTTTCGACGTCGGACAGGCGCCGGTAAAGCGCCATGCGCGCATCGAGGTCGGGAACGTAACCATCCGGAATGAGAACGGGCGTCCCGACATTGATCTGCGGCGACCAGTGGCCTTCATCGTCTTCGATGCCGCCGCGCATGGATGCCACGGCTTCCTCCAGCATCTCCTGATAAAGTTCGTAGCCAACTTCCTTGATATGGCCGGATTGCTCGTCGCCGAGCAGATTTCCTGCACCTCGAATATCGAGATCATGGCTCGCGAGAGAGAAGCCGGCGCCGAGCGAGTCAAGCGATTGAAGGACGCGCAGGCGCTTCTCCGCACCGGCCGTCAGCGTCCTGTTCGCGGGCACCGTGAGATAGGCGTAGGCGCGCGCCTTGGACCGGCCGACACGTCCGCGCAACTGATAAAGTTGCGCAAGACCGAACATGTCGGCGCGATGCACCACAAGCGTATTCGCCGTCGGAATGTCGAGGCCGGATTCGACAATGGTCGTCGAAACGAGAACGTCGTATTTCCCGTCATAGAACGCGGTCATCTTGTCTTCGATTTCACCGGCGGCCATCTGGCCATGCGCGGCGATGAACTTCACCTCCGGCACATATTGCCGGAGAAATTCTTCAGCCTCGGCGAGGTCCGCGATGCGCGGAACGACATAGAAGCTTTGCCCGCCGCGATAATGCTCGCGAAGCAGCGCCTCCCGAACCACGACGGGATCAAAAGGCGAGACGTAGGTGCGCACGGCCAGGCGGTCGACCGGCGGCGTCGCGATGAGCGACAATTCGCGCACGCCTGACAATGCCAGCTGAAGCGTGCGCGGAATCGGCGTCGCGGTGAGCGTAAGAACATGAACCTCGGCCCGAAGTTTCTTCAGCTGCTCCTTGTGCACCACGCCGAAATGCTGCTCTTCATCGACGATGACCAGTCCGAGATTGCGAAACTTTATCTGCTTGCCGAGCAAAGCATGCGTGCCGATGACGATGTCGACCTGTCCGCTGGCAAGCCCTTCCCTGGCTTCCGTCATGTCCTTCGCCGAAACGAGGCGCGACATCTGACGAAGCTTGACGGGTAATCCCTGAAAGCGGGTTGCGAACGTACGATAGTGCTGCCGCGCAAGCAGCGTTGTAGGAACGACGACCGCAACCTGGAAGCCCGCCAGAGCGGCGACGAAGGCCGAGCGCAGCGCGACTTCCGTCTTGCCGAAGCCGACATCGCCGCAAACAAGCCGGTCCATCGGCCGGCCGCGCGCGAGATCCTCCAGCACGGCATCGATCGCCTGTTCCTGATCTTCGGTTTCGGTAAAGGGAAAGCGCGCGCAGAATTCGTCGTAGGCGCCGGGCTGGGGCTCCATGGCAGGCGCGCTCTTGAGTTCGCGTGCGGCGGCGATCTTTATGAGTTCCGCCGCCATCTCGCGAATACGTTCCTTGAGACGCGCCTTCCGCGCCTGCCAGCCCGTGCCGCCGAGGCGGTCGAGCTGCGCATCCTCATCGTCGGAACCGTAGCGCGACAGGAGTTCGATATTCTCGACCGGCAGATAGAGCTTGTCGCCGCCGTGATAGATCAGGAGGAGGCAATCATGGGGCGCGCCCATAACCTCGATCGCCTGCAGCCGCTCGAACCTGCCGATGCCGTGATCGACGTGCACGACGAGGTCGCCCGGCGACAGGCTCGATGCTTCCGTCAGGAAGTTCTCGGCGCGCTTCTTGCGCCTCTGCCGGACGAGACGGTCGCCGAGGACATCCTGTTCGCTGATAAGCGCAAGCTCATCCGTCTCGAAGCCGGCTTCCAGACCGAGAACAATCAGCGAAACTGCACTTTTGTTAACGGCGTTAACATCGGCCCAGCTATCCGCCAGGAGAACATTTCCGATACCGTGGTCGGCGAGAACATGCTGAAGCCGGTCGCGCGCGCCCTCACTCCAGCTTGCAATGGCGATGCGCTTGCCGGCACGGCGCAGCCCAAGAATGTGTCCCCCGAGAACCTCGAAAATGTTCACCCCATCCTGAGCGCGTTCCGGCGCGAAGTTCCGGCCCTGCTTGCCGCCCAGGTTGATACCTGCGGTCTCGGGAACGCTGAACGGCGTCAGTGCGCGTACGCGCCGCTCTCCGATCACCTTTCCCCACTCGTCGGCCGTGAGGTAAAGCGCGTCCGGCTTGAGCGGTTTGTAGCTTGGCGCGTCGATGGCGAGCTTGGCTTCACGCGCAGTTTTGCGGGCTTCGACGCGTGCTTCGTAGTAGTCGCCGATCAATTCGAGGCGCGCGGAATTCGCGTCTTCCGCCTGCGCGTCAAGCGTCACCATGGCATCCGAAGCGTAATCGAAAAGCGTTTCGAGCCGCTCGTGAAAGAGCGGCAGCCAGTGTTCCATGCCCGCATGCTTGCGGCCTTCGCTGACCGCCTCGTAGAGCGGGTCGCCGTCGGTTACGGCTCCGAGCGTTGCCACATAGGCCGCGCGAAACCGTCTGATCGCTTCCTTGTCGAGATGTATCTCGCTTGCAGGTACCAGATCGAGCCCATGTAACTGACCGACGGTGCGCTGCGTGGCGGCATCGAAGCTGCGAATGGCATCGAGCGTGTCGCCGAACATATCGAGCCTGACCGGAAGCTCGAAGCCGGATGGATAGATGTCGACGATGCCGCCGCGCACGGCGAATTCTCCAGGCTCGCGGACGGTTCCTGTCCGGCTGTAGCCATTCGCGGCGAGATAGCTTGTGAGTTCGTCCAGGTCGATCCGGTTACCGGTCCGGGCAGACCATGCTGATGTCTTGACGGTCTCACGGGCGGGAACCCGCTGCAGAACGGCATTGACGGTCGCGAGGAGTACGAGCGGTTTCTCGCCGGCCCTCTCCTGCCGCGCAACGAGGCGCGACAACGCCGCCATGCGCCGCGCGCTGATATCCACGTTCGGAGACACGCGGTCATAGGGAAGGCAATCCCATGCCGGGAAGCTCTCGATTTCGATATCGGGCGCGAAGAACGCTAGCGCCTCGGCGAGCGCAGCCATGCGCGCATCGTCGCGCGCGACATGCAGGATCGTTTGCCCTCCCTCGGGCAGGCGCCGCGCCATGTCCGCCAGAACCAGCGCGTCGAAGCCCTCGGGCGTTTCGCCCAAGGTCAGACGGCCTGGCGCCGAGACGATTTCAGTGAATTTCTTCAAGCAGATGGCTGCCCCGGCTATCGCTGCCAGAGCGGTCCCTTCATGTGATTGAACGTGCGGATTCGGGCCAGCAGCCCTGTATCGTGTTCCGGGGCCACGTTTTCGCGTCCGGTGACCCAGTTGTAAAGCGTCGTATCTTCGACGGCGATCAGCTCTTCATATTGATCGAGTTCCGAATCCGTCAACGATTCCAATGTGCTGTCGGCAAAATGGCCGAGGATGAGGTCCATTTCCTTGATCCCGCGGTGCCACGAGCGGAACTTGAGCCGCCGCAGGCGCACATCGCGGTCGAGGTGGTCTCCGGGCTCTCCAGTCTCAGCCATGTCTGTCTCCGCGTCGCATGGCCGGGATATAGACCGTGAGCGCTCCCATGTCATTAGAATGGCCGCATGATTCCCAGCTGTCCCCGGAGCGCGGCCGATGCGGCCTGAAGTGCTTTTTCCCCTTTTCGCGCCGGCGCGCTCGCTGCCGGGCATCGGACCACGCCTTGAAGCGCTGGTCGAGAAGCTTGCGGGGCCGAAGGTCGTCGATCTGCTTTGGCACCTGCCATCCGGCCTGATCGACCGCCGCAACCGGCCAGCCATCGCCGAGGTGCGCGACGGCGACATCGCGACCATGGAGGTGACGGTCGGGCTTCACATTCCGCCACGGACGAAACGGCTCCCTTATCGGGTACATGTCTTCGACGACACAGGCGAGATGCAGATCGTCTTCTTCAACGCGAGACCGGAGCACGTCGCCAAGCTGTTGCCCGAGGGCCAGCGCCGGATTGTTTCGGGCCGCGTCGAGTTTTATCAGGGCGCGCCGCAGATGACGCATCCGGATCATATGATCGGGCTCGATGAACTGGCTGACCTGCCGCTTCTGGAGCCGGTCTACCCGTTGACGGCGGGCCTGCCGCTGAAAGCGATCCAGAAAGCCATTCGGGGCGCGTTGCCGCGTCTTCCGGACCTGCCGGAATGGCAGGATGGGCCCTGGCTCAAGGCACGCGGTTGGGCACCATGGAAAAACTCGCTCGTCGCAGCGCATGAACCGCAATCCTCCGCCGATCTCGAATCCGACGCCTCTGCCCGCGCGCGCCTCGCCTATGACGAATTGCTGGCAAACCAGCTGGCGCTCGGTCTCGTAAGATTGCGCATGCGCCGCCTGCCCGGCCGCTCCATCACCGGCGACGGGCACCTGAGGAAGAAGGTGGAAGCAGCCCTTCCCTTCGCGCTGACGGGCGCGCAGCTTCGGGCCCTCGCGGAAATCTCCGCCGACATGAAGAGCGAGCACCGGATGTTGCGTCTGCTGCAGGGGGATGTCGGCAGCGGCAAAACGGTGGTGGCGTTGCTCGCCATGCTGAACGCAGTAGAGGCGGGCTTTCAGGCCGCCATGATGGCACCGACGGAAATTCTCGCACGGCAGCATTACACCACGCTGGCACCGCTATGCACCGCAGCGGGCATCCGCCTCGAACTGCTGACCGGCCGCGAAAAGGGAAAGCGGCGGGAGGATATCCTCATGGCGCTCGCAAACGGGGATATCGACATACTGGTCGGGACCCATGCGCTGTTTCAGGGCGATGTCACCTTCAGCGATCTTGCCTTCGCCGTCGTCGACGAACAGCACCGTTTTGGCGTGCATCAACGTCTCATGCTGACGTCCAAAGGCGGGACGGGCACGGACGTACTGGTAATGACGGCGACGCCGATCCCGCGCACCCTGACGCTCACCGCTTATGGCGACATGGACGTGTCGAAACTCGACGAGAAGCCGCCAGGGCGAAAGCCCGTCGATACGCGCGCCCTTCCGCTCGACCGGCTGAACGATGTAGTCGCCGGCCTCAACCGCGCACTTGCGCGAGGCGATCAGGTTTACTGGGTCTGCCCGCTTGTCGAGGAATCCGACGAAGTCGACGCGGCGGCCGCCGAAGAACGTCATCGGCACCTTCAATCGATTTTCGGTGAGAAAGTCGGGCTGGTGCACGGGCGCATGAAAGCCGCCGACAAGGACGCCGTCATGGCCCGCTTTCAGGCGGGCGAAATTCGTATCCTTGTCGCAACCACGGTAATCGAGGTCGGTGTCAACGTGCCGACGGCCACCGTCATGGTGATCGAGCACGCCGAACGCTTCGGCCTCGCGCAGCTTCACCAGTTGCGCGGACGTGTGGGCCGCGGCGGGGATAAATCGAGTTGCCTGCTTCTTTATCAGGCACCGTTGGGGGAAACGGCTGCCGCCCGCATCAAGATCATGCGCGAAACGGAGGACGGTTTTCGCATCGCCGAGGAAGACCTGCGGCTACGCGGGGCGGGCGAACTCCTTGGCACACGCCAAAGCGGCTTGCCTTCGTTCCGTCTCGCGAATATCGAAACACAGCAGGAATTGCTGGCCGCAGCCTATGACGACGCACGGCTCATTCTCGACCGCGACGCAGAACTCGAAAGTCCGCGCGGCCAGGCATTGCGCATATTGCTGTATCTGTTCGAGCGGGACGAAGCGATCCGCTACCTGCGATCAGGATGACGCCGTCCGTGGATTGGCGACAACGACCGCCTCCGGCGTCTCGCCAGGGACCTTGCGCGGCGGCTCGACGAGACCTGCGGAGATGATGAGCTTCGCGCCCTCCTCGATCGTCATATCCAGAATTTGCACATCGGCACGCGGCACAAAAAGAAGAAAGCCGGACGTGGGGTTCGGCGTCGTCGGCAGGAAGACACTCATGAGATCGTGGCCCGTCCGGTCCACGATTTCGCCCTTTGTCTGGGTTGTGATGAAGACGATGCAGTAGATTCCCCGACGGGGATATTCGATGAGACCGACGTCACGGAACGAGGCGTTGGACTGCGAGATCACCGTCTCGAAAATCTGCTTGAAGGCACCGTAGATGCTTCGCACCACAGGCATCCGGTCGACAAGCCGCTCCCCGAAATTGAGCACCGCCCGTCCGAAGAAATTGGCGGTAAGCGCGCCGAGCAGCGTCAGCAGCACGAAAGCGATAAGGAGCCCGAGGCCGGGGATATCGAAAGGAAGATAGTTATCCGGCTGATAACGGTCCGGAATGAGCGGCGTAAACCAGGTGTCGATCAGGTCGATGAACCAGCGGGTGATCCAGATCGTAAGGCCGATCGGAGCCGCCACGACGATGCCGGTCAGGAAGTAATTGCGGATTCTCGTCATGAAACCGATGGGCTTGGCAGGCAGAATCAAATGCGGCTCGGTGCCTGGCCGGTTCGGGTCTTCGCTGTGCTGATCGCTCATCTGAACCGCCGCATGCCTCACATTTTTGCCGCCGCCCCAAGTTGACGCCGGGGCGCGCTGGCCTCGGGCGCGCCGCCTCTTTCATAGCATTGTGCCCCTTCCCTGTCAGGCCTATGCGCTTCATCATGCTCCCAATCGGCATAAATCGGGGGCTGGAAGCTCCCGCAAAACAAGCCTTTCTGGGAGAAACAGCATGGCCAGAACTCAACCGGGAACAAAGCTTCGGCTCGCACCCGAAGACGAATACACCCACACGCCCGACGCGGCCTCGAACTATAACGAGAGCATGTATTTCAACATGTTCGACCCGGTGAGAAAGACCGGCGGCTGGTTCCGCCTCGGCAACCGGCCCAATGAGGGCTATGCCGAAATGTCGAACTGCCTCTATCTGCCCGATGGCCGAGTGGCGTTCATGTACGCCAAGCCGAAAATTACAGGCAACGAGGAGATGAATGCGGGGGGGATGAAATTCGAAGTGATCGAGCCCCTAAAACGTCTTCGCGTCACTTATTCCGGCAAGGCGGTCGTTCTCGCCCGGCCGTTCGACATGGCCGATCCGGCCAAAGCCTTCAAGGAGAACCCGGTGGTTCCCTGCGAGGTGGCGCTGGACTACGAGGGTGTATCGCCGATGTTCGGCGGTGAGACGGTCAAAGAAGACGGGTCGCCGCTCGACCTGGATCCGGAAAAATCATTCGCCAAGGCTCACTATGAGCAGCACATGGCGGCGAAAGGTTATTTCAAGGTAGGCGACGAGCGTTTCGACGTCTCCGGCTTCGGTCTGCGGGACAAGAGCTGGGGGCCGCGTTACTGGCAGGCCATCCACTGGTATCGCTGGCTGCCGATGAATTTCGGGCGAGACTTCGGCATGATGATTTCGGTGGTGACGAACGCGGAAGGCAAGCAGCATCAAGGCGGCATGGTGTTGAAGGACGGCGTCTACGACCTCATAAAATCCTGCAGCATCGAAAGCGACTGGGACGAGAATTGGTATCAGACGGGGCTCCGGGCTCACGTTGAAACGGAATCCGGCCAGACCTACGACGTAGAGGGCAAGGTGCTGTCGCTCATTCCCCTGCGCAACCGGCGCAAGGGCCCGGACGGAGAAGAACTCAACACCCGCATCACCGAGGGCATGACCGAGTATCGCTGTAACGGACTGACTGGCTATGGCCTGTCCGAGTATCTCGACCAGATCGTGGACGGAGCGCCTGTCGGCGCGGGGCATTGAAATGGGCGCGGAAGCCAATCCGATAGCGGCACCGCTGGCCCATGTCGTCCGGAACCGCATCGCGGGTGCGACCGGCGTTGCCGGTCTGAAACGGCTCTCCGGCGGTGCCAGTCAGGAAACCTGGTCCTTCGACGCAATCACCTCCGGCGATCCGGTACAGCTCATTCTGCGCCGTGCCCCCGGGGGGGAACGAGCGCCGAGCGCCACGGCCGTGCCGCTGGAAACCGAGGCCCGCCTGATCGGCCTGGCCGGCGGCGTGGGCGTACCCGTGCCGACGGTGCGCCACATCCTCGCCCCGGAGGACGGGTTGGGCCATGGCTTTATCATGAACCGCATCGCGGGCGAGACCATCGCAAGGAAAATCCTCCGCGACGATGAATATGCAAATGCGCGTCCGAAGCTCGCCCGCCAATGCGGGGAAATCCTCGCCCGACTCCACAACATCGATAAAGCGTCGCTGCCGCCCCTCCGCACATCGCCGGCCCGCGCTGAAATCGAGCAGTATCTCGGCGTTTACAAGGCGCACGGTCATCCCCATCCGGTATTCGATCTGGCTCTCAGATGGCTGAAGGAAAACGCACCGCCGGAGTCGACGGACCACACCCTCGTCCATGGCGACTTCCGGAACGGCAATCTCATGATCGGACCCGATGGTGTCCGTGCCGTGCTTGACTGGGAACTCGCCCATATCGGCGATCCAATGGAAGATCTCGGGTGGATTTGCGTGAATTCCTGGCGCTTCGGAAATATAGACCAGCCGGTCGGCGGCTTCGGCGCGCGCGAGGATATGTTCGAGGGATATGAGGCGGCGGGCGGCGCAAAGGTCGACCCTGCCCGCGTCAAGTTCTGGGAAGTGCTCGGGACGCTCAAATGGGGCATCATGTGCACCATCATGGTAACGGCCTTCAAAAGCGGCGCGGACCGCTCCGTCGAACGCGCCACCATCGGCCGCCGCTCATCCGAAACGGAAATCGACTTGCTGCGCCTTTTGGCGCCGCGCGCGAAGGAGGCATGAATGCAGGACCAGCCGACAGCGAGCGAACTCGTCGAAGCCGTGGCGGATTTCATCCGCAATCACGCCATGCCGCAGCTGCAGGGCCATGCCGCTTTTCATGCCCGCGTAGCTGCAAATGCACTCGACATCGTGAAGCGTGAGCTTGAAGTCGCGCCAACGGCCAATCCGGATGAGCGCCGGCGGCTGACCGACCTGCTCGGCCATGACGGACCGCTGGAGGAGCTCAACAGCGAGTTGTGCGCAAGGATCGAGGCGGGCGAGATTGGACTCGACACACCCGGCCTTGCGGATCACCTGTGGAAGACGACGCTTACCAAGCTCGCGATCGATCAGCCGAACTACTCGGGTTATCGGCGCGCCCTTGAGGAAAGCCGGTAAGGGGGACAGAACATGTTGCGCAAGAGCCTGACGGTACTTCTCGGTCTGGTGGCCATTTTCGCTGTTGGCGCCGGCATTCTCTACTTCAACAAGCCCGCCCAGTATTTCGTTCTGCTGAAGCCGTGGTCCGGCTTCGATCCGGCGAAGGCGCCACCCGCTGCGGACTACGCTTCCGACGACGCATGGGCGGCACTGCCGGAACGAAACGATAAGGCCGATGTTGTTCCCGCATCGAGCACTGCAATGGACAATCAGGCCCATGCGGATGTCGACGTGTTTTTCATTCATCCGACGACTTACTACGGCAAGGCCGGCTGGAATGCGCGGTTCGATGAGCCGGGCTTCCCAATGGACCGGCTGGAAAACGGCGTGTTGCGTTATCAGGCAAGTGCCTTCAACGGCTGTTGCCGCATTTTCGCGCCGCGCTACCGGCAGGCGACTGTCTATGCGTTCATTGGCAAGGGCGCGGACGAACACGCGGCGCTCGACCTGGCCTACCGGGATGTCGCACAGGCCTTCGAAAATTTCATCGCCGAGCGGAACGATGGCCGGCCCTTCATACTGGCCGGGCATAGCCAGGGAGCCCTTCACGGATCGCGGCTATTGCAGGAGAAGATCGCCGGAACGCCGCTCGCCGACCACATGATTGCGGCCTATTTGATCGGTTCCGCCCTGCCTGCGGATCTTGGATTGGATGGCATCGCGCCGTGTGCCGCGCCAACGGACCTCCATTGCACACTCAACTGGAACTCAATGAACAATGCAGCCCCTCGGGCCGGCTGGACGCAGGAAGGGACAACCTGGATAGGTGGCGAATACCGGATGGTCGGCGGCGCGCCCATCGCCTGTATCAATCCACTCAACTGGATAGCAGGCGGAGCCGCCGAGGCCTCGGAAAATCTCGGCAGCCTCCCCTTCACAGGCTCGGACAAGGATTTCCCGGCGGCGCGCAAAGAGCTTACCGGCGCAAAATGTGAAAACGGTATGCTGATCGTATCCCCACCCGAAGACGCGGAAGGCTTCACCTACGGCGTGCGTACCGGCGATTATCACATTTACGACTACAACCTCTTTTACATGAATATTCGGGCAAATCTGGAGGAACGCGTGGCCGCCTTTCTCGCCACCCGAGAACGCGGGCAAGCCCGGCTGGATCAATAAACACTTACGAACCGGCGAGCGCCAAGTGACGGTTTGGTAAGCGTTTTCAGGTCAAATCCTCCGGTCCGGCAAATTGTTGCCGGAGGGTTTGTATGAGTACCAGGTTGTTTCAGTGGCTTATCTCGAAGTCGATATTTCGGCCATCTCCTCCCGCCATCCTGTCCGCGCTTTCGATACCTACTGGTCGCACCACGCGCTCAGTGCCGGAGTGCCATCCCGCAACCAGATCAATCCGGGCGAGATTGCCGGTCTTCTTCGGTGGCTTCTGGTACTGGAGGTGGTCCCTCGACGGGCCGATATAGAGTATCGCTATCGTCTGGCGGGCACAGGCTGCACCGAACTCTTCGGCATCGACTACACCGGGAAGGTGCTCGGTGAAAATCTGACGCCTGAAGGGGAGGAAATCCGGCGTCTGGAATTCGGCCGGGTGCTGGAAAATCTCCGGCCCATTTTTTCGACCTCAAGTCTGCCTATCAAGACCAGGGAGTTCATCACCGTTCACCGCGGCGTTTTTCCGGTATCGGCGTCGGGAGATGGGGCAGATCAGATTTTCGTGGTCGTGGCCCCGACCGTGACCGAATGCGCATTCCGCGCGCCCGTGACGGCCTAATCCGCCAGCCCTGCCCGAAGTTCACTGTTATAACTCCCCAAACGTTGCCGATAGATATCTCCCATCTGCCGGGACGAAAGCGCCTTCACATTGAGAGTATCCGGTAGCCCGCCCGAGAGCAGGGACCGCGCCACGGCCGCGTTGGCCGGTTCGGAGTAATGCGTCCCGTCATATGTGTTCGCCGTGTCGATGGTGAGCGCCGAGGGGACCCCATAGTCTAGGAAACGGTCGAATTTCTCCGAAGCTGCATGAAGCACATGCACATAATCGCCGAGCCAGCCGGCATCATCGTAGGATTTGATCGCCCATGCGGAGATGGGCGGCACATAGCCGACAAGTTCTGCGTCCGGAAAGATTTTCCGCATGTCGTCATAGAAACGCACACGCTGCGGGGCATTGAACTTTCCCGCCATCAGATCGCGAAGCGGCACTCTGGGATCGTAGGCCGGCGCGCCCGGAGCGACGTTACAATTGAAGTTGCGGTCATAGACACGGTCCAGCGGCGACACCCCGAAAAGCGTCTGTTTGGACATCGAGACGGCGTCGAGTGACAGATAGGTCAGGAACGGAGATTTCGGCGCCCCGCCCTCCTTTATGAATGGAGGGATGTTGACGCCGCCGATGCGTTCGCGAAAAGCGGCGGCCGGCACTCCCATGATGACGAGCCTGGGTTTGAAACCCCGCGCCCCGACGTAGCGTGCGAAGGCGACAGCTTCCTCCGCCTTGCCCGCGGAAAACGCGAAGTTGAAACAGCGATAGCCTTCGATCTTGTCCTCGGGCAGCAACGTCACCCGGCTGTCGCCGAAGATCAGGCAGTCATAGCGCTCCGGGTCGGCAAGAAACCGGTTGGTCTTGCTCAGACGTTCGTTGAACGCATAGTTGACCGTCCCGAGCTTGTTGCCGCCGAAATACCACATGGGGTCCACGGCCGCATTGAAGCCGAACGCCAGCAATCCGCACACGACCACAGTCGCGAAGATCGTCGCCAGATAGGCCGGTGCGTATTTGCTCATGTTCATGGGTCAGAACTGGAAATAGAGGAATTCACTGATGCGCTGAAGGCTCAGTAAGGACGCGGCGGCGGCGAGCCCAACGGCAACTGCCACGCGCTTGCTCGGACGCCAGAGCGCAAGGCGAGCGAAGCGCGTACCATCGACCGGCAGCAGCAAGGGGTCGCGGCGGCGGTCCGCCCACTTGTAGTTGAAGGCCGGACGCACCATTGCCAGCCACTGCTGAGTGTTGGGCCAGAACCACACGATGCCCATCCAGAAGACGAGCCATGCGATATCCTCGATGAGACGGTGCGGGCTAAAATTATCGAGCGGGAGCGCAACGAGACCTCGATAGATTGCCGTCGCCGCATCGATGTCGACGGCACGGAAGAGAACCCATGCCAGAGCCACGCAAAGGAACGTGAGCGCGCGCGCAATGCCGCGCGACCACCATGTGTTGATCGGCTTCCGTGGCAACGCATTCCAGCCGTGGTTCACAATCAGCATCAGCCCGTGCGCTGCACCCCACAACATGAAGGTCCATGCCGGCCCATGCCAGAGACCGCCGAGTGCCATGGTGATGAAAAGATTGAGATAGCGCCGGACCTTGCCGTGCCGGTTTCCGCCGAGCGCGATATAGAGATAGTCGCGCAGGAAGCGTGACAGTGTCATGTGCCAACGGCGCCAGAAGTCGGTGATGCTCAGCGCCTGATACGGCGAATGGAAGTTCAGAGGCAGCTTGATGCCGAAGATGCGCGCGGCGCCGATCGCCATGTCGGAATAGCCGGAGAAGTCGAAATAGAGCTGGAAGGTGTAGGCGAGCATTCCCTCCCAGGCATCGAAGAACCCGATATCGTTGCCGGCGGCCGCGCTGTTGAAGACGGCTGTCGCGACCGGCGCCGCATTGTCCGCCAGCACAACCTTCTTGAAGAGACCGATGAAGAAGATCGTGAGTCCGATCGTGACGTTCATCCGGTCGAAGGCGAAGCCCCGGGTCTGTTTGGTCTGCGAAAAAATCTCTTTGTGATGGACAATCGGGCCCGCAATGAGCTGCGGAAAGAACATCACGAAGAAGCAATATTCGAGAAAACTGTGCGGCTCCACATCTCCGCGCCGGGCGTCGACCAGATAGGCGATCTTCTGGAAGGTGAAGAAGGAAATCGCGAGCGGCAGAACGATATGCTGCAACGGGAAATCCGTTTCGAGAACGGCGTTCGACGTTCCTATCAGGAAATCCGTGTACTTGAAGAAACCGAGAGCCCCGAGATCGACCGTCACGCCGAAGGCGGTAAGGAAGGTTGCCGCACCGCCTCCCGGCTTCAGCCGCTCGTTCAGAATGGCCTGCGCCATCAGGAAGTTGAAGATCGCAAGCCCGATCAATAGCGGCAGATAGATGGGATTCCACCAGCCGTAGAAGAAGAGCGACGCAAGCACGAGGAAACCGAGGCTCGCCTCGCGGCCCATATAGGCGCGAATGACGAAGCACAACAGTGCCGTCAGTGGCAGGAAGCCAAAGAGAAAGATGGGTGAGTTAAAGAGCAATTGGCGAGACGGGCTCCGGCCCCGGATGGGGTTCGAACTGTACAGGAATCGGGAGAATCCTGCTTCGGAAAAGGAATGTCATTACCAACCAAGGCATAAAAAAGGCCGGGAACAACCCCGGCCTTTTCCTCGCATGGATTTTCCGGCGGGTCAGGCGCCCTGGGCACCGATGATCGTTACCGAGCAGACGTTCTGGGAAGGCGCGCCGCCCAGATTGTGGGTAAGGCCGATCTTCGGGTTGGCAAGCTGCCGCTCGCCTGCGCGGCCCTGAAGCTGGAGATACATTTCATAGGCCATCCGAAGACCCGAGGCGCCGATGGGATGACCGAAACACTTCAGGCCGCCATCGATCTGGCATGGAACCTTGCCGTCGGCGTCGTAAAACCCGTCCATGACGTCCTTCACCGCACCACCTTCGGGCGAGATGAAAAGATCTTCCATGGTTACGAGCTCCGTAATCGAGAAGCAGTCATGCACTTCCATCATGCTGACTTCCTCGCGCGGATTGTCGATGCCGGCTTCCTTGTAGGCCTTCTTGGCCGCGATCCGCGCCGTATGGAAGTAGCTGCCGTCCCAGCTGTTATGCTGGGATTCGAGGCCGTTCGAAACCGAAAGCTGCATCGCCTTCACGGTGACGATGTCCTTCTTGCCCATGGCCTTGGCAATTTCCGGCGTGGTAACGATCACCGCCGCCGCGCCGTCGGACACGCCGCAGCAATCGAAGAGACCAAGCGGCTCGGCGATCATCGGGGCATTCATCACCTGGTCTTCGGTCACTTCATTGCGGAGATGGGCCTTGGGGTTCTTCGCGCCATTGGCATGGCTCTTCACGGAAACATGCGCGATCGCGCGCTTGAGGTCTTCCTTGCTGACGCCATGCTTCGCCCGATAGGCGGAGGCGAGCTGCGCGAAGTTGCCCGGCGCGGAGCCCGACGGCGACCATTGCGGATTGAGCGTGCCCATGTTGCCGACCGGCAAGCCGCCATAGCCCGTGTCCTTGAGTTTCTCGACACCGACCGCGAGTGCGATATCGGCTGCTCCGGAGGCCACCGCATAAACGGCGCCGCGGAAGGCTTCCGAGCCGGAGGCACAGAAGTTTTCCACGCGGGTCACCGCGATGTTCGGAAGCCGCAGCGCGACCGAAAGCGGCGTGCCGCCCTTGCCGGTGCCGATCTCGTCGATATGGGTCGAAAACCAGGCCGCATCGAGCTGCGTCGGCTCGATACCGGCATCCTGCATGGCTTCGAGATAGGCCTCGACCATCAGTTCTTCCGGACCCGCATCCCAGCGTTCGCCGAACTTCGAGCAACCCATGCCGAGGATCGCGACCTTGTCCTTGATACCTGCCGCCATGTCCGTTTCTCCCTATTCGGCCGCCTGGCCCGTTTGTGATTTTGCTGCATTCGCCGCGACAGGAACCGCCTTCCAGAAATACCGCCGGAAACCGCGCTTCTCGTCGAATTCCTTGATCCGGAAGACGAGCTTCACTTCCATGCCGGAATCGACCGTGCCGGCCTCGACATCCGTGAAATCCATCATGATCCGGCCGCCTTCCTCGAACACGACCATGCCGTAATGGTTCGGCGGGTTCATGCTGAAGGAGAGGAAGTCCGCGGACCAGGAGAGGATTTTCGCCTTCTTCTCGGCGAACTTGTAAGGCTCCTGCGTGTCGACCGTATGGTTGTTCGGATTGACCGAAATGCGGGACCTGGGGAACTGGATGACACCCGTTTCCGTGCACCGCCCGCCCACGAGACCCATCAGCATGTCTTCGTTGCGGTAGAGCGTGGTGAGCGCGGTCTTCTTGTCCTGCTCGGCGCGCATTCCCTTTTCCCATTCAATGAGGCCATTGAAGGTCAGGAATTTGAGGTAGTTGGTTTCCTCGGTGCGATTGGCGAGCGAGCCGACAATGCCGCGCTTGCCGGCCTGGCTCGAGAGCTTGTCGGTCACTTCGAAGACGAGGGCGTCGCAACCGCCGCCGAAATGGAGAACCATGACCTTGTCGCCCGGCTTCGCTTCCTTCTGCAACGTGTGAACGAGCATGACGAGCGAATGGGCCGCGCCGGTCTCGCCGCAATTTGCCGCAAGCGTGTCCCGCGCTGCCTCCGGGGCTATGCCCGAACGCTTCGCAAGCTGCTGGACGAACTTGTCGCCGAAACTGCACGGCATAACAAAATGTTTGATATCTCCGGCACTTACACCGGATTTCTCAAGGGCAGCCTTCACTGCCCGGGGAACGATTTTCGCGAACCCCTCATCGCGAATCCAGCGTTCTTCCCAGTTGTAGTCGAACTCTTCCGTACCGCCGCGAAAATGGTCGACGAAATCGACGGTGAGGCTCGCCCCGCCGAGATAGGTGGCGATCACATTGTCCGTACCCACCGTTACGGCGGCGGCGCCATCGCCGAAATCGAGTTCCTGGGCGGTGACCGCTTTGGTTTTCCGATGATCGGATGCGAGCACCAGCGCGTGCTTCGCCTCCCCGGCCTTCACTGCCGAAAGCGCCTGCATCAGTGCCGAGGTGCCGGCACGCTGCGTCGACGCCACATCGACCGCGCGAACCTGCTCGCTGAGCGTCAGCGCGGCCGCGATGATGCCGCTGTTGAGGCGGTCCTTGAACGGCATCGTCGTCGAGCCGAAATAGAGCGCGTCCACATGGCTGCGGTCGTCGTCCGGGCCGAGCAGATCGCGGGCCGCTTCAACTGCCATCGTGACGGCGTCTTCGTCCCAATTCGCCATCGAGCGCTCGCCCTTCCCCTTGCCGAGGAAGTTGGGCGCCACCCAGGCGTTTGCCTGTGCAACGGCCTTTCGCTGCAACCGAAGCCGCGGGATATATCCGCCAAATGCTGTAAGTCCCACCGTCTGCTGGGCCATACGTCTCCCTTTCCCAAACCGTCTGGTTATTGTTGGAGGGGAGTTTATCGAGGAATGCCGGTTCGCTACAACCGCCAGGAGGAACTGCCGACATCACCCGCGCTGCCGCTACGTCATGCACCGAATGAAGCGACCGGCGCGCTATCCGTCGACGACGATGCACTCGATCTTGCGCGCTTCGAGAGATTTGCAGGTGGCTCTCGCCTCGCTGACCCCTTCGAAAGCACCGGTTCTCAGCCGATAAAAAATGCCGCGCTCGCCAAGGTCCGCCTTCTGGATCGCATAGTCGAAACGACCGAGGATAACAGAAGCCTGGCGGGAGATTTCCTCCCAGGCCTGCGCGGCAAGATCGGGCTCCCGGAAAGCGCCGAGCTGCAGACGGTAGCGCGCATGCCCGGCCGATGACGGGTCTTTCGAAGCCGCAGCCTGCTTCTTGGTCGCCGGAGCTTGCCGCGCTTCGGGAAGCGCCTCCGCCGGCCTGAGCGATCCGGTTATGAGGGTGTCATTGTCATCGGCCGCCGCCATGGCCTTCGCGCCGGGCTCCGGCGGCGGAAAACGGGTCGCCGTCGTCCGCCAGCCGCCAACGCTGGCAATGCGGATAACCTTCCCGCCTTCATGGCCGGAAGACGCGGCCTGGAATGGCGCAACGGTGGATGGCAGAACTTCCGGCACGGGCTTGGCGGACGGCGGCTCATTGTTTTCCGCCGCGGACGCAAGCTGAGGAGAGAGCGCCGTCAGCTTCGTGTTCGCCAATTCGAATTCCGGGTCCAGGGCAAGGGCTTGCCGGAGATCGGCGGCGGCACGCTCAAGATCGCCCGTCTGTTCGAGCGCCAGCGCGCGGCCGAATAATGGCAGCTTGCGCTCCCTGCCCTGCATGTTGTCGATGGCGGCCGAATAATGCTCGATGGCCTCCGCATAGGCCTGCCGGCGCCGTTCCAGATTGGCGAGATTGTGGTAGGCGGCCGCATAGTTGGGTGTCAGTTCGACCGTCTTCAGATAGTCCTTCTCCGCCTCGTCTCCCTTGCCGGCATTGCCGTAGGCGATGCCGCGGTTGTAATAGGCCCGCGACAGCACCGAGGGCGGCAAGGCGTTTGTTTCGATCGCCCTTGTATAGTCGGCAATGGCGGCGTCCTGCTGGCCGATCTTCTGGAAGGCGACGCCCCGGTGATGATAGGCGACCGCGCGCCCCTCGGGCGTCAGGCCGCCACTGTCGAGCGCGTTGGAAAAGTCGACTGCTGCCCTGTCGTACTGGCCGAGTTCAATGGCGTCGGCTCCGGCTTTCATCAGCGCAGCCGCTTCCTCGGCCGCGGTACCCGCCTGCGCCGGGCGCGAGGTGGTTGGAGAAAGGGCGAAAAACGCCACGAGAAGGGAAACGGCAAAGACGTGCCCTTTTCCGCTCATCTTGCCTCGCATTCTGGACGCCGCATCAACCGGCCCTCCCCGACACGCGATAAGCTGGTGACCTGCGGAAAATCTATCACGCCGCTCCAGAGCGCGGAGCAGGAGATGGATTTGTTATAAATAACAGCTAGTTAGAAGAGAGGGTGGAGTACGGGCTTCGCAAAAAGGACCGAATCGCGACTATTCCACCGTCACCGACTTCGCAAGGTTGCGCGGCTGGTCGACGTCGGTCCCCTTGGAAACCGCCGTGTGATAGGCGAGCAACTGCACCGGAATCGCGTTCACGATCGGCGCTATGAGCGGATCGACCGGGGGCACTTCGATGGTTGCCCAGAGACCTTCGCCCGCGCGAGTGATGCCCGCCTTGTCGGCAATCAGAACAACCCGCCCGCCCCGCGCGATCACTTCCTGCATGTTCGAGATCGTCTTGTCGAAAAGGGCATCGACCGGCGAGATGACGACGACCGGCACTTCTTCGTCGATCAGCGCGATGGGACCGTGCTTGAGTTCACCGGCAGCGTACCCTTCGGCGTGGATATAGGAAATTTCCTTGAGCTTCAGCGCTCCTTCGAGCGCGATCGGGTAATTGTGTCCGCGCCCCAGATAAAGCACATCCCTCGCTTTGGCGAGATCGGCGCTCAATGCCTGAATCTGTTCGTCGCTCGCCAGCGCCTCCGCCACATGGCGCGGCACCTCCATCAGCGTGCGGACAAGACGCGCCTCGTCCGCTTTCGCGATTGTACCCCGCGCAAGACCGGTGCGGATGGCAAGCACGGCAAGCGTCGTGAGCTGGCAGGTGAACGCCTTGGTCGACGCGACGCCAATCTCGGGCCCTGCAAAAGTCGGCAGGATCGCATCGGAGGCTCGCGCGATGGAAGACTCCGTCACGTTCACGACAGACAGGATTTTCTGGCCATGCGCACGGCAGTAGTGGAGCGCGGCCAGGGTGTCCGCCGTCTCGCCCGATTGCGAGATGAAGATGGCGAGCCCGCCTTCCGTCAGCGCCGCATCGCGATATCGGAACTCCGAGGCAATATCCACCTCGACGGCAACCCGGGCATATCTTTCGAACCAGTACTTGGCGACCAGACCGGCGTAATAGGCGGTCCCGCAGGCGACGATGGTAATGCGCGGAACGGTAGCAAGATCGACCGGCAATGCCTGGCTTCGCAGAGCGTCGTTAAGCGGGTCGAGATACTCCGACAGCGTGTGACCTATCACCTCTGGCTGCTCGAAAATCTCTTTCGCCATGAAGTGACGATGATTGCCCTTGTCGACCAGGGCGGCGGAAACATCCGTAATCTTGATCGGCCGCTTCGCAACCTGTCCCTGAACATCGTAGATGATGGCGGAGGTGCGGGTAATTTCCACACGGTCGCCTTCCTCGAGGAAGGTAACGCGATTGGTCATCGGTGCGAGCGCGAAAGCATCGGAGCCGAGATACATCGCCGTGTCGCCATAGCCGACTGCCAGAGGACTACCGCGCCGCGCTCCGACCATCAGGTCTTCCTCGCCGCGAAAGATTATGCCGAGCGCGAAGGCGCCTTCCAGCTCCTTGAGCGTGGCGGCCGCAGCGTCGCGGGGAGAATATCCCCGGTCGAGATAATGCGTCACGAGATGCGCGATGACTTCGCTGTCCGTCTCCGTCGCAAAGACAGCGCCTTCGGCCGTCAGCTTCTCGCGGAGCTCCCGGAAATTTTCGATGATGCCGTTATGCACGATGGCGACGCGGTCTGTCGCATGAGGATGGGCGTTGCGCTCCGTCGGCGCGCCATGCGTCGCCCAGCGCGTATGGCCGATGCCGATGGTGCCGTCGAGAGGGTTATCCCCGAGCAGCCGTTCGAGGTTGGCGAGCTTGCCTTCGGCGCGGCGGCGGGAGATTTCCCCACCCGAAAGCGTCGCGATGCCCGCGCTGTCGTAGCCCCGGTATTCGAGGCGCTTGAGCGCTTCCAGAATGGTGGGCGCGACGGGTTCCGTTCCGATGATACCGACAATGCCGCACATGCTATTCGCCCGACACTTTCTTCTTGTCTTTGTGTTTTGCGTGGAACGCCGCCGCCCAGCCCGGCTTTTCGACTTGTTTCGCGCGGGCAACGGCAAGAGCATTTGCCGCGACATCCTTCGTCACGACACTGCCGGAACCCAGATAGGCGCCGTCGCCGATCCTGACAGGTGCGACGAGCGAGCTGTTCGAGCCGACGAAGGCACCGGCACCGATATCGGTGAAGAACTTGTTGTAGCCGTCGTAGTTGCAGGTGATCGTGCCTGCGCCGATATTCGCTCCTGCGCCGACCCGCGCGTCGCCGATATAGGACAGGTGGTTCACCTTGGCCCCGTCCTCGATCTTCGCCTTCTTCGTCTCGACGAAATTGCCGATACGCGCCTTGCGCCCGATCTCCGAGCCGGGCCGGATGCGGGCAAAGGGACCGATTTCGGCCCCCTCGTCGATCCGCGCGCCTTCAAGATGCGAGAAGGCCTTGATGGTGACGCCGTCCGCAATGCTGCAGCCGGGGCCGAAAACGACATTCTGGCCGACCGTCACGTCCTGGCCGAACATGGTGTCGAAGCTCAGATAGGTCGTTGCCGGGTCGAGCAGCGTAACGCCACCCGCCATTGCCGCCGCACGCAGCCGTTGCTGCATGGAGGCTTCCGCCGCCGCAAGATCGGCACGGCTGTTGACGCCCTGAATATCCGCCTCCGGACAGAAAACAGCACCGCAGGCAAGACCGGCGGCGCGGCCATGCGCGACCATATCGGTCATGTAGAACTCGCCCTGCGCGTTGTCATTCGTGAGCATGGCGAGAAGGCCCGGAAGGTGAGCCGTCCGAACGGCCATCGGCCCGCCGAAACAAAGCCTGTTCTTCCTTTCCTCGTCCGTCGCATCCTTGTGCTCGACGATGCGTACGACTTCATTGCCGTCCAGCACGAGCCGCCCATAACCCGTCGGATCCGCCGCTTCGAAACCGAGGACGACGATGTCGCTGCCTTCCTCGCAACGGCGCGCCATATCGGCAAGTGTTTCCCGCCGCACGAGAGGCGTATCGCCGAATACGAGCAGAACCACATCCTGCTTTTCACCGATATGCGGCGCGGCGGCACGGACTGCATCGCCTGTGCCCAGTTGCTTTTCCTGCACGGCGATAGTGAGGCCGGGCACGAGCCCCCGGGCATAACCCGAAACGTCGTCCATACCCGGACCGACAACAAGCACCGGACGGGCGCCGCCCAGCGCCTCCACGGTGGACAGGACGTGTCCGAGCATCGGCCTTCCGGCGATGGGGTGCAGGGCCTTCGGCAAACGCGATTTCATGCGCGTGCTTTTGCCCGCAGCAAGAATGACGGCGCATGGAGCGTTCGTCGTCATGACCTCAATGTGTCTCCAGTTGGTGCAGGACCGGCTGCGCGAAAATTGCACAACCTCCAGTAAACACGGAAATAAATTTATATTTCGCTATGTTGCCCCGATTCCCTGAGGGACCGGTAGAGGGCATGCGGCTCAGCGATTGCGCTCGGCGAGGCGTTTTTCCCAAGCGAGCGCATGGGCGACGATCGTGTCGAGGTCGTCGAAGGCCGGGGTCCAGTCGAGGGTGCTTTTGATCCGGGCAGGATTGGAAACGACGGAAGCAGGATCTCCGGGCCGGCGCGGCGCTTGACGTATCTCGAAGCCGTGCCCCGCCACCCGCTCGACCGCGCCCAGAACCTCACGCACGGAGAAGCCGTGGCCGTAGCCGCAATTGGCGACGATGCTGTCGCCACCCTTGCGCAAATAGCCGAGCGCGGCGGTATGCGCCGCCGCGAGATCGCTCACATGGATATAGTCGCGAATGCAGGTGCCATCGTTCGTCGGATAATCGTCGCCGAAGACTTCGATATAGGGCCGTTGTCCGAGTGCGGTCTGGCACGCGACCTTGATGAGATGGGTTGCGTTGGCTGTCGACTGCCCCACCCGGCCTTTCGGATCGGCGCCCGCGACATTGAAATAGCGCAGCGCTGCGTAGGTCATGTCATGAACGGCGGCCACATCGCGCAGCATCCATTCAGTCATCAGCTTCGAACGGCCGTAAGGCGACATGGGCTGCAGTATGGCCGCTTCGTCCACCGGCGACTGTTCCGGCATGCCATAGACGGCGGCGGTGGACGAAAAGATGAAATGCTTCACGCCGCCCGCCACGCAGCGTTCGATCAGCGAGCGCGATTTGGCTGTGTTGTTGAGATAGTACTTGAGGGGGTCCGCGACCGATTCAGGAACGATGATCGAGCCCGCGAAATGAATGACGGCTTCGACGGCATGCTCGCGGATGATCCTGTCGACAAGCGGCGCGTCCGCGATGTCGCCGACATAGAGCCCCTCCGGCTCCTGAACCGCCCAGTCGAACCCCGTGGAAAGATCGTCGATCACGACGACCTTTTCCCCGGCGTTCATCAAGTCGATAGCAGCGTGGCTGCCGATATAGCCCGCGCCGCCGGTGACGAGAATGCTCATGGAAAACCCTGCCTGAACCTGCTTCGAGGCAGGGTTATACCTTGAACTTCATCTCCACATAGTTGACGAGTTTCTCGACCGCTTCCTCGATGGGGGTGGAGGCGGTGTCGACCGTCAACTCCGCATTTTCCGGCTCTTCGTAAGGCGCTGAAATGCCAGTGAAATCCTTGATTTCGCCAGCGCGGGCCTTCTTGTAGAGCCCCTTCGGGTCGCGCGCCTCGCAGGTGGCGACATCGGCCTTGACGTAGATTTCATGGAAATCCGCCTCGGCCGCGGCCCGTGCACGGTCGCGGTCCGACCGGTACGGCGAGATGAAAGAGGTGATGGCGATCATGCCCGCACGCGCGAACAGCGCCGACACCTCACCGACACGGCGGATGTTTTCCGCGCGGTCTTCCGGCGAAAAACTCAGATTGGCATTGAGGCCGTGGCGGACGTTATCCCCGTCCAGAACGAAGACGTTATAACCCTTCTCGAAGAGCTTCTTCTCGAGCGCGACGGCCAGCGTCGACTTGCCCGCGCCGGACAGGCCAGTGAACCAGAGCACGCCGCCCTTGTGACCGTTGCGGAAGGCCCGCGCTTCGTTGGTGATGCCATGTTCGACGCGGGTGATGTTGGTCGAACGCGACGTGATGAGGTCGCGCTGGTCGGCATAGCCTTCCATCGAGATGATGCCGCCGCCGGCGATGTCGTATTTGTCGATGAGTACGAAACGCCCGCTCTTCGGCGCCTTGGTGAACTCGTCGAGTGCAAGCATGCGGCGCGCGCGGATGACGATTTCGGCAACCTGGTTGCGTTCGACCTGATGGGACGAGGAGTTGGAAAGATCGCTGGTGTCCACAATGCTTTCGATAGACTGGACGGTGACTGGCGCTTCGAGCGTGCCGAGCTTGATGCGGTAGCTCTTGCCTTTCACCAGCGGCTCATGGCCGAGCCAGAAAATCCGGGCACGGAACACGTCCGTCTCGATGGGAGGATGATCGACATGGCTTATAAGTTCGCCGCGTTCCACGAAAATCTGCTCGTCGAGCGTGATGCCGACGGACTCGCCGGCGACGGCTTCCGTCGGCGCTTTCTTGCCCGGAACCGTCGACCAGTATTCGATCGACTTCACACGAGCGGTTTTGTTCGAGGGCGAGAAGACGAGTTCGTCGCCGATGGAGAAACGGCCTTCCTCGACGCGGCCCGCGATGATGCGGCGGTGATCGAACTTGTAGACGTCCTGCACCGGAAAGCGCAGCGGCCGGTCGACCGGCGACGCGGACGGCATGAAGCTGTCGAGTGCCTTCACGACCGTCGGGCCCTTGTACCAGGGCATCGCGCCCGTCTGGTTGACGATGTTGTCGCCCTGACGCGCGGAGACGGGAATGACGAAGGTCGGCGTCACGCCGATGGAGGTGAGATAATCGCGGTATTCCTGCTCGATCAGATCGAACTGGTCCTTCTCGTAATTGATCAGGTCCATCTTGTTGACGGCAACGGCGACCTGACGGATGCCGAGAAGATGCAGCAGGTAACCGTGGCGGCGGGATTGTTCGCGCACGCCTTCGGCGGCATCGATGATGAGCAGCGCTGCGTCCGACTGGGCGGCGCCGGTGATCATGTTCTTCAGGAATTCCTTGTGGCCGGGCGCGTCGATGATGGTGTAGTCGCGCGCATCGGTCTTGAACCAGATCTGGCTGGTGTCGATGGTGATGCCCTGGTCGCGCTCCGCCTGAAGCGCATCCATGAGGAACGCCCATTCGAACGGCACGCCGCGCCGCTCGCACATGGCCTTGATGGACTCGTACTTGCCGTCGGGGAGCGAGCCGGTGTCGTGGAACATGCGGCCGACAAGCGTGGACTTGCCGTGATCGACATGGCCGACGATGACGATGCGCAGGAGATCGCGATAGGAGGCGGGGTTCGTATTCACGGCAGCGAGCCTGACTTTCGCTTCGGATGCTTCGGACATGACTGGATTCCCTTACAGATAGCCGTCGGCCCGAAGGCGCTCGAACGCATCTTCCGACTCATGATCCATGGCGCGGCCCGAACGTTCGGAAACGCGCGTCGTCTGCAGCTCTTCGATGATCTCTTCGATGGTCGTCGCGGTGCTCGCGACCGGAGACGTGATGTCCTTGTCGCCGAGCGAGCGATAGCGCTTGCCGTCCTTCGCGAAATAGAGCGGGATCGTCGGGATCTGCTCGCGCTGCGTGTAGAGCCAGATGTCGATTTCCGTCCAGTGCAGCAACGGATGGATGCGGATATGCGTTCCCGGCGGGAAATCGGTCTTGAACTGGTCCCAGAACTCCGGCGGCTGGTCCTTGAAGTCCCACTGGCCGGTGAGGCCGCGCGGACTGAACACGCGCTCTTTTGCACGGGTCGCTTCCTCGTCGCGGCGGATGCCGGCGAAGAGCGCATTGAAGCCGTGCTTCTTGATCGCGAGCTTCAGGCCTTCGGTCTTGCGCGCGGCGGAGCGCGCGGCGGGCGGCAGCGTGTCGTCGATCGTATCGAGCGGCGGGCACAGCTCCCGGATGAAGTTCAAATTCCATTCGGCCGCATAACGGTCGCGGAATTCGTACATTTCCGGGAACTTCTTTTCCGTGTCGACATGCATGACAGGGAACGGCACGTGGCCGAAAAAGGCCTTTCGCGCCAGCCAGATCATGACGTTGGAGTCCTTGCCGAGAGACCACAGCATCGCGATGTTCTCGATGCGGTTGAAGGCCTCGCGGAAAATGAAAATGCTTTGGCTTTCGAGCTGGTCCAGACGATCCATGACTGCCTTCCTGCATGCGGCGCCGAGCGCCTGCCACACAAAACACACAAAAACAAAGGGATTATTTTTCAAATCCCCTTTGCGTTTGTGATTTAGTGCGCCCGCATTTTATTTGCAAGCGCGAAATGGTCCAGGGCGACGCCGTGCCAGCGGCCAAATAGCGCGGCCTTCAGCGCCGCGCGAGGCCTTTGGCCGGACCGCCCGAGCGCGAGGCCGGAACGAGCTTTTCGGCGCTGCGCCGAACCGGGCGCGAACTGACGACCGCCGGATTGAGCCTGCCGCTGCGACCGAGGCTCTTACCCTCGAGTTTCCGCATGAGCGCGTCAACACGGGCCTTGAATTCACGCTCCGATCGCGCCGCTTCCTGCTTTCTCTGGGCGCGCAGACTGCTCACATGCAGCACCGTCAGAATTAGAAACAGAAGCACCAGTCCGCCTACGGAAACCTGGGTCTCCAGGGACATGTTCCCGAGGAGTTCAGCAACCGACATATCTTTCCCCATCGCATCAGCGCGGCCCTCGCGCTCTTGAGCCAGACTCTATGCAGATTTCGGGCCTTTTCCAGTGCATCGGCGCATCAACATCTTCGGAAAAGACGCGGCCTGCCGCAGCGGTTATTTCGCAGGCAACTGCCCCGGATTTAGGCAGGAATGTGCGACTTTCCCATGACGGGGGGCTCGTGTATGTAGGCCTGACTCAAACTGTGAAGGCAGAAAATCATGGACGCTATCGACAGCCTGATTGCCGGTTACAAGGCCTTCCGCGCCGGCACGTATCGCCAGAATGAGGAGCGATATCAGGCACTTGCGGCGAAACGCCAGCAGCCCAAGGCGATGATCATCGCCTGTTGCGACAGCCGCGCCGACCCCGCCATGGTGTTTTCGGCCGATCCCGGCGAGCTTTTCGTGGTGCGCAATGTGGCCAATCTGGTGCCGCCCTACCAGCCCGACAGCCACTATCACGGCACCAGCGCGGCGTTGGAGTTTGGCGTCAAAGTCCTTGAAATTGCTGATCTAATCGTGATGGGCCACGCCGGCTGCGGCGGCATCGAGGCGCTCTACGACGCCGGCTGCGGACACCCGCCGGAGGGCGAATTCATCTCCAACTGGATGTCGCTCGCGACCGGCGTCGAAACCTCCGTGCGCCACAAGCACGGCGAGCTCGAAAAGCCCCGCCTGCTCCGCATGATGGAGCAAGGCGCCGTGGTGCAATCGCTTGAAATGCTTAGAACTTTCCCCTTCGTCGCGGAACGGGAAGCGGCCGGAAAGCTGCGCCTCCACGGCTGGTTCTACGGCATCGGCACCGGCATTCTGTCGATCTACGACCCGGCCAAGGACCAGTTCGCCCCGGTCGGCGAATAACACCGGAACCGGAAAACGGCGCGACTGTCACAATTCAAAATGGGCGTATTTCCGCCATCGTTCCGGTGCCGGTTTTCATTGTCATCGATCTGTCACTAAACCGTCACAACGCTCGCGGCACACGGCATCCGGAACCGGACCGGCACGGGGGATAAGTCCCCCTGCCCGCCCCGTCAGGAACAGCCGGCGGCCTTGTCCCCGACATATCCCCGGTAGACCCAGCCGGTCGTGCCGTCGGCGCGCGCGACGTGGTGCCACTGGGCGCCGTCGTTCTGCCCGAGAAGGCGCAGCGGCTCGCACGACCCGAGGACGCCGACCACGGCACCCGCATTGGCGGGTTCGGCGCGCAGATAGACATTGCTCGTCGCGAAGGCGCTTGCGCCCGTGGCGAAGGCCTCTGCCCCCGCCGTGGAAACGGCAGGCGCTTCGGGCGCGGCCGCAACGGCGGGCGCGGCAGGCGGCAGGAGCATCGCCACGAGCTCGGGCGTCACGGGAGACGATCCGTATACGGATGGCGCGGCGGCGGGCGCGGCCTCCTGGGCATAGGAGACCTGCTGCGTCGCGGCAGGAGGCACGGCAACATCGGCAACACGCGGCGCAGGTTGCGCGATGGGCGTCGAACTGCGGCGATTGCGCAAGGCTTCCGGCTCGAACAGGCTTTCCGCGACGGCGACGGCTTCGTCGATCTCGCTGCGCGGGGTGCCGAAATCGAAAACAAGCGCGCCGAGAACCGCCATGCCGATAAAGGCACCCGTCGCCACATAGGCAATCCGCGCGCGCGACACCTGCGACCAGGGAAGCTCGCGCTGGGAATAATCCGTGCTTTCGATATCACGGTGAACTTCCTCGCCGAGGCGCGACAGCGGCTGCTCGACATCGACATCGAGAAATTTGGCATAGGCGCGCGTGAAGCCGATCGTCTGCGGCAACGCCGGCAAACGCTCGAATTGTCCGGCTTCGATCGCTTCCAGGAAGACCGGCCTGATCCTGATCCGGTCGGCTATGTCCTTCAGCGACAGCCCGGCCGCCTGCCGCGCACCGCGCAGCGTCTGGCCGATTTCAACTTTGTGTTCTGCCATACGGGTCATCCAAAAGTCCGACGTTCCGTAATGAGGCTAGCGGGACATGGTTACCAAGAATGTACTGTTTTGTCCTGCTTTGAGGGCCAAAGAGCATTTTTAAGCGCCGTATATGACGCCAGTGAGGCAGGATTAACTTTCCGTCAACCATAAGGGCCACAGGCCGCAGGCAAATGCGGCGGCTTTGACAAAGCCCCCGCAAGGGCTAATCTCGCCTCATTATGCGCAAAGCGAACGCACGCCTTCTTCCGACGCCGGGTACGTTGCTCGCGGGACATTAGCCCCGGGCCGACGCCGCATTTCCATGCGCGCGACGTCCGGGGATCGACTTCAAACCTCCCTTTTTCATCTTGCCGGCAAGCCCTCGAGGCTCCGCCGCCACGAGGTATGTCCATGTCCATTCGCAACGGCGGCGCGAGCCGTCCGCAACTCGTCCTGGCCGCAACCCCTCCACCGGAGCAAAGGCCCCTTCTCACCTCGCATGATTATGCGCGGCTCGAACTCGTCTGTTTCGAGCAGCTCGACCTTCTGAACCCGATGACGCCCTTCGTGCGGGCGAAGCTCGCCGAGGCGCGCGTGATACCGGGAACGGAAATTCCGGGTACGGTCGCGACGCTCGGCAGCATCGTGCGCTACCGCATCGAGGACCGGATGCTCGAACGGCGCATCCTGCAGCTCGACGCGCGGCACACGCCCAACGGGCATTACCTGAGCGCGCTGACGCCGATCGGGCTGGCCCTGCTCGGACGCTCGGCGGGCGACATCTGCGAGGCCGAATTGTTCAACGGCGCGAAACTGAAAATCGCCATCGCGCTTGTCGAACATCAGCCGGAAGCCGAAATCCGCCGCCGCGCGCAAGGCTCGCGCCCCGGCGGCGACGGACCGGAGGCCGCATAACATGTCCCCGATTGCCGTCATGGCCGCACCGGAAAACATGCCGCCGATCATCGTCGCCGAGGAGGAGTTCGACGCGCTGTCGGACATCGCCGAAAGCCTTGCCGGCGTGCTGCCGGAGGTTGCGCATTTCCTCGAACGGGAACTCGCCCGCGCGCGGCTCCTGCCGATGAACCACGTGCCGCCGAACGTGGTGACGATGAACGCGACCGTCGAATTCACCTTCGGCATGAAGGGCCGCAGCGAAAAGCTGCGGCTCGTCTATCCGGCGGAAAGCCCGTCGGAGAACGGCAGCGTCTCCATCGCCTCGCCCGTGGGCGTGGCGCTGCTCGGCCTCGGCGAAGGACAGTCGATCTCGTGGAGCTCGCGCTACGGCGAGCTGCGCTGGCTGAAGGTGACGAAGGTCACGAGGCCGGCCGCCGGGAAACCGGCATAACGAAGCGGCGCGCGGAGCAACCCGCGCGCCGCGCTTTCAAGCGGTCCTGTAAGGCTCGGGCGAGCCTTCCCTGTATTGCGGCAGGCCGTCGCTCAGCATCAGCCACGGCACCTTGGCGGAGACCCAGATGTGCATTTCCGGATTGATCGCACACGGATCGTCGAGCGTCGCCAGCGGGAAGCCGAGGCGGTCGCCGTCGAGCGGTTCGAGCGTCACGCGCGTCCCGCATTTCGGGCAGAAGTGACGCCAGAGCCTTTCGGACGAGCGCCAGCGCGCCGTCTCGCCCGTAACCGTGACGGCTGCTTTCGGAAAGGAAGCGACGGCGAGGAATGGCGCGCCCATCGCCCGCTGGCAGATGCGGCAATGGCAGACGCGCGAGCCGAGCGTCTCCGCCTCGATCCGATAACGAACGGTCCCGCAGGCGCAGCCGCCTTCATAAGGTGGCGGGAGGTTGAAGGGATTGGCGGGCATGATGCCTCCTGTCGAGCGTCACATCTTCATGCGCATCTTGCCGAGGAAATCTCCCTTGCCGATCTTCACGCCCTTTACGCGCAGGATGTCGTAGGCCGTGGTGGCGTGGAAATAGAAGTTCGGGAAGGAGAAGGAGAGCAGGAAATTCTCCGCCGTGAAGGGAAGCTGGTGCTTGCCGAGATGGAAGACGAGGTCCTTGCCCTGACAGGCGTTGAGCGCATCGGGCGTGACCTTCCCGAAGCCCGCTATCGTGTCGTCGACGAGCTTCTGGAGATCGGCATAGGTGTAGGTACCGGGATCCTTGGGCGGATAAAAGGTGCCGCTTTGCGCGCCTTCGACGGCACCGAGCGAATGATGCGCGACGGATGCGATCTGGAAGCTGAAGGGCAGCATGTCGCCGACAAGGCAGGTCTTGACGATGTCGTTCGGGTCGGTGCCCTGCTCCTCACAGAAGGCGGCCCCCTTCTTCAGGAAGCCCGAGACGGCGCCGAGCGTTTGCAGGTAGTTCGGGACGGTGAGGTCGTAGAGCGAGAGCGACATGTCTTCCCCCTGGGTGCGGCGCTCCGACGGCGCGCTTGTTGCGATGGCGGATGCTGTACCGGCGGGTGCGAAAATTCAACAGTGCAGAAGAAGCGAAGACCCCGGCCTTCGCCGGGGCAGGCGTGGATGGCCCGCGTAAAGCGGGCCATGACGATTTTGGGTTGCGGCGCGGCTCCGCCCGGCGGTGACCCTCCCGTCACTCGCTCCAGTTCATGCCTGCTTTCGTGGTGAGGAAGAGCGAGCCGTCGCGGTGGCTGCAGGGCATGTTTTCGAGGGCATGGACTTCCTGCCAGCCGGTCATCTGGGAGAACATCCGGATGCCGCCCTTGCCGTGGAGATGCTTGAAGACGATGGCGGCGTTTTCCGGCGTGCCGACTTCGAGCACCGCGTCCGTCGATTGCCAGGTTTCGAGCGGCAGGCCGGTGAGGAGGTCGGCTTCGTGGCCCTCGATATCGATCTTGGCGAGATCGGCCCAGGCGAGATGCGGTCCCGCGGCTTCGAGCGGCACCTCGATCGTGTCGAGCTCGCCGTAGGGCGCCGACTTCGCGCCCTTGATGTGGCTGCCCGTGGTATTGCCCAGCACACGGACGAACTGCGCCGTGCCGTCCTCGAGAGAGACCGCCGCCTGATGAAGATCGGGTGAGACCTTGTTCAGCCCGCAATTGTAGCGGAAGCGGTCGGCATGGAGCTGGTCCGGCTCGAAGGAACGGACCTCGTAGCCGCAGCGCGAGAGGACGATGCTGTGAAGCCCGATATTGGCGCCGAAATCGACCACGCGGCGATAGCGCTTGCGGTTGGCGTGGTAGAAGGCGAAGAGGATGAGCTCGTCCATGCCGAAAAGATGCAGCGAATTGATCGCGCCCATTTCGAAATAGGGAAGAGAGAGAGCGCCGAAGGGACCGAAGGGATGACCCTCCTCCGCGACATCCCGGAAGCTCGAGGCGACCTCGACCGTCACGCTGCGCTGCAGGACGCGGTAGAGGGGATCGCGGGGGCTGTGCCGCGCGGCGATTTGCGGCAGCACCGAAAACAGGTCGTCGAAAAAATTCATCTTGCCCTCTGGCGGTCAGGAAACGGGAGAGACGCGGGGCGCGTCTCGTCAGTCGATAGGTTCGAGCGATTTCGGCATCGGCGCGACGATCATGCTGGCGAGAAATTCCTCGCGCGGCAGCAGCGGCTCGGAATCCTCGATCGGATAGCCGAATTTCGATTGCGGATAGACGCCGTGATGCTCGCCGATCTCGACGTCGATGAAAACGGGGCCGTCATGCGCGAAGGCGGCCTTGAGAATGCCGCCCGTGTCGGCCGAGGCCTTGAGCGAAAAGGTTTCGATTCCGCAGGAGCGCGCGAGCGCGGCGAAGTCCGGGAAGCCGAGGCCGGTTTCGGCGGAGGTGCCTGCATTGACGCCGCCGAGCCACTGGCCTTCCGTCTGCCGCACCATCGCATAGCCGCGATTGTTGAGGAGCACGATGCGGACCGGCAGCTTCAGATAGGCGATGGTGGCGAGTTCCTGAAGGTTCATCATCAGGCTGCCGTCGCCGACGACGCAGAGCACGGGCGCGCGGCCGAGCGCGAGGGAGCCGGCCATCGCGGCGGGCAATGCCCAACCCATCGCCGTGTTGTTGAAGTCGTGATAGAGGCGCTGGCCGGGCTTCACGTCGAAGCCCTGCATGAGCCACGCGACCGCGCAGCCCGTGTCGGAAAAGATGTGCATGCCTTCCGGCGCAGCGGCGCTGAGGCGCTGCATCAGCGCATAAGGATCGATACGGGCATCGGCGCGGGCGGCATCCGTGCAGACGGGATAGGTTTTCTGCCAGCCCGCGATGCGCGCCTTCCACGCCGCGATGTCGGGCAGCGCGAGTTCGTTGGCCCGGGACTGGAGCGCGCGGATGAAATCGCCCGCATCCGCCTCGATGGCGAGATCGAGCGTCTTGCCGAACTGCTCGAACTTGCCGAGTTCGGCGGCATCGAGATCGACGATGACGGTTTCCGCCCCGCGCGCCCAGCTCGACAGCGGCGAGCCGGTTTCGCGCGTGCTGAGACGCGCGCCGATGGCGATGACGAGATCGGCATTCTGCACGGCGAAATTGCCCGCGCGCGTGCCATGCGTGCCGAAGGTGCCGACGAAGCCGGCATTGCCGGCCGGCAGGATGTCGCGCGCGGCCCAGCTTGTGAGGACCGGAATGCCGGTGCGCTCCGCGAGGTCGCGGGCGATCTCGCTCGCGCCGGCAAGCCGGACGCCCCAGCCGAAGATCAGCACGGGCCGCTTCGCCGACTGCATCATGGCGAGGACCTGCGCGATGTCGTCCGGATCGATGGCGGGCGCGGATTTCTTCTCCGCCGCATCGGGCACGAAACCGGCGAGGTCGGCCGTTTCGATCATGGTGCGCTGGAGGTCGTCCGGGATGTCGATGAGGACGGGGCCCTGCCGCCCGCTCTTCGCCATGTAGAGCGCCTTCTCGAGTTCCTTGCGGATGTCGAGCGCGTCGAGAAGCTGCACGCAGTATTTTGTGATCGGCTTCACCATCGGCAGGATTTCGGTTTCCTGGAAACCGAACTGGCGAACCGCGCTTTCGCCCTTCATGCGGAAGGTCGTGACCTGGCCGGTGATGTAGAGCGCGGGCACGGAATCGAACCAGGCGCCGGCGATGCCCGTAATCATGTTGGTGGCGCCGGGGCCGCTGGTCGCGATGGCGCAGCCGATACCGCCGCCGACGCGCGAATAGGCCTCCGCCGCCATGGCGCCGGCCTGCTCGTGATGCGGGCAGATATATTCGATGCCGGGATTGTTGTGCAGCGAATGCAGCAGGTGGATGGAGGCGCCGCCCGACACGATGAAGGCATGGCGGATGCCGTTCCGCACGAGGAAATCGACGACGTAATCGGAGAGTTTCATGCGCATGCGGTCTCTTCCTCCGGCCTAGTCGGCCGCGCGGCGGCGAAGGCGAAAATAATCGGGATGCCCGGCGAGGCGCGCGGCCAGATCCCGCCCGCCGTCGCGCCATGCGTCGTGGACGGTGGAGAAATTGCGGCCCCCCGCAACCTCCCGCCCCTGCATCATGCACCAGTTCATGTGGGAATATATCTCGTCGAGACTCGTTCCGCTCTCGCCCCTGTCGAGAAAATCCTTCGTCTTGCCGAGCGCGTCGCCCGCCGCCGCGCCCGCCCGCAGCGTTTCGTCGTGGATGCGGGTGCGGACATAGCCCGGTCCGACGATGAAGATGTTCGCGTCTTCCGTCTCGTCGTCGATCAGCTCGCACATCTTGATGAGGGCGATCTTGGACATGCAGTAGGCGGAATAATTCGTGAACGGATTGTTGGTGCCGCCGCCCGCCATCAGCATGATGTGGGGACGGGGCGCGCGGTGCGTCCAGAGCCCGTGCAGGACGCGGAGCTGCGCCGTCGAATTGACGGTGACGGAGCGCTCCCACAGGTCGAAGTCGAGATCGAAAAAGGGCCCGATCGGCTCCATCGTGCCGGCGCTGGAGACGAAGAGGGACCATTTGTCGCCCGCCGCCGCGAAATCGCGAACGGCGGCGGCAATGCTTGCGGGCGAGGCGAGATCGCAGGCGATGAAACGGAAAGCGGGATGGGAGGCGAGAGACGCGACGCGGGCAGCTTCGCGGCCCGCACCCGCGACGCGCCAGCCATCGGCAAGCAGCCGCTCGCAAAGGCCGAGACCGATATCCGCCGTGGCCCCGAGAACGAACGCCGTTTTGTTTTCTGCGGTCATGCGGGCTCGGCGTTCTCTAGTAGGGACCGGTGAAGCTCGGGTCGGGCGTGTCTTTCCAGCGGCGATCGGCGGCGGGTTTCGGCAGTTGCGCGGACGAACCGAGCGTGTCGAGCGCGGCCTGCGCGATGTCGGTCGCGTCCGGATAGAAAAGATCGGCGAGCGCGGGCGTGGTCGGCGTCGGGATATGCGGCAGGGCGACCGACTGCGGCGCGGCCTTGAGATAAGGGAAGGCGCGCTTCATCGCGACCGCCATGACCTCCGCCACGACGCCGTAGCTCGCCTGGCCTGTGTCGGCGACAACCAGATGACCCGTCTTCGCGAGCGAGGCGGCGAGCGTGTCGCCGTCGATGGGGGTCAGGCAGCGGAGATCGATCACCTCCGCCGAGACGCCGGCAGCCGCGAGAAGGTCCGCCGCGCGCAAGGCTTCGATGGTCATGTGCGAGGTGGCGGCGATGGTGACGTCGCTGCCCTGGTGCAGAACTTCCGCGCCTTCGAGCGGCGAGGTGTAGAGCCCTTCGGGCACGGGGCCTTCGAGATTGTAGAGCCAGCGGTGCTCGAGAAAGATCACCGGCGCGTCGTCGCGCACGGCCGCGATCAGCATGCCCTTGGCGTCGTAGGGCCGCGTCGGCATGACGACCTTGAGGCCCGGCACATGCGCGAACCAGGATTGCAGCGACTGCGAATGCTGCGGCCCCTGCCCCCAGCCTCGCCCGATGATCATGCGGATGGTCAAGGGCGCGCGCATGACGCCGCCATACATGTAATGCCACTTCGCGGCCTGGTTGACGACCGGCTCCATGGAGAGGAGCGCGAAGTCGACGCGCATATGGACGAGGATCGGGCGCTTGCCCTGAATGGCCGCACCGAGCGCGATGCCGGTCATGGCGTTTTCGGAGGACGGCGTGTCGATGACGCGCTCGGGCCCGAATTCTTCCTGCAGTCCTTTCGTGGTGCCGAAAATGCCGGTCGGTCCCGGCACGCCGAGACCCGCGACGAGCACGTTCGGATCGTCGGCGAGAAGTTCGCGATGCGCTTCGTGCAGGGCTTCGAAATATTTGAGCTGGCGGACCATGCGTACCTTCAGACCGGAAAGACGTGCTCGGAAAGCTCGGCGGCTTCCGGATAGGGGCTCGCCTTGGCGAAGGCGACGGCGGCGGCGACTTCATCCCGCGCCTTTTTCATCAGGTCCGCTTCGGCGGCGGCACCAAGCTCGCCGGCGGCGGCGAGGCGGTCGCGGTAGATCGCGAGCGGATCGCGTATGCGCCAGTCCGCAAGCTCCTCCGCCGTGCGGTAGCCGAGCGGAATATCGTCGCCGGGGCCGCAATGCTCCATCCAGCGATAGGTCATGCATTCGATGAAGGACGGGCCCTCGCCGGCCCGCGCCCGCGCGACCGCTTCCGCCGCATGGGCATGGACGACATCGGCGTCGTTGCCGTCGCAGGTGACGGAGGGCATGCCATGCGCGGTGCCGAGCAGCGCGATGGGGCGGCCTTCGGGCTGGCGGATGTCCATCGCGGAATGAACGGAATAGAGATTGTTCTCGCAGACGAAGATGACGGGAAGCTTGTGGACGGAGGCGAAATTGAGTGCCTCATGGAAGGTGCCCTCCTCCGTCGCACCGTCGCCGAAATAGACGATGCTGACCTGATCGCGGCGGTCGAGCTTCGCGGCCCAGGCGCTGCCGACGCCGACGGAAATCGTGCTGGAGAGGATCGGCGCCGCGCCCATGAAACCGCAGGCGAGATCGACCAGATGCTGGCTGCCGCCCTTGCCGCGCGCGCAGCCCGTGACGCGGCCATAGAGTTCGGCGAACATCGCGTTCATGTCGCCGCCCTTGGCGAGATAATGGCCGTGGCTGCGATGGCCGCTGAAGACGAGATCGTCGCGCGAGAGAAGGACGGAGATGCCGGCCGCGACCGCTTCCTGGCCGATGCAGAGATGGGTCGGGCAGCGGATCTCGCCCTCGCCGTAAAGCGCGGCAATGGCCTCCTCGGCGAGGCGGACGCGGATCATGCTTTCGAGGACGGCAAGGCGCGTCTTCGCGTCCGGAAGGACGGCGGCCGCGCGGATGTCTTTCTGCTGCGTCGTCATTCGCCCGCTCCTGCCGCCCGCGGCCATTCCCGGTTCGCCAGCGCAAGCGCCTCGGGCGAGCCGATGTCCCTGTGATACCCCTCGATAGGGAATGTATATATGCGACCGGCGAGCCTTGGAATGATTTCGGTGCTGAAATCGACCACGGGCTTGCCAAGCGCGGCGGCGATATCGATCACATCAGGTTCCAGAATATAGACGGCGGCATTGGCGAGCCGGCCCGGCGGATTGGCCACTTTCTCGTGAAAGGCGGTCACGAGGCCCTCGCCGTCGCATTCGACGATACCGCAGCTTTGCGGGCTGTCGGTCTCGAACAGGGCCATGGTCATCAGGGCGGCCCGGGGGCGGCGCGCATGGGCCCGCTGGAAGGCCGCGATGTCGATATCGGTGAGATTGTCGGCATGGGCCATCAGCACGGCGCCCGTGCCCAGATGCTGACGGACATTGAGGAGCGTGCCGCCGGTGCCGAGAAGCTCTTCCTCATGGACGAGGGTAACCCTGTCGCGCCACGGGCTGGCGGCGACGAAGGCCTCGACCTGTTCCGCGAGGTAATGCGTATTGACGACGGCATGCTCGACGGCATTGCCGGAGAACAGCCGGTCGAGCCAGAGGCCGAGAAGCGGCCGCCCGCCGATCGGCACCAGGCATTTCGGGATCGTGTCGGTGACGGGCCGGAGCCGCGTGCCGCGCCCGGCGGCGAGAAGAAGCGCCCTCACAACCCGCCTCCGCCATTGGCGGCCGAAAGCCGGCCGAGAACGACGTCGCGCGTCAGCGGCGTGTTGCCGATGCGCGAGACCTGGCAGGCGGCGGAGACCGCGCCGAGAAGGCTGCTGCACCAGATGTCGCCGCCGGCCGCGAGCGCGAGCGAGGTGAGGCAGAAGAGCGAGTCGCCCGCCCCCGCCACATCCTTCGGAAACCGGTTGAGCGCCGGCAGGCGGTCGGTCACAAGGCCGCCATCGTGTTCGGCGCGGATCAGCAAGCCGTCGCCGCCAAGCGTGACGATGACGTTTTTCGCGTTGGCCGCCTCATGCAGGATTTCGCTGATGACGACGAGGCTCGACGTCTGGTCCTTGAGCGCCATGCGCGCTTCAAGCTCCGTCGGCGTGATGAGGTGCATGTTCCTGAAGCGCGAGATGTCGGAGAGCTGCGAGGAGGCCTGGCTGTCGGCGGCCATCATCACGCCGCGCGCGGCGGCAAGCTCGGTCAGCCGGGCGACGAAGGACGACGGCAGCGTGCCGTAATTGAAGTCGGAAAAGAGGACGAGGGAGGTCTCGTCGAGACGCGGTTCGATTTCGGCCAGAAGCCGCGCCGCGATCTCTTCCGAGATGGCGTGCTGACGCAAACGGCTGACGCGAAGGAGGGTCTTGCCCGCCGCGCGGAACCGCTGCTTGACGGTGGTCGGACGGCTCTCGTCCTCGACCAGCACGCATTCGACCGCATAGTCGCCGAACATCTTGCTGGCATAGGCACCGGCTTCGTCCTCGCCGACGACACCCAGGAAGGTGACCTTCGCGCCGAGACCGCGCGCATGGGCCGCGACGATGCCCGCGCCGCCGAGGAACCGCTTTTCGCTGATCGGCGTCACCACGATGGTCGGGTCTTCCTGCGACATGCCGAGCGGATCGCAATCGATATATTCGTCGACGATGATGTCGCCGACCACGATGACGTTGACCTTCTCGACCGCGCGGGCGAGATCGCCGAGTGCCTGAACGCTGATCCCGTGACGCCGCATGTAGTCGCGCGGCAGGATGTCGTGCGCGGCGCCCTGCACTTCATCCGATTCGTCGAGCGGCGACATGGACGACTGAAGCATTTCGCCGGAACTGAAGATGAGCTTGCCGCCATATTGCGCGACGGCGGCGCGCTCCGGATTGTGCTGCTTCTCGTGTTCCTTTCCCTTGACGACGATGTCGGGCTTGAGCGCGGCGATCACATCCTCGATAGGATCGGCGATCTCGAAGGCATGCGTCACATTCTTGTTCGACATGACGCCTTCGAGACGCAGTTCCGCCGCAACGGAAACGCCCTCGGCAGAATCCGGGAGCACGCCGACGACGAGAATGTCGCCCAGCTCGGCGGCGAAGCGCAGCAGACGGGTATGCCCCGGATGCAGCACATTGAATATGCCCGACACGAAGGCGACGGTGGCGCCCTCGCCAAGCTTTCCTCTCAGATGTGCGATCGGATCTTTCACGGTGTCAGACATCCGGATTGATTTCGACGACGGGACGGACCACCCGGCCCTGCTCCAGATCGTCGAGCGCGTCGTTGATGCGGTCCAGGCTGTAGCGGCGGGAGACCAGACGCTCCAGCGGCAGCTTGCCGGACCTGTAGAGCGCCGCGAAGGCGGGAATGTCGCGGTCGATATCCGAACCGCCGCCCCAGCTTCCGCGTATCTGCTTGCCGCTGATGAGGGCGTGGGGATCGAGCGCGATCTTGTCGCCGGTCGCGGGATGAGAGGCGAAAATGGTGATGCCCGTGCGATGCGTCGCCTCGAAGGCCTGTTCGATGACGCGGGCGACACCCGAGGCATCCACCGAATAGTCGACGCCAGCGCCGCCGGTTTCCTGCCGGATGGCCGCGACGGGATCGGCGGTGCGCGCATTGACGGTGACGTGAGCGCCGAGCGAGGCGGCAAGCGCCAGCTTCTCGTCCGACACGTCGACCGCGATTACCTTCGCGAAATCGTGCATGGCGCAAGCCATGAGCGCGCACATGCCGATGCCGCCGACGCCGAACACGGCGATCGTCGTGCCTGGGCGCGGCTGAAGCTCGTGCAGCACGAGACCGGCTCCCGTCGGCATGGCGCAGCCGAACAGCACGGCGACATCGAGCGGCACCCCTTCCGGCAGGAGCGTGACGCGGTTTTCGGAGACAATGGTCTCGTCGCTGAAGGTGGTGACGCCGCCTGCATTGATGAGTTCGTCGCCGTGAAGATACTGGCAGCCGCCGGCATCGGCACCTGTGCCCTTGATCCAGCTCAGCACGACGAGATCGCCCGGTTTTACCTTGGAGACGTCCTCGCCGACCCGCATGACACGACCCGTCGCTTCATGGCCGAGCATGTGTGGCAGCCAGTTGTCGGCGCCGCGGCGGCCGCGCGCTTCCATCACCTGGCTGTGGCAGACGCCGGTGAACGCGACGCGGACGAGCACCTGCGCGGGCTTCAGCGGCGGCACCGCTATCCCGTCGACAAGCGCCAGCGGCGCCCCCAGTTCTCTCAGCACAGCAGCCTTCATCTCAGGCCTTGTCTCCCCAACTGTCGGCTTCTTCCCTTCCACCCTCCCCCTGTGGGAGGGTCAAACCGCTGCAAGCGGTTTGGGGAGGGGTTACGACAGAAAGCACAAATAGAGTCGATAACGCGTTCATCGTGTTGTCGCGGCGTCCCCCTCCCAGAAAAATCCGTGCTTCGCTCGAATTTTTCGACCCTCCCACAGGGGGAGGGTATGACGAAGAAAGCTTGTAGCAAGCCGCATGGTTCACGGAATGAACCAGTAGTAGTCGCCGTCGTAACCGACCTCCTCGAAGAAGGTGACCCACTCATCGACCGACATGATCGTCTTCGCCGTCAGGTTCCATTTGAACATGCGGTCTTTTTCATTGTCGTCGCGGTAGGCATCAACCGTGATATAGGCGCCCTTGCGCGCGACGCGCGAGATTTCGCGCAGCGCGGTCGCGCAGTCGTCGCGGTCGAGATTGTGGACCGTGTTAATCGAGATGACGACATCGAAGCTGTTATCCTCGAAGGGCAGTTCGCGCGCATCGGCGACCTGCACATGCGGCCGCATGTCCTCGATGGCGTTTTCTATCGCATAGGCCGAGACGTCGACGCCCTTCACGGTGATGCCGGGAATGAGCTCCGCCATGTCGTGCATCATGAAGCCCTTGGCGCAGCCGACATCGAGCACGGAGCTTTTTTCCGTCAGCCCCCAATGGGACTGGAATGTCGGAATGACGGGCTGCCAGAAACGCGGCATGTAATTGAAGCCGCCATAACCGTGGCGCCGCTCGCCGTCGAAGAATTCCTTGCCGAAGCGCCGCGCAACGGCGCGATCCTCCTCGGTTTTCTCCTGTCCCCGCTCGTCGACATTACGCTTGGTGCGCGGATAATTGACGAGAAGATCGATTTCGCGACCCATGAACACTCCTCAGGGTTTGTGCTGGTAATGCTGCGGCGACGCCTTGAGCGCTTCGAGATGCGCCTTCACCCAGCCGATGGTCTGCTCGACACCTTCCTCGATGCCGATCCTGTCGGACCAGCCGAGTTCGCCGCGCAGCTTCGATGAGTCGAGCATGTAGGACTGGTCCTTGCCGAGACGTTCGCCGACGATCTCCACGCAATCCTCGAACTTCATGCCGAGGCGGGTGAGGACCAGCGCAACGAGATCGCGGATCGTGATCTGCTCGTTGGTCGAAATGTGATAGGTGGCGCCGGGCTCGCCGCGCTCCGCGATCATGCGCGTCGCCTCGGAAACGTCGTCGATGTGAATGAAGGAACGCGCCGAATGGCCGCCGCCGTGAAGCTGCAGCTTCTGGCCGGTAAGCGCGAAGAGGATGGTGCGCGGGATGATCCTGTAGAGCTGCTGGCCAGGCCCGTAGACATTCGCCGCGCGTGTGGAGACGACCGGAAATCCGTAAGCCTTGAAATAGGAGGCGAGGCTCATGTCGCCCGCCGCGCGCGACACGGCATAAGGCGTGCTCGGATTGAAGGCATGATCTTCCTTCACCCACCCGCCGGTGCTGCCATAGACTTCCGGCGTCGTGACGTGAACGTAGCGGTCGAGATAATCGAGGTGGCGCAGGCGTTCATGCAGGCGGACGGCGGAGACGACGTTGGTCATCATCCAGTGGTCGGGGTTCTGCCAGCTTTCCGCGACCATGCTCTGCGCCGCGAAATTCGCTATGACGGAGGGCTTCGTCTCCGCGAGAAGCGCGTCGAGCGCATCGAGATCCGTGTTGAGGTCGATCCGCTGGAACCGGAAACGGCCCGGCTGCTTTTTCCAGGCATAGGGACGGAAGGGCAACGCCACTTCCTCCGACCGGCTGACGCCGACGACGTCCTGCCCGCGCGCAAGCAAATGATCGACGAAGCTCGCACCTGAAAAGGAATTCGAGCCGATGACGAGAAAGGTGGAAGTCACGTCCGCACGTCCCCGACGTCGTTACGCCGCGAGAAGAGATACTGCAACACCATGTTGCAGACGATCATCTGCAGGTCTTCGGCGATCTGCATGTCGTCGATGTCGAAATGGATCGGATGATCGGCGAGCGCCTTGGCGCGGCCGCCGTCGAAGGCAAGGATGGCGAAGCTCTCGACGCCCATCCGCTTCGCCTCTTCGAGCACGGCAAGGATGTTCTTCGAATTGCCGCTGCCGGAAAAGACGATCAGAAGATCGCCGGGATTGGCGAGGACGGCAAGCTGCGCCGAGAAGACCTTGTCGTAGCCCTCGTCGTTCGCAAGGCATGTGAGCGTCGCCGCATTGGCGCTCAGCGCATGAACGCGAATGCCCGAGCCGATGATCTTCGAGACCGGATAGAGGAAATCGTTGGCGAGATGATTGGCATTGCCGGCGCTGCCGCCATTGCCCGCGAGAAAGACCTGCCGTTTCTCTTTCCAGCACGCCATCATCGCATCGGCAAGCGGCGTGATGCGGTTCCAGTCGGTGGCCTGGAGAACGCCGCCGAGACGGGTGGCGTAGCTTTCGAAAGTGTCGATGGCGGCGGCCATCATGCAACTCCCTTGAGCTGCATCCATTTGAGGTTGTGGAACTGCGGCTCGTTCTTCAGCTCGCCCGCATTATAGGCGGCGACGATTTCGGCAATCGCGTCGCGCACGGTCTTCTTCGGACGGAAGCCGGTGGCGAGAAGCCGGTCGGAATTCAGCCGGTAGGAGCGCGGGTCGTTCGATTCCGTCGTGACGATTTCCGACGGCACATATTCGGCGACCGTCATCGCGATATCCATGATCGACATGTTCTCGAAGCCGGCGTTGTAGACGCCCGTCACATGCGGATTGTCGAGCAGGAAGATGTAGAGATCGGTGATGTCGTCCATGTGGATGTTGGGCCGCGTCTGGTCGCCGCCGAACACCGTGATGCGCCGGTTCTCCAGCGCGTGCATGGTGAGAAGGTTGACCGACACGTCGAGCCGCATGCGCGGCGAGAGCCCGCAGACCGTCGCCGGACGCACGATCTGCACCGACATGTCGTCCGAATAGGAAAGCAGGATGCGCTCGGCACACATCTTCGTCTTGTTGTATTCGGAGATCGGCTTCAGCTCGAGGTCTTCGGTAACCTGGTCTTCGTCCTTGACGCCGTAGACGCTGCCCGACGACGCATAGATGAAACGGCCGACGCCCGCGCGCACCGCCTTGTCGGCGAGCCGCATCGTGGCGAGCGCGCTCACCTCCCAGGTGAGCTTCGGATTGAGGTCGCCGCAGGGATCGTTGGCGATGCTGGCGAGATGGATGATGGCGTCGTAGCCGGCGAGATCGATATTCTCGGTGTCGCGGACGTCGCCCTCGACAATGCGGAGCGCATCATGCTGCGGCAGGTAGTTGCCGAACCACAATGTATCGAGAGCCGTAACCGAATGTCCCTGCGCCAGCAGCTTGGGAACGAGGCACGTTCCCTTGTAGCCGCAGGCGCCCGTAACGAGAACTTTCACAATCCCACCCCGAATGCTCTTTCGCCCCTTGCGACTCTTTAGTATCAGCAGTTCACGAAAGCGGCAACACACCGTAGAATGCGTCAAATATCCAGATTATGAAAGCTGTCCGGATGCGGGATGTGCCGATGCGACGAGAGGGAACAACTGTACTCCCTCCCCATTCGGACAATATTAATGCGGTATATGCAGACCGGCAGGCGAAACCGAAACCGCCGACGCTTGCCCGCGGGCTGGGACGGGCTGCGGGCCGCGCCGGGCAGCGGCTGCTCGATCTGATTTATGCGCCCTTCGCCCTCCTGCTCCGGCTTGCCGGGTACCGCTTCGTCATCATATCGAATCCGGACCGGATCGGCCACCTGGCGGCGGAAGTCGACAACTATCTGAAACAGATCGAACTGGGCGAGATCGCGCCCGCCAGAGCTCTTCTCCTGCTCAAGCGGGGCAAGCTCGCCAACCGGGCCGTGCTCGAGATGTGGGAGCGACACATCACCGTCATATCCGGTGGATTTCTCCGCCCGCTTCTCAAACCCTTTCTCCGCTTTCCTTTCATAACGATGAAACTGGGCACCGCCGTGCTCGGCATCGACACGGCCGCCACCTATCAGACCACGTTGCGGCGCTGGCAGGGCCGCCCGCCGGTCGCGCGGCTGTCCGGCGAACTTGTCGCCCGCGCGCGCGCCGACCTCGCCCGCATGGGACTGCCGGAAAATGCCTGGTATGTCTGCATCCATTCGCGCGAAGGCGGCTACTCGCCGCGCGACGAACACGTCCACGAATACCGCAACAGCGACATCGAGACCTGCACGCTCGCCATGGACGAGATCCTGGCGCGGGGCGGCTACTGCCTTCGCATGGGCGATACGACGATGGCGAAGCTGGCGCCGAAACCGGGCGTCATCGACTATGCGACGTCGGCGTTCAAGAGCGACTATCTCGATCTCTATCTCTGCGCGAATACCCGTTTCTTTCTCGGCAATACTTCCGGGCTTTGCATCCTTTCGACGATCTTCAACCGGCCGTCGGTGCTGGTGAACATGATTCCCCACGGCGCCTGTTACAGCTCCGCCCCGGGCGACATCTCCATTCCCAAAAAGCTGTGCGACACGGAAAGAAAGCTGCTGCATTTCCCCGATATATTCGCGAGTGCCGCCGCGAGCTTCCGGCATGCCGGGCTCTATCGCGAGCACGGCATCGGCATCGTCGACAATACGCCGGAGGAAATCCGCGACGCAGCGGCCGAGATGCTGGACCGGCTCGACGGGACATTCACCGCGACGGCGGAGGACGAGGCGAGGCAGGAACGTTTCCGGGGATTTCTGCAGCCGCACCATTATTGCTACGGCGCAACATCGCGGATCGGCCGCGACTTCCTGCGGCAGCACGCGGCGTTGCTGGAACCGTCCGGCGACCGCTGAAAAGTGGTGAGCCCTGATGGGATCGAACCATCGACCTACTGATTAAAAGTCAGCCGCTCTACCGCTGAGCTAAGGGCCCGCCGGAAAGGCGGAAAACGCGACCGCCTCTCGAAAGGTGGGCGGAACTTAAGGGGCGCGTCCCATGGGGTCAACAGCGGATGGCGCCCGGGCCAAGTCCTTTTGTCGCCTCGTCTTTTCAGTTCCGTTGAATTTGCCGCGCCCATGCCGGAGCGAATCCCCCGCACAGCGGAGCGGCAGCCCGCCGACCATGGAACCCATTGAGCCGCCCAACCGTTCGAAAGAGAGACCTTCTGGACGCATGGGGGAGCTTCATGACGGAGACACAGCGGACCGGCCGCCCGCAGACCGACTGGTGGATCCCCGAAAAACCCCGGCGCGGCATCGGCTGGTGGTGGAGCGGCGTCATCGGCGCCGTGATCACGCTGACGGGACTTCTGCTCGCAGGGGGCGGCATCTGGCTCCTCGCACTGGGCGGCTCCTGGTACTACGCCATCGTCGGGATCGCACTCGTAGCCGCGGGCATCCTGATGATGTTCCACGACATGGCGGGGCTCTGGATCTACCTCGCGGCCTGGGTTTTCACCCTCGCCTGGGCCTGGTGGGAAGCGGGTATGGATGTCTGGGCGCAGGTGCCGCGCCTCGTCGCACCGACCGTGCTGCTCCTGCTGGTGCTGAGTGCGATACCGGGCCTGCGCCGCCCCCCGATCGAACGGCGCTATCCCCCCGGCGCGGTGCTCGGCGTTCTTGTGCTGCTGGGTCTCGGCGGCGCGCTGCTGCTGCGCGACGTGGCCCCGCCCGCGTTCGCGAATGGCGGCGAAAAGCGCGAAAGCATGGCGCCGGTGCCGGACGGAGAGAGCGGAGACGAAAACATCGACATGCCGCCCGAAGTGACCCCCGCACCGACCACGGCGGTGGATCAGGGTCGCATCCTCACCGCCGGGGCCGACTGGCCGGTCTATGGTGGCTCCAACCTCGCAACGCGTCACTCGCCGCTGAAGCAGATCACGCCGAAGAATGTCTCGCGGCTGCAGGAGGTCTGGCGCGTCCGCACGGGCGACATGCCGAGCGAGACGGCAAAAGGCGAATACTCGCCGGAAAACACGCCGCTCAAGATCGGCAGCCGGCTCTATCTCTGCACGGCCAAGAACATCATGATCGCCCTCGACGCGGCGACGGGCGAGGAAATCTGGCGCCACGACCCGGAGGTGTCCGATGCGGCCATCCCCTATGGCGCGACCTGCCGGGGCGTCGCCTATCACGAGGTACCGCAGGCGGCGGCGGGCGAGACCTGCGCCGCGCGCGTCATGGAGGCGACGCTGGACGCGCGTCTTATCGCCGTCGATGCCGAGACGGGCGCGCCCTGCCCCGGCTTTGGCGAGAACGGTACGGTCGATCTCAACGAAGGCATCGGAGAGACGGTGCCCGGCTGGTATTCGGTGACGTCGCCGCCAACCATCGTGCGCGGCATCGCCGTCGTCGGCTCGCAGGTGAAGGACGGACAGGCCGAAGATGCGCCCTCGGGCGTCATCCGCGGCTATGACGCGGTGACGGGCGAACTCGCCTGGGCCTGGGACATGGGCCGGCCGGACCGCAAAGGCGCGCCGCCCGAAGGGGAGACCTATACACGCGGCACGCCCAACATGTGGACGATCGCCGCCAGCGACAGCGCGCTCGGTCTCGTCTACCTGCCGATGGGCAATTCCTCCATCGACTACTGGGGCGGCAACCGCGCCGACTACGAAAACGAATACAGCACCTCGCTCGTAGCGCTGGACGTGACGACGGGCGACGTCGCCTGGCATTTTCAGACGGTTCACTACGACATCTGGGACTACGATCTCGGTTCGCAGCCGACGCTGATCGATCTGCCTACGGAAGATGGAGCGGTGCCCGCGCTGATCCTGTCGAGCAAGCAGGGACCAATCTATGTGCTGAACCGCGAGACGGGCGAGCCGCTCTTTCCGGTGGAGGAGCGGCCGGTGCCGACCGGCGGCGTCGAGCCCGAGAACCTGTCGCCGACGCAACCCTATTCAAGCTATGCGACGCTGAGCAAGGAGAGGCTCACCGAAAGCGACATGTGGGGCATGACGCCGCTGGACCAGCTCTGGTGCCGCATCGAATTTCGTCGCGCGTCCTACAAGGGCGAATACACGCCGCCGACCGCCGACCGGCGCTATATCCAGTATCCGGGCTATAATGGCGGCTCGGACTGGGGCAGCGTTGCCGTCGACAGGGAACGCGGCATCCTGATCGCGAACTATAACGACATGCCGAATTTCAACCGCCTGATCCCGCGCGCGGAAGCAGACGCGATGGGCCTGAAGCCGATCAACGAAGGCGGCGGCGAGGAAGGCGAAAAGGGAACCAGCAGCCGCCGCACGGAAGGCGAAGGCGACGCGCAGGCGGGCGCACCCTACGCGATCCACGTCAATGCCGGCTGGCGGATGCCGACGGGCCTTCTGTGCAAGAAGCCGCCTTATGGCCATATCCGCGCCATCGAACTTGCAACCGGCAAGACGATCTGGGACCGGCCGTTCGGCAGCGCCGAGAACAACGGCCCCTTCGGCATTCCGACGCGGCTGCCCTTCACCATCGGAACGCCGAACAATGGCGGCCCGCTGCTGACGGCGGGCGGGCTGATCTTCATCGCCGCGACGACGGACGACAAGTTCCGCGCCATCGACATCGCGACGGGCGAGACGCTGTGGGAGACGGGCTTGCCGGCGGGCGGGCAGACGACGCCGATCACGTATGAGGTCGACGGAAGGCAATACGTCGTCATCGCGCCGGGCGGGCATCACTTCATGGAAACGAAGATCGGCGACTACGTGATCGCCTATGCGCTGCCGAAAGAGTGAGGCTCAGACGGGCTCGACGTCCCCGCCCGCCTGCGCGGCCTTGAAGTCGGCCACGAAGGCCTCGAAGCGGTGGTCCGCGATGGCGGCGCGCATATCGGCCATGAGGGACTGGTAGTAATGGACGTTGATCCAGCTCACCAGCATTGAGCCGAGCATTTCGCCCGACTTGATGAGGTGATGGAGATAGGCGCGGGAATAATCGCGCGCGGCGGGACAGGTGCTGGTCTCGTCGAGGGGGCGCTTGTCGGCGGCGTGGCGCGCATTCTTCAGGTTCACCTTGCCGCGCGAGGTGAAGGCGAGGCCGTGGCGTCCGTTCCGCGTCGGCATCACGCAGTCGAACATGTCGACGCCGCGCGCAACGGACTCCACGAGATCGTCCGGCGTGCCGACGCCCATGAGATAGCGGGGCTTGTCTTCCGGGAGCGCGGGCGTCGTGAAATCGAGGACGCGGAGCATTTCCGCTTGGCCCTCGCCGACCGCGAGGCCACCGACCGAATAGCCGTCGAAACCGATTTCCTGGAGGCCGGCGGCGGAGGCCTTCCGCAAGGGCTCGTAGACGCTGCCCTGCACGATGCCGAAAAGGGCCATGCCCTCGGTGCGGTGCGTCTGCGCCTCGAACGCCGATTTGGAACGCGCGGCCCAGCGGAGCGAGAGCTCCATCGACTTCTTCGCTTCCTCTTCCGTCGCCGGAAAGGGCGTGCATTCGTCGAGCTGCATCTGGATGTCGGAGCCGAGCAGGCACTGGATTTCGATCGACCGCTCGGGCGAGAGGAGATGGCGCGAGCCGTCGAGATGCGACTGGAAGGTGACGCCCTCCTCCGTCATCTTGCGGAGCTTGGAGAGCGACATGACCTGGAAGCCGCCGCTATCGGTGAGGATCGGATGCGGCCAGTTCATGAAGGAGTGGAGGCCGCCCAGCGCCGCAATCTCCTCCGCGCCGGGGCGGAGCATCAGATGATAGGTATTGCCGAGCACGATGTCGGCACCCGTGGCGCGGACCTGTTCCGGATAAAGCGCCTTGACGGTGGCGGCGGTGCCGACCGGCATGAAGGCGGGCGTGCGGATCTGGCCGCGCGGCGTATCGATGGCGCCGGTACGGGCGCGGCCGTCGGTGGCGGCGAGGGTGAAAGTGAACTTGCTCATGTGGCGCCATATATCAGGCAGGCGTCGCCATAGGAATAGAAGCGGTATTTTTCCGCGACCGCATGGGCATAGGCACGCTTCATCTCCTCCGTCGACCGGAGCGCCGAGACGAGCATGAAAAGCGTCGAGCGCGGCAGATGGAAATTGGTCATGAGGACATCCACGGCGCGGAAACGGTAGCCCGGCGTGATGAAGATGTCCGTCTCGCCGCGAAAGGGACGGACGGTGCCCGCCTCGTCCGCCGCGCTTTCAAGGAGGCGGAGCGAGGTCGTGCCGACAGCGACGATACGGCCGCCCTTCGCTCGCGCCTCATTGATGGCGGCGGCTTCCGCTTCCGTGATCTCGCCGCGTTCGGCGTGCATTTTATGGGCGTCCGTGTCCTCCGCCGTCACCGGCAGGAATGTGCCCGCGCCGACATGAAGCGTGAGGCGGACGGTCGAGACGCCGCGCGCCGCAATGGCGGCCATGAGCGCGGGCGTGAAATGGAGGCCGGCAGTGGGCGCGGCGACGGCGCCCGGTTCATCGGCATGGAGGGTCTGATAGTCGGCGAGGTCTTCATCGTCCGCCGCGCGCTTGCGGGCGATATAGGGCGGCAGCGGCATTTCGCCCGCTTCCGCAATGGCGGCATCGAGCTTGGGCCCGGAGAGCGAGAAGCGAAGCCCCGCCTCGCCGCCCTCGCCTTTTTCCTCGACGGCGGCGGAGAGACCGCCCGGGAAGTCTATCGTCTCGCCGATGCCGAGTTTTTTCGCCGGGCGGAGAAAGGCGCGCCATTCATCGGCGCTTTCGCGCTTGTGAAGCATGACTTCGATGCGGGCCGTGGCTTCGCCGCGCCGCCTGGTGCCGAAGAGGCGCGCGGGGATCACTTTCGTGTCGTTGAAGACGAGGACGTCGCCTTCGCAGAGATGGGACGGCAGATCGCTCACGGACCGATCCGCGAGCGCGTTCGTCTCCGGGCCGATGACGAGCATGCGGGCGCTGTCGCGCGGCCTTGCGGGCCTGAGCGCGATCAGCTCCTCCGGCAGATCGAAATCGAAATCCGAGACGCGCATGGGTCTTCCGTTCAACGTCATTGCGAGCGAAGCGAAGCAATCCAGGAACGGCAAACGCTGTGCAAGCGGCTCCTGGATTGCTTCGTCGCTGCGCTCCTCGCAATGACGAGGCTTATTGTTACGCCGCGTCGGCCGCGACGCGCATGGAGACGATGCGGTCGGGGTCGCGCACGGGTTCGCCGCGCTTCAGCTTGTCGACGGCGTCCATGCCGGAGATGACCTTGCCCCAGACCGTGTACTGGTTGTCGAGGAAACGCGTGTCGCCGAAGCAGATGAAGAACTGGCAGTCGGCGCTGTTCGGGTCCTGCGTGCGAGCCATCGAGCAGATGCCGCGCACATGCGGCTCCTTCGAGAACTCGGCCGGGATCTTTTTGCCAGACCCGCCGGAGCCGGTGCCCGTCGGATCGCCGCCCTGCGCCATGAAACCATCGATGACGCGGTGGAAGGCGACGCCATTGTAGAAGCCTTCGCGCGCCAGTTCCTTGATCCGCGCGACATGCTTCGGCGCGAGATCCGGGCGCATTTCGATCACGACTTCGCCATGGGGAATTTCCATGATGAGCGTGTTCTCGGGATCCTTGATATCGGTCATTTAATTCGGTCCTCGTTTAACTTACTGGGCGTCGGCCGCGACCTGCATCTTCACGATCTTGTCGGGATTTGCCGGCGGCTCGCCGCGCTTGATGTTGTCGACGAATTCCATGCCTTCGACGACGCGGCCGAAGAGCGTGTAGTCTCCGTCGAGAAAGCTGGCATCCTCGAAAACGATGAAGAACTGACTGTTGGCGCTGTTCGGGCTCTGCGAGCGTGCCATGCCGAGCGTGCCGCGCTGGAAGCTCTCGCTGCGGGAGAATTCGGCGCGGAGATCGGGAAGCATCGAACCGCCCATGCCGGTGCCCGTCGGGTCGCCCGTCTGCGCCATGAAACCGCTGATGACGCGGTGGAAGACGATGCCGTCATAGAAGCCTTCGCGCGCGAGCGTCTTGATGCGCTCGACATGACGCGGTGCGAGGTCGGGCAGAAGTTCGATGACGACGCGGCCATCCTTCAGGTCGAGATAGATGGTGTTTTCGAGATCGGCGGCGGAAGCCCGTCCCGGCAATCCGGCCATGCCGGCGGCGAGCACAAGCGCCATGATTATATGTGTCAGTCTCGCCATGAAAAAACTCCTGTCAGCGAGTTGCGAGGGGCCGCCTCTCAGCGGCTCTTCTTCTGTTCGGCGACGCGCGCCAGCACCTTGTCTTTCACATGCGGCGGCACGAAGGGTGAAATGTCGCCATCCATGGCCGCGATCTGGCGCACCAGCGTGGAAGAGATGAACTGCGTCTCCGGCGAGGCGGCCAGGAAGACCGTCTCGACATGCGGGTTCATGACGCGGTTCATGCCGACCATCTGCGTCTCGTACTCGAAATCGACGGCACCGCGCAATCCGCGAACGATGACGGTCGCGCCATGCTCGTCCGCCGCGTTGACGACGAGGCCGGAAAAGGAGGCGGTCGAGATTTTCGAGCCGAGTTCCTTCGCAATCGGCCCTGCCTCCTGCTCGATGAGCTGGAACCGCTCTTCAAGCGTCAGCAGCGGCGTCTTGGTGGCGTTGACGCCGATGGCGACGATCAGATGATCGACGAGCTTTAGGCCCCGGCGGATGATGTCGAGGTGCCCGTTGGTCATCGGATCGAAGGTGCCGGGATAGAGCCCGATGCGCGCCATGGTTCGCTCTCCTATTCCTCGTCCGAGCCGGTTTCCTCGACCCGCTCGACGGAGACGACGCGCTCATCCGGCGCGGTGCGGAAAATCGTGACGCCCTGCGTCGCGCGGCCCGCCGCGCGCACATCGTCCACCGGGCAGCGGATGAGCTGGCCGGCATCGGTAACGAGCATGATCTGGTCCTGCACATCGACCGGGAACGAGGCGACGAGCTTGCCGTTGCGCGGCGTGACGGCCATGGCGATGATGCCCTTGCCGCCGCGGCCCGACGTCCGGTAGTCGTAGGAAGACGAGCGCTTGCCGAAGCCCTTCTCGCTCACCGTGAGCACGAACTGCTCGCGGGCGCCGAGTTCGGAATAACGCTCGGTCGAGAGCGTCAGGTCTTCCGCAGTCTCTTCATCGCCCTCCTCCGCCTCGACGACTTCCGCTTCCGGTTCGTCGCCCTCGCCGGAGACGGCGCGGCGCATGGCGGCAGCCTGCTTGAGATAGGCGCGTGCTTCCGCCGGGGTGGCATCGACATGGCGCATGATGCTCATGGCGATGAGCCTGTCGTCCCCGCCGAGGCGGATGCCGCGCACGCCGGTCGAATTGCGGCTTGAGAAGACGCGCACCTCGGTGACGGGGAAGCGGACGCAGCGGCCATTCGCGGCGGTGAGCAGCACGTCGTCGTCTTCCGTGCATATCTGTACGCCGACGATGGCGTCATCCGCATCCTCGCCCTCGAACTTCATCGCGATCTTGCCGTTGCGGTTGATCTGCACGAAGTCCGACAGCTTGTTGCGCCGCACGCTGCCCTTGCGGGTGGCGAACATGACGTGGAGGCTGTCCCAGCTTTCCTCGTCTTCCGGCATCGGCATGACGGTGGTGATGTATTCGCCCTGGTCGAGCGGCAGGATGTTGATCATCGCCTTGCCGCGCGCCTGCGGCGTCGATTGCGGCAGACGCCAGACCTTGAGCTTGTAGACCATGCCCGTCGAGGAGAAGAACAGCATGGGCGTATGCGTATTGGCGACGAAGAGGCGGGTGACGAAATCCTCGTCCTTGGTCGACATGCCGGAACGGCCCTTGCCGCCGCGGCGCTGCGCGCGGTAGGTCGAGAGCGGCACGCGCTTGATGTAGCCCTGGTGGCTGACCGTAACGACCATGTCCTCGCGCTGGATCAGGTCCTCGTCCTCGAAATCGGTTTCGGATTCGGCGATCTCGGTGCGGCGCGGCGTCGCGAACTCGGCTCTGATCGCCGTCAGTTCCGTTCGCATGATGTCGAGAACGCGCGACCGCGAGCGCAGGATGTTGAGATAATCCTCGATCCGCTCGCCGAGACCTTTCAGTTCATCGCCGATCTCATCTCGGCCGAGCGCGGTAAGGCGCTGCAGGCGCAGCTCGAGGATGGCGCGGGCCTGTTCCTCGGACATGCGGATGGTGCCGTCTTCGCGCAACTGGTGGCGCGGATCGTCGATGAGCGCGATCAGCGGCGCGATGTCGCGCGCCGGCCAGTCCCGCTCCATCAGGCTCGCGCGCGCCGACGCCGGATCGGGCGCGGTGCGGATGAGACGGATGACTTCGTCGATATTGGCGACGGCGATGGCAAGGCCGACAAGGACATGGGCGCGGTCGCGCGCCTTGTTGAGCTCGAACTTGGTTCGCCGCGAAATCACTTCCTCGCGGAAGGCGACGAAGATCTGCAGGAACTGCTTCAGCGTCATCGTTTCCGGACGGCCGTGATCGAGCGCCAGCATGTTGCAGCCGAAGCTCTGCTGGAGCGGCGAGAAACGGTAGAGCTGATTGAGCACCACATCGGCCACGGCGTCGCGGCGAAGCTCCACCACCACGCGCATGCCGTTGCGGTCGGATTCGTCGCGGAGATCCGCGATGCCCTCGATGCGCTTCTCGCGCACGAGATCCGCAATCTTCTCCACCATCGAGGCCTTGTTCACCTGATAGGGAATCTCGGAAATGATGATCGCCTGGCGGTCTTTCCGCACCTCCTCGATCTCGACGCGGCCCCGCACCACGACCGAGCCCTTGCCGGTGTGGTAGGCCGAGCGCGCGCCCTGACGTCCGAGCATGATGCCGCCGGTCGGAAAATCGGGGGCGGGAATATGCTCGATCAATTCGTCGATGGTGATGGCCGGATTGTCGATCAGCGCGATACAGGCGTCGATCACCTCGCCGAGATTATGCGGCGGAATGTTCGTCGCCATGCCGACGGCGATGCCGTTGGCGCCGTTGACCAGAAGGTTCGGCAGTTCGGCGGGCAACACGACAGGCTCCCGCTCGGTGCCGTCGTAATTGTCCTTGAAGTCGATCGTGTTCTTGTCGATGTCGTTCAGCAGCGCATGGGCCGTCTTCGCCATGCGGACTTCGGTGTAACGCATGGCGGCCGGCGGGTCGCCGTCCACCGAGCCGAAATTGCCCTGCCCGTCGAGCAGCGGCAGGCGCATGGAGAAATCCTGCGCCATGCGCACCAGCGCGTCGTAGATCGACTGGTCGCCATGCGGATGATATTTACCGATGACGTCGCCGACGACGCGGGCGGATTTGCGGTAGGGCTTGTTCCAGTCGTAGCCGTTTTCGTTCATCGAGAAGAGAATGCGGCGGTGAACGGGCTTCAAGCCATCCCGCGCATCGGGCAGAGCGCGGCTCACGATCACGCTCATCGCGTAATCGAGATAGGAACTGCGCATCTCGTCTTCGATGGAGATCGGCGAAACGTCACGCTCCGGCGGAGGACCGCCGGCGGACGAGCCGCCCGGACCGCCGGGCGGCGGCGTGCCCGAACCGTTCAGACTGTCCATGCCGGTATCGTCGCCCGGGCCTGGCTCGTCACCCGGAATGTCGCTGTCTTGCGTATCGGACAAGTGTTTTTCTGACGTTGCGGAGCGTTGTCGCGAAGGCCCTGGAACCCGGTCGCGCAATGCCCTGAAAGGAACTGTGAAGAGGTCACCCGGCAGGCGCCGAATCCCTCTCGTTGATTGACCGGAACAGTATCAGTTCCGCCCCCTCACGGCAACTTCAAACACGCCGGACAGCGGGTTGTAACCCACTGAAACAAAAGAAAAAAATACACCCGAAGAAAGCGCTCGCGGCGCCTTCTCATTCGACGCGGAAAAGGACCGCCGTCGCATCGTCATGGCACTTGAACCGGGGGTATTCGTGGCAGTCCGGATCCTCCATCGCCTCGACGCGGCGAACCTCGGCGGCGATGGCACGGAGCCCGTCAATGGCGGCGCGGCGCACCAGCGTTGCCGGGTCCATGCGGTGATAGTCGAAGACAATGGAGCCGAAACCGTCGCTGAAGAGGAGGCCGGTGACGGGGCGCGCAAGCGGAATGTCCCAATGGCGCATATGGGACACGGCTTCCGGATCGATACCGAGAATCCAGTAGCCCTCATCCGAGTTCTGGCGGCGGCGGCTTTCGCGCAGGTAAGCCATGATGGCGGCATTGTCGAAAGGCTTTTCCCCAGGCACGAGCGCGGCGATCAGCGCCGCCGTCCGGCTCATCGCGCGCGCCTCGCGCGAGGTATGCTGCACACCGAAGACCCGCGCCTCGTCGCTGTCGTCGTCGAGAAGGATAAGGCCGCAATCCGCGAAGTTCGCGCAAACGAGTTTGTCTTCGCCTGCGTGCCCCTTGCCAACATGAACGAGCGCCATGGCCGCGCTCGGCCATTCGTGGCGTCCGTTCGGCGGACGAAGACGCTCCTGCACGAAGCGGCGCGACAGCGTCTCGATGGTGAAGCGGACAAGGCCGTGAAGATCGGCACCGTAGCGCGCGGCATTGGCGGCGAAAAGCGCACTCGCCTCATGCGCGAGCCAGTGCGCACCGGTCTCGTTGCCTATCAGCGGACCGTCGGCAACATCCGTCGCGCCGTCGATCACCCAGGCATGATCGCCCGTGTATCCGAAGGCGTCTTCATTGGCTTTGCCGGGGATGCCGGGATCGCTCAATGTCTCGACAATGCGGAGCATACGGCAACCCGGTGAAGCGAACTCTAGAACGGAATTTCGTCGTCGAGGTCCTGGCTGAAGCTGCCGCGCGAACCGCCGCCGCTGCTGCCGCCACCGAAGTCATCGGAACTGCCTCCGCCGTAGTCGCCGCCGCCGGAGGAACCGCCGCCCTTGCTGTCGAGCATGGTCAATGTCGAGTTGAAGCCCTGAAGCACGATTTCGGTTGAATATTTCTCAACGCCGGACTGGTCCGTCCACTTGCGGGTCTGGAGCGCGCCTTCGATATAAAGCTTCGCGCCCTTCTTCACATATTGCTCGATGACCTTGCAGAGACCTTCATTGAAGACGACGACGCGGTGCCACTCGGTCTTTTCGCGGCGTTCGCCCGTGTTCTTGTCGCGCCAGCTTTCCGACGTCGCGATGCGGAGGTTGGCGATCGGCCGGCCATCCTGCGTGCGGCGGATTTCAGGATCGGCGCCTACATTGCCGATCAGGATGACCTTGTTGACGCTGCCTGCCATGTTCTCGCCCTCGCCGGTTGGATGTCTCTTGCGCGGAACCTAGCCGCAGGGGCGGTCAGGAGCCAGTGCTCACGATAAAAAAGCTGTGGATCAAACGACAAGAGGAATGGCTGCAAGCAGCAAAGTCATCGCGCCGGCGATCATACCGCCAAACAACACGGTCATTCGCAGGCCATGTCTGGCCATAGCCGTTTCAAGCTCGGACTTCAGAGTGCCCATGCCAGCTCGGAAATCCTCTTTGGTAACGAGATCGGCGATGACCATGTCGCGCGCCAACTTTGCATGCTCGTCGGCCAACTGCTTGGACGCCCCGGCCGATTGGAGCCTTTCGGAATAAGTGAGCGTATCAAAGTTCAAACCCATCTGTCCCCCGCCGCCTTGAAAGTCTATTTGTTCTTATTATGTTCTCACAACGTGCAATTTGAGGCAAGATGCTTCGCGGGTTCTGCGATTCTTTTCTGTCGCGGGGCCTTGGCCCTTGAAGCCGCCCCTGCGGCCCTACATACATGAAGCCTGAGACCAAGCCACATTCCCCGCAGCGAAAGATGCGCGCAGCCCGCAAGGCAGCCGCGCCCGTGAGAGTTCCGGCCCGATGAGCACCGCCTCGAAAAAATCCGCGTCAACCAAGCATAGTGACGTGCAGAACCGCTTCATCCGCGTGCTGGGGGCGCGCGAGCACAATCTGCGCGATGTGAGCGTGGAGCTGCCGCGCGACCAGCTGATCGTCATTACCGGCCTGTCCGGTTCGGGCAAATCCTCGCTCGCCTTCGACACGATCTACGCCGAGGGCCAGCGGCGCTATGTCGAAAGCCTGTCGGCCTATGCACGGCAGTTCCTGGAGATGATGCAGAAGCCGGATGTCGACCAGATCGACGGCCTCTCGCCCGCCATCTCCATCGAGCAGAAGACGACCTCGCGCAACCCGCGCTCGACGGTCGGCACCGTCACCGAAATCCACGACTACATGCGTCTCCTCTGGGCCCGCATCGGCATTCCCTATTCGCCTGCTACGGGGCTGCCCATCGAAAGCCAGACCGTGACGCAGATGGTCGACCGGGTGATGGCGCTGCCGGAAGGCACACGGCTCTTCCTGCTGGCACCCATCGTGCGCGGCCGCAAGGGCGAGTACCGCAAGGAATTCGCCGAGCTGCAGAAGAAGGGCTTCCAGCGCGTGAAGGTGGACGGCACTTTCTACGAGATCGCGGACGTGCCCGCCCTCAACAAGAAGCTGAAGCACGACGTCGACGTCGTGGTGGACCGCATCGTCGTGCGCGGCGATCTCGACAACCGGCTGGCCGACAGCTTCGAAATCGCCCTCGATCTCGCGGATGGCATTGCCGTCATCGAGATGGCGGATGGCGCGAAGAGCGACAAGAAGGGCGAAGAGGCCGAGCGGACTATCTTTTCGTCGCGCTTCGCCTGCCCCGTCTCCGGCTTCACCATCGATGAAATCGAACCGCGGCTTTTCTCGTTCAACAATCCGTTCGGCGCCTGCCCGGAATGCGACGGGCTCGGCACCCAGTTCTATATGGACCCGGACCTCGTCGTGCCGGATCACGGACTGTCGCTGAAAAAGGGTGCGATTGCGCCCTGGTCGCGCTCGACCTCGCCCTATTACACGCAAACGCTGATGGCGCTGGCCAAGCAGTACAAATTTTCGATGACGGCGCCCTGGGCGCAACTGCCGGAAGAAGCGCAGAATGTCATTCTTTACGGTTCCGGCGACGAAGTCGTGACCTTTGCCTATGACGACGGCATGCGCTCCTACAAGACGAAGAAGCCGTTCGAGGGCGTGATCCCGAATCTGGAGCGGCGCTGGAGCGAAACAGACAGCGCCTGGGCGCGCGAGGAAATCGAGCGCTATCAGGGCATCACGGATTGCGATGCCTGCCACGGCTTCCGCCTGAAGCCCGAGGCGCTGTCGGTGAAGATCGCCAAATGCCATATCGGCGAAGTTTCGCAGATGTCGATCCGCGCGGCGGACAAATGGTTTTCCGAACTGAGCGGACACCTGACGGCGAAGCAGAACGAAATCGCCGGCCGGGTGCTGAAGGAAATTCGCGAGCGGCTGCACTTCCTCAACAATGTCGGCCTCGAATATCTGACGCTGGCACGCAACTCCGGCACGCTGTCGGGCGGCGAGAGCCAGCGCATCCGGCTCGCATCCCAGATCGGGTCGGGCCTGACGGGCGTTCTCTATGTGCTGGACGAGCCCTCCATCGGCCTCCACCAGCGCGACAATGACCGGCTGCTGGACACGCTGAAGCGGCTGCGCGATCTCGGCAATACGGTGATCGTGGTCGAACATGACGAGGACGCGATCCGCGTCGCCGATCATGTCGTGGACATGGGCCCGGGCGCGGGCGTACATGGCGGCCGCGTGGTGGCGGAGGGAACGCCCGACGACATCATGGCGAACCCGGAAAGCCTGACCGGGCAGTACCTGACGGGCTTCCTGCAGATCCCCCTGCCCGCCACGCGCCGCCCCGGCAACGGCAAATGGCTGAAGGTGACGGGCGCGAAGGAAAACAACCTGAAGGATGTGACGGCGGAAATTCCGCTCGGCACCTTCACCTGCGTCACCGGCGTTTCGGGCGGCGGCAAGTCGACGCTCCTGATCGAGACGATCTACAAGGCCGTGTCGCGGCGCCTGAACAACACGCGCGACCACCCCGGCGCCTTCGACGAGATTTTCGGGCTCGAACATCTCGACAAGATCATCGACATCGACCAGTCGCCTATCGGCCGCACGCCGCGCTCCAATCCTGCGACCTATACGGGCTCGTTCACTTTCATTCGCGACTGGTTCGCCGAACTGCCGGAGAGCCGCGCGCGCGGCTACAAGCCGGGCCGCTTCTCCATCAACGTGAAGGGCGGCCGTTGCGAGGCCTGCCAGGGCGACGGCGTCATCAAGATCGAGATGCACTTCCTGCCCGACGTCTATGTGGAATGCGACGCCTGCCACGGGCACCGCTACAACCGCGAGACGCTGGAAGTGAAGTTCAAGGACAAGTCGATCGCCGACGTGCTGGAAATGACGGTCGATGAAGCGGCGAATTTCTTCAAGGCCGTGCCGGCAGTGCGCGACAAGATGGAAATCCTGCAGCGCGTCGGCCTCGGCTATATCAAGGTCGGCCAGCAGGCGACGACGCTCTCGGGCGGCGAGGCACAGCGCATCAAACTCGCCAAGGAACTGTCGAAGCGCGCGACCGGCCGCACGATCTACATTCTCGACGAGCCGACCACGGGACTTCATTTCCACGATGTGGCGAAGCTGCTCGAAGTGCTGCACGAACTGGTCGAGAGCGGCAACACGGTGGTCGTGATCGAGCACAATCTCGAGGTCATCAAGACCGCCGACTGGATTCTCGACCTCGGACCCGAAGGCGGCGATGGCGGCGGCGAGATCGTGGCGGCCGGCACGCCGGAAGAGGTGGCAGCCGAACCGCGCTCCTATACCGGGCAATACCTGAAAGAGCTCTTCAAGCGGCGGCCGGGCAAGAGCGGAACCCGCAAGGCGAGTGCGGCGGCAAAGAGCGTGACCAGCGTCCGCAAAGCCGGTCCCATGCAAACCGCCGGTCGCGGCGCCGGGGCAAAACCGGCCGGAACACGCAAAAAGACCGGTTAGCGCCGTTCCCGCCGCCTGGCAAAGTCTCTATAACGTCCCCATGGTTTTGAGGCGAGTGTGGGGACCAAGGGCTGATGTCGGGGGTGTCGTTTAACCGGCGCGAATTTCTGAAGCTGTTTGCCGCCACGGCGGGTTGTTTCGTGGCAACCGCCGCCGCGACGCCATTCGTTCCGTCGCTTGGCACAGCCCGGGCGGCCCCCGGCGCTTTCCATTTTCCGCAAGGCCTCGCCTCGGCCGATCCCCAGCCCGATGCCGTGATGCTCTGGACCCGCGTCGAGGCGCTGGCTCCGGAAGCGGCCCTGCCGAATGGGGACGTCGATCTCTATGTGCAGGTTTCGGCCAACACCGATTTCACGCGCGTGGTCCTGCAACAAGCCGTGCGTGCGACGCGCGACGCCGACCATACGGTCCGCGTGTTCGTACGCGGCCTTGTCCCTGACACAACTTACTATTATCGCTTCTATGCAGGCGGCGACAGCTCGGCCGAACCGGGACGCACACGCACTGCGCCGCGTCCCGGCACGAAGCGCGACGTGCGCTTCGCCACCGTCAGCTGCCAGAACTACGAACAGGGATATTACGGCGCGCTCCGCCGGCTGGTGAATGACGACATTGCCGCCGCGCCCGGCGAGCAGATCGACTTCGTGCTGCATCTGGGCGACTTCATTTACGAACGCACCGGCGACGTGCCGGAGGATGAGAGACCGGCGCGGTTGATCGGCCCCCTGCCCGACGGCACGGAACCCTGGGTACCGGACGGCACGCGGCCCTGGTGGCAGAAGGGCGGACAGGCGGCGGTATCGCTCGCCGACTACCGCGCGCTCTACAAAACCTATCTCACCGATCCCGACCTGCAGGCGGCGCGCGCCCGCTTCCCCTTCGTGCACACATGGGACGACCATGAATTCACGAACGACGCCTGGCAGAGCCACGACACCTATTTCGGCGACGGCGAACCGGCGGCGAAACGGAAAGTTGCCGCTAACAAGGCATGGTTCGAATTCATCCCAGCAGTGCTGTCGCAGGCGCCGAAATTCAACGGCATCGAGCGTGCGGCCCACGACTTCCGTCATGCGCGCGTGGAGAATGGCGAGCTTGGGGAGCCCGATGACAATTACCTCTATCAGGGTACGGATAATCTGAAGGCGATATCGAGCCTGACCATCTACCGCACGCTCCGCTGGGGCGCGATGCTGGACATGGTGATAACCGATCTCCGCAGCTACCGGAGCCCGCCCGTCATCACCAAAGAGGTAAAGGCCTTTATCGCGGGGGCGCCCGTGCCACCCGTGCGCCTCGTGAAACTGCTCGATGCCGGACGCACGGCGAATGACGGCAACCCACCGGAGACGATCAGCTACGGCGGCAAGGAAATGCCGAACCCGCGCGCGAACGCGCCGCGCGGCACGCAGATGGGCCTGCCGCAGAAGGAATGGTTCAAGGCGGCGATGAAAGCCTCGACCGCAAAGTGGCGTGTCTGGGCGAATAGCGCACCGGCGCTGCAGATGCGGCTCGATTTCTCGCGCATTCCCTTTGCCGGCCTCGAAGACGGCTATGTCGGCACCGATGCCTGGCAAGGCTATCCCGGTGAACTGGCCGAGCTGATATCGTTCCTGAAGGAAGAGAAGATCGGCAATGTCGTCTCGATGGCCGGCGACTACCACGCCTTCGCTGCGGGCCGCCTGCCTGTCGATCCCGACGCGGAAAACCTGTCCTTCGCCGCCGTCGAGATCATGACCGCAGGCATCAGCTCCGGCTCGATGTATTCCGGCGCCGCCCGCGCCACGCGCAACAGCGGCTTCTTTCACCGCGCCGTGGTACTCGACGACGCGGGCACAAAGCGCGAGAACTGGAACAACACACTCGTGAACGGCCTGCGCGCAGGCATTCTCGCGAATTACTCGGCCTCGGAATATATCCACAACATGTTCCGCAACGAGCGCGCGAGCCCCGGTCTCGACTACATGGATGCCGACGGACATGGCTACACGCTCGTCACGCTGACCGAGACGGGCATGAAGGTCGAGCAGGTGAATGTCGGCGACGTGACGAAAGATGCAGGCCCGGAGGGGGCGGCGGTATTGCGGCGTGCCCGCTTTGCCGTCAAGCCTTGGGACGACGGGAACGAGCCGGCGCTCGAGGGCCCCGATTTCGAGGGCCTCCCGCCCTACCCCTGGACCACCGGAAACCACGAAGCCTGACCCTTTTCGACGGCTGACCGTTTGACGGGAGACGGTCAGCCGCTAAGCTTCTGCCGGGCGTAACGCGGGGCGGGAGAAGCGGATGAGCTTTCGGGAATACGCAGGCTATGACGGTCTCGGGCTTGCGGAGCTGGTGCACAAGGGTGAGGTGAGCGCAGCCGAGCTTGCCGAGGAAGCCATCTCGCGCATCGAAAAGCACAATCCGGCGATCAATGCGGTCATCCTCAAGCTTTACGATGTGGGCCGAGCGGCAGCGAAGGCGCCCGTGGACGGACCTTTCAAGGGCGTACCCTTCCTGCTGAAGGACGCCTTCGGCGATCTCGCCGGAACGACGACGCGCCTCGGCTCGCGCTTTCGGGCAGGCACTGCGGCGACGGAAGACGCGGCACTGGCGAAGCGCTTCAAGAAGGCGGGTCTCAGCATTCTCGGCAAGACCAACGTGCCGGAATTCACGCTGCTGCCGACGACGGAGTCGGCGCTCTACGGGCCGGCGCGCAATCCGTGGAATGTGAAACATTCGACCGGCGGCTCATCGGGCGGTTCGGCTGCGGCGGTCGCCGCCGGCATTGTTCCTTTGGCTCATGCGAACGACAGCGGCGGCTCCATCCGCATTCCGGCATCGTCCTGCGGCCTCGTCGGCCTGAAACCGACACGCGCCCGGACCTCGCTCGGACCCAACTATGGCGACGTGCTGAGCGGGCTTTGCCATGAACATGTGGTGACGCGCAGCGTGCGCGACAGCGCGGCGATGCTCGACTGCACACACGGCTACGAACCGGGTGCACCCTACGCCGCGCCGCATGTGGAGCGGCCTTTTCTCGAGGAAGCCGGACGCAAGCCCGGCAAGCTCCGCATCGCCTTCAGCAAGACGAACCCGGCGGGAAGCCCGCTTCACGCCGACTGCGTGAAAGGCGTCGAGGAGACGGCGAAGCTGCTCGCCGAGCTCGGCCACGAGGTTGTGGAAGCTGCACCCCCGCTGAAACCGGAGGAACCCGGCAGCATCTTTCTGCCGATGTGGGCCTCATGGCTCGCCTCGGAAATCGAGGGCGAAGCGCTGCTGCGTGGACGCGGGCCGAAGGAAGATGAACTCGAAGGGCTGACCTGGGGCCTCTACGAAATCGGCAAGCAGGTGAGCGCCGCTCAATACCTGATGCTGGTGAAGGAGGCACAGGCGATGACCCGGCGCGTGGCGGGCTTCATGGAAACCCACGATGTGTGGCTGACGCCGACGCTGGCATCGCCGCCCATTCCGCTCGGCCTTATCGACATCAATGAGCGCGATCCGCTGAAGGCTTTTGCGCCGGCTGTGGACTACGTGCCATTCACGCCGATCCAGAACCTGACGGGACAGCCGGCGATTTCACTGCCGCTGGCGATGTCTTCGGACGGGCTGCCCATCGGCATGATGTTCTCGGCCCGCTTCGGCGACGAGGCGACGCTGTTCCGCCTCGCGGCGCAGCTTGAGGAAGCGCGGCCCTGGAAGGACAGACATCCGGCGATCTGGAACTGACGACGACAATCGGGAGAGAGACGATGGCTTTTACGGAATATGCGGACCATGACGGACTAAGCCTCGGCGAGCTCGTGAAGAAGGGCGAGGTGACGCCGCTGGAACTGGTCGATGCCGCCATCGAGCGCACCGAGAAGCACAACGGCACGCTGAACGCGGTGGTCTATTCCGCCTTCGACGAGGCGCGGGAGGCCGCGAAAGGCAAACTGCCGGACGGACCTTTCAAGGGCGTGCCGTTTCTCATCAAGGATCTCGGCACCGAAGTGAAAGGCTGGCCACGCACCAGCGGCAGCAAATTCGTCTCGAAGATCGTCGACGACCACGACAGCGAGTTGGTGAAGCGCTTCCGCGCATCGGGCACTGTGCTGTTCGGGAAAACCAACACGCCGGAATACGGCATCACCGGCACAACGGAATCCCGCCTGCTCGGGCCTTGCCGCAATCCCTGGGACCCGAACCGTATTTCCGGCGGCTCGTCGGGCGGCGCGGCCTCGGCGGTGGGTGCCGGCATCCTGCCGCTCGCGCACGCATCGGACGGGCTCGGCTCGATCCGCATTCCGGCTGCCTGCTGCGGCCTCGTCGGCATGAAGGTGACGCGCGACCGCAACCCGCAGGGCCCGGACGATTTCGACCGCGCGATCGGCTTCAGCGTCGATCATGTCGTGAGCCGCACCGTGCGCGACAGCGCCGCGATGCTGGACGCGACCGGCTATCCCGAGCCCGCCTCGCCCTATGCGCCGCCGCCGAAAGAACGGCCCTATATGGAGGAGATCACGAAGAGCCCGGGCAAGCTGAAGATCGCCTGGTCGAGCGAGACGCCGGGCGGCAAGCCCATCCATCCAGAGATTCAAGCGGCGCTGGAGAAGACGGCCGATTTGCTCGCGAAGCTCGGCCACACCGTGATGCCGCGCGGCCTCGGCATCGATTATCGCCAGCTCTACCGCGCGCAAGGCGCCGTTTCGGGCTCGAACTTCGCGGCGGGCATGCTGCGGCGGTTCGAGACGATGGGCCGCGAGCCGGAACAGGACGAGCTGGAGCCGCTGACCTGGGCGGGCTTCAAGAACGGCAGCAAGCTCACCGGCGCCCAGGCCATGT
>NZ_JAUYUS010000105.1 GCF_030694575.1 Parvibaculum sp.
GCCCGTCATGTACGCCGCCGTCGACAAGCGGCTCTATCCCGCCGCCGCGCGCTCCGTCTTCGCCCACATGGAATATCTCGTCGCTCGCGGCATCGTCGAGGCGGACGGCAAGCCGACGCTCGGCGGGAACTACCGGCTGGCCGGATAGAACCTGAACGTCATTGCGAGGAGCCGCAGGCGACGAAGCAATCCAGGGGCGGCAGATACAATGCCCGCGGCTCCTGGATTGCTTCGGCCTTACGGCCTCGCAATGACGATGATATTGAGGCCCTCTACCCCGCCTCGGCCAGGTTCTTCTTCAACTCGTAAAGATAGGTGCGGATGCGGTTGGCATTCGCGCCGAGGTCGCTTTCGCCGACGCGCGAGACCGAGCGGACGTCGACATTGGCGCCTTCGCCCGCTTCCGTGACGCGGATCGCGATGTCGTCCTTGAAGTTCATGATGCGCGTCGTCGCGGTCGCCTCGATGGTTCCCGTTTCCGGCGTCGATGCCACGATCTCCCAGCCCATCTCGCGCGCCGTGTCGAGGGCGGCCTCGTAGACCTTGCCCGGCTGCGCGGCGACCGTCAGCGTCGCGATGTCGGGATAGGCCGTCCGCTGCTGTTCCGCGAGATCGGCGGGCGCGGCGCGGTCGAGCGGGTTCGACGTCTCGCCGCGCGCGGCCACCACCGCGCCGAAGGCGGGCGGGTTGTCGAGGTCGGTCGAGATGTCGTGGATGCGCGGCAGCTTCGAGCCCGCGATGATCGCCTGTCCGACGGGCGCGGCCACCAGGAGGCCGACCGCGAGGCCGGCAATCGCGGTGCGGATGCCGCTCCGGCTCGTGACGAGCGCCAGCACCAGCCCCACGGCCGAGACAACGGCGCCGATCAGGCCGATCAATGCGGCAAGCGCAAGGCCTCTCACCGCGATGCCGAAATGCACCAGCTCGAAGCGATTGCCGAGAATGCAAAGCGCCAGCACGATCAGCGCGACGATGCCGATCCACAAACCCCACGCGGCAAGCCGCGACCTCTGCCGGTCCATCATGTCCTGCCTTTCGTGTTCAGCGGATTGTCTGTCCGCGGGAATGTCCGTTGCCCTGCCCGGCGCGCTTGTCTACTCGGCGGCGTTGGCCGTCGGCAGCTTGTAGTCCTTGAACTGCTCGCGCAGCGTCAGTTTCTGGATCTTGCCCGTCGCCGTGTGCGGGATTTCCTTCACGAACACCACATCGTCCGGCATCCACCATTTGGCGATCTTGCCTTCCATGTAGCTCAGGATTTCTTCCTTGCTCGGCTGCTCGCCTTCCTTCGGCACGACGATCAGCAGCGGGCGCTCGTCCCACTTCGGATGCAGAATGCCGATCACGGCGGCTTCCGTCACTTTCGGATGGCCGACGGCGAGGTTCTCGATCTCGATCGAGGAAATCCATTCGCCGCCCGACTTGATGACGTCCTTCGCGCGGTCGGTGATCTGCATATAGCCCTGAGGATCGATGGTCGCGACGTCGCCGGTGTCGAACCAGCCGTCCTTGTCGAGGATGTTGCCGCCCTCGCCTTTCAGATAGGCGCCGGCGATTGCGGGCCCGCGCACCATCAGGTGGCCGAAGGCCTTGCCGTCGGACGGCAGTTCGTTGCCGTCGTCATCCGTGATCTTCATCTCGACCGTGTAGATCGCGCGGCCCTGCTTCACCTTCACGTCGATCTGCTTTTCGAGCGGCAGGTCGGCCATGCCGGCCTTCAAGGCGCCGAGCGTGCCCATGGGCGACATTTCCGTCATGCCCCAGGCGTGGAACACCTTCACGTCGTAATTCTTCTCGAAGACCTCGATCATCGAGCGCGGCGCGGCCGAGCCGCCGATCACCACGCGGTCGAGCTTCGGCAGTTTCGCGCCGGTCTTCTCCAGATATTGCAGCAGCATCAGCCACACGGTCGGCACCGCCGCCGTCACCGTCACCTGCTCCTTGTCGAGAAGCTCGTAGATGCTCGCGCCGTCCATCTGCGCGCCGGGCATCACGATCTTCGCGCCGACGGCGGGCGCCGCGAAGGCGATGCCCCAGGCGTTCGCATGGAACATCGGCACCACGGGCAGGATCGCGTCGGCGCATTTCATGCCGAGCGCGTCGCCCATGTTGGCGGCCATGGAATGGATCACGTTGGAGCGGTGCGAATAGAGCACGCCCTTCGGGTTCCCCGTCGTACCCGACGTGTAGCAGAGGCCGCAGGCGGCGTTCTCGTCCACTTCCGCCCATTTGAAGTTGCCGTCTTCCGCCTCGACGATCTCCTCGAAGCAGAGCGCATTCGGGAGCTTCGTTTCCGGCATGTGCTCCCGGTCGGTCATCACGATATAGGCCTTCACCTTGGGCAGCTTGTCGGCGATGCCTTCGAGGATCGGCACGAAGGTCAGGTCGAGGAAGATGATTTTATCCTCGGCGTGATTGACGATGTAGACGAGCTGCTCGGCGAAGAGGCGCGGGTTCAGCGTGTGGCAGACCGCGCCCATGCCCATGATGCCGTACCAGGCTTCGAGATGGCGGCTCGTGTTCCACGCCATGGTCGCGACGATGTCGCCTTCCCTGACGCCGAGGCGGCCCAGCGCCTGCGCCACCTTGCGGGCGCGCAGATGAATTTCCTTGTAGGTGGTGCGCGTGATCGGCCCCTCGATGGAGCGCGTCACGATTTCCCGGTCGCCATGGAAGCGGGCGGCATGATCGATGATCGTCGATACGCGCAGCGGCCAGTCCTGCATCAATCCCTGCATGGGTGTTCCCTCTGATCTGACGCCGGGGTTTCCCGGCTTTATCCCCGTTTTGGGGGCAGTCTAGTGACATAATCCGGCCCCGACAACGATTGTCGGATGGCCTCACCCTCATGTGAAGATCACTCCGTTCTTGCCTATGGAACGGGCATCGCCGTCTAATGAAGTCAAAGAAAACCATACTTTCGAGGGGGACCTTCATGACAGAGCTTCATTTCCGCTCCGCGAGCGATCTCGGCCGGATGATCCGCCGCCGCGAGGTGAGTTCGGCCGAGCTCACCGACCATTTCATCGCCCGGGTGGAAAGGCTCGACCCCAGGATCAACGCCGTCGTCGCGCGCGATTTCGAGGGCGCGCACAAGGCCGCCGATGCGGCCGACGAGGCGCTGGCGCGGGGCGAGCTTCAGGGGCCGCTGCACGGCCTCCCCTTCACCATCAAGGACGCCTATGAAGTCGCGGGCCTCACCTCCACCGGCGGCGCGCCGGTCTGGAAGGATCATGTCCCCGCCACCAGCGCCACCGCCGTCGAGCGGCTGCAGCGCGCGGGCGCCATCGTCTTCGGCAAGACCAACGTGCCCTATCTCTCCGGCGACCTGCAGACCTATAACGACATCTACGGCACCACCAACAATCCGTGGGCGCCCGATTGCGGCCCCGGCGGTTCGTCGGGCGGTTCCGCCGCCTCGCTCGCGGCGGGCTTCACGGCGGCCGAATTCGGCTCCGACATCGGCGGCTCGATCCGCACGCCCGCCCATCTCTGCGGCGTCTTCGGCCACAAGCCCAGCTTCGGCATCGTGCCGAAGCGCGGCCATCTCTCGCCGCCGCCCGGCGCCTTGTCCGAAGGCGATCTCTCGGTCGCGGGCCCGCTCGCCCGCAGCGCCGAGGATTTGCAGCTCCTGCTCGACATCGCCGCCGGTCCCGACTGGGCGGATGCCATCGGCTGGAAGCTCGACCTGCCGCAGGCCCGCGCGAAGACGCCGAAAGAACTTCGCGTCGCGGTCTGGATCGAGGACGAGTTCTGCGACATCGACAGGGAGAGCGTGGACCTCCTCACCAACGCCGCCAACGCGCTCGCCGATGCGGGCGCCAATGTCGACTGGCAGGCGCGCCCCGATTTCACGCTGGCCGACGTCACCGAGGCCTATCTGATCCTGCTTCATTCGCAGATCGGCGCGGGCATGCCGCAAAGCATCCGCGATCACTGGTCGGAACTGAAGAAGGGCTTCGCGGCGAACGACAAGAGCCACCGCGCGCTGCAGGCCATCGGCGGCACGCTCTCGCTTCCCGAGCGCGCCGTCTGGAAAGAGAAGCAGGCGCAGCTCCGCTGGCGCTGGCACAGCTTCTTCCAGAAATACGACGTCGTCCTCGCGCCCGTGATGATGCGCCCCGCCTTCGAGCACAATCACGAAACGAACTGGCACAAGCGCGAACTGGAAGTGAACGGCGTCATGCGTCCCTATATGGACGTGCTGATCTGGGCCGGCCCCGCCGTCGTCTCCCACCTCCCCGCCTCCGTCGCGCCGGTCGGCATCACCAGCGCCGGCAAGCCCGTCGGCATCCAGATCATCGGCCCGCATCTCGAGGACCGCACGACGATCGCGGTGGCCGGCATGTTCGAGGAGATATTGGGCGGGTTCAAACCGCCGAAGGGGTGGTAACGTCCACTTACATCAAACGCCGTCATTGCGAGGAGGCCGCAAGGCCGACGAAGCAATCCAGGAGCGGCAAATTCCGTGCTTTCGCCCTGGATTGCTTCGCTTCGCTCGCAATGACGAAGAAGAGCACTTTGACACCTCCGCCTTCCCCTCCCATGATGCCCGCAAAGCCGCACAAAATAATCCGAGGAGCTCCCCGATGAGCCTGTCCAACGCCGCCGTTCGCGATATCGAGACCCTGATCCATCCCTACACCAATCTCGACACGTTCCGCACCACGGGGCCCATGATCATCGAGCGCGGCGAGGGCATCTATGTCTATGACAATGGCGGCAACCGCTACATCGAAGGCCTTGCCGGCCTCTGGTGCACCGCGCTCGGCTACAACGAGCAGGAGCTGATCGACGCCGCCACCGAGCAGATGAAGCAGATCCCCTTCACGCATGTTTTCGGCGGCAAGAGCCATGAGCGCGCGGCGGAAGCGGCCGAGCGCCTCAAGGCCATCGCGCCGCATGCGGCCTCCAAGGTTCTCTTCTGCGGCTCGGGCTCGGAAGCGAACGACCAGCAGGTGAAGCTCGTCTGGTACTACAACAACGCGCTCGGCCGCACGAAGAAGAAGAAATTCATCGCGCGCCAGCGCGGCTATCACGGCGTCACCGTGGCGTCGGCCTCGCTCACGGGCCTGCCCGGCAATCACCGCGATTTCGACCTGCCGATCGCGGGCATGCTCCACACCGACTGCCCGCATTACTACCGCTATGCGGAGCCCGGCGAAACGGAAGACGAGTTCACGACGCGGCTTGCGAAGAACCTCGAAGAGATGATTATCCGCGAGGACCCGGACACCGTTGCCGCCTTCATCGCCGAACCGATCATGGGTGCGGGCGGCGTCATCATTCCGCCCGCCGGTTATTTCGAGAAGATCCAGGCGGTGCTTCAGAAATACGACATCTATTTCATCGCCGATGAAGTCATCTGCGGCTTCGGCCGCACCGGCAACATGTTCGGGTCTGAGACCTTCAACATGAAGGTCGACTCGGTGTCGGTCGCCAAGGCGTTGTCGTCGGCCTATTTCCCCATCGCCGCCGTCACTGTCGGCGAGGACATGTATCAGGCGATGATCGACGAGAGCAAAAAGCTCGGCATGTTCGGCCACGGCTTCACCTATACCGCCCATCCGGTCGGCGCCGCCGTCGCCGCGAAGACGCTCGAAATCTACGAGAAGCGCAACATCGTCGGCCATGTCCGTGGCATAGCGCCCCGCTTCGAGGGCCATGTCGAGCGCCTCGCCGAGCATCCGCTGGTCGGCCATGCCCGGGCCAAGGGTCTCATCGGCGCCATCGAACTCGTCGCCGACAAGAAGACGAAGCGCAGCTTCGATCCCGCCTCCGGCATCGGCGCCGCCGTCGTCGCCGCTGCGCAGCGCCACGGCCTCATCATCCGTCCGCTCGCGGGCGACATCGTCGCCTTCTGCCCGCCCCTCATCATCACGCTCGAGCAGATCGAGGAAATGTTCGCCGCCGTCCACAAGGCGCTGGACGAGGTCGAGCACCAGGTGACGAAGGAAGGCTTGCGCGCCGCCTGATGCCCGAACTTCGCTGGCAACTCACTTTCGAGGGCAAGGTCTCGCCGGAAGACGACATGGGCGCGCGCATGACGGTTGAGTCCATGGCGCCCATTCCGGCGGGCCTCGACGCCGCGCTCACGCAGGGCGGCCGCAGCGCCACGCTCAGCGCGACGGTCGAGACCGACGAATATGGCGGCTTCACCGAGAACGGCGAAATCGCCTTCGGCTCCGGCACCATCTTCTACTCGACGCGTGGCGACGGCTTCATCGAGGAAACCGTCGAGCCCGAGATCCAGCAGGGCTGCGTCATCCGCCAGGTCGACGGCGGCAGCGGCATCTTCGAAGGCGCCACCGGCTATATCGTCTCGACCTTCACCGTCGACGAAGACGCCACCATCTGCGACAGCCAGAGCGCGGTGATTTTCACGATGTGATGGCGGCTCCGCTTTCACGCCCCCGATCCGTCATTGCGAGGAGCGAAGCGACGAAGCAATCCAGGGGCCGCTCGCTCCGTGGTTGCCGCTCCTGGATTGCTTCGCTCCGCTCGCAATGACGTGGCTGAGGTGGATTTTTATAATCAAAACTCAGTGTCACCCCGCGCCTGTCCAGGCGAAAGCCGGGAACACCGGGGCCCATGGGCCTGTCGGCAGATACATATATTGGCGAATGCGCGAACGGCCATTCAGATGGATCCCGGCTTTCGCCGGGATGACACTTCTGGTTTTGGCAAAGGAAAGAACCCAGAAGCAGGCACCCCTCTAAACGTGCTGCCCGCCATTGATCTGTATCTCGGCGCCGTTGACATAGCTCGACTGATCCGTGCACAGAAAATAAATCGTCCGCGCCACTTCTTCCGGCTTGCCGAGCCTTTGCATCGGAATTTCCGCGACGATCTTTTCCGTCCCCGGCGACAGGATGGCCGTGTCGATCTCGCCGGGCGAAATCGCGTTCACGCGCACGCCGAGGCGGCCGAATTCCGACGCCATTTCCCGCGTCAGCGAGGCGAGCGCCGCCTTCGATGTCGCATAGGCGGAGCCTGCGAAGGGATGCACGCGCTCGCCCGCGATCGAGGTCACGTTCACGACCGAGCCCTGCGCCGCCTTCAATTCCTCGACAAGCCCGCGCGCCAGCATGACCGGCGCGAAGAAATTCACCTGAAAGACCCGATACCAGGTGTCGACGCCGGTATCGAAAACGCCGAGCCGCGAGCCGCCCGGCCCCTTCGGCGAAATCGCCGCATTGTTCACCAGCGCGTCCAGCCGCCCGCCCTGATCCTTCAGCCGCTCGCGCATTTCCGCGATCGCGTTCTCGGTGTTCTTCACATCGGCGAGATCGACCTGGATATGGTCTTCCGGGCCCGCCTCCCACGGGCAGTCCTCGGGAAAGGGATGCCGCGAACAGGTAATCACGCGCCAGCCCGCGCTCGAAAAGCGCTTCACCGTCGCATGACCGATCCCCCGGCTCGCGCCCGTCAGGATCAGCGTCTTTCGCTCTGAATTCGGAATTTGTGTCATGGCCGCAATCTAGAGGAAGCCGCGCGCCGCCGCCAGCGGGTGAAACGCGTTCACCCGGCTCGTCTGCGGCTGGCGCTTGCGGCCTCGAAATGGCGGCTCCGTGCCTCGGCATTGAGACGGGCGGCGGCAAGCGCCGTTTCGATCAAAACCTCGTCCACCGCCACACCCCTTTCTCCACGCAGCCACGACAGGACGTCATAGAGATGCCATATGTCCGGCGCGCCGCTATGGACGGGCGACGGAAAGGCCGTCTTTCCGGGGTTCGCCGCGTATTTCTGCATATTCTGCCGCGTGTAGCCCAGAATTTCGGCGATCTCGCTCAGGTTGACGAGATCGGGCTTCGCTTCGATCAAGTCCGCGCCCGGCACTGCCTTGCATACTTGTTTGCGGCCAGAGCTCATGGCCTGTGTGGCGTTCGCCGCCTCTCGTGAGAAGCCGAGTGCAATCCGTCCGCGCTTGCCGATCCCGGCAATGGCGTCGTCGCAGCCAGCCTCGAAAAGCGCATCGACAATGTCGTCGGGGCTCCCGGCACTGTCGGGCAGCGAGAAGATCAACTCGAACTCATAGAGCTTCATGGAGTCTCTCCTTTCAGCGGCCTGTGTCGGCCTGCCGATACTTGCAATGATCGACAAGACGCCTGATCTGTCTCGCGTGGTTCTCGGGTGAACGCGGCGTACTCCAGATCGAGAATTGGCAGAATTCGCCACAGCGGCAGGTATCGTCGTTCCAGGGGCAACGAAGATAGCCGAAGCAATGCCCCCGGCCCTTGCTGAAACGCCACCCGGCCTCCTCGGCGTATCGAACAGCCTGCTCAATCTCTTTGTTCGGATGACGCAGGCGATCCATCATGTTGCCTCATGAATTTAGGAGAAGAAGGTTTAGTTGTCAAGTGACAACCAGCCCTGACCGGAGACGCAACATCTGTTCAGTCTTCTACGACCGGAGACTTCTGTCGATAGAACCAATCGCCGCCGCCAGCGCCTCGTCCGGCGTTCCCGATGCGTCGATTTTCAGCCAGTTCATCTCGCCGAGACCGTAGGCCAATTGCCGCTTCAGAACCGCCACGCCTGCATCGGAGGGATCGCGGCCCGCCTTCTCCCGTGCGGCCACACGCGCCTCCAGCATCGCCGCCGGCGCGTCGAGCCAGAGCCCGTCGAACGGCGTCCCGGCCTCGCGCGCGAGCCGCTCGGCCTCCACGCGCTCCTCCGGCTTCGCGAATACCGCGTCCACAACCACGCTCATCCCCGCGCGGAGCGACACCGCCGCAAGCCGCATCATCTCCGCGTAAACGCGCTCCCCCGCGCCCGGCGCATAGGCGTCTTCCGGCAGGCGCTCCAGCGGCGCCACGCCGAAGAGGCGCTTCCTCACCGTGTCGGAACGGATATGCACCGCGCCCGGCACGCCGCCTGCCCGCGCCGCCAGCACCTTCGCCAGCGTCGACTTGCCCGTGCCCGACAGTCCGCCCACCGCGATCAGGCGCGGCGGCTTGCCGTCGAGCAGGCGTTCCGCGAAATCGAGATAGGCGCGGGCGAGCTTCCGCTTGCCCTCCGCCTCCCCGCCCTTCGCCTGCACCGCCGTCACCTTGGCGCGCACCACCGCGCGCGTCGCCATGAAGAGCGGCAACAGCGCGAGCCCCCGGTATGTCGCCTCGATCTCCGCCTGCGCCACGTGATCGAGATAGACGTTCAGCGCGCGGTTGGCATAGCCGGCAAGCCGCTCGTCCGTCTCCGCGCGAAAGCCGAGATCCATCAGAAGAAAGGCGAGATCGTAAGCCACGTCGATGCGCGCGATGCGGTCGCTGAATTCGATGCAGTCGAAAATGACGGGCCGCCCGTCGATTTCCGTCACGTTTCCCAGGTGAAGATCGCCGTGGCAATGGCGCACGAAGCCCGTGTCGCGTCGCGCATCGAGAAGGGCCCGATGTTCCTCGATCAGTGCCTTGCTGCGCGCCGTGACGCGGGCCGCCTGTTCCGCATCGAAAACGGGACCGATGCTCGCCTGCATGTCGGTTTCGCTTCCCGCCACGATGCTCGCGAAATTATCCGCGCCGCCGAAATCGCGATGCACCTTCGCGTGTGCGTGAAACGCCTCGACGTCCGCCGCCAGCATTTCCACCAGCTCAAGGCCAAGTTGTCCCCGCTCCGCCTTCGTCGCGAGCAGTCCCTCGCCGCCGAAGCGCTTCATCTCGACCAGCCATTCGACAGGCTCGCCTTTATCACCGCCGAGACGGAAACCCTCTTCCGTCCCGCGCACGGGGATAACCGAGAGATAGATGTCCGGCGCGGTCCGCCGGTTGAAGTCGAGTTCGCGTTCGCAAGCCTCCCGCCTGCCTTCGAGCGTCGAGAAATCGAGAAAGGTGAACCGCACCGGCCTCTTCATCTTGTAAGCGCGGTTGCCGGCAAGAAAGACATGCGAGGCATGGGTGTCGATGCGCGTTATCTTCTCGCGCGCGTCGAGGCCGTAGCTTTCGGGCCGTAAGAGAAAGTCCAGCAGGGCTTCGTTTTCGGCCGGTTCGGTCAAAACGCTACACGCGCTGCAGGCGGGTGAGCTTTTCCATACCCGCCGGGTCCTGGTGGATGATGACCTCCGCGCCCGGAAAGGCCTGCATGACCTTCATTTCCACCTCGTCGGAAATGCGATGCGCGGCCATCAGCGTGATGTCGCGGTCGAGTTCGAGGTGAAACTGGATGAAGCTGTGGGCGCCGGACGTGCGGGTCCGCAGGTCGTGCAGGTTCACCACTTCGGGATGTTCGAGCGCGATGGTCTTGATGCGCTCGCGGTCCTCGTCGGACAATTCGCGGTCCATGAGCTGGTTGAACGCATTCATCACGATCTGCGCCGCGCTCCAGCCGATCAGGCCTGCGATTACGAGTGCGAAAACGGGGTCGGCCCAGTGGAAACCGAGATAGCCGGACAGCACCAGCGCCGCGATCACCGACAGGTTCATCAGCAGGTCGCCGCGGTAGTGGATCGAGTCCGCCTCGATGGCGAGCGAGCGGGTCTCGGCCACAACGTGGCGCTGATAGGCGACGAGCGCCAGCGTGACGACGATGGCGAAGACCGTCACCGCGATGCCCGATGCCGAATTCTGGACCGGCATGGGGTTCAGGAGCCGCCGCACCGCTTCGAAAACGATGTAGCCGGCCGACCCGAAAATGAAAACCGACTGCCCGAGCCCCGCCAGCGCCTCCGCCTTGCCGTGGCCGAAGCGGTGTTCGTCGTCGGCGGGGATAAGTGCGGCGCGCACCGCGAAGAGGTTCAGGAGCGAGGCCGAGCCGTCGAGAAGCGAGTCGAAAAGCGTGCCGAGCATCGCCACCGAACCCGTGAAAAAGAAGACGACCGACTTCATCGCGATCAGCACGACGGCAACCGCGACGGCGGCATAGGTCGCGCGGCGCATCAGCCGTCCGTTACGCGCCGGCAAATCGGGGATTACTTTTTTTGCCGCGTCGCTTGCGCTCATCGCTTTCGTCCCGCTTGGGGTCTTTATGACAGATCAGTGACAGTTCGATGACAGTCAGGGGAAAAGCTTCTTCGTCCGCCACTCTGCGGCGGGCGTTTCCCGCTCGAAAACAAGTCTGTCATGCAGCCGGAAAGGCCGGTCGCGCCAGAATTCGATGTGCTTCGGAGAGAGCCGGAAACCCGACCAGTGCGGCGGCCGCGGCACCCGGCTCACGCCGAATTTCGCAGCAAAAACAGCAACTTGTTTCTCCAGTTCGAAACGCCCTTCCAGCGGCCGGGACTGCTTCGAGGCCCAGGCGCCGATCTGGCTGTCGCGCGCCCGCGTCGCGAAATAGGCGTCCGCCTCCTCCGCGCTCACGGGCATCACATCGCCCCTGACGCGCACCTGGCGGCGCAGGCTCTTCCAGTGGAAGCACAGCGCCGCGCGCGGATTGTCCTTTAGTTCCAATCCTTTGGCGCTTTCAAGGTTGGTGTAGAAAACGAAGCCGCGCTCATCGGCGTCCTTCAGCAGCACCATCCGCACATCCGGAAAACCGGTCGCGTCGGCGGTCGCGAGCGCCATGGCATTCGCGTCTTCCGGCTCCTTCGCGCGGGCAAGCGCCATCCACTCGTGAAAGAGTTCGATCGGGTCCTCGGAGGTAAAGACTCCGGCGTCGTCGGTCTCTGCGGTCATGTCGCTCATCTGGGATAACCGTCTGTAAAAGCGCGGCTTTCTCTACGTAGCGCGGAAAATTTTCCGCTCCATTCTTGCCACAATCGGGCTGTTCTATAGGCTAAGTCTTATATCGCTTGGGGGCGACGAAAGAACAGGATTGATCGGCATGAAAATCATAAAAGGACTAGCCATCGGCGCTGTTGCGCTGTCGCTGGCGGCCTGCGACCAGAGCATGTATGGCGGTGGCGGCGGCGGCATCAGCAAGCAAAGCGTCGGCACAGTCGGCGGCGCGGTCGCGGGCGGCCTTGCCGGTTCGCAGATCGGTGGCGGTTCCGGCCGTCTCTGGGCCACGGGTGCCGGCGTCCTTCTCGGTGCCCTGATCGGCAGCGAAATCGGCAAATCTCTCGACCGCGCGGATCAGGCCTATATGGGTCAGACGACCTATAATGCTCTTGAAACCGGCAAATCCGGCCAGCCGGTGCAGTGGCGCAATCCCGATTCCGGCCACTACGGAACGGTGACGCCGCAGCCGGCCTATCAGCAGGCCGGCCTTCAGTGCCGCGAATACTCGCAGACGGTCTATATCGACGGGAAGAGCCAACAGGCCTACGGTACGGCATGCCGCCAGCCTGACGGATCCTGGCAGATCAAGAACTAGAAACGACAACAGAGGGCGGGCCGAGACCGATGTTCGTTTACCGGCCCGCCCCTTTGCGTGCAGCGTTTTGGGTGGTGGTTTCCCTCGCTTTCTCCGCGTTCGGCGCGCTGGCACAACCGGGTGTAACGGTGGGAGACCGGCTGGAACAGAGCCGGCCCGACGCCGCCGAGAGGAGCGCACGTTTCGACGAGGGCGTCGCCGCCTACGATGCCGGCGATTACCGGAAGGCCTTCGATATCTGGCTGCCGCTGGCGCAAAACGACGACCTCGCCGCGATGCGCAACGTCGCGCTGCTTCTCAGAAAAGGCCAAGGCACCGCCCGCGATCCGGAGCGTGCGATCTATTTCTACGAGCGCGCGGCCTTGGGCGGCCTCACCTCGGCGCAAGTCAACGCAGCCTTCATGTATCTCGACGGCGACGGCATTCCGCAAGACTACAGGAAGGCCTCGTTCTGGTTTCACACGGCCGCAATCGCAGGCGTTCCGGTCGCTCGCTACAATCTCGGCGTCCTTTATGAACGCGGTCTCGGCGTCGAGGCGGATCAGGCACGCGCCCTCGCCTGGTACACGCTCGCCGCGCGAAGCGGCCACGAAAAGGCGCTCGAGCGGCTGACGCAACTCGTGCCGAGCCTGCCCGGCCCGCCGCCGCCAAGTGAGGCGGATGCGGCGGTTTCAACGACCGCACCGCCACCGCCCGAGGCTGAAATCGACCATTTCGGCGGCACTGGCCCTTAACCTATTCGTATGCAGCCTGCCCTAGACTTCGGGCTTCCTCCGGGCAACCTTCAAAAGAACGGAGCGCCGTGCGCGATCCCTATCAAATACTCGGGCTCAATCCGGGAGCGGGTAATGCCGAAGTCAAGGCGGCCTACCGCAAGCTCGCGAAGCAGCTTCATCCGGATACGCAGGGTGAGAGCGCCGCGCAGCACGCGCGTTTCCAGGAAGTGACGGCCGCCTATAACCAGCTCAAGGACGAGGCAAGCCGGCGCCGCTTCGAAGCCGAACGCCTTGCCGCTGCGGCGATGCGCAGGCGGCCCAGGTTCGAAGAGGCCGGATCGCCCGGCCAGAGCGCTCATGCGCCATCCGACGACATCTTTTCGGAGCTCTTCGAGGGCATACGCAGCGCCGGCAAGCGGGTTTTCCGTGCCCGGGGGGACGACCAGACCTATCGCCTCACGGTGAGTTTTCTCGAAGCCGCGAATGGCGCGAAGAAGCGCGTGACGCTTGCAGGCGGCAAGACGCTTGAGCTCGCCATTCCCGCCGGCATCGAAAACGGCAGGCAAATCCGGCTGCGCGGCCAGGGCGGCGAGGGACATGGCGGCGCCGAAGCGGGCGACGCTCTCGTCACCGTCGATGTCGAAGCCCATCCGTTTTTCCGCCGCGAGGGCAGCGATATCCACCTGAGCCTGCCGGTGACGCTCGCCGAAGCCGTGCTGGGTGCACGGATCGAGGTGCCGACCGTTACCGGCACCGTCAACCTTTCCATTCCGGCGGGCTCCAATACCGGGACGCGTCTCCGCCTCAAAGGCCGCGGGCTGAAACCGGATGGCGCGGAACCGGGGGATCAGTACGTCATCCTCGCCGTCACCCTGCCCGACGCGCCGGACGACAGCTTGAGGGACTTTGCCGCCAGTTGGGCAACCGGGCTTAAGCACAATCCCCGCAAAGGTTTTTCGGATTCCTGACGGACATGAACTGACAATAATCGTGAAGCCCGAATACCCGGAAATTCGGGCTTTTTTGTTAGACGGTTTGGGGCTTTTGTGTAGGATGCGGCTCCATTTTTGGCGCAGACCAGGTTGACGGGGAAGCAATGAGCGAAGCCACCACCAGCACGAGCCCGGTTCTCAAGGGCAACCTGATGGCCGGTAAACGCGGCCTCATCATGGGTGTCGCGAACAACCGCTCGATCGCCTGGGGCATCGCCAAGGCTTGCGCCGATCAAGGCGCCGAGATCGCCTTCACCTATCAGGGCGAGGCACTGCAGAAGCGCGTCATACCGCTCGCCGAATCCGTCGGCTCGAAGCACATCCTTCCCTGCGACGTAACCGAACAGGGCAGCATCGATGCACTGTTCGAAACGCTGCGGAAGGACTGGGGCAAGCTCGATTTCTTCGTCCATGCCATCGCCTATTCGAACAAGGACGAGCTTGACGGTCGCTATGTCGACACGACGCTCGATAACTTCACGGCCAGCATGGCGATCTCCTGCTACTCCTTCGTCGCCCTCTGCCGGCGCGCCGAGAAGCTGATGACCGACGGCGGCTCGATCGTGACGCTGACCTATTACGGCTCCGAGAAAGTTATCCCGCACTACAATGTGATGGGCGTCGCCAAAGCCGCGCTCGAAGCCAGTGTGCGCTATCTC
>NZ_JAUYUS010000075.1 GCF_030694575.1 Parvibaculum sp.
GGCGGTGCATGCGGTTGCTGGTCATCGTGAAGCTCCTTCAATCCTCAATGCCCCGCCCGGCGAAAAGAACGGGCCGCGCCGGTGCTGGTTCCGGCTTCACAAAGATACCTTGTTGCCGCCGTATTTCGCCGCGCGAACCCGCGGCTCGTCCGTGCGCGTCCCGTTTGTTGCAGGGCGGATTCCGGCTAGGCTTCCCGCAAGCGGGCTGACGATGGAGGGGTGGTTATGAAAATGAACGGGCGAAGATACGGTCTCGTCGCGGCGGCGGCGGTGCTTCTGCTCGCCGCCCTCTGGACCTTGCGGCCGGTGCTCGGTCCCGCCGAAGCGGAGCCGACGCCGGAGGAAATCGCCGCCCGCATCCACAAGAACGTCATTACCATCGACACCCATGTCGACATCCCGAGCTTCTTCGGGTCGGCGAAATACGATCCCGGCCTCCGCAACGGCTGGCCCGTCCAGGTCGACCTGCCGCGCATGCGCGAAGGCGGCCTCGATGCGGTCTTCTTCATCGTCTATGTCTCGCAGACGGAACGCAACGCCGTCGGATACGCCGAAGCCGCTTCCGAGGCGCTGGCGAAATTCGCCGCCATCCGCCGCATGACGGATATTCAGTACAAGGATGAGATCGGTCTTGCTCTCACCGCCGCAGACGTCCGCCGGCTTCACGGCGAAGGAAAGCGCATCGCCCTCATCGGCATCGAAAACGGCTACTCGGTCGCGAAGGAGCCTGCCCTTCTCGATTTTTACTACGAGCTCGGCGCCCGCTATTTCGGTCTCGTCCATAACGGCCACAACGATCTCGCCGACAGCGCGCAGCCGCAGGAGAAGTTCGCCGACAAGCCGAACGGGGAAGGCGGCGAGCATGACGGTTTGAGCCAGCTCGGCCGTGCCATGATCGCGCGCGCAAACGATCTGGGCATGATGGTCGATGTCTCCCACGCCTCCCGCGCCGCCGCGCTCGATGCGATTGCCGCCTCTCGCGCGCCGGTCATCGCCTCGCATTCCGGCGTCCATGCGCTCCGCGCCCATCCGCGCAACATGACGGACGAGGAAATGCTGGCGCTGAAGGAAAAGGGCGGCGTCATCCAGATCGTCGCCTTCGACGAATATCTGCATGAGGTGCCGGAGGAAAAGAAAACCGCCCGTCGCGACCTCGCCGTCTCGCTCGGCCTCACGAGCCTCGACGCCGTCTTCGATGCGGGTGCCGAGGCGAAGGCGAAGTTCGAGGAAGGCGTCGCCGCGCTCGATGCGAAGTGGCCCCGCGCCGATGTGGCTATGCTCGTCGACCACATCGACTATGCGGTGAAGCTGATCGGCATCGACCATGTCGGCATAGCGTCCGACTTCCAGGGCGGCGGCGGCATCGAGGGCTGGTCCCATGCCGGCGAAACACCCAACGTCACCGTCGAGCTTCTCCGTCGCGGCTACACCGAAGAGCAGATCGCGAAACTCTGGGGCGGCAATATCCTGCGCGTCATGGAAGCGGCCGGGAAGGCGCGGAAGGCCAATAGCGGAAACCGGTAGATGACGGAGCCGAAAAACCCGAGACTTGAAACCGGCGCCGAAGCCCGCTCGATGGCCGAAACGCTCATCCGGACCGTGCGCTACGGTGCGCTCGCCGTCCTCGATCCGCAGAGCGGCCACCCCGTCACCTCCCGCGTCGGCTGCGCGCCGGACATGGACGGTACGCTCTTCTTTCCGGCTTCCGGGCTTTCCGTGCATACGAAATCGCTTGCCGCCGATCCGCGTTGCTCACTGCTGATCGGCGAGCCCGGCAAGGGCGATCCGCTGGCTCATCCCCGGCTCTCGCTTCTCGCCCGCGCCGCCCGCGTGGAAAAAGACAGCGCCGGTCACGCCCGGCTCCGCCGCCGCTATCTCGCCCGTCATCCGAAGGCGGAGATCTATCTCGACCTGCCGGACTTCTTCTTCTACCGGCTGGAATGCGAGCGCGCCTTCCTCAATGGCGGTTTCGGCAAGGCCTATGATCTCACCGCCGCGGACATGTTCCTGAAGCCCGGCGAACTCCTCGACGAACTCGCGAGGGTGGAAGATGGCATCGTCGCCCATATGAACGGCGACCATGCCGAGGCGGTCGGCCTCTACGCCACGGTTCTCGGGAAGGCCGAGCCCGGCAATTGGCGCATCGTCTCCATCGACCCGCACGGTCTCGACCTTGCGGCCGACCAGCGTGTCATCCGGCTCAACTTCGCCGCGCCACTCACCTCCGCTGCCGAACTCCGCCCGGTCCTCGTCCAGATGGCAAAGGAAGCGCGCGAGAAACTCGCGGACTGACGCGCCATGCGCTAGCCTCTCCTGCAACAAGGGCAGGGGGCGGAAAATGAAATCCGGTGCAGTGCTGGCGGTACTTCTTGCGGCGATGTTCCATTCCGCGCCCGCCGCTGCCGCGAGCTTCGACTGTGCGAAAGCATCGAGCGCGCGCGAGAAAACCGTTTGTGCCGATCCAGCCCTTTCCGGAGCGGACGAACGGATCGCGGCGTCCTATGCCGCCGCCCGCGCCGCCCTCTCGCCCGAGGGGGCGGAGCTCATGCGCGGGAGCCAGCGTTCATGGCTCCGCTTCCTCGACAAGGCCTGTCCGGATGGCGCCGCCGCCTGCCTCGCGCCCTGGTACGAAGAGCGCGCGAAATTCCTCGCCGAAGCGGTGACCGAAAAATCCGGCCGCACCTTCTTCGTCTCCGACGGCTGGGCCTTCATCGCCGCCGAAAAACCCGGCGAGGAAGAATTCCCCGGCGAAAACGCCATGCGATACCGCCAGCAGATGAGCTTCGGCATCGACGCGGCCGCGAGCCAGGGCGACCGCGCCTTCAACGCGGCCGTCGAGAAGCACCGCGATTACCTCTGGACCGGCTTCGATGGCGCGACGACCATGAATACGAGCTTCACGCTCAACGAGGCGACGGAGACTTTCGTCAGCCTCGACATCTTCGGCTGGGAATATCCGCTCGGCGCCGCGCATGGCTTCGGTGCCGTCACCCATCTGAACTTCCGCCTCGACGAAGCCCGCCCGCTCGCCGCCGCCGACATCTTTGCGAAGGACGGCTGGCAGCAGCTCCTTGCGGACAACGCGCTGGAGGAACTCACCCTCATCTTCGGCGAGATGGGCCTCTTCGACGAAGCCGGGCAGGCCATCGCCGGCATGGTCGCCGACCCCGAACACTGGGTGGTGACGAAAGAAGGCCTCGGCGTCAATTTCCCGGTCTACTCCGTCGGCCCCTATGCCGGCGGCGACAACACCGTCACGACGTCTTGGGACAAGCTCGCGCCATGGCTGGCGGAAGACGCCGTCATCGGCCGCTGAGGGGACTATCGAAATGTTCCCATTTCGTTCTTGACGTAACCGCGCTTTCAGCTAGCCTTTCTCCGTAACCCGCCGGGCGAGGCGGGCCGGGCAGGGGCTCATTCATGGTTGCGCATATCGAGACCATCGCCTTTCAGGGCGTCGAGGCGCGGCCTGTGGACGTTCAGGTCCACATAGCGGGCGGCATCGTCGGCTTCGCCGTCGTCGGCCTCGGCGACAAGGCGGTGGCCGAAAGCCGCGAGCGGGTCCGTGCCGCCCTTCAGGCGATCGGCCTCGGCCTTCCCGCAAAGCGCATCACGGTCAATCTCGCCCCCGCCGATCTCCCCAAGGAAGGCAGCCATTACGACCTGCCTATCGCGCTCGGCCTTCTCGTCGTCATGGGCGTGCTGCCGCCGCAGGAGCTGGAGCGTTTCGTCGTCATCGGCGAATTGTCGCTCGACGGCGCGATCAACCCGGTCGCGGGCGCTCTTCCCGCCGCCATCGCCGCCAATGCGCGCGGCAAGGGCCTCATCTGCCCCCATGATTGCGGACCGGAAGCCGCCTGGGCCGGCATGGGCGCCGACAATCCGGGCGGCGTCCTCGCGCCTCGCTCCATCATCGCACTGGTCAATCATTTCCGCGGCACGCAGGTCTTGTCGGAGCCCGAGCCCATGAAGGCGGTGGAGGCGGGCGCGATGCCGGACCTCCGCGACATCAAGGGCCAGGAAAGCGCCAAGCGCGCGCTCGAAGTCGCCGCCGCCGGCGGCCACAACATGCTGATGGTCGGCCCGCCCGGCTCCGGCAAGTCGATGCTGGCGGCCCGCCTCCCCGGCATCCTGCCGCCGCTCTCGCCGCACGAGATGCTGGAGACCTCGATGGTCGCCTCGCTCGCCGGCGAATTGCTGAAAACCGGCATCGGCCGCCGCCGGCCCTACCGCGCGCCGCATCATTCGGCGTCCATGCCCGCCTTGATCGGCGGCGGCCTCCGGGTGAAGCCCGGCGAGGTCTCGCTCGCCCATCGCGGGGTTTTGTTTCTGGATGAACTGCCGGAATTTCCGCGTCAGGTGCTCGACAGTCTCCGTCAACCGCTGGAAACCGGCGAGGCCGTCGTCGCCCGCGCCAATGCCCATGTCACCTTTCCGGCGCGTTTCCAGCTTGTCGCCGCCATGAACCCGTGCCGCTGTGGCCATGCGGGCGATGCCGCCCGCGCCTGCCCCCGCGTGCCGCGCTGCGTCGGCGATTATCAGGCGAAATTGTCGGGGCCGATGCTCGACCGCATCGACATCCATATCGAGGTGCCGCCCGTCGCCCATGCCGACCTCGCCCTGCCGCCGCCCGCCGAGGGCTCGGCCGAGGTCGGTCTCCGCGTCGCCGCCGCCCGCGACATCCAGCAGGCCCGCTTCGCCGAACTGGTCGGCCCGGGCTCCATGCTCCTCAATTCCCATGTCGAGGGCGAACTGCTGGACAGGATCGCCGCGCCGGACGATGCCGGCCGCCGCCTTCTCGGCGAGGCCGCCGAACGCATGGGTCTCACCGCGCGCGGCTATCACCGCGTGCTCCGCGTCGCCCGCACCCTGGCCGACCTCGAAGGCCGCGACGGCGTCCAGCGCATCCACATCGCCGAGGCGCTCGCCTACCGCGAAACCGTGGCGGGGAAGCTCGGCGCGGCGGCTTAAAGACCCACGACGATACTTGCGAAAGAAAGCAGCCCCGCGGCCACCAGAGTACCGCCGCTGATATGGATGGATTTCAAGGCCATCCAGTTCGCCACGCCGGACAGGACGAAAACCGTCCCGGCCATCGCCGCCACCACGCCGTCGGGCCTGTTCTCGAGGCCCGCATGAACCAGCGCCAGTCCGAGCACGATCCAGGCGAGCGAGGGGATATGCCAGACCGCGCGTAGCAACTCGCGCGTCCGCCCTTTTTCCAGGGCTTGCGAATTTCCTTCCGCGAACAGACGCCAGAGAATTTTCCGCTCGCCGAGATAGGAATGCGCAGATCCGGCGATGATTCCCAGCGCGCCGGCTGTGATCGGAAACAGCATTGTCATCTTCCGCTTGCTCCTCATGGGCCGCACGAGGCAGCGGCGCGATAGTATTAACCCTTCGCTAACCATCCCCCCTAACGCTTTCTCAACCATGATCGGCCGACAATCCGCGGGTTTTCCGGCCTTCAAGGCCGAACCGTCAGCCGCGGAACCCTTATGCCGTTTCTCGATTTCGACCGGACGCCCCTTCTTCTGCTGGGCCTCGTCGCCGTGCTCATGCTCGGCCTCGAAGCCTGGCGCCGCGCTTCCGCGCGCGCCCGCGCCCACAAGGCCGAAATCGAAACGCTGCATGCCCGCATCGAGACGCTTCGCGACGAGAAGTGGGAAATCGCCGAGCGCGAGGAGCGTTACCGCGATCTCGTGCGCGCCCAGGGCGACGTCATCATCCGCAAGGATTTGCGCGGCCGCCTCACTTATGTGAACGACGTCTTCTGCGACACCTTCGGCAAGCTCCGCACCGAGGTGATCGGCAACACGTTCCTGCCGGACCTGCCGGAAGGCGAACGCCCGCGCATGCTGGCAAGCTTTTCCGGCCTCTCCATGCCGCCTCACCGCATCCGCTACGACGAGCGCGCGCTCACCACGCGCGGCCCCCGCTGCATCGCGTGGGAGGAATTCGCGATCCGCGACGAAGACGGAAAGCTCGTCGAGATCCAGGCCGTCGGCCGCGACGTGACGGAGCGCAAGGACGCGGAGGAAAAACTCGCCGTCGCCCTCGAACAGGCGAAGGAGGCGAACCGCGCCAAGAGCCTTTTCCTCGCCACCATGAGCCACGAAATCCGCACGCCCATGAACGGCGTCATCGGCATGACGAAGCTCCTCCTCGACACGAAGCTCGATCCCGCCCAGCGCTCCTATGCCGAGGCCGTGCGCGCGTCGGGCGAGGCGCTGCTGAACATCATCAACGACATTCTCGACTACTCGAAAATCGAGGCCGGCAAGGTCACGCTCGAGGAAGCCGCCTTCGATCCGCGCCGCGTCCTTGAAAGCGTCGCCGAGCTGCTCGCACCGCGTGCCTTCGACAAGGGTCTCGAAATCGTCACCGAAATTTCGCCCGCCGTGCCCCGCATGCTGATGGGCGACGAAGCGCGCATCCGCCAGATCCTGCTCAACCTCGCGGGCAACGCCATCAAGTTCACGGTCTCGGGCGGCGTCGTGCTCCGTCTCTCGCGGACCGCCGTGCCCGCGCAGGGCGCACAACGTTCCGACAACAAGCGCGTCGGCCTCGTCCTCGAAGTCGAGGACACCGGCATCGGCATGGACGAACAGGCGCGCGAGCACATCTTCGACGATTTCGCGCAGGCCGATCAGTCCCATGCGCGCCGCTACGAAGGCACCGGCCTCGGCCTCGCCATCACGAAGCGTCTCGTCGGCGCGATGGAAGGCCGCATCGACGTGGAGAGCGAGGAGGGCAGGGGCTCGATCTTCCGCGCCCATCTGCCGCTCCGCCTCGCACTCGGCCAGCATGACGGGCCCGCGCCCACGCCGCTTTCCGGCCTCAGCGTCATAGTCCTCAACGATCCGCCGCTTGTCGGCGCGGCGCTTGCCCGCGCGGCCTCGGCCGCCGGCGCGGATACGCGTCTCGTGGCCGACAGGGAAGGGCTCCTCCGTGCGCTCGATGCGGGCCCCGCCGACATTTTCATCTGCCCGATCGACGGTTCCGCCGGCGACGGCGCCGCGCTCGCCGCCCATGCGCGCGGCCGCGTTCCCGGCCTCGGTACGCTGATGCTGCTCCGTCCGCAGGACCGCGACCGCCTTGTCGCGCTGACCCAGGGCCCCGATGCGCCCTTCGACGGATATCTCATCCGCCCGGTCCGTGCCGCCTCGCTTGTCGCCCGCCTCACCGCGCTTCGCGTGCGCCACTGGATGCCGGGTATCGGCGCGCCTGCAACCCACGACTACGACGACACGGTAATCGAGGACGACATGATGCCACCGCGCGCACCCGTCATCGGTACGGCGCCCCTCACCGTCCTCGTCGCCGAGGATAACGAGATCAACGCGCTCCTCACTCGCACGCTGCTCGAACATACCGGCCACACCGTTCGCCTCGCCCGCAACGGCGCGGAGGCGGTCGCGGCGCTCGAAGCGGACGCGGCGCGCGAGATCGACCTCGTGCTGATGGACCTTCACATGCCCGGCATGGACGGCTTCGCGGCGACGGCGCGCATCCGCGAGCTTGAAACGCCCCATGCGGCCATTCCCATCATCGCCCTTACCGCCAATGCGATGGCGGACGACCGGCAGGCCTGCCTCGATGCCGGCATGGACGATTACCTCTCCAAGCCCGTCGCGGCGGAGGCGCTCGACGACATGCTCGCGCGCTGGGCCGGCCGCCGCTCGCCGCGCGCGCATGCCTCTGGCGAAAAGGCGAATCGCGCCTAAAGTGGGTGCGCTCGCCGCTTGAGGACAGGGGACATATCCGATGCCGATGCCGAAACGCGCCCGCGACTGGGCGGGAAGTCTTGCGGTCTATGCCGAAGGCCGCATGATCGTCATGCTGCTGCTCGGCTTCTCCGCCGGCCTTCCCTTCCTCCTCGTCTTTTCCACGCTGTCCGCATGGCTGCGTGAGGCGGGCATCTCCCGCACCGATATCGGCCTGATGAGCTATGTCGGCCTCGCCTACACGATCAAGTTTCTCTGGGCGCCGGTCCTCGATCACCTGAGGGTGCCGCTGCTCGACCGCCTGCTCGGCAAGCGCCGCGCCTGGATGGTCCTCGCGCAACTGGTCGCCGCCGCCGCGCTTGCCGGTCTTTCCTTCTCCGACCCCTCCACCTCGCTCACGCCCGTCGTCCTTTTCGCCCTCGTCCTCGCCTTCGCCTCCGCGACGCAGGACATCGCCGTCGATGCCTGGCGCATCGAAGCGGCGTCGGACGAGAAGCAGGGCGCCATGGCCGCCGTCTACCAGCTCGGCTACCGCATCGCGCTGATCGCATCGGGCGCGGGCGCGCTCTTCATCGCCGAGGGCGTCTCGTGGCACGCGGCCTATCTCGCCATGGCCGCCCTGATGGGCGTCGGCATCGGCGCGGCCCTTCTCGCCCCGCGCGTCGCCGAAGCGGTCGCGCCCGTCATCGGCCAGGAGACGGTCGACGGTTTCGTCCGTCACTTCCATGTCGATGGCCGCCCCGCGCTCATCGTCGCCTGGCTCTACCGTGCCGTCGTCGCGCCCTTCGTCGATTTCTTCCAGCGCTACGGCTGGTGGGCGCTCGTCCTCCTCGCCTTGATCGGCCTCTACCGCGTGCCGGATTTCGTCATGGGCGTCATGGCGAACCCGCTCTATATCGATCTCGGCTTCCCGCTTTCCACCATCGCGACGGTGGTGAAGCTCTACGGCATCTGGATGACTATCGCGGGCGCGCTGATCGGCGGCATCGTCGCCGCGAGGATCGGCGTCCTCCGCTCGCTCCTCGCCGGGGCCGTCGCCGCCACCGGCACCAATCTCATCTTCGTGTGGCTCACCTTCAGGGGCGCGGACCCCGCCGCCCTCGCCGTCACCATCTCGATCGAGAACTTCTCGGGCGGTTTCGCGGGCACCGTCCTCATCGCCTATATGTCGAGCCTCGTGAACCACGACTTCGCGGCCACGCAATACGCGCTTTTCAGCTCGGCCTTCGCGCTGCCCGGCAAGATTCTCGGCGGCGTCTCCGGCGTCATGGTCGACGGCTTCTCGGCCTCGGCCTCGCTGGTCGGCCCGCTTGCCGCGATGGCGCCCCATCTCACCGCCAAGACGGCGGGCTACATCCCCTTCTTCGTCGCCACGGCGCTGATGGGCGTCCCCGCCATCCTCCTCATCCTCGTCGTGATGCGCTTCCAGCCCCGCCCGGCGCCGCCGCCGAAGCCCGGCACCGCCGCCTGACCCGGCCGGATCGCCCGTTTTGGGCCTGACATCTTCTTGTCGCGTGAAGCTGCGACAAGAAGGCTGGTTACCTGCATCCGCTTGCTTGGCATCGGGCGGCGATAATGAAAGGATAGGCAAAATGGCCGTTCGCGAGCTTTCCCGTCAGACGGGGGGAGTTGCCGTGGGGGTGAGGGGGGACGTTGTAACGCCCGGCTTGCGGCAGGGTCCGCATGCCGGTGTGGCAGCAGAAACAGGTTCGGGTTCCGCGATAATGAATACCAGAGAGACGGGCCGCAGCATTGATCCGCTGCTGGCGGCGGGCGCCACCGACCGGCTGAGCTACGGCCGCAAGGGCGCTCTCGAAGTGCGCCTCGCCCGGTCCGCCCCGGAAATCGACGCCGCGCAGGCCGTCCGCTACCGCGTTTTCTACGAGGAGATGTCGGCCACGCCGGATGCGGAAACGCGCGCGCGCAAGCGCGACTTCGACCGCTTCGACGAAATCTGCGATCACCTTCTCGTCGTCGATCATTCGCTCGCGCCGGACGGCGAGGGTGCTGGAGGCGAATTGCCGCCGGAGGCCGTCGTCGGCTGCTACCGCCTTCTCCGCCAGGAAGTCGCGGAGCGCGAAGGCGGCTTCTACACCGCCAGCGAATACGACATCGCGCCGCTCCTCGCCCGCCACGCCGGGTTGAACTTTCTGGAGCTTGGCCGCTCCTGCGTGCTGAAGCCCTACCGCACCAAGCCGACGGTGGAACTTCTCTGGCACGGCATCATGCACTACGTCACCGAACACAAGCTCGACGTGATGTTCGGTTGCGCGAGCTTCGAGGGCACCAACCCCGACAGCCTCGCCACGCCGCTCTCCTATCTCCACCATCATCACGCCGCGCCGGACGACTGGAAGGTCCGTGCGCTGCCCGAACGCTATGTCGAGATGAACCGCATGGCGAAGGAAGATGTCGATCCGCGCGAGGCGCTCCGCGCGCTGCCGCCCATGATAAAGGGCTATCTCCGCGCAGGCTGCTATATCGGCGAAGGCGCGGTGATCGACCACCAGTTCGGCACGACCGACGTGCTGATCCTCTTCCCCGTCGCCCAGATCTCCGGCCGCTACCTCTCGAAGTTCAGCGTCAAATACGGAACGCCGAGCGGAAAAGCTTCGCCTCAGCGGTAAAGATTGTAAGCCGCCAGCGCCGCCATGTTGACGAGGTCGGATACGTTCGCCGTCATCGGCACGATCTGCACCGGCCGCTTGAGGCCGACAAGCAGCGGCCCGATCAGCGTCGACCCGCCGAGCACGCGCAAGAGCTTCGTCGAGATCGACGCTGCATGGATCGCCGGCATGACGAGCACGTTCGCCGTGTCGCTCAGCCGGCAGAACGGATAAAGCGCCATCGTCTCGCGGTTGAGCGCGACATCCGCCGCCATCTCGCCGTCATACTCGAAATCGACTTGCCGCTCGTCGAGAATGCGCACCGCGTCGCGCACCGTCGAGGGCCGCTCATGCGCATGCGTGCCGAAGCTCGAATTGGCCAGCATCGCCACGCGCGGTTCGTAGCCGAGCCGCCGCGCGACTTCCGCCGCCTGCATCGCGATATCGGCAAGCTCCTCGCCTGTCGGCATCTCGTGCACGTTCGTGTCGGCGACGAGCACCGTGCGCCCGCCCGCGACGACAAGCGTCACGCCGATCGGACGGCGATGGTCGACCGCGTCGATCACGCGGCGCACTTCCTCGAGCGCAACCGAATAGGTCCGCGTCACGCCAGTCACCAGCGCGTCCGCATCGCCCCGCTCCAGCATCACGGCCGAGAAGATGTTGCGGTCGTTGCTCACCAGCCGGTGGCAGTCGCGGTAGAGATAGCCGTTGCGCTGCTGCTTCTTGTAGAGAAACTCCGTGTACTCGTCGACCTTGTCGGAGGTGCGCGCATTGCGGATGTCGAGATCGGTCTTCGGATCGAGGCCGATCTGCTTCAGCGTCTCGCGCACCTGGTCCTCGCGGCCGACGAGGATCGGATGGCCGAGCCCGGCGTCGCGGAAGGCGAGCGCCGCGCGGATCACGCGCTCTTCCTCGCCCTCGGCGAAGACGACGCGCTTCGGTTCGCGCCGCACCTTGTCCATGATGACCTGCAGCGTGCCCGCCGTCGGGTTGAGCCGCGCCGACAGCCGGTTCTTGTAGGCTTCCATGTCGACGATCGGCAGCCGCGCCACGCCCGAATCCATCGCCGCCTTCGCCACCGCCGGCGGAATTTCGCGGATGAGGCGCGGGTCGAACGGCACGGGAATGATGTATTGCGGGCCGAAGCGCGGACGCTCGCCCTGATAGGCCGCCGCCACTTCGTCCGGCACGTCCTCGCGCGCGAGCTTTGCGAGAGCCTCCGCGCAGGCGATCTTCATGTCCTCGTTGATGGCACTCGCGCGCACGTCGAGCGCGCCGCGGAAGATGTAGGGAAAGCCGAGAACGTTGTTCACCTGGTTCGCATAGTCGGAGCGCCCCGTCGCGGTGATGGCGTCGTCGCGCACCAGCGCCACTTCTTCCGGCGTGATCTCGGGATCGGGGTTCGCCATCGCGAAGATGATCGGCTTCGGCGCCATCGACGCCACCATCTTGCCGTTGATCGCGCCCTTGGCCGAAAGCCCGAGGAACACGTCGCAGCCCACCATCGCCTCTTCCAGCGTGCGCGCATCCGTGACGGCGGCATGCGCCGACTTCCACTGGTTCATGCCTTCGGTGCGGCCCTTGTAGATCACGCCCTTGGTGTCGCAGAGAATGGCGTTGTCGTGCGGCAGCCCCATCGCCTTGATGAGTTCGAGGCAGGCGATGCCGGCCGAGCCCGCGCCGTTGACGACGAGCTTCACGTCCTTGATGTCGCGGTCGGTGAGATAGAGCGCGTTGATAAGCCCCGCCGCCGTGATGATCGCGGTGCCGTGCTGGTCGTCATGGAACACCGGAATGTCCATGAGTTCGCGCAACCGGCTCTCGATCACGAAGCAGTCCGGCGCCGATATGTCTTCGAGGTTGATGCCGCCGAACGAGGGCCCGAGATAGCGCACCGCGTTCACGAAGGCGTCGACATCCTTGGTATCGATTTCGAGATCGATGGAATCGACGTCGGCGAAGCGCTTGAAGAGCACCGCCTTGCCTTCCATCACGGGCTTGGAGGCCAGCGCGCCGAGATCGCCGAGCCCGAGGATCGCCGTGCCGTTCGAGATCACGGCGACGAGGTTGCCCTTGGTCGTGTATTCATAGGCCGCGTCCGGGTTCTCCGCGATCGCGCGCACCGGCACCGCGACGCCGGGGCTGTAGGCGAGCGACAGATCGTGCTGCGTCGCCATCGGCTTCGTCGGGTTGATTTCGAGCTTCCCGGGCTTGCCCTGCGAATGGAAGAGGAGCGCTTCCTCGTCGGTAAACTGGCGGCGCTTTTTTTTGCTCATGGTCTCGGGTCCGGCTGTCGGCATGATGCGGGGACGCCGGCCAATGCGCCGGAACCCGCCTTTGGAGCCGCTTTGTAGGCTGGCGATCCCTCAATAACAAGGGAACAGGGTGGATTTCCCGCCACCATAGCCCCGATTCGATGCCTCTTGCCCCCCTTTCGGGGCGGTCCCATTCCCGTCTTTTCGCAACCCGTCATTCTGCTAGTCTCCGACCCCATGTCAGAGCCCGCCACCTCCTTCGAGCCCGAAATCCCGTCGGCCACAGCGTCCATTCCGGCGGATGCTACCCCCATGATGGCGCAATATCTGGAGATCAAGGCGCGTTGGCCGGAAGCCCTCCTCTTCTACCGGATGGGCGATTTCTACGAGCTCTTCTTCGACGATGCCGTGGCGGCCTCGCAGGCGCTCGACATCGCGCTGACGAAGCGCGGCAAGCATCTGGGCGAAGACATCCCGATGTGCGGCGTCCCCGTCCACAGCCACGATACCTATCTCCAGCGCCTGATCCGCAAGGGCTTCAAGGTCGCCGTCTGCGAACAGGTCGAGGACCCGGCGGAGGCGAAGAAGCGGGGCGCGAAGTCCGTCGTCGCCCGCGCCGTCGCCCGCCTCGTCACGCCCGGCACCCTCACCGAAGACACGCTGCTCGACGCGCGCGCCCATAATTATCTGGCCGCCCTCGCCCGCACCGGCGCGGAGGCGGGCTTCGGCCTCGCCTGGGTCGATGTCTCGACCGGCGACTTCGCGGTCACCTCGCTCGCCCCCGCCGCGCTGGCCGCGGAGCTTGCCAGACTCTCCCCCGGCGAACTCCTCGTCGCCGAGGGATTCGCCACCGACGAAGCCTTCGCCGACAGCCTCGCGCAATCGGGCGCCGTCCTGACCGCGCTCCCCTCCATCCGCTTCGAGAGCGGTCAGGCCGAGCGCCGCCTGAAGTCCCATCTCGGCGTCTCCGCGCTGGACGGTTTCGGCGCCTTCGCCCGCGCCGAACTCGGCGCCATGGGCGCGCTGCTCGATTATGTCGAGCTGACGCAGGTCGGCCGCATGCCCGCCTTGATGCCGCCGCGCCGTGTCGCCGCCGCCGACACCATGGCGATCGACGCCGCCACCCGCGCCAATCTCGAATTGGTGAAAACGCTGCAGGGCGAGACCGCCGGCTCCCTCCTCGCCACCATCGACCGCACCGTCACGGGCGCCGGCGCGCGCGAGCTCGGCGCCCGCCTCGCGTCCCCCTTGACCGATCCCGCCGCGATCGTCCGCCGCCTCGACGCCGTCGAATGGTTCCACGACGCGCGCGACATGCGCACCCGCCTCCGCGCCGGGCTGAAATCCGCGCCCGACATCGCGCGTGCTCTCTCCCGCCTCTCGCTCGGCCGCGGCGGCCCGCGCGATCTGGCCTCGATCGCGAACGGCCTCGCCGCCGCCCACACGCTCTGCGCCGCGCTCGATGGCGCCTCGCCTTCGCTCCTTCCCCTGCCGGAAGAAATCGCCGCGGATTGCGAGGCGATGCGCGGCGCCGCCACCGCACTGAAGGAGCGCCTCGCCGCCATGCTTGGCGAAGAGCTGCCGCTCATGGCCCGCGACGGCGGCTTCATCGCAAGGGGCGCCAGCCCCGACCTCGACGAGACCCGCGCGCTCCGCGACGATGCGCGCAAGCTGATCGCAGGGCTGCAGGCGAAATATGCGGACGAGACCGGCATCGCCGCCCTCAAGATCCGCCACAACAACGTACTCGGCTATTACATCGAGGTGCCGCCGCGCCACGGCGAGAAGCTCGTCGCTCCGCCCTTCACCGGCACCTATATCCACCGCCAGACCATGGCGAACGCGATGCGCTTTACGACGGCCGAACTCGCCGGCCTCGCCAGCCGCATCGCCGAGGCCGCCGGCCGCGCCCTCGAAATCGAACTCGCCCTCTTCGATGAACTCGTCGCCGCGACCCTGCTGGAAGCGCCCGGCCTCTCCCGCGCCGCCGAGGCGCTGGCCCGTCTCGATGCGACGGCCGCGCTTGCCGAATTCGCCGCCGAGCGGCGCTATGTCCGCCCCCGCGTCGATGCAAGCCTCGCCTTCGATATTCGCGGCGGCCGCCATCCCGTGGTCGAGGCGGCGCTCGCCCGCTCCGGCCAGGCCTTCGTGCCGAACGACACCAGCCTCTCGGCGGAGAACGGCGACGGCAAGCATATCTGGCTGCTCACCGGTCCCAACATGGCGGGCAAATCGACCTTCCTCCGCCAGAACGCGCTCATCGCCATCATGGCGCAGATGGGCTCCTTCGTGCCGGCGGACGAGGCGCATATCGGCGTTGTCGACCGCCTCTTCTCCCGCGTCGGCGCGGCCGACGATCTCGCGCGCGGCCGTTCCACCTTCATGGTCGAGATGGTCGAGACGGCGGCGATCCTCAATCAGGCGGGCGAGCGTTCCC
>NZ_JAUYUS010000107.1 GCF_030694575.1 Parvibaculum sp.
GGTCGACAAGGGCACGCTCTCGAAGATGTATGTGCTCCGCCGCATCCTCAACCCGATGGGCACCGTCGACGCGGTCGAATTCCTGCTCGACAAGCTCAAGCAGACGAAGAGCAACAGCGAATTCTTCGACTCGATGAATACGTAAACGGAAAAACATCCAGATACGGAACAAGGGCGGCTCACGGAGCCGCCCTTTTTGTTAGGGAGCAGTAGGCGGATTTTCGATTTCCACCTTGATGGTGGTGGAAAAGCGGCCCAACGTATCCACGATGTAAAGCAAGTAGTTGCCGGTGGTGGTTGTATCCGTCACTCGGAACTCAACCGCTGTCAAACTGCCTGAAGTTCCGGGAACGGTTGTAGCTACCACTTTCGTACCGTTGGGAGCAGCTAGCGGCGTATCGGCGATCCAGTCGGCGATAACACCCAAAACGGAATTATCGATGATCTTGATGCTGATCAGCTTTGCGGATTCGCCAGTTTTTGATTTGTTAATTTTTATTTCTGTCGAAGGTAATGTCTTCAGGACCAATTTGCTCGATTGATCCGGGAGTGAGCAGGTCGTGTTGTCCGGACCTTTGTCGATCGTCTCTTTGTGAGCGCTGAGTACCGCTTGCGCCTCGGCGGCAACTTCTTGGAGATGGCGAATCCTTGTGGATGCTTCTTGCAATAGTTCGGTGGGCGGATTCGTGTCGCGCCAAGTATCGTTTGCCAGAATATTGGCGGCAGCGAGATTCGCCGTAGACACAGTGGGAACGACAATTGGTTTAGGCGCAAACCCCGCAGACTGTTGCAAGACAAGCTGAAACGGATTGCGCGCGGCCGCAAGCGGATCGGTTCCTATCAGTTTTTTTTGCGTTACCACCTGTTTCTGAACTTCGTCGATGCGAGGTACCAATTCGGAGGAATAGCCGGAGATCGCGTAACGTGCCGAAAATATCTTCGACTCAATATCCTTGGCGGAGTTTATCGACCCTGCGAATATACTTCTTACGTCACTTTCTTTTTCCGGCTTGGCCTTGGCCGCAAGCGCATTCACTGCCGCCTCAGCCTCCGCGATGGCGGTTTTCAGAACTGGCTCATGCGTTTCGTTGCCGATCCGCACGAACCGTGCGAGGTCGCGGTCGGCTTGGTTGAGCCTTCCGTAATCTCCGAGTACGCAGTTCACGCCCTCGTAACCCAGCAGGAAGACCTCCTGCTCGAGCCGGCTTGTCAGGACATTTGCCGCCACATAGAGACCCCCGCCGCCGACGGCAAGCGCTGTCAGTACATCTTTGGATGCGCCTCCGGTGACGGTGTAGAAAAGTGTGGTGGCGCCCGCCGCTATAACCGCAACGGTCGTATAGCGGCGAAAGTTTTCCTGATCGTGGATGAGGTCGCTGTAGTTTTTCTTCACGGCCTCGCCATAGGCGAAAGCCTGCGCCAGCGATGGTGGAGGCGTTGCCGGCTTGTCGCTGTGAGCTTTTTTTGCATGCTCCGGATAGGACAGCACCGTCTCCTGATGCAGCGGCCCGCATGAAGCGATCAGGAGCGCGGCGGCGATGCTGGTGACGCGAACCGTAAGCCTTGGCTTGTTCCTCATCGCAGCCCCCCAAAAGACTTTCGATGGCGATGTTATGGCGAGCATTAGAGGGCTGTTGGTTATGGGGAGTCAAGGCAAAGGCATGATCCGCCTCCGGAACATTCTTGCAGCCACCGGCAAACTCCAGCGCATGACGAAGGGTGCCGGTGGCTTCGACAACGTGAATAGCTGAGAAAATCCGCCTGAAATCTGCTACCTTCTACCCGCATTCCGTGTATCGGCTCCTTGCCGTCGCGGATGCGGGGCAGAGTGGTCGGTGAGGTGGGGGCATGGACGAGCGCGCAAGCGAGATCGCGGAGGGCCGGTCGGCCTGGGTGAAGCCGCTTTTGCAGGGCGACGCCGCGGCGCGGGTCAAGGCACGGCTCAAAAATCCCAGCGACCACGTTCCCGCCGAAATCGGCGGCATCACCCTCTCCAATGCGGGCCGCGAAATCTATGCCTGGTGGCTCGAGGCGCGCGGCGACAAGCCGATGCCGTCGGCCGGCGATGTCGATCTGCGCGCGCTCGTCGAGCTTCTTCCCTATATCCGCTATCTGAGCTGGGAGGACGACAAGCGCCTTGTCTTCCGCATCTATGGCAGCGCCCTTGTCGAGGGCAGCGGTTTCGACCTCACCGGCCATAACATATTCGGCCCCGGCCATGCCGAGGTCGCCATCGACCGCGCGCGGCTGCAGGCGCTCCACGCGCAGCCCTGCGGGTTGCTGATGATCCGCGACGTCTATGACCGGCGGGGCATGGCCTATCCGTGCGAGTTCATGACGCTGCCGCTCGCGCCCGATGCGGACGGCAAGGAGCGCGTCATCGGTACCGTCATTCCCTGCGAGCTGGTCAGCGAATGGACCGTCGACGTGGTGCTCGACCGCATCCTGACGCTGCGCCGCGCCGTCTTCATCGATACCGGTTCGGGCGTGCCCGACCCGGCGCTGGGTCTCGGCAAATAATCAGTCGGGCGCTTTTCCGGCGATGAAACCGGCAATGGCGGGCACGACCTCCGGCGCCAGCGGCGCATCGGGGTCCGAATAGAAGCGGATGTTTTCCGCCCGGTCGAGCGGCGCGATCTTCAGCACATGGTTCATCTCCTCGACCGCGAGACGCACAGCGTCCGGCCGCGCGGCCGCGAGCGCGTCGGCATCCACCTGCCGCACCTGCAGGTCGTGCGTGCCGCGGATGAGAAGGACCGGCACCTGGAGCTTCGCCAGTTCGGCTGCGGGATCGTATTTGAACCAGGAGATCAGATAGGGCTGCACGCTCGGCCGGTAGAGCGCTTCGAGCTGGCGCGGCACGGCGTCGTCGGTCTCGCCGCGTTCGAGCCTGGCCAGAATTTCGTCGGAGCGGCGGCGCATCTCGGCCGGCAGGTTGCCGGCGGAAAGCTGCTCGCGAAGGATGACGGAGGCGGGCCTGCCGCCTGCCGCGATCAGCACGAGGCCGGCGACCGGTTTCTTCTGCGCCGCCAGGGTCGCGACCAGCGCGCCCTCGCTGTGCCCGATCAGGAAGAGGCGGCGGACGCGCGGCTGCTCCTCGAGGAAGGCGAGCCATGCGGCCGCGTCGTCGACGAAGGTTTCCGCGCGCAGGTCCCGTTCCTCCGGTGCGGCGGCGCGGCTCTCGGCGACGCCGCGCTTGTCGACGCGCAGCGTCGCGATGCCTTCGGCGCCGAGCCCGCGGGCGAGAAACTTCAGGCTGTTGTTGTAGCCTTCGGGAAAGTTGCCGTTGCGGTCGGTCGCGCCGGAACCCGACAGGATCAGCGCCGCATCGGCGGGACCGTCGCCCGCGGGCAACGTCAGCGTGCCGTAGAGTTTCGAGATGCCACCCTCGATCGCCACTTCGCGCTCGCTCCAGGGTTGCGCCGCCGCGCCGGTGGAGAAGACGAACGCGGCGAGGAGCGCGAGCACGAGAGTTTTCATGGCCTGAGCTTTTCCCATCCCGGATAAGGGCCGTCGAAATGCGGCACCTCTTCACTACCTTCGGACCATGTCGCTTTCGCGGCGGCGTGTTCCACGGCAATGACACGCAGGGACCCATCATTATCCAGCGCGCTGGCGGCCAGAATGATCGTTTCGTCCGGTTCGGTGAGGTTTGCGCCCGTCATCGCCGTGCCGCAATGTTTGCAGAAGGCGCGCTCGAGGCCGGGCGACGAGCGGTAGACGCTTAGATGCTCGGCGCCCTCCCACGTCACCTCGTCGCGCAACGCGACGAAGAAGGCACCGAAGGCGCCGCCTGCCGCCTTGCGGCACATCGAACAGTGACAGACGACGATGCCGCTGCCGCGCTCTGCCGCGAAGCGCACCGCGCCGCAGAGGCAGGAGCCCCCGATCACGGGATCAGCACGCTGGCGCCCGTCGTCTTCCGGCCTTCAAGGTCGAGATGGGCGCGGGCGGCTTCGGCGAGCGAGTAGCGCTGGTTCACCTCGATCTTCACCGCGCCCGATTTCACCACCGAGAAAAGATCGTCGGCCATCTCCTGGAAGGCGGTCGGCGATTTCGCGATGTAGTGGAACATGGTCGGCCGCGTCACGAAGAGCGAACCTTTCTGCGCGAAGATGCCGAGGTTCACATCCGTGACCGGTCCCGACGCATTGCCGAACGAGACGAGAAGGCCGAGCGGCGCGAGACTGTCGAGCGAGCCCATGAAAGTCGCCTTGCCGACGCCGTCATAGACGACGGGCACTTTCTTGCCGCCGGTGATCTCCTTCACGCGTGTCGCGACGTCTTCCTTCGTGTAGTCGATCACATGGTCGCAGCCATGCGCCCGCGCGAGCGCCGCCTTCTCGTCCGAGCTCGTCGTGCCGATGACGGTCGCGCCGAGATGCTTCGCCCATTGGCAGGCGATGAGGCCGACGCCGCCGGCCGCAGCGTGCCACAATATCGTCTGGCCCTTCTCGACCTTGAAGGTCTGACGCAGCAGGAATTGCGCCGTCAGTCCCTTCAGCATCATCGAGGCCGCTTCCTCGTCGCTGATGCCGTCCGGAATTTTTGCGGCGCTCGATGCGCTCACATTATGCGCCGCCGCATAGGCGCCGATGGGGCCGGAGCCATAAGCGACGCGGTCGCCCTTCTTCAGATGCGTGACGCCGTCGCCGACCGCGTCGACGACGCCCGCCGCCTCCATGCCGAGGCCGGAGGGAAGGGCCACGGGATAGAGACCCGAGCGGTGATAGGTGTCGATGAAATTGACGCCGATCGCCTTCGCCCGCACCGTCACTTCGCCGGGCTTCGGATGGCCGAGCTCGACCTCCTTCAGCGACATGGTTTCCGGCCCGCCGGTCTTTTCGATGCGGATCGCCTTCACGGTGGTCATGGTCTCTCTCCCCTGTTCGATTTGTTCAGCGCCGCGCCCGTTCAGCGTCTTGTGAGCGCGAGCCCGATGCCGGCCGCGACCAGCACGGAGCCGGTGATCCTGTTGCGCAGCATCTGCGCGCGTTCGCCCTTCAGATAAGGCGCGAGCTTGCCCGCCGCCAGCGCGAAACTTCCATCCGACAGCGTGCCGACCACGACGAAGGTCACCGCCAGCACCAGAAGCTGCGGGCCGGCCGGCGCAGCGGCGCTGACGAATTGCGGAAAGAAGGCGGCATAGAAGGCGAGCGATTTCGGATTGGTGACGGAAATGAGAAAGCCGCGCCGGTAAAGCGCGCCTGCACTCGTATGGCCGCGCCGCGCCTCGGATGGAAGCTCCGGATCTTCGTAAGGCGCGCGCCAGGCGGCAATGCCGAGCCAGACGAGATAGGCCGCGCCGATCAGCTTCAGCGCATCCGCCCAGGGCCCGAGCGCGGCGAGCAGCGGCGCCAGCCCCGCCAGCACCAGCACCATGTGGACGAGGAGCGCCGTCGTCGTTCCCGCCAGCCCCGTCAGCGCCGCGCGCGGCCCCTGACGGATGCCGCAGGCGACGAGATAGGTCACCACCGGCCCCGGCATCACGCAGAGGATCAGCGTCGCGGCAATGAAGCCGAGATAGAGATCGAGAGACACGTACAGCTCCCCCCAAAAATTGTCATTGCGAGCGAAGCGAAGCAATCCAGGAGCGGCAACCACGGAGCTTGCGGCTCTGGATTGCTTCGTCGGCCTTGCGGCCTCCTCGCAATGACGATTGTTGTCTTTTACCCCAGATGCCGCGCGAAGAATTTCAGCGTCCGGTCGTTCGCCTCGTCGGCCGTCGCCTTGTCGTAATGCGCGCCGCCGGGGCGTGCGAAGGCGTGGTCCATTTCCGGGTAGCGGTGGATGGTGACGTGGGGATTGTCGTGCAGTCCCTTCACCACCTGTTCCTGCGCTTCCGGTGGCACGAATTCGTCCTTGCCGGCGATGTGCAGCATCAGCGGCGCCTTGATGCCCTTCGCGTCGGCGAGGCGGTTCTGGATGTTGACGCCGTAATAGCCGACGGAGGCATCGGCGTCGGTATGGCAGGCGGTGAGATAGGCGAGCTGGCCGCCGAGGCAGTAGCCGACGGCGCCGACCTTGCCGGAGGTCATCGGGCGGAGCGTCTTGATGGTCGAGGCGATATCGGTCACGCCCTTGTCGACATCGAACTTGCCGAACAGGTCGAAGGCCTTTTTCCATTCGGCCTCGGTCTTGTCGGTGATGTCGATGCCGGGCTCGATGCGCCAGAAGAGGTCCGGGCAGAGCGCGACATAGCCTTCCCCGGCGAGCCAGTCGCAGAGGTCGCGCATCACTTTATTGACGCCGAAGATTTCCTGGATGACCACGATGCCGGGCGCCTTGCCGGCGCCTTCGGGCTTTGCGAGATAGCCCGTAAACGAGCCTTCCGCACCTGCGATCGTTATTGTTTCGCCGCTCACTCTTGGCCTCCTTCGCTTCAACCGGGGGATGTCGGAGCCGAGACTCTAACGATCCTCATCCGGTGAGGCGAGGGGTGAGCGCGAAGGAACTCAGGCGGCTTTGGCCGCGTCGGCGCGGAGGCCGAGGGAGAAAAGCTTGCGAAGGGCGCCGAGGGGCGCGGCTTCATTGCGGTTTGCCGCGGTCTTCTGCTCGCTGCGCGCCGAGAGGGCAACGTCGAAGGCATTGACGTAGCTGCTGGCATATGTTGCGAGGATGTTCATTTTATTCACCGTTTGGTCTAGCATGTGACGGTGATATGCGCCTTGCTATGGCCTTTATCAAACGATCTTTTTGCAACGCAGAAGTTAGAAAAACTAACATATGGCCCTTCGCCGCCTGCCTTCTCTCAAAGCGTTGCGCGCCTTCGAGGCGGCGGCGAGGCATGGCAGTTTCTCGCGCGCCGCAGCCGAACTCAGCGTCACCCATGCCGCGATCAGCCATCAGATCAGGGCGCTGGAGGAGGAGCTGGGCGCGCCGCTTTTTCACCGGACGGGCAGGGCGGTCGAGCTTACCGAACGCGGCCAGCGGCTGCTGCCGGCCCTCACCGCCGCCTTCGAGCAGATCGGCGAGGCCTGGGCGCAGGCCGGCGCGCGCGATACCGGCGCCCTCACGGTCTCGGTCGAGCCCTCCTTCGCCGCGCGCTGGCTGGTGCTCCGGCTCGGCAAGTTCAACCGCGCGAACCCCGAGATCGAGCTTCGCCTGCTGCCCTCCTCGGAGCTTGTCGATTTCAGCCGCGAGGATGTCGATATCGGCGTCCGCTACGGGCTCGGCGGCTGGCCGGACGTCGTCTCCGAAAAGCTCTTCGAGGCGACGGTCTATCCCGTCTGCAGCCCGGCGCTGCTCGATCCGAAGAAACCGATCCGCAAACCCGAGGACCTCAAATCCTATCCGCTCCTCCACGAGGAGACGATGCAGCACTGGCAGCAATGGCTCGAAGCGGCGGGCGTCAAACACCCGCGCTGGGCGCTGCGCGGCCCTCTCTTCATCGAGGCGAGCCTGGCGCTGCAGGCGGCGGCGGGCGGGCAGGGCGTCGCGCTCGCCAACGACACGCTCGCCATGGCCGACCTCGCCGAAGGCCGCCTCATCCGCCTCTTCGATATCGAGATGCCGGACGAGGAAGGCTACTGGCTGGTCTATCCGAAGGACGGGCTGAAGAAGCCGAAAGTGCAGGCCTTCAGGAACTGGATCAGGGAGGAAGCAGGGCTCGGTCCGCCCGAAGCGCCGAAGCCGCCGGAAATGCTGACGCCCCGAGGTCGCGGCAAGGCGATACGCTGAGAATGGATGTATCGTGAGTTGCCGATGGAGAGTCTCATGACAGGGAAAGCAACAGCACTCGATAAGATTCGCGCGGCGACGCCCGATGACGCGGCTGCGGTTGCAGCCATTTATGCGCCCTATGTCCGCGACACGGCGATCTCGTTCGAGACTGTGCCGCCGGACGAGGCGCAGATGGCGGAGCGGATCGTGAAAATTCTGCCTGTCCTGCCCTGGCTCGTTCACGAGGCCGACGGGGGCGTGACAGGCTACGCCTATGCCGCCCCGCACAGGGAGCGCGCCGCCTATCGCTGGTCCGTCGATGCGGCCATCTATCTCGACAGCGGCGCGCACCGCAGGGGCATCGGCAGCGCGCTCTACGCGACGCTCATCGCGGCGCTGCGGCTGCAAGGCTATCACCGCGCCTATGGCGGGATCACGCTTCCCAACGCGGCCAGTGTCGGACTGCATGAGGCTCAGGGCTTCAGGCCGATCGGCGTCTATCCGCAAGTCGGCTTCAAGTTCGGTGCCTGGCGCGATGTCGGCTGGTGGGGCCTTGACCTTGCGCCGGCGAGCCACGAACCCGCCGAGCCTTTGCCGTTCACTGCCGAAATTCTCCACCGGGCCAGGAAGATCGCCGCCGGTCTTTGAGACGGTTCAGGCGGATGCGCGGGCGCGCCTCAACTCCGCCTCGAGCGCCGTCGTCTCCGTCAGCGGCAGCGAGCAGGTTTCACCGGCGCAGGTGTAAGCCGTCGGTTTGCCGTCGACAGCCGTCTTGCCATGTGCCGGGTGGCCCTCCGGCAGGGCCGCGCCATCCGCCACCCGCATCAGCACGCGCGAGGGGAGAGAGACGCCGAAGGCCGCGCGCGCCAGTTCTGCCGTTTCCTCCCTTGAGCCGATCAGCACGATCTGGACCGGCTTCAGCCGTGTGTCGAGGCTCGCGATGTAACTCCCCAGCGGAAAGATGTTCTGCTGCAGCTCGCCCGCGAAGGCGTGGATGAGTTCGTCGGCGCGGGCGGCATAGTCCTGTTTCCCCGTCATCAGCGCGAGCCTTGCCAGCACGCCGGGCATGACCCCGTTCGCGGCCGGGGTCGCGTCGTCCGCAACCGTCCGCCTACGGACGATCAGCGCGGGCGCATCGGAAGCGGTAAAGAAATAGCCGCCATTCGTCTCGTCGCGGTAATGGGCGTCGAGTTCGGCGGCGAGGCTTGCCGCCGCTTCGAGATAACTCTCCTCGCCCGTCGCCTCGTAAAGCGCCAAGGCGGCATCGGCCATGTTTGCGAGGTCGTCGGCCATGGCGGCATGCTGCAGCTTCCCCGCGCGCCAGGCATGGTGGAGCCGCCCGTCCTTCCTCATCCCGGTCATCACGAAGCGGAAGGCGGAGGCCGCCATCCCGACCCAGCCCGCCTCGCCAAAGGCCGCGCCCGCCCGCGCCAGCGCCGCGATCATCAGCCCGTTCCAGTCGGCCAGCACCTTGTCGTCGAAACCCGGATGGACGCGGAGATCGCGTTCCAGGAAGAGCCTCGCCTTCAGCGGTTCGAGTGCTGCTTCCTCTTCCGCCGTGAACGGCGCATCGGCGCGGGCGAGACGGTTCAATATGTTCGTCTCTTCCCAGTTGCCTTCGGCCGTCACGTCATAGACCTGCTTGAACAAGGCAGCCTCGCCGGGCGTCAGCAGATTGTCGATCTCCGCTTCGGACCAGACATAGAACTTCCCCTCGACGCCTTCGCTGTCGGCATCGAGCGAAGCGGCGAAGGCGCCGCCTTCCACCGTCATTTCCCGCGCCAGCCATTCGACCGTTTCGCGGATGCGGCGCTCGTAAAGCGGTTTGCGCGTCTCCTGCCAGACCAGCGTCAGGAGGTCGATCAGCAGCGCGTTGTCGTAGAGCATCTTTTCGAAATGCGGCGCGAGCCAGATCTCGTCCACCGAGTAGCGCGCATAGCCGCCGCCCAGATGATCGTAGATGCCGCCTTCCGACATATGGTCGAGCGCTCGGGCGACAGGCGCGGCGAGATCCTCGCGCCCCGTCCGCAGATGCGCGCGCCAGAGCAGCGTCAGCAGCGGCACTTGCGGAAATTTCGGCGCGCCGCGAATGCCGCCATGCACCGGGTCCATGATCTCGCGGAGCTTCTCCGCCACCACGATCGGCACCTGCGGCGTCGGCTCGCCCGGCCGCGCCGTCGCCGATTGTTCTTCCAGCGCCTTCACCAGCGCGGTGCGGTTCTTGTAGACCTTGGCCGGCTCCTCGCGAAAGATGCGCGCCACTTCCTCCAGCACCTGCACGAAGCCCGGCCGTCCGTAATTCGGCTCCTTCGGAAAGTATGTGCCGCCCCAGAAGGGCTCGCCCTCCGGCGTCAGAAACATGGTCAGCGGCCAGCCGCCCTGCTGCCCCAGCAGATGCAGCGCCGACATGTAGATCGCGTCGATGTCGGGCCGCTCCTCGCGGTCGACCTTGATGTTCACGAAATGCTCGTTCATCACGGCCGCGACGCCTTCATCCTCGAAGCTCTCATGCGCCATCACATGGCACCAGTGACAGGCGGCATAGCCGACCGAAAGCAGGATCGGTTTCTTCTCCCTCTTCGCGGCGTCGAGCGCGGCTTCGCCCCAGGGCCGCCAATGCACGGGATTGTCCTTGTGCTGGAGCAGATAGGGGCTGGTTTCGGCGTCGAGGAAATTTCGTGACATGGAGGCTTTCGGGCGGTTCACTTGGTTTCTGATTTGTTGGGCCAATGATTTGTTGCGGCAATGTGGGGCAATCGAGCGGCCCCGTCGAGAAAGAGATAGGGCAATGAAAGTCACAATCGATGTCGAACTGACGCCGGTCGAAGCGCGGCGGCTGATGGGCCTGCCGGATCTCGAACCGATGCAGCAGCGGCTCATCGCCGAGCTCGAAAAGCGCATGGCGTCGAACATGTCCTATATCGACCCCGAACAGATCGTGAAGGCGATCATGCCGGTCGGCGCGCAGGGGCTCGAGCAGTTCCAGAATCTTCTCTGGGGCATGGCGCAGACGGCGATGGGCGGCGGCAAGAAACCGGCCGCAAAGAAAGACGCCGGGAAGAAAGAGTCCTAGGCGCACAAGCAACGGATTGATTCGGTTTGGAAACGATTTACGCCCTGTCGACGGCAGCGGGGCGCGCCGGCATTGCCGTGCTGCGCCTGTCGGGTCCGCATGCGCGGCCCGCGCTTGAAGCCCTGACGGGAGGCAAGGCGAGTGTGCCGCGCGAGGCGATGCTTGTCCGTTTCCGCGATCCCGAAACGCAAGCGCCGCTCGATCGCGGCCTCGCGATCTTCTTCCCCGCGCCCGCCAGCTTCACCGGTGAGGATGTCGTCGAGCTTCACATTCATGGCGGCCGTGCCGTTGTCGCCGCGATGCTTCGCGCGCTCGGGCAGCTCCCCGGTCTCCGCGCCGCCAAGCCCGGCGAATTCACGCGCCGCGCCTTCGAGAACGGCAAGCTCGATCTCACCGAGGTCGAGGGCCTTGCCGATCTCATCGACGCTGAAACGGAAGCGCAGCGCGCCCAGGCGCTTCGCCAGATGGAAGGCGCGCTCGGCCAGCTTTACGAAGGCTGGCGCGCGCGGCTGATGCGGGCGCTGGCTTACGCCGAGGCGGAAATCGATTTTCCCGATGAGGAAGTGCCGGGCGACCTGATCGCCAGGCTCGGCCCCGAGATCGCCGCGCTCGAAAGCGAGATTGGCGTGCATCTCGACGATGGCCGGCGCGGCGAGCGGTTGCGCGACGGTGTCGAAGTGGCGATCGTCGGGCCGCCCAATGCGGGCAAGTCGAGCCTCCTCAACCGGCTCGCGGGCCGCGACGCCGCCATCGTCTCGGACGAGGCGGGCACGACGCGGGACGTGCTCGAAGTCCGGCTCGACATCGGCGGCGTGCCGGTGACGCTGGCCGATACGGCGGGGCTTCGCGAGGCGGCGGGCGCCATCGAGCAGGAAGGCGTGCGCCGCGCGCTTGCCCGCGCCGAGGCGGCCGACCTCCGCATCGTCATGGTCGCGCCTGGCGCCGCCGGCATCGGCGATGGTTTCGCGCTGGCCCGGCCGGACGATCTCCGCGTTCTCAACAAGGTCGATCTCGGCGCCGCCGTGCCCGCCGGCGTCATCGGCATTTCGGCGCTGACGGGGCAGGGGATCGACGCGCTGGAAGCGGCACTGGCGGCGCGCGTCGGCTCGGCCTATGAGGCCCGCGAACATCCCGTCATCACGCGAGCCCGCCACCGCGAAGGCTTGGGCGACTGCGCCGCCTCGCTCGCCCGCGCCGGGGCCGCGCTCAAGGCCGGACGCGACGCCGAGCTCGTCGCCGAAGACCTCCGCCTCGCCGCCCGGGCGCTCGGCCGCCTCACCGGCCGCGTCGATGTCGAAGACCTGCTCGACGTCATCTTTCGCGACTTCTGCATCGGGAAATAAGAAGCAGACAGCGCTGCCCCCACCTATCGTCTTTGCCGGGCTTGACCCGGCAATCCAGTAGCCGCGCAGCGGCGTCCCCTTCGTAATGACTTTTCCGCCTGCCGCTCTGGCCCCCCGGGTCAAGCCCGGGGTGACGATTATTTGGATGAGGCGCCGGGTTGGCTGCACCCCCTGTTTCACGTGAAACATGAGGAGTATGGAGAATCCGATTCCCTGCCAATGGCTTGCGCGAGAATCCTCAAGCAGGTGGAATCCTCATTCTCCTTTGTGGATAAAGTTTTTGACGCGGAGGCCGTCAGCGACTATTGCTCTCGCAACACCTGACGCGAATCCGTTGCTACGGGCACAGGCACTTTTCTTCCAGTTGGTTTTTCCATGACGCGCGACTTCGATGTGATCGTGATCGGCGGCGGCCATGCGGGCTGCGAGGCGGCGTCGGCTGCCGCGCGGGCCGGTGCGCGTACCGCCCTCGTCACGCACAAGCTCGCGACCATCGGCGAGATGTCCTGCAACCCGGCCATTGGCGGTCTCGGCAAGGGTCATCTGGTGCGCGAGGTCGATGCGCTGGACGGGCTGATGGGCCGGGTCGCCGATCAGGCGGGCATCCAGTTCCGCCTGCTCAACCGGCGCAAGGGCCCTGCCGTGCGCGGGCCCCGCGCCCAGGCCGACCGCAAGCTCTATCGCGCCGCCATGCAGGAGGCGATCCTCAACCACCGCAATCTCGAGGTGATCGAGGGCGGCGTCTCCGATCTCATCGTCGAGGACGGCCATGTCGCCGGTGTCGTCACGGAGGATGGCCGCCAGTTCCGCTCGCGCCGCGTCGTCCTCACCACGGGTACGTTTCTGCGCGGAGTGATTCATCTTGGCACACAGCGCATTCCCGCGGGCCGGGTAGGGGAAGCCCCCGCGCTCGGCCTGTCCGACCGGCTCTACGGTCTCGGCTTCCAGCTCGGCCGGCTGAAGACGGGGACGCCGCCGCGCCTCGCGGGCGACAGCATCGACTGGGGCTCGCTCGAAGTGCAGCCGGGCGACAATCCGCCCGTGCCCTTCTCCTTCCTGACGGCGGAAATCACGACGCGACAGGTGCCCTGCCATATCACCCGCACCACGGCGGCCGGTCACCGGATCATCGAGGACAATCTCCATGTCTCGCCGGTCTATTCCGGTCAGATCGAAGGCGTCGGTCCGCGCTACTGCCCTTCCATCGAGGACAAGGTGGTCCGCTTCAAGGAGCGCGACAGCCACCAGATATTCCTTGAGCCGGAAGGGCTCGACGACGACACGATCTATCCGAACGGTATTTCCACGGCGCTCCCGGAGGAGGTGCAGCTTGCCTTCCTCAAGACCATCCCCGGCCTCGAGAATGTCGTCATGCGCCGCGCCGGCTATGCCATCGAGTACGACTATATCGACCCGCGCGAACTCCGCCCGACGCTGGAGACGAAGCGGCTTGGCGGACTCTACCTCGCCGGCCAGATCAACGGCACCACGGGCTACGAGGAAGCCGCGGCTCAAGGCCTGATCGCCGGTCTCAACGCGGCGCTGGCGGAGCGGGGGGCCGATCCCTTCATCCTCGACCGGGCGCAGGCCTATATGGGCGTGATGGTGGATGATCTCATCACCCGCGGCGTCAGCGAGCCCTATCGCATGTTCACCTCGCGGGCCGAGTACCGGCTGACGCTCAGGGCCGACAATGCCGACCAGCGTTTGACGGCGGCGGGCATTGGCGCGGGCGTGGTGGGCGAGGCGCGGGCTGTGGCCTATGAGGCCAAGGCGAGGGCGCTGGAGGCCGCGCGGGTGCTTTGCGATGGTCTGCGGCTCAGCCCGACGGAGCTCGTGAGGCGCGGTCTCAAGGTCAACCAGGACGGGGTGGCCCGCACGGCCATGGATTTGCTTGCCTACCCGGATGTCGATGCCGGGGTGCTGGCAGGCGTCTGGCCGGAACTCGCCGCTCTGGAGCCCGAGATTGCCGAGCAGATGGGGATCGAAGCGCAGTATGCCGGCTATCTCGACCGGCAGGATGCCGATATCAGGGCGTTCCGCCGCGATGAGGGCCTGCGGCTGCCGGCGGAGATCGACTATGCCTCGGTGCTCGGCCTTTCCCATGAGGTCCGGCAGAAGCTTGCCAAGGCCCGTCCGGCCACGCTGGGGCAGGCGGCGAGGGTGGATGGCGTCACGCCGGCAGCCCTCACGACCTTAATGATTCACGTGAAACAAAAGCGCAGTGCTTGAGGCACTATAGCTGGTATGACCCAACATATAGTGTCCGGTGGCCCCCAAGTCGTTGATGCGGAATCCTTTTCCGCCCTGACGAATGTTTCACGTGAAACACTGGACCGGCTCCTCACCTATGAGGCGCTGCTGCGGAAGTGGCAGAAATCCATCAATCTCGTCTCGGCGGCCACTCTGCCGGAGCTTTGGCGCCGCCATATGCTCGATTCCGCCCAGCTTGCCGGGCTCGCGCCCGAAAGCGCCCGGCGCTGGATCGACCTCGGCAGCGGCGGCGGCTTCCCGGGCCTCGTCATCGCCATCCTGCTGAGGGAGCGGCCCGGCTTTCATATGCATCTGGTGGAGAGCGACCAGCGGAAATGCGTCTTTCTGCGGGAGGTCGCCCGCGTCACGGACGCGCCCGTGACGGTCCATGCCGCCCGGATCGAGACCTTTGCGGAAGGGGTCGAGCCGGCCGATGTCGTCTCCGCCCGCGCCCTGGCGCCGCTCGACCGGCTGTTCGGCTGGGCCGCGCCCCTGTTCGGGCCGGACACGATTGGCCTGTTTTTGAAGGGGCAGGGCGTCCAGGACGAATTGACCTTGGCCCGGGAAAGTTGGATATTCGATGCAGAACTTTCCCCCAGCCAGTCGGACCCCCAGGGTTCCGTGCTGAAGGTTAGAGGCCTGCATGGACCAGATGGAAAATCCCGCGCCTGAAAGCGACCCTATCGCCAAGGCATTGACGGCGGCCACCGGCAATGAAACGCCGCGTCCCGCCAGCACTACCTCGGGACTACTTGCTCCGTCCACGGATCGTCCGCGCATCCTCGTCGTCGCCAACCAGAAAGGCGGCGTCGGCAAGACCACCACGGCCATCAATCTCGGTACGGCGCTGGCTGCCGTCGGCGAGCGCGTGCTGATCGTCGATCTCGATCCGCAAGGCAATGCCAGCACCGGCCTCGGCATCGGCCGCGCCGAGCGCAAGGTCTCCGCTTACGATGTGCTGATCGGCGCCGCGCTCATCGAAGATGCGGTCGTGCCGACAAAAGTCCCCGGCCTCGATATTGTTCCGTCCACGATGGATCTGCTCGGCGCCGAACTCGAACTCGCTTCGGTGCCGCGCCGCTCGCATCGCCTGCGCGACGCGCTGGCGCGGATGCCGCGCAACGGCAAGCAGCGCGAGACGAGCGAAGCCGAAGCGCAGATGACCATGCGGTCCTACTCCTATCTGCTGATCGATTGCCCACCCTCGCTGAACCTGCTCACCATCAATGCGATGACGGCGGCGGATGCGATCCTGGTGCCGCTGCAATGTGAGTTCTTCGCGCTGGAAGGGTTGAGCCAGTTGCTCCGCACGGTCGAGCGCGTCAAGACCAGCCTCAATCCGCGGCTCGAAATTCAGGGCATCGTGCTCACCATGTTCGATCAGCGCAACAAGCTGTCGGACCAGGTGGCGTCCGACGTGCGCACCCATCTCGGCGACAAGGTCTACCGCACGGTGATCCCGCGCAACGTCCGCATCTCGGAAGCGCCGTCCTATGGCAAGCCGGCGCTGGTCTATGACCATCGCTGCGCGGGCAGCAAAGCCTATATGAAGCTGGCGGCGGAGATGATCCAGCGCGAGCGGGCGCTGCGCCGGACCGCCGCCTGAGGGTTTTGAAATCCGGCGGCGAAAGCGACCTTAAGAACGCCGGTTAACAGATTGAAATGATTCGGATTAGTGGCCATACCCGGTAGTGATTATGGCAAGTGCGTCAACCAAAAGTCTCCGCTTTCATAGAGATTCTGGAAAGTAGTGCCTCGCATATCGGCCCTACCACATATAGAAGCAGCGCTGTTCCGGCCGCCGGAAAGCGGCAAGGAAAAGACAAGGAAAAAGGAAGTCATGGCAATGGTAGAGGAAACTCCGAGCCGGCTTGGACGCGGTCTCGCGGCGCTGATCGGCGACGACACGGCTTTCTCCCTCGGCGACCGCGAGACGCAGGCGCCGCGCGGCGTCCGTGAAGTCCCGATCGAATTCCTGCGCGCCAATCCGTTCCAGCCGCGCCATACGTTCCGCACCGAGGATCTCGACGACCTCGCGAACTCGATCCGCGAGAAGGGCATCCTGCAGCCCATCGTCGTCCGGCCGCTCGGCGACAACAGCTTCGAGATCGTCGCGGGCGAACGCCGCTGGCGCGCCGCGCAGCTTGCGCAGCTCCACCAGGTGCCGGTGATCGTCAAGGAACTGACGGATGCCGAGTCGCTCGAAATCGCGATCATCGAAAATGTGCAGCGCGCCGATCTCAACGCCGTCGAAGAGGCCGCCGGTTACGAGCGCCTGATGCAGCAGTTCCATTACACGCAGGAACAGCTCTCGAAGATGATCGGCAAGAGCCGGTCCCATGTCGCCAACACGCTCCGCCTGCTCGCCCTGCCGCAGGGCGTCCGCTCGCTGATCGAGGAGGGCAAGCTCTCCGCCGGTCAGGCCCGTCCGCTGATCGGCCATGACGACGCCGAGAGCTTCGCGCGCGAGATCGTCGCCAAGGGGTTGTCCGCGCGCGAGGCCGAGGCGCTGACCCGCAAGCCGGATGCCGGCGGTCCGGCCGCCTCCTCCACCAAGCCCAAGGCGCTGCCGAAAGCGGAGAAGGATGCCGACACGCTGGCGCTGGAGAAAAACATCTCCGACCAGCTCGGCCTCAAGGTCGAGATCTCGTTCTCGGGCGACAAGGGCGGCGAGGTCAGGATCGCCTACAAGACCCTCGAACAGCTCGACGAAATCTGCCGCCGCCTCGCCGGCCGCACCGCCCAGAAGATGACCTGAGTAAACTTTCCGGGTACGGAGGAGTCTGTCCGTCCTTCCTTCCCACCCTCCCCCTGTGGGAGGGTCAAACGGCTGCAAGCCGTTTGGGGAGGGGTTCTCCGTTTTCGACAAAGGGAGGACTTCCGGTTATGCGCCGCTTTCTCCCGCTTACCCCTCCCCGAAATTCGCTGCGCAAATTTCGACCCTCCCACAGGGGGAGGGTGGGAAGAAGAAAGCGGGGAGAAATTCCGTTCCCCCTTATCCCCTCTGTCACCCATCCGCATCGCCGCGCTGTGACAAAAGAAATCCCCGCTGTGGCCGGAATGCCGTTGCAGAGTTGCACGGGGGTGTGGCGCGGCAGCACGAGCAGACCGCGCGAGGGCAGGGCGCATGCCCGCGAAACGCCCCATGACATTTTCATGACAGTTCGATGACAGAAGGGTGTTTTGAGGTATCCCGATACCCCAATCAGCGCCTCGCCGCGCGTGCTCCCTGCGCAATCCGGAGCAGCGTCTGGCCGCAGATCGCGACGTCCGGCTGGCCCGTCGATTTGCACTGGCCCTCCGCTTCGAGGGCGAGCGCCAGCGCCCGGTCGAGGCGCTTCCGGTTCCATAATTTCATTTGTCTTTGTACGGCGCTTTTCCGGCTGAAGTGAACGGGCGGCCTGAAGCCGCGCATCGCGCCCTCGGCATCGCTTCCCGTTTCAAGACGCGCCGCCGCCAGATGCATCTGCATGAGATGACGCGACAAGGCGTTGAGGATCGCGATGGCATTCGTCTCCGCCGCGCGGGCGCGGGCCAGCGCCACGTCGAGCCCCTCGAGATCGCCGCCCATCGCCGCGTCGATCACCTCGTCGAGGTTCGAGCCCGCATTGTCGCCAACGCTTGCGCGCGCGTCGTCGAGCGTCACCGCGCGCTTCTCGGCCGGCTTGCCGGGGCCCGCATAGAGAATGAGTTTCTCCAACTCGTTCTGCGTCACGCCGCGATCGGAACCGAGATGGTCGCGCAGATATTCGAGCGCGGCGGGCTCGGGCACCAGGCCTTCGCTCGCAAGCCGCGTGCGGATGACGGTTTCCAGCGCGCCGGCATCGTCGGCGTAGCAGGCAATGGCGGCGGCGTTCGCCGCGCTCTCGAACAGCAGGCGCAAGGCGGAGCGCGGCGTGAGTTCGCCTGCCTCCACCAGCACAAGCGCGTCGCCCGCAGGATTGTCGAGAAAGCTTTCGAATATCTTCGCCGTGCCGTCGGACGCGCCCCGCACGCGAACGACCCGCCGCCCGCCGAGCATGGCGATGGAAGCGGCTTCGTCGGAAAGCCGCGCCGGATCCTGCTTCAGGTCGCCGTCGGTGAGGTCGGAAATGCGGAACGGATCGGCGGGATCGTCCACCACCGTCTTCGTCATGGTCTTGATCCGCTCACGGACCAATCCGGCATCGGGGCCATAGACAAGCACGGCCACGGCTTTGGGGTCGGGCTTTGCTGTGAAACGGTCGGCTTCCCGGGGGGCGATCTTCACGTCTGCCCGCTCACCCGCCGGCCTTGGCCTGGCGGTCGAAATAGATGCTGAGCTGCAGCTTGATGTCCTGCGCCAGCATCTCGGCGATCCGGCTTTCGGTGTCCTCCGCCGCGGTGATGTTCGCGAATTCCGAGGTCACGCGGTTGTAGGACGAACGCGAACGCGAGGTCGAGCTCAGCACCGCCTTGTTCGTCCCGGTATCGATCAGCTGGAAGGGAACGATAACCACCAGGGTCTTGCGCGTCACGTCCGCGTCGGCCTCGACGGCGACGTCGCGCTCATAGGAAGTCGGTGCAAGAACGACGCGATAGGCGGGGTTCGCGGGCGGGTTGCCGGAACTCGAAAGAAGGTCGAGCAGGTTATACTTCAACTCGCGTCCGAGCCGCGTTTCGGGTGCGCTCACATCGAGCATGGAAAGATCGCTCGCAACGGATCCCGATGTCCGGTCGGCGTAAAGCGGCGTGAAGCCGCAGCCGGCCAGCGGCAGCGCCATCAGGGGCAAGGCGAGCAGAAGCGCCGCCAGCCGAGCGCGCGATCCGTCAAACAACGATGTTGACGATCTTGCCCGGCACGACGATGACCTTGCGGACTGGTTTTCCATCGATCGCCTTCCCCACCTTTTCCAGCGCGAGCGCCGCGCGCTCCACCGTTTCCTTGTCCGCGTCCCGGGCGATGGTCAGCTCGTCGCGGCGCTTGCCGTTCACCTGCACGGCAATCGTGACGGAGTCTTCCACGAGGAGGGCCCTGTCGGCAACCGGCCAATCGGCCGCCACCACCGGTTCCTTGTGGCCCAGTGCTTCCCAGCATTCCTCGGCCAGATGCGGCATCATCGGCGCGACGATCTGGATCAGGATTTCGACCGCCTCGCGCTTCGCCCATTTGCCGGCGGGGGAGGCGGGCGCGAAACCGCTAACGGCGTTGGCGAGTTCATAGACGCGTGCAACCGCGCGGTTGAAGCGCAGATTGTCCAAATCGTCGGTGGCGGCGGCGAGCGCCTGGTGGGCGGCGCGGCGAAGCGCCAGCTCGTCTTCCCCGAAGCTCGCGGGCATCGCCTCGCCGGGCGCGGCGAGATCCTCCGGCTTTTCGGTCGCCATGCGCCAGACGCGCTGCGTGAAACGCCATGCGCCTTCCGCGCCGGCATCCGACCATTGCACGTCGCGCTCCGGCGGACTGTCGGAGAGCATGAACCAGCGCGCGGTATCGGCGCCGTATTTCGCGATGATGTCGTCGGGGTCGACGATATTCTTCTTCGACTTCGACATCTTCTCGACCGAGCCGATTTCAACCGGCGCGCCGTCGCTCGTGCGCCTGGCGACACGTGCGCCGTCGAGCGTTTCGATCTCGATATCGGAAGGCGGCACCCATTGCCCCTTGTCGTCGCGATAGGTCTCGTGGTTCACCATGCCTTGCGTGAAAAGCCCGGCGAAGGGCTCGTCGAACGAGAGGTGTCCCGTCTTGCGCATCGCGCGGGTGAAAAAGCGCGAATAGAGAAGATGCAGGATCGCGTGTTCGATGCCGCCGATATACTGGTCCACCGGCAGCCAGCGGTCGACCGTCGCCTTTTCGGTCGGCGTCGCCGCGTGAGGTGCGGTGAAGCGCGCGAAATACCATGAGCTGTCGACGAAGGTATCGAAGGTGTCGGTCTCGCGCGTCGCCGCGCCGCCGCATTTCGGGCAGTCGACGTGCTTCCATGTCGGATGCCGGTCGAGCGGATTGCCCGGCGCGTCGAAATTCACATCGTCAGGCAGGATGACGGGCAGTTGCTCGCGTGGAACGGGCAGGGTGCCGCAGGTCCTGCAGTGGATGACGGGGATCGGGCAGCCCCAGTAGCGCTGGCGCGAAATGCCCCAGTCGCGCAGCCGGTAATTCACCGTGCCCTGTCCGATGCCTTTCGCTTCGAGCTTTTCGATAGCGGCGCGCTTGGCGCTCGCGACATCGAGCCCGTTCAGGAATTCCGAATTGATCGCAACGCCGTCGCCGGTATAGGCGTCGGTGCTCCTCTCCGCGAGGTCCGATGCGAAAGCGTCAAGCTCCGCGCCCTCTTTGTCCTTCGGCGCGACGACCGGGATCACCGGCAGCTTGTATTTGCGCGCGAAGTCGAGGTCGCGCTGGTCATGCGCGGGGCAGGCGAAGATTGCGCCGGTGCCATACTCCATCAGCACGAAATTCGCGACATAGACCGGCAGCGTCTTTCCCTCGATGAAGGGATGGCGCGCCTTGAGGCCGGTGTCGAAGCCCATCTTCTCCGCCGTCTCGATCGCTTCCTGGCTGGTGCCGATCTGGTCGCATTTGCGGATGAAGTCCTGCAGCGCGGCATTGTCCCTGGCGAGCGACTGCGTCAGCGGATGGTGGGGCGAGAGCGCGCAGAAGCTTGCGCCGTAGAGCGTGTCCGGCCGCGTCGTGAAAATCTCGAGGCGGTAGTCCGTCTCGCCCGGCACGCCGTCGACAGCGAAGAAGACTTTCGCGCCTTCCGAGCGGCCGATCCAGTTGCGCTGCATGAGGCGCACTTTTTCCGGCCAGCGGTCGAGCGTGTCGAGGCCTTCGAGAAGTTCGTCGGCGAAGTCGGAAATCTTCAGGAACCACTGGGTCAGCTCGCGCCGCTCGACGACGGCGCCCGATCGCCAGCCGCGGCCGTCGATCACCTGCTCGTTTGCGAGCACGGTGTTGTCGACCGGATCCCAGTTCACCATGCTCTTCTTGCGGCTGACGAGGCCCGCTTCGAGGAAGTCGAGAAAGAGCGCCTGCTCCTGGCCGTAATATTCAGGGTCGCAGGTCGCGATTTCGCGCGTCCAGTCGAAGGAGAGGCCGATCGCCTTCAACTGCGCGCGCATCGCGTCGATATTGTCGTAGGTCCAGCCCTTGGGATGGACGTTCTTTTCCATCGCGGCGTTTTCGGCCGGCATGCCGAACGCGTCCCAGCCCATCGGGTGCAGCACGTTGAAGCCGCGCGCCTTCTTGTAGCGCGCGATGACGTCGCCCATCGTGTAGTTACGGACATGGCCCATATGGATGCGCCCCGACGGATAGGGGAACATTTCGAGAACATAATATTTGGGTTTGCCGTCCGCGTCCTCGCGCGTCAGGAAGTCGCCGCGCTCCTCCCAGATTTTCTGCCATTTCGGCTCGGCGGCGCGGGCGTTGTATCTTGTGGACATGGTTGTCTGGATAGCCTCTCAGGCGAACCGGGCGATAGCGGAAGCGGGCGCGGCTTCCCGCGATGCCGCGCTTCCGGCTTCCGTTCCGGCGGTTCGCCTTATTTTGTTTCCTGGGCCTCGATCGTGTTGATGCGGAGCTGGCGGGCGCGGACCAGAATGGCGTTCTCGATCTGGATCGGCGTGTCGGGATTGACCGCCATGTCGACCCACTCGCTGCCATTGGCGGACCTGCTCTGGCGGAATACGGCGACTTTCACGCCGTCCGCCCGCAGCCGCTTGTCGAGAATATAGACCGTCACCTTGAAGCGTTCGCCCGGCGCCTTCGGGTCCTGGTACCAGTCGGTGATGAGGACGCCGCCGAAGGGGTCGGCGGAGGCGAGCGGCATGAAGGAGATCGTGTCGAGCGAGGCGCGCCACAGGAAGCTGTTGACGCCGATGCCGGCGCCGCCGCTCTGGTCGCTGTCGCTGCCGCCGCCGAACAGCTTCAGACCGTCTTCACCGAAAACCGATTCGCGCTGCTTCTCGCCGGTCGGGTTGTTCGGCGCTCCCTGACCCGTGGGCTGGCCGGGAAAATTGGACTTCGAGGGCCCGCAGGCCGAGAGGCCGAGGGTGGCCGCGAACAGCAGCGCAGCGGCGACGTATTTCGCACGTGTCAATCGGTGATCGGTCATCAATTTACGGCAAGCCTCTCGCGTTGCGCCCCTCTGATCCGCCGGTTCCGGTAGCCGCCCGCGGAGAGCAATGAATTCGAATACCCGCCCGGGAAACGGCGAGCGCGCCTTTATACCGAGAGAAACCCTTCTCCCGCAATGACGCATAAGCGCCGCAGCTCTTTCTGCGCTTGCAGGGCATCCGCCGGCCGCTTCCGCCAGGAGGCAGGCGGCGCAGGATGCACGGCCCTTGTGTTGCCGCCAAGGCACATTGAAAGGGCTCCGGCATTCGCCCGCCAAAGCGGGCAAGCAGTCTGTCCGAAGGAGCACGCGACACGAAGAGTCCGCTTCGTTGTTGCTATATAGCCGTGCCGAGCCGCCTTCATGCCGGGCCCGGTTAAACCATCATTAACCCTCTTCGCCCGATTTGTGCCCTTTGCGCAACATGCGCTGACATTCCTTCGTCATGGGGAGAGGTTTGCTTGACCCGGGGCGGTTATCAACGGATTAATCGATGCACGCGCTCGGGGGGCAGTTTCGGTCGACCCGGCGATGGACGCAGCCACGGGGGGATTTGCTTTCCGGCGGCACGTGCAAATGGAACAGCTAACAGCTGATACTGCGAGGAACACATGAAAAAGATTCTTCTTGGGACGACTGCTCTCGTCTCGGCTGGCCTGATCGCCGGTCCGGCGCTCGCGAGCGATCCGCTGACCGTCACGGTCGGCGGCACGGTCACGGCCGGCTTCTACGTCATCGACGCCGATGATCTTCCGGTCGCTCTCGGTGGCCCGGCGTCTTACAACGACACCGCCGTGAAGCTGGTTGCGCGCAACATCGACATCAAAGCCGAAGGCACGCTCGACAACGGCATGGTCGCCGGTGTTCTCGCGACGCTGTCGCTGGGCGACGACTGGAACACGCATCACGCGAACAACGATGCGACGTTCCGCGAACTCTTCGCCTACCTCGAAGGCGGCTTCGGCCGGTTCGAAATCGGCGGCACCGACGGCGCTGCGTTCAAGATGCACTACACCTCGCCGTGGTTCGTTCCCGGCAACGGCGTCGACAGCCCGAACATCCTGAACACGACGGACGTGTCGTCCTACGGTTTCCGTCATTCGACGTTCTCGCTGATGGCTGCCGATGCGAACAAGGTGACCTACTTCACCCCGCGCTTCGCCGGCTTCCAGCTCGGCGGCTCCTACACGCCGGATGTGACCTTCAACGGCCCGAATCCGAATGGTCTCGGCCTGGTCACGAGCGGCCTTGTCATCGAAGAAGTTATCGAAGTGGCGTTGAACTATGCCGGTTCGTTCGGCTCGGTCGACCTCGGCGTCGATGGCTTCTACGTCACGGGCGATGGCCCGACGGGTATTGCCAGCGATCCGGAAGAGCTTGGCTTCGGTGCGAATATCGGCTTCGGCGGCTTCACGCTCGGCGGCGCCTGGTACAAGTCCGAAGACCTGGTGCCGGTTTCGGGCGCGATGGCGTCGACCGGCGGCTATGAAGAAGAAGTCTGGACTCTGGGCTTGTCCTACGCGACGGGTCCGTGGACGGTTGGTGTTGCCTATCTCGAGGACGAAAACACCGCCAACGGTGGCTTCGCCGAGAAAGCCAAGACCTGGCAGACGGGCGGCGGCTACAATCTGGGTTCGGGCGTCGATGTCGGCCTCGACCTTCAGATGACGGATCAGACGGTCAATGGCGTCGACTTCGACTCGCAGTCGGCTGGTCTGGTTCTCTCCGTCTCGTTCTGATCGACGGCATAGAACTATTGAGAGAGCGGGCCTTGTGCCCGCTCTCTTTGTTTTTGCCGGTTATCTTTGTCAGTCTCTTCTGCTAAAGATCGCCGGCATGAACGAGATTCTGGAGGCGTTGCGATGGGCAGCTTGATCTGGCTTGCCTCATATCCCAAGTCCGGCAACACCTGGATGCGCAGCTTTCTGCACAATCTGTTCCGGAACAGCTCGAAGCCGGTCAATATCAACGAGATCGACGATTTCTGCCTCGGGGCGTCGGCCGCTGCCTGGTACAAGCGTTATACATCCACTCCTCTCGACCAGTTGACCGAACAGGAAATCACGCAGTACCGGCCGCAGGTGCAGCGGGACTTCACCCTGGTCTTTCCCGATTCCGTTTTCGTGAAGACGCACAGCTATCTCGGCGAGCATGCCGATGTGCCGCTTCACAATATGGATGTGACCGCCGGCGCTATCTACATTGTCCGCAACCCTCTCGATGTCGTCTTGTCGATGGTTCCGCATTTCGATATTTCGCTCGACGAGGCCATTGTCACTCTCGCGAACGAGAATGCGGGCAGCCTCGCCTCGGCTACACACGTGCCGGAACATTATGGCTCGTGGTCGACACATGTAAGGACATGGACCCGAACTCCCAGTCCCGCGCTGCTGACGATGCGCTACGAGGACATGCTCGGCAAACCACGCAAGAGCTTTAAAATGGTCGCCAACTTTCTCGGTCTCAAGCCTTCGAACGAGCGGCTCGAAAGGGCCATCAAGTTTTCCTCCTTCAAGGTTCTCAAGACGCAGGAAGAGAAGGAAGGCTTCAAGGAAAGACCGGAAGTATCCAGGTCCTTCTTTCGCGAAGGCCGTGCGGAGCAGTGGCGCGAAGTGCTGACGCCGGATCAGGTCCGGCGCATCATCGCCGATCACCACGAGCAAATGGTGCGCTTCGGATATATTCCGGAAGACTACAAGGACGCGGTACCGGAAAGCGCGCGCATCAAGGCAGCAGCAAGCTGACACCGGCGATGCCGGCAGCGCCGCTTCCGGACAGGCGGCGCATATCCGATGCGGATGCGATGCCGCCCAGCGCGTAAGGGGCCATGCCCAGAGCGCGGGCGAGCCGCGCAAGTCGGGCGAAGCGCACGACGCCGAGTGTCTTCGCTCCCGGATGGCTGGCTGTCGGAAAGACGGGCGAAATCAGAACCGCATTCACGCCCGCGCGCGCGGCCGCATGGATTGCCGCTTCCGAGTGGCAGGCGGCAGTGATGACAAATCCGGGCGGCAAATCGCGCAGGGAATAAACATGGCCATGCTCGAAATGCTTGCCGACTGAATATTCAGGCAGGTGAAGTCCCTGCACGCCGAGCCAACGCGCGCATCGCGGATGACCCGCGACCAGGAGCAGGCATCCCTTCATGCGTGCCGCCGCCGACAGGCGGCGCAGCGGGACGGCTTTCAAATGCGCACCATAGGCGCGCCAGATCAGGGTGCCGCCCCGCGGCAACGCGACCAGTGCCGCAAGAGGGTCGGGCAGGCGGACAGGATCGGTGACGCCGATCAGCGCGACAGTGCTCGCCGCTCGCGGAGAACGCCATGCTGTCCGTGCCTCGTCCATCGTCTTCTCCTGGCCTTGCGGCGCCATTCGCCGGACATTAGCTTGCGCTGCCGCAACCGGACGACACACACTATGCCAATGACCAGCACCGATACCAATCCCCGAACACCCGCCGCGCGGCTCGCCGCCATTCGCGCGCGCATCGCGACGGCGGCGAAGGACGCCGGCCGGCGCGCCGAGGATGTGGTGCTTGTCGCGGTTTCGAAGACATTCGAGGAGGATGCGATATTGCCCCTGCTCGACGCGGGACAGCGCGTCTTCGGCGAGAACCGCGTGCAGGAAGCTGCGCGCAAATGGCCGCCGCTGCGCGAACGCTATGGCGATATCGAATTGCATCTCATCGGACCGTTGCAGACCAACAAGCTTGCCGATGCGCTCGAGCTTTTCGACGTGTTTCATACGCTCGACCGGGAGAAGCTCGCCGAGGCGCTTGTGAAGGCGCGCGACAAGGGCACGGTGCTGCCCCGGCTTTTCGTACAAATCAATACGGGCGAGGAGCCGCAGAAGGCGGGCATCGCGCCCGGCGCCGCCGATGACTTTCTTCGGCGTTGCCGGGACGAATGGGCCCTGGATATCGAGGGGCTGATGTGTATTCCGCCCACGGAGGAAGAGCCGGCGCTGCATTTTGCGCTGCTGGAGAAGATTGCCCGGAGAAACGGTCTTGTGAAGCTTTCCATGGGTATGAGCGGCGATTTCGAAACGGCGGTGCGTCTCGGCGCGACGCATGTACGGGTCGGCAGCGCGCTCTTCGGCACCCGGGACTAGCGTTTTTCTATCCGCATCCGCGTGCCGGGCGCACAAAGCTCGAGTACCGCCAGTATGTCCTTCAGACGAAGCGCCACGCATCCTTCCGTCGGCTGCAGGACGCCGTCCTTCTCATTGGCGAGATGAAAGAAAATCGCGCTGCCCGCGCCCGGCACGACCGGGTCGTCATTGTATCCGAGCGGAACGACCGCGTCGTAAAGATGGTCTGCCCGCCACATCCTTTCGGCGCTTGCCGGATAAGGCAGACGGACGGGTTGGTTATAGGCAGGGTCGCCGGGCGCATCGCACCAGCCGTCGTCGGGGCCGGTGGGGATGAGCGGCAGCGCGGTCAAGGGCGCCGCGAGGCGGTCCTGCCGGTAGCGGAGAGACCGGAGAGGAAAACGGCCCAGAGGTGTGCCGCCGTCGCCCTCGCGCTTTTGCTCCACGACGCCCGACCGTCCAAGCGCACACGGAAAACGGAGATGTCCGAATTGCAGCATGCCGGACGTCTCGCCGGCGGCGGCGGTCACGAGAATATCCGGGTCAGGTATGTCTGGAGAGGCGGTCATGATGGCGACAGATTAAGGATCGGAGCGGCTTCTTGCCAGCCGGACGTTTTCTATCGGGCCGCGACCGTGTTTGCGGACTTCATCGCCTCGTACTTGTCGAGAGCCTGCCGCATGACGTCCGTCAAATCGTCCGGCGGGCCGTCCATCTGCGTTTCGCCGGACTCGTCCGCCGGGTCCAGAGCGGCAGCAAGGGTGGCGTTCGTTTTCTGCATCGTCTCGGGGTTCGAGAACGAGCCGAGCAGGGCCTCGAATGCTTCAGGGCTCAGCCTGGGCATGGGCTGGGTGCTTTGCTGAGCGGTGGCGGCGAGGCGTTGTGGCTGGGCCGCGCCGGCGAGGCTTGCTTGCCGGGTCGTTTCGACCGGCTCGCTCTTCGCATGGTTCCCGTCGGGCTCGTTCGCGGCCAGGGCGGGGGTGGATCCTTCCTCTGCGGGCTGCATCAGGCTTGCGTAGAGACTGTCGCCGATCCCGTCCTCTCCATTGCCTGCAATTGCGAGGCTGACAACGGAGGCGACGAGGCCGATCGGGCCGCCGTAAAGCGTGGCGCCCGCCACGCGGGCCTGTGGTGTGATGCTGTCGCCCGTCACACCCCGATAGATTTCGGAGATCACCGGAATATGCTGGAGCGGGTTGAGCGTGTCGACGAGGTCGCCGAAGGTCAGCTTTCCCTCGTCCGGCGTTCGTCCCTCGGCGCGGGCCGTGCGCAAGGCGTCGAAGGCCGCCGAGGCCATGTTGTGCTTGCCCGGCTTGGCGTGGAGCGGGAGGGCGATGGCGATTGCTTCGGTCATGCGGGGTAAAGAGCAAACATCGGGCCATCGGAACGCCGCGGGTTTCCGTGAGATTTGGTGCCCGTCCGAGGCATCGGGGGGTAAAATCTGCCGAGCCATCCCGCTGCCCGGAAGCAATCTTTGCTCTCGGCATCTTGAACGCCAGCGAGAGACTTCATGCGTTGGTCGGCGGCTCCGGCTATGGCACACTCCGCGCGCATTCCGGCAAGTACGCCTGATTATTCGGAAAACGGCAGATGACGAAAGATTCTCCTCCCAAGGGAGCCGGCAAATCCTTTAACCCGGGCTTTCCGTTGCCGGGAACGGCCAAGCCGACTGTGGGACTGCCGCCTTCTGCGAGCGCCCGGCCTGTCACGGGGATGCCGGGCGCCGGGGGTGGCTTTCGGCCAGGCGCGGCTCCAGTGAAGCCACAGCTCGGGCGTGAAGAGATCACCCGGGCCCTGCAACTCGGCGGCGGTCATCTGGCGGCGGGCCGCCTCGATCATGCGGGGGCTGCAGCGGGAGCGATCCTGAAGATCGAGCCGCAAAATCCCGACGCGCTTCACCTGCTCGGTCTCGTGGCGCTGGGCAAGGGCGATGCGGCCAGTGCCGAAAAGCTGATCGCGGCAGCGGCGGCGCTCATGCCGCGGCATGTCAATGTCTGGGTCAATCTCGGCAACGCGCAACGCGACCAGGGCAAGGCCGATGAGGCGCTCCTTTCCTACCGGCGCGCCGAAGCGATCAACCCCGCTTATCCGGACCTGTTTCTCAATCGCGGACGGCTCTATCAGGATATGGCGCAATATGCCGAAGCGATTGCGGATTTCGAGAAGCTGATTGAACTTCTGCCGGCCGAGGCGGGCCCTTACATGCGCGCGGCGTCGGCGGCGACGGATGCGGGACGTTTCCGCGATGCCCTTGTCTATTGCCACAAGGCTATCGAGCGGCTCGATCCTGTGCCGCTGCAGGTCAAGACCGTGCTCGCGACGACCCATGAACGGCTCGGCGAACTCGATGAGGCCATTGCATGGGCGGAGAAGGCGCTTGCCGAAAATCCGGAAAGTGCGGGTGCGCTTCGCACATGGTCGAAAGCGCGCCGCCGTCAGCGCAAGAACGACGCGGCGCTTCTGGTTGAATTGCGGCAACGCCTTGAGGGTGTCGACACCGGCAGTCTGGGGCACGCCGATGCGCGCCTTCTCTATTCCGAACTGGCGCAGATCTGCGACGAGCAGGGCGATGTCGCGAGTGCCTTCGAGTATTTCACCCGAATGAACGACCGCACCAGCCAATTACCGGCATTGAAAGGTGTCGATCGGCAAAAGTTCGGCAACGAAGTCGAGGAACTCCTCGGCGTCTTCACCGGGAAGTTCGTCAAGAGCTGGAACCCGCTGCCGGAAATCGAACGCGAGCCCGGCCATGCCGCGGCACCCGTCTTTCTTGTCGGCTTTCCGCGCTCCGGCACGACGTTAATGGACCAGATATTCGATGCGCATCCGAACGTGCAAGTGTTCGAGGAGCAGCCCTTGCTGCGTACGGTAAGGAAATCGCTTCTCGATTATCCCAGATCGCTCGCCAGAATGGGCGAGGTGGAGCGCGAAGCGGCGCGCGGGATTTACTGGGGGGAGTTGCGAAAGGAAGGCGCCGATCTCGAAGGCATGACCGTCGTCAACAAGATGCCTCTCGACATTGTTCATGTTGGTCTTGTTCATCGCATCTTTCCCGAAGCGCGCATCATCTTTGCCTTGCGCCACCCGGCCGACTGCGTGCTCTCCTGTTTCATGCAGGATTTCGTGCCCAATGGAGCGATGCTGAACTTCCTGACAATCGACGGTTCCGCGCGTTTCTATGACAGGGTCATGACGCTCTGGCAGAAATACCGGACCTTGTTGCCGCTCAACGTGCACGAAATACGGTATGAAAACCTCATCGCCAATCTTCGTGGCGAAGTCGAGCCGGCGCTGAATTTCCTCGGGCTTCCCTGGCACGATGCGGTAAACGATCCAGCCGCACACGCACTGGCTCGCGGAACCATACGGACGCCCTCCTACTCACAGGTGACGCAGCCGATCTATTCAAGCTCCGCGGAACGCTGGCGGCGCTATGAAATGCAGATGCAGCCAGTTCTTCCGATACTTGAACCGCATGTCGCGCGGTTCGGTTATTCGCTTTGATGGTTATATGAGCGCGATAAAGAAAATCCTCCTTGTCGACGATGACGATGTGCTGCGCGATTCTCTTGTCGAACAGCTGCAGCTTTACGAAGAGTTTTCCTGCATTGCCGTTGCGACTGCCGGAGCGGGTCTCGAGCATGCGCGCGGGGCCCATGTCGATCTCGTGCTGCTCGATGTCGGGTTGCCGGATATGGACGGGCGCGAGGCGTGCCGCCTGATGCGGAAAGCGGGCGTAAAGGTGCCGATCATCATGCTGACGGGCGCCGATACGGACTCGGATGCAATACTGGGTCTCGATGCCGGCGCCAACGACTACGTCACGAAGCCTTTCCGGTTCGGCGTCCTGCTCGCGCGCATCCGCGCGCATCTGAGAAGTCATGAGCAGAGCGAGGACGCCGTTTTCAAGATCGGGCCCTATTCGTTCCGTCCGAGCGCCAAGGTTCTTGTGGACGCTCAGGACAAGAAGGTCAGGCTTACCGAAAAGGAAACTTCGATCCTGAAATATCTCTACCGCGCGGGGACGAAGGTCGTGGGACGCGATGTGCTTCTGGCCGAAGTGTGGGGATACAATTCAGGCGTCACGACGCATACGCTCGAGACGCATATCTATCGGCTTCGACAGAAAATAGAAAAAGATCCGTCAAACGCAGAAATCCTGGTCACTGAAGCGGGCGGATACCGGCTCGTGCCATAGGCCGGCATAGGCGGGCGGTCAGGCCTTTGCCGTCAGCGAGAGCGCGACTACGGCACCGAGCGCCAGAGGTGTACCGATCAGCGCCGCGACCAGCAGAGCGCTTGCTCCCCAGAAGTAGCATGCAATGGCAACAAGCATGATGATGTTGATCGGAATAAGTACGAAGCCGTCGATCCTGTCCACGGAAAACTCCTGAAGGCGGTGTGCAGAGAAAGCGATGTGCCGCGCCGGGAGCGTGAAGCCAATTGGACGATTCGCCGCAGGCATCCGATTCAGGCGTTGTCGACGCCCGCAGCGGTGATCCGGTAGCTTTCCACGAATTCCGCCGGCATGCGCGTTGCCCGTCCGGTCTCGATATTGATGCAGACGAAGTCCGTCAAACCGCGCAGCAATGTTTCGCCCGTTTCGCCATTCACCATCTGAAAGCGCCGCCGCAGTCTCAGTTTTCCATCGTTTGCCGTAATCCATGTGCCGATCAGCACGCGTTGCCCTTCGTGGCTTGCCGCCAGATATTCAAGTTCGTGCCGGCGCACGACCATGCCGCGATTGAGCCTGGCATAGCTTGCGAAGTCGAGACCGAGCACTTTCGAATGCTCCCATGCCGTCTTCGCCATCCAGGTGAGGTAAACGACATTGTTCGTATGCTGAAAGTCGTCGATGTGCTGGGGCTCGACCCTGGTTTCGTGAATGAACGGGTTCGGCCAGTCCCAGGCAATGACGGGTAACGGGGAAAGCATATGGCGGCTCCGCTGTGGCATGCGCCGGGTTGGGTTCCGTTGTTCTTAGCGCCGGCCGGGGCCGGGTGCAAACGCTGCCGGTCGGAGACAGGCGAGCTTGCCTCCGCTATTCTCGACCCATGAGCCTTGAGCCCGCCGTCGCCCTTCTGCAACGTCTCGACCTCTTCGCGGGGTTGGACCCTGTGCGGCTGGAGGTCGTCGCCTTCACCTGTGAGCGCCGCGAATTTCCGGCGGGCGCCACGCTTTTCTCCGCGGGAGAGGAGGCCGACTGTGCCCACCTCATCATCGAGGGGGAGGCCGTTATGCTGGTCGACGATGCGGTGGAGGGGAGGAATGCGCTGCGCCTTGACCGGGGCGACCTGATCGGCGAAACAGCCCTCTTCGGGCCGGAACGGCGGCGAACAACCGTTCGCGCCGTGACGTCTCTTTGCACGTTGCGTATCGGTCGCGATATGTTCCAGCGTCTTCTCGGCGAGTTTCCGGAGATGGCCGGATCGGTCGCGGCCCGGGTTGCGGACAGGCTCGACTCTGTTGGCGAGGATTTGCGGAAACTGGCGGCGCGATTTGCCGTGGCGGGTTCAGGGATAAAGGGCAGGGGACAGGATGAGTGAGCGGCAGGCGGAACCGAAGAGCGATTGGCCGCCGAATATCCAGGCGGTGTTCAAGCGCATGGCGCCGGCGAGCCGCTATCTGGGTCTGGAAATCATCGAGGCCGATAGAGAAAAACGTTACGTCAAGGTCGCGTTCAATGCGAGTGCCGACCTCTGTAACATGTGGGGCGGTATTCAGGGCGGCATGGTGGCCGCCATGCTGGACGATGTCATGAGCCTCGCGGTCGGTCTCGATCTCGAATGGGGTCAGATTTCGCCGACGCTCGAACTCAAGGTCTCCATGCTCAATCCGGCTCGCCCCGGCCGCATCATCGGCACAGGGCAGGTCATAAAGAGAGGCAAGTCGGTCGGCTTCATCGAGGGAGAGCTCACCGACGAGGCGAGCGGCAAGCTCATCGCGACGGGAAGCTCCACAGCGACCTTCGTGACGCTGAAGAAGAAGCCGGTTCCGCAGGACGGGTCCGTTCAGGCGTAGGCATTCTTCTCGAAATAGGCGCGCGCCTTCGGAGCCAGATGGGTTTCGAAAAGCGCGAAGTGGTGGCGGATGCCGGCATTGAGCGCAGCCTTGTCGAGCTTCACGACCCGGCGCGTCTCGCGGAGGAAGCTGGGCCAATAGCGGATCACCATCCAGGTATTGTCCGCGAGCGGCGCGAGTTCGTCGTCCGGCATGTCGAGGTGGCCGGCTTCGATCATGTGCCGGAAGAAACGGATCAGCATGCTCGTCGTCATTTCATAGATGCGGTGGACCCGGTCTTCCAGCTCTGGCGATGTGCGGCCATATTCGGCCTGGTCGCGATAAAGATACTGGTAGGTCCAGACTTCCTCGAAGACCATGCGATTGAATTGCGCGTAGCTGTCCAGCACCGTTGGAGGCGTCGATTGGATGGCGAGCCGCCTGTCGATCAGGATGAAGAGTGCGAGCTGGTGCGCCCGAACAAGGTCGCGCTTGGTGCGGAAGTGGTACCAGAGATTGCCTTCCGAGATCCCCACTTCTTCGGAGATACGGGCGGTGGTCACGGCGTCATAGCCGTGCTCGTTGAAGAGCTTCAGGCTCGCCGTGAGAATCCTGTCTTTCGTCTTCGGTGCTGCGGTCTTCGGTGCTGCCATGAGGATTTTTGTTCTTGCCTTGGTCCTTGCCGTAGCGGCAGAGCGGTTAAGACGCTTTTGTAGCGGAACCTGCCCCCTTGTGCGAATAGGGTCAATACCCTAATATGGGGCATCTACCCTAATAAGACGGTCGCCGTGTTCCCCCGAATCCGGACGGCTGCGTATATCGGTAGGAACCCCAGGAGCGGGCGGCGGCGAGGTGCTTCACCCCCGAAGGCTGGCCCCCCAGCTAAAGCCTCAGCGTCGCGATTACCGGCGCATGGTCCGACGCCCGCTCCCACCCCCGAACATCCTTGCGTACATGCATGGACACAGGCGTGTCGGCGAGTGCCGGCGTCACCCAGATGTGATCGAGCCGCCGGCCGCGATCGGCGGCGAGCCAATCTTTCGCGCGGTAACTCCACCAGGAATAGAGTTTCTCGGTATCCGGTACGAAGCGGCGCATCACGTCGACCCAGTCGTGAGAGGCGATCAGCTCGTTCATGAGTTCGACTTCTACCGGCGTGTGGCTGACGACTTTCAGGAGCTGCTTGTGGGACCAGACATCGTGTTCGAGCGGAGCGATATTGAGATCACCCACAAGCACCATGCGGTTCTGGGATTTCGTGCGGTGTTTGTCGTATAGCTGCGTCATCTCGCGTACGAAGGCGAGTTTGTGTGCGAATTTCTCGTTGATTTCCGGGTCGGGCTCGTCGCCGCCGGCCGGGACATAAAAATTGTGGACGCGCATGCCCCCCGGCATATCGAGATCGGTGGCGAGATGGCGGCAATCGCCCTTCTCGCAGAAATTCATGCTGTCGATCTTCTTGAAAGGAATGCGGCTGAGCGTGGCGACGCCGTGATAGCCCTTCTGGCCATGCACCGCGATGTGCTCGTAGCCCGCAGCCTTCAGGGCCTTCAGGGGAAAGGCGTCGTTGATGCACTTGATTTCCTGAAGGCAAAGAACGTCGGGGCTCTCTTCCGCGATCAGGCGTTCCACAAGGTTGATCCGCAGGCGGACGGAATTTATGTTCCAGGTAGCAATCTTGAGGTCCAAGTTTCTGTCCGTTTCTTGTTCGACTGACGGGAATGGGGATCGGAATGGAAAGTCAGAATATATTGAGGGTGAGGCCCGCGATGCCGATGGGCCAGCGGCCGCGCGTGAAGAGCGCGAACTTGCGGCGCAACGGATGGTCGTCGTCCGCATCCACGATGAGCGTCAGCGCGGCGCCATGCGCAGCCTGCAACGCGGCGCCGGCAGCGGCATTCAGCAGCTCTTCGTCGTCGACCTCCCAGAAGTCGGCAGCGTTCCGCACGGCAATGCCGATCTGCTCGCCCAGCAGCGCCGACACATGAGTCATGGCGATGTTGAGCGCGTCCTCGCTCAATATTTCCAGCGCGTCGCTCGCAAGGCTGGCGCGCAGCCCCTCTTCCGCTTCCCAGTGAGCCGGATCGATGTCGAGCGACAGGGCGGCGTCGGCGGCTTCAGTCCAGTCGCGCAGCCGCGCGGGCTCCGCGTCGGGAAAGCCGAGTCCGTCCAGATAAGACCGCGCGAGCGCCCGGACCTCGCGGTCGAGGGGGCGGCCGAGCTTCGCGAACCAGGGCATGTTGGCCGCTTCCTCGGCAAAGCTCCGCAACCCGGCAAGGATCGGGATCTCGGCTTCCAGCGCCGTCAACTCCGCGTCGGAGATTTCGAGGTGCTGACCGTTGGCTTCGTCGAAATTGCGGGGCATGGAATTGAATGGTCACCGGGCGATTCGTGGACTGCCGAGCTTAGTCGTTTGGCTCGCCGGCGCAAAAGCTCGAGACATTTTTGTCTGCGTCAGGGAGCACAAAAAAGTTGCGCCCCGCCGGGGGGAGGCGAGGCGCAACCGCGCGACTAGCGCGTGGCACCGGGAGGGGAAAAACCGGCGCCGGAAGGGGGCTCGAACACCGCACGGGCAAGCGGGGGGCAGGTCACCCGGGCAGCTTCACGTCCGGCCCTCATAACCAAGTAGATAGGTTTGATATTGCAGACCTTCAATATGGTTTGTTTACGTAGCCTAACTGTGGATTAACAGCGCCTTGGAAGGGTAAACAGACAATGCAATCAAGCATTTGCCGCCCGATCCTTGAGCGCCCCCTGATCCGGGACCTGGCTGCGTCAAACCGCCACACGACGTCCCGGGCCGCTCTTCAAATGACCCCGAGGTCTTTCGCGGTGAGGTCGATGCATCGGCGGGCAAGGCTGAAAAGCTCGTCCATTTCAGCCTCGGTGATGGTCAAGGGCGGGCTCAGCACCATCGTGTCGCCGATGGCTCGCATCACGAGACCGTTGGAAAAGCAGTGATTGCGGCAATGCGTGCCAACATCTCTTGCACTGTCGAATTTCGCGCGGGACTTCTTGTCCTTCACAAGTTCGATCGCGCCGAGCAGCCCGACGCCGCGCGTTTCGCCCACCAGAGGATGCTCGCCAAGTTCGGCGAGCTTCTTCTGGAAGTACCCGCCGGTCGTGCCGCCGGCCTTTTCGACCAGCTTTTCCTTCTGGATGATTTCCAGGTTTGCGAGTGCGACCGCACAGGCGACCGGATGTCCGGAATAGGTGAAACCATGCGACCATTCCTGGTCGGAATTGAAAATCACATCGCCGACGCGCTTGCCCAGTCCGACTGCCGCAAGCGGCTGATAACCGGACGAGAGGCCCTTCGCCATGTTGATCATGTCGGGCTCGATGCCGAATGTGTCGGAACCGAACCACCGGCCGGTGCGGCCGAAGCCGCAGATCACTTCGTCGATATGGAGCAACACGTCGTACTTGCGACAGATGCGCTGGATTTCTTCCCAGTAGCCTTTTGGCGGGATGATGAGGCCACCCGCGCCCTGCACGGGCTCTGCCACGAAAGCTGCGACATTGCCGGCGCCGAGCTCGAGGATTTTCTCCTCAAGGCTCCGCGCGGTCTTCAATCCGTATTCTTCCGGTGACATGTCGCCACCCTCGGCAAACCAGTCGGGGCATTCGACATGAACGAAACCCGGCAGCGGAAGGTCCGCCTGCGGATGAAGATGCGTAAGGCCGGAGAGCGATGCCGCCGCCAGCGTTACGCCGTGATAGGATTTCTTGCGGGCGATGATGGTCTTCTTTTCCGGCTTCCCCATCAGGTTCCAGTAGTAGCGGATGATCTTCACCGCGCTGTCGTTTCCTTCGGAGCCTGAATTCGCAAAGAAAAACCGGTCGATGCCTTCGGGACAAACTTCCGCAAGCTTGTCGGAGAGTTCCGCCGCATATGGGTTCGTCGTCTGGAAGAAGTTGTTGTAGTAGGACAGTTCCTTCAGGGCCTTGTAGCCGGCCTGCGCGAGCTCTTCGCGGCCATAACCGACCTGCACGCACCAGAGGCCTGCCATGCCGTCCAGCATGCGTTTGCCTTCGCTATCGTAGAGATAGATGCCCTTGGCATGCGTGATGACGCGCGCGCCTTTTGCGGCGAGGTCCTTGTGCGTCGTGAAAGGATGGAGATGATGGGCGGCATCCATCTCCTGCCAGCGTTTGGTCTGATTTGAAAGTGCGGCGGTCTGCGACATCTCGTCTGCTCCGGTTCCGGTTGAAATTTTCGGAAGGGTGCGCGGCCGAGACGGCCGCGCGCGAGGTCGCGGGCTACGGATTGTAGCCGATGCGCGCGCAGAGGATCAGCAACTCGCGCTTGGCGAGGCGCATCCGCGCGGCAGGTGTGAAGGCATCGCTGGTCATGGGGCGATTATAGGGGGAAGTGGAAAGGAGGGCCACCAACGGGTTGGCTGCATTCTTTCCGCAATGATCCGCATTCTTCAAAGATGCGGGTAGCGCATCCAGAATCATTGATCTTTCACCTCAGGATCATCTTTGACGCCAAGGTCTTCGATTTCTTGGTCTAGGAAACTAATTGCCTCTGGGACTCCGAGTTCAGTGAAGAACTCGCGTGCATTCATCCACAGCTTTTGCGCTTCTCGTGAGTTTCCCTCTATCTTCTCCACGGTGCCAAGGCTCGTGAGGCTACGGGCTATACTCTCTTTATGTCCCAGCTCCCTACTTATCGAAAGGGCATGATGGAGAAAATCCTTGGCGGCTTGGAAATTTTCCCTACCTGCTGCCACCCCGCCAAGGTTTATCAAATCTCGCGCCACTCCCTCTCTGTGCCCGATTTCCTCATTGAGAGCTTGAGCTCGCAAGTGAAACTTCTCAGCGGTTTCGTGATCCCCGCGTTCACTTGCGATAATTCCGAGATTTCCGAACGCCAGCGCGCAACCCTTTTTTCGGCCGAGTTCTTCATTTACCGCTAGGGCACGTTTGTGGAAATCCTCTGCTGCATCCAATTCGCCGCGCTTTCTTGCTACAACACCGAGGTTGGCGAATGTGCCTGCCATACCCTCCTTGTTTCCTGTGGCTTCGTAGATCGCTAGCGCACGTCTGTGAAAGTTTTCCGCTGCCTCAAGGTTAACGCGTATTGAGGCGATGATTCCTAGGTTGCCGAGATTGTCGGCCATCCGGTCTCGGAAGCCCAATGATTCATTTATTTCGAGCGCGCGATTATGGAGGTTCTCGGCCGCACGGAGGTCGCCTAGCGTCTTTGCCACAACGCCGAGGTTCCCGAGATTTACGGCCATACCGTCCAAACGGCCTTGCGCTTCGTTGAGTGCCAAGGCGCGTCTAAAAAGGTCCTCTGCCGTGACCAGATCCCCTCGGACCTGGGCAATGATGCCCAAACCAGCAAGCGCAAGGGCCACAAAAAGTTCATCCTTCAGCATCTCTCCAAGCGAAAGCGCCCGGCGATAGGAGATTTCTGCCTCGCTCAGATTTCCTGATCGAAATTGAAGCTGGCCTAATTGAATCCATGCTTCAATGTTCTCGGGGTCTAGCTCCGATGCCTTTGTGTACGCAGTTATCGCCTGCTCGGTGCTGTCAACGAACGCAAGAGCGCCAAGGTAACAGTAAAACTGTGCTGCTTCCTTATTCGCTTCTGGGCCTTTTACCTCACTTTCCCTCGCCAACTGCGCAAAGAATGCTTTTGCTTCATCCGTACTGCCTTTGCGCAGGTGCACGACTGCAACTTCTGCTCGGGCGCCTTGTTGCTCGGTAAGTGCAGCAATTGCCTTCTTGAGTTCTTCGTTCTCCTCTTCAACTCGCTTCCAGAGCGCCTCTCGAGTGTTAATTTCAGCGCGAGCCTCGTCCCGCTCCCTAACTGCTTGCTTGAAATCGGAATAGATCTCCTTGGTCAGCAAGGAAAAGCCGTCATCCGCTGTCATGACAACATTCTGAGTGTTTGTCGGGCTAAAACTTTGGTTGGGGCTCGCCGTTACATTGATGCTCTCCGGCGATGTATTGCGTTTGTCGCGAACTCGGACGATGAGAGCTACACTTGTGCCAAGTACCCCTAGGAACGCAGCGAGACCCTTCAGCCACGCGGCATTGTCAGAGAACCAGGCCTTAAGGTCAGCAAGCCATTCCATGCTGCGAATGTATCCATAATCCGCGTCGCCGTCCGCAAAAATAGTCCGTACAGGCCATAATGCGGGCCCCGGATTTCGTCGGCATAAGTACTGTCGGAAAACGCAGCCTCACACGTTCAGCAGCAGATGCTCGCGCTCCCAGGCGGAAATGACCTGCTGATAGGCCTCGTGTTCTGTGAGTTTCACGTCCATGTAGAGCGTCACGAAGTCGGCGCCGAGCACTTCCTTCAGCTCGGTCGCGGTGCGCAGGTTGTCGAGCGCATCGAGAAGGTGCCGCGGCAGCGCGTAGCGCTTGCTGTCATAGGCGTTGCCGGTCATTTCCTTCGTCGGCTTCAGGTCGTTTACCATGCCGATATAGCCGCAGGCGAGCGACGTCGCGATGGCGAGATAGGGATTGGCGTCGGCGCCCGGCACGCGGTTTTCCACCCGCCTGCCCTGCCGCTTCGCCTCCGGCACACGGAGGCCCACCGTCCGGTTCTCGTGACCCCAATGCGTATTGATGGGCGCGGCATGGTCGCGGACGATCCGGCGATAGGAGTTCACATTGGGCGCGATCAGGGCCATGGCGTCGGGCAGATATTTCTGCAGGCCGGCGATGTAACCGAGAAAGAGCTTCGTATCCTTGCCCTGCTTGGTCGCGAAGAGATTGTCGCCCGTCTCCGCGCTCACGATCGACTGGTGGATATGCATGGCGCTGCCCGGCTCGCCCTCGTAGGGCTTTGCCATGAATGTCGCATAGATGCCATGGCGGAGCGCCGCTTGCCGCATCGTGCGCTTGAAGAGGAACGCCTGGTCGGCGATTTCGAGCGGCTCGCCGTGATCGAAATTGATTTCGACCTGGGCGGCGCCCGACTCGTGAATGAGCGTGTCGATATCGAGGTTCTGAGCTTCGCAGAAATCGTACATGTCCTCGAAGATCGGATCGAACTCATTGACCGCATCGATGCCGTAGGACTGCCGCGCGGTTTCCTGGCGGCCATTGGCGCCCACCGGCGGCTCCAGCGGATAATCGGGATCGATGTTCTTGGCGGCGAGATAGAACTCGATCTCCGGCGCCACCACGGGCGCCCAGCCCTTCTCCTCGAAAAGCGCGAGGACGCGCTTCAGGACGTTGCGCGGCGCGATCGGCACGGGCCGGCCGTCGCGGTAGTTGGCATCGCAGATGATCTGAGCGGTCGGCTCGTCATACCAGGGGACGACGCGGACGGTGGCGGGATCGGGATCGAGGATGATGTCGGGTTCGATGTCGCCCAGAAAGTCGCTGTCGACATAGTCGCCGGTCACGGTCTGACCGAAGATCGACTCCGGCAGCTTCAGCGAGCGATCGCTGAGGCCTGCGATGAATTTGCGGGTCGGAATGATCTTGCCGCGCGCGATGCCGGCCATATCCGACACCATGCACTCGACTTCCGTGATGCGGCGGTCCTTAAGCCACTTGATCAGGTCTTCCTCGCTGCCGACCTTCTCGTCCTTCTCGTCCTGTTCGTTGCCCATCGCCATGGGACACCACTCTTTCCGTTTCCGCGTTCGCGGCCGCCGCTTCGCGCACCGCGTCTCCAAAGGCCCGGAACAGCTTTTGCGACACCGGGTTTTCCCAATATTTCCACTCGGGATGCCACTGCACGCCAAGAGCGAAAGCCGCCGCTCCGCGCACCCGCATCGCCTCGACCGTGCCGTCCGCGGCCCGTCCTTCCGCTACAAGGGCATCGGCGATACGTGCCACACCCTGCCCATGCAGCGAGTTTACCTCAATCGTCCGTGTGCCCAGCAGATTTTCGAAGGCGCCGCCTGCTTCCAGCATTACGTCATGGGCGGGGCCGTACTGGATGTCGAGCGGGTCGTCCTTGTTCTCGCGGTGGTCGAAGCGCGGCGCAAAGCCGGGCTCCGACGGCACTTCATGGATATGCTGGTGAAGCGTGCCGCCGAAAGCGACATTCAATTCCTGAAAGCCGCGGCAGACGGCAAAGAGCGGCACGCTACGCTCGACGCAGTGCCTGATGAGCGTCAGCGTCAGCGCGTCGCGCTGGCGATCGAGCAGCACGCCCTCGCGCGGCGGCGTGCCGCCATAATTTTCGGGATGGACGTTCGAGTGGGAGCCGGTGAGGAAGATGCCGTCGCAGAGGGCGAAAATCTCGTCGAGCTGGTCCGCGGCCTCCTTGAAGGGTTCGCGCGGCACGGGCAGCAGGATCGGCTGGCAGTCGGCGCCGCCATCGACGGCGGCGAGGTACTTCTCGCCGACCGCGTGAAACGGATGCGGTCCCAGCATCTTGACGTCGCAGGGGATGCCGACGATCGGTCGCCGATGTGCTTTTCGTGTCATGCAAATTCACAAGTACCACGCCGCCCCGGTGGCCGGTCAAGGCAAGGATGGACCGTAAGGGCCGGGGCGTGGCGTTTAAAGGGAACTTGTGTTGAGAATAATAGACGCGGCGGCGCAATACCAGCGCCGGAAGGCTTACCTGCCGCCGATCGCCGGGCGCTGATCGTCGCGGAGCACGAAAAGCGCGTTGTCCGCCCGGATGCCCGACTGGACGTTCCGCAGCGCGACCGTGGTCTGCAGCCCCTGCGCGTCGGTCACCACCCATTGCCGGAGCTGCAGCGTGGGCTGGTCGAAGATCAGCGTGATCTGGCCCGGCGCTTCGCCGCTGCGGTCGGCCAGCGTGATGAGAAGCGCTCCCGGCTGGCTGTCGACATTGAGGACGCGGGCACTATCGGTCAGGTTGACGTTCTTGCCGAGCAACAGATTGAGCGGCGTCGAGGCCATGGGGTAGCGCTGTGCCGGTCCGGCGCTGTCCTTCACCGCCACCCAGGTACCGTCCGCCACCACCAGCAGGTTTTCCGGCGGTTCGTATTCGAAGCGCAGACGTCCCGGCCGGCGGAGATAGAATTTGCCCTCGGCGACCGAGCCGTCCGGTCCGACTTGCAGAAAATTGCCCTGGAGATTCTCGAGCGACGAGAGATAGGCACTCGCTTCCGCAAGCGCCTTTTCATCTTCTTCGCTGAAGCGCGCTTCGGCCGACGCCGCGACCGGCGTCTGCGCCATCCCGTCGGCTGTCTCGGCGTGAGCGCTTCCGCTGGCGGAGAGGAACGTCGCAAAGAGGAGACAAAGACCGACAACCGCCGCGGCAAACAGCACGCGCTGCCGGTACCTGTGGTTCTGTTCGAGGTCTCTCATGACGAAGATCATGGCGGCCTTTTGTGGCAAAATGTGGAGCCCGGCGGGGCCTTTTGGCGGCGTTCGGTTTGCAACGGGTAAATGAAGCGCACAACTTCTTCAGTGGTCGCCGACAAGAACCTCGCGCTTTCCCTGATGATTTGGCGGGCTGACCACGCCCTGCTCTTCCATAAGCTCGATCAGGCGCGCGGCGCGGTTGTAGCCGATTTGCAGGCGCCGTTGGATATAGCTTGTCGAGGCGCGCTTGTCGCGGGCGACGATCGCGACAGCCTTGTCGTAGAGATCGTCGCCGGAACCGGCGCCACCGTCGAAAGCGAAGGGATCGCCGCCCTCTTCTTCCTCTGCGGTGATCGCTTCCAGATATTCCGGAACACCCTGACGCTTGAGAAAGCTCACGACCTTTTCCACTTCCTCGTCGGAAACGAAAGGCCCGTGCACACGGCGAATGCGCCCGCCGCCGGCCATGTAGAGCATGTCGCCCTGACCGAGCAATTGTTCGGCGCCCTGCTCGCCCAGAATAGTGCGGCTATCGATCTTCGAGGTCACCTGGAACGAGATGCGGGTCGGGAAATTGGCCTTGATGGTGCCGGTGATGACGTCGACGGAGGGGCGCTGCGTCGCGGTCACGATGTGGATACCGGCGGCGCGCGCCATCTGCGCGAGGCGCTGCACGGCCGCCTCGATTTCCTTGCCGGCCACCATCATCAGGTCGGCCATTTCGTCGACGATGACGACGATGAAGGGCATGGGCGAAAGGTCCATCTCCTCTTCCTCGTAGATGGCTTCCCCCGTCTCCTTGTCGAAACCCGTCTGCACGGTCCGCACCAGAACTTCGCCGCGCGCATTCGCTTCCGAAACGCGCGTATTGTAGCCGTCGATATTCCGTACACCGACTTTCGACATCTTGCGGTAGCGGTCTTCCATCTCCTTGACGACCCATTTGAGGGCCACGACCGCTTTCTTCGGTTCGGTGACGACGGGCGCGAGAAGATGGGGGATGCCGTCATAGACGCTCAGTTCCAGCATCTTCGGGTCGATCATGATGAGTTTGCACTGCTCCGGCGACATCCGGTAGAGCAACGACAAGATCATGGTGTTGATGCCGACAGACTTGCCGGAGCCTGTCGTGCCGGCGATCAGAAGATGCGGCATGCGGGTCAGGTCGGCGAGCACAGGCTCGCCGTTGATATTCTTGCCGAGCGCAAGCGTCAGCTTTGAACTCGAATTCTCATATTCCTGCGTCTCGAGAAGCTCGCGCAGGTAAACGGTTTCGCGCCGTGCATTCGGCAGCTCGATGCCGATCGCGTTGCGGCCGGGTACCACGGCGACGCGCGTCGAGACGGCGCTCATCGAGCGGGCGATGTCGTCGGCAAGCGAAATCACGCGCGAGGATTTGATGCCGGGCGCGGGTTCCAGTTCGTAGAGCGTGACGACGGGGCCCGGATTCACGGAAATGATTTCGCCGCGGATACCGAAATCGTCGAGGACGGATTCGAGAAGCCGGGCGTTCTGCTGCAAGGCGTCGTCGGTAAGTTTGGCCGGTATGGCCGAGGGTTTCGGCTTCGTCAGCAGGTTGAGAGGCGGCAATTGATAGTCGCCGGAGGATTCGAACGGCAGCTTCGGCTGGGCTTCGCGCGCGGCGCGGTTGGATGGCTTTACCGGCTTTGTGGTGCCGCGGCTCACGCGGGGCGCGGGCTTCTCCGAAATCGTTGGTTCGATCCGTTCTTCGGCGGCGCGGGCCACCCTCGCCTCGCGGCGGCGCGCCCGGCGTTCGCTCGCGCTTTCCTCGCTGCGGCGGCCGAATTCGCCAAGCCGGCCTTGACGCGCCGCCTCAATCTCCTCGGCGGTCAGGGGAGCGTAGTCGCCGCGCCGCAGGAACCGGTCGCGCCAGTCGGTCACCCGGTCGCCCGCTTCCCACATCAGGATGCGAAGGCGGCTGGGTTCGACGTCCGGCCGGTGCGGCCGCACGGGTTCGTCCGCCAATGCGCCACGGCGGCGGGGCCGGGCCGCGCCGGTATAGAGGCGGTCCTCTTCTTCCTCTTCCTCCGCCGCGCGCCAGTTGCGCAGACGTTCCGCGGCGGTGGCAAGATCGGCAAGTGTGGTGTCGGTTGCGAAGAGGATCAGGAAGAAGGCAGCCGGCGCGGCAATCAGCGCCGTCAGCGTATAAGCCATCGCTTCGCCGGTCAGCGGCGCGAAAATGCTCAGTCCCAGCGCAGCGAGCGCGTCACCCAGAACACCGCCAAGGCCGAGCGCCAGCGGCCAGAAAGCAAAGCGGGGAAGCGCGCCAAGAAAGGCCGCGGCGGTGAGCGTGCCGGCAAGCCATGCGGCGACGCGGAAGACGATGTAGTTCGACAGGCGGTGCGAGAAGGCGCGGATGCCCCAGACAAAAGGCGGCAGCAGCAGAAGCAGACAGGCGAGGCCGAGTGTCTGCAGCAATATGTCGGCGACATAGGCGCCGGGAAGGCCCATCCAATTGCCGGGCGGACGCGTCGTTGCGTTGTTGAGGCTCGGATCGTCGATCGACCAGCTCAGCACGGCGAGAATGCCGAAGCCCGCCAGCGCAACCAGCACGACGCCCGCCCCTTCCACGACGCGGCGCCCGAGAAAGGCGTTCACTGCCGGGGGCAGATAGGTGAGCGGGTTGACGAGCCACCTCCTCACGCGCTGCATCCTCCGATGGGCCGGGGGCCCCTGCTGCTTTCGGGAAGCCGCTCCCGATTTCGTGCCGCGCGGTTTGCGCACGGGCTTTCCGCCTGCGGAGCGGCCTCGCTTCGCGGACGTACCGATCACAGAACCTCCGCCATGCGCGCGAGAGCCTGCTCGGTTTCGGACTGGCCGTCGACCAGCGCCACGCGAATATAGGCGGCACCGGGATTCCCCGTCGGCCCGTAAGGCGAATCTTCGCGCGATAGATAGGCTCCCGGCAACACTTTCACGCCACCCCGGGCCCAAAGTTCGCGCGTCGCCTTTTCGCCGTCGCCGACATCGAGCCACAGGAAGAAGCCGCCGGGCGGACGATAGAAGCCGAATCGATTGCCGAGAACGCGTTCGGCGGCGTCGATCTTCGCACGATAAAGGTCGCGGTTCGCGCTTGCGTGTGCGTCGTCGTTCCAGCAGGCGGCGGAGGCCGCCATCAGCGGCAGCGGTACTTGGGGACAGGCGATGTTGCGGAAATTGCGGAAGCGCTGCATCAGCGCCCGCTCCCCGGCGCAGAAGCCGGAGCGCAGACCCGGCAGGCTCGATCGCTTCGAGAGCGAATGAAAGACGATGATGTTGGCGAAGGGGTCGCTTTCGCCTTGCCCGCTGCCGCCAAGGGCCAGCGCCGCCTGCAGCGCGCCCGCCGGCGGTTCCCGGTCATAGATGTCGGCGTAGCATTCGTCGATCGCGAGCGTAATGCCATGCGTCCGCGCCAGCCGGATCAGCCGCATCAGATAGTCGAGGCTCGCGACGGAGCCCTGCGGGTTCGCCGGGCTGCAGAAATAGATCATCGCGGTCCGCGCCAGCAACTCTTCCGGCAGCGCCTCGAAGTCGGGCATGAAGCCCGTTTCCTTCGTGGCAGCGATATAAACTGGTTCCGCGCCCGCCGCGAGCGCTGCCGCCGCATAGCATTGGTAGAACGGGTTCGGCATCAGAATTGCGGGGCGCCTGCCCGTCTTCTCCGGCGGGGTCGCCACCTGGGCGATGCTGAAAAGAGCCTCGCGCGTGCCGTTCACCGGGAGGATCTGGAGGTCGGGATCGAGTGCAAGTCCCTTCCCCACGGCGGCTTCGATGCCATAGCGGCGGCCCAGCCAGCCGGCGGCGGCGTTGCGAAACTCCGTGGTGCCGATGATGGGCGGATATTTGCCGAAAAGCGGCGCATTCCGTGCGATTTCTTCCATCACGAAGGGGGGGAAAGCATGCTGGGGCTCGCCCAGCGACATGACGAGCGGAGGCTTGCCCGGCTCGATCCCCTCGATCAGCGCGTTGAGGCGCGGAAAGGGGCTATCGGGCAGGCCATCGAACCGTGAAAAAGCGGCGCTTGCCGTCATGGATTTCGCGCGGTTTGCGGGCCTCGCACAAGGGATTGCGCGGGACGCGAGGGTTAAAATTCCAAATTCGGCGCGATCTTAGCCGTGGCGAGTGAAGCGGTCCAGTGGGCCGGACCGCTTCACCCAGTGGAAAAAGCTGTGGAATTCCCGCGCCTTATCCACACAATTGGAAGCAAATATTTAACCGGACGTTAACCGGAGCGGCTCCGCGCGAGCCGCTCCGGTCTGTTCTCACCGGGTCGGCGACACTTCCGACTCGGGATTGGCGCCGATCTGGTGGATCGAAAGGTCGGCGCCCCGGTGTTCTTCCTCCGTGCTGAGGCGGATGCCGACCAGCATCTTCAGGAGGCCATAGACGGCGAAGCCGGCCAGACCGGCATAGGCGGCGCCCGCAAGCGAGCCTGCAAGCTGGCTGAGGAAGGTGACGCCGCCAAGGCCGCCGAGCTCCGTCAACCCGAAGATTCCCGCCGCGATGCCGCCCCAGAGGCCGCAAAGGCCATGCAGCGGCCAGACGCCCAGCACGTCGTCGATCCGGAACCGGCGCTGGCAGGCCTCGAACATTACGACGAAGAGCGCCCCCGCGACCCCGCCGACGACGAGAGAGCCGAGCGGGTGCATAATGTCCGAGCCCGCACAGACGGCGACAAGGCCGGCCAGTGCGCCGTTATGGATGAAGCCCGGGTCGTTCCGGCCGACGACCAGCGAAGCGAGGATGCCGCCTGCCATCGCAAGGAGTGAATTCATGGCGACGAGGCCCGACACGCTTTCGAGCGACTGGGCGGACATCACGTTGAAGCCGAACCAGCCGATGCAGAGAAGCCATGATCCCAGCGCGAGCCACGGGATCGAGGAGGGCGGAAAGCCGACAAGCTTGCCCTCCTTCGTATAGCGGCCATTGCGCCGGCCCAGCATGATGACGGCACCAAGCGCCAGCCAGCCGCCCACGGCATGGACGACAATCGAGCCCGCGAAATCGTGGAACGGGGCGCCAAACGCTTCCTCCAGAAAGGCCTGAACGCCGAAATTACCGTTCCATACGAGCCCCTCGAAGAAGGGATAGATGAGGCCGACGATGATCGCGGTCGCCATGGCTTGCGGCCAGAAGCGGGCACGTTCGGCGATGCCGCCCGAAATAATCGCGGGAATGGCGGCGGCGAAGGTCAGCAGAAAGAAGAATTTCACCAGCGAGAGTCCCTGAGGCCCGTAGGCCGAGCCTTCGGTTGCGCCGTTGAGCTCGGCTGCGCTGACCAGGAAGTCAACGCCATAGGCGACCGCATAGCCGACGAAGAAATAGGCGATCGTCGAGATGGCGAAATCCGCCAGGATTTTCACCAGCGCATTCACCTGGTTCTTGTGCCGCACGGTGCCGACTTCGAGAAAGGCGAAGCCGGAATGCATGGCGAAGACAAGAATGGCGCCTACGAGAATAAAGAACACGTCGCCGCCGGCGCCCATTCCGGCGCTTGCGCTTTCAATCGGATCCATGAAGGGATCTCCCTTTCGTTGCCACCGGGACGCCTCGCCGGATTTTTTGTTCTGGCCGGCAAAGGCGTTTGGCCGCTTCCCGCTCTCGCGAACGGGCGCGGCCCTTTTCTTCAGCGTGTTGCCCAATCAAGAGGCATGCCATGAAGCTGCCCGGGAACGAGGCACACAAGATCAACGGCTTAGCGGGAAAAGAGGGAAAGCGGCGGCGTGCGGCGCCCCTCAGTGCCTAGAGTTTGACCTCTGTTTCGAGGCAACAGGCACAAATATTATGCAAAGTGGTCTTGCTTCGCCGGTGCCAGCCTGTTCAGGGCAGATGACGATAAAAAAAGAGCCCGGAGAGGGAATCTCCGGGCTCCAGTGTCACCGCCAAACCCCGAAAAGTGGTGGCGAGGGGTTTGACGGCCGTGGGAGAGAGGCGGAGGTCCGAGGGAAGAACCTCCGCCCTGGAGAAACGGCCGTTAGCGAGCCGCGAACTCCGGATAGGCCTCGACGCCGATCTCGGCCTTGTCGAGCCCCATCATTTCTTCCTCCTCGGTGCAGCGGATGCCGACCGTGAAGCGCAGGGCGAGCCAGAGCACGAGGCTCGTCACGGCGACGAAGATGCCGATGGAGATCACGCCCGTCGCCTGTGCGGCGAAGTTCGTGTCGGCATTGGTCAGCGGCACCGCCATGGTGCCCCAGATACCGCAGAAGAGATGGACGGGGATCGCGCCCACCACGTCGTCGATATGGAGTTTGTCGAGGAGCGGCACAGTCAAGACGACGATCACGCCGCCGATGGCGCCGATGCCGAGCGCCCAGCCGAGCGTCGGTGCGAGCGGTTCCGCCGTGATCGAGACGAGGCCGGCCAGGGCGCCGTTGAGCGCCATGGTGATGTCGACCTTCTTGTAGAGGAGCTGCGTCAGGACCATCGCGGCAACCACGCCAGCCGCAGCCGCCATGTTGGTGTTGATGAAGATGGTCGCGACCGCGTTGGCTTCGTCAGGCGAACCGAGCGCGAGCTCCGAGCCGCCGTTGAAGCCGAACCAGCCGAGCCACAGGATGAAAGTACCGAGCGTCGCGAGCGGCATGGACGAACCGGGCATCGGATTGACGCCGCCGCCCTTGATGTACTTGCCGATACGCGGGCCGAGAATGAGCGCGCCCATCAGAGCGGCCCAGCCGCCCGTCGAGTGCACAAGCGTCGAACCGGCGAAGTCGGAGAAGCCAAGCTCGCTGAGCCAGCCGCCGCCCCACTGCCAGGCGCCCTGGATCGGATAGATGAAACCCGTCAGGAAAACCGTGAAGAGGAGGAACGGCCAGAGCTTGATGCGCTCCGCGAGCGTGCCCGACACGATCGATGCGGCGGTCGCCACGAAGACCATCTGGAAGTACCAGTCGGAAGCCGATGCGTAGCCCGTTCCGTCCGCGGCTACGCCGCCGGAATCGTCCACACCCCACAGCGCGATGGAGCCGAAATAGCCGCCGTCGACGCCCGAATACATCAGGTTGTAGCCGACAAGGTAGTACATGATACCGGCGACCGAATAGAGTGCGATGTTCTTCGTGCACTGCATCGCGACGTTTTTGGAGCGGACAAGACCCGCTTCGAGCATTGCGAAACCGGCCGCCATGAACATGACGAGGAAGCCGGTCATCAGAAACAGCAATGTGTTGAACACATAGGCCGTATCGGGCGCGCTTAGCGCAAAGGCCTCTTCGGCCACTTCTTCGACTTCCTGCGCGAACGCAGGAGCCGTCATGGCCAGTACGGCGAGACCCGCCATCCCCGCCAAACGTGTATATCTTCCAGTGTTGGTCATCGTTCCTCTCTCGTTAGAGGGTTGCCTTCCCCATTTCACGAAAGAACCTCGATCCTTGTACGGATCAAAGAGCTTCCGCGTCCGTTTCGCCGGTGCGGATGCGCAACACCTGCTCGACGGAAATCACAAAAATCTTGCCGTCGCCGATCTGACCCGTCTTGGCGGCACCGCTGATGGTGGACACCACTGCGTCGGTCTGGTCGGACGCCACGACCACTTCAATCTTGAGTTTCGGCAGAAAGTTCACCGCATACTCCGCGCCACGATAGATTTCGGTCTGACCCTTTTGACGGCCGTAGCCTTTCACTTCCGTCACGGTCAGGCCCTGGACGCCGATCGCGGTCAACGCTTCACGGACTTCGTCCAGCTTGAATGGCTTGATGATCGCCATAACGAGCTTCATTTGAGTTTCCTCTTTTCTGTCGCCGGATAGGCCTCGCCCCGCCGACGCGCGTTGTTCACCCGGTCCCGAAACGCTTTCCTTCTGAAACGGCCGTCCGGGCTCAGGCTCCAGCTTACAATCAAGAACCGTGCCGCGCGGAGGGATGCCGGGAAACAGTGGAATCCCGGCCTTTTGCGGGTGTTTCCGGCAGATGTTGTGCTGCCCCGGAAGGCAATGCGGAGGCGATGCCCGTTGGTGTGCGAGGTTGTGCACAAATTCTGTGCAGCCGCCTCCGCAACGGTCAGCCTACGGATCGATCCCTCCATAGGTGTGAGCCGGGTTGCACAGACAAAAAGGGCGCCCCGAGGGGCGCCCTTTGGTTTCGTGCGGTGTGGAGAGGCTTACTGGATCACTTCGCCATGCTGGCTTATGTCGAGACCTTCCACTTCTTCCTGCGGTGTCACGCGCAGGCCGAAGAAGAGCTTCGTCACCATCAGCAGGATGAACGTGCCCAGCCCGCAATAGACGATCGTGGCGATAATGCCCTTGATCTGAATGCCGACCTGGGCCCAGTTGCCTTCGAGGCCGCCAAGCGGCGCATCCGCGCCGGTAATGGCGGCGGAGGCGAAGACGCCTGTCAGCACGGCGCCGACGATACCGCCGATCGCATGGACGCCGAACACGTCGAGAGCGTCGTCGTAGCCGATCGCCTTCTTCAGGCTCGTCGAGGCGAGGAAGCAGACGATGCCCGCCGCGAGACCGATCCAGAGCGCGCCGGAAGGATCGACGAAGCCGGACGCGGGCGTGATCGCGACGAGACCCGCCACCGCGCCGGTCGCAAGACCGAGCAGCGTGGGCTTCCGGTGGACGATCCATTCGATGAACATCCAGGCGAGCGCGGCTGCTGCCGTTGCGATCTGCGTGACCGCCATCGCCATGCCGGCGCGGCCGTCGGCCGCCAGTTCCGAACCGGCGTTGAAGCCGAACCAGCCGACCCAGAGCAGGGACGCGCCGACCATCGTGAGTACGACATTGTGCGGCGCCATGTTCTCGGTGCCGAAGCCCTTGCGCGGGCCGAGCACGAGGCAGGCGACGAGACCCGCGACACCGGCATTGATGTGCACCACGGTGCCGCCGGCGAAGTCGAGCACGCCGTCTTCACTGAGGAAGCCGCCGCCCCATACCCAATGGCAGATCGGCGCATAGATGAAGACGAGCCAGAGCGCCATGAAGACCAGCATGCTGGAAAACTTCATGCGGTCGGCGAAGGCGCCGGTGATGAGGGCGGGGGTGATGATCGCGAAGGTCATCTGGAAGGTCATGAAGACGCTTTCGGGGATCGTGCCCGAAAGCTCGTCGACGCCCATGCCGCTCAGGAAGAGCCGGTCGAGGCCGCCGATATAGGCATTCATCGAGCCGCCATCCTGGAAGGCCAGCGAATAGCCGATCACCATCCAGACCACGGACATCAGCGCCGCGATGGCAAAATTCTGCGCCGTCATGGCGACGACGTTCTTCTTGCGGACCATGCCGCCGTAGAAAAGCGCAAGACCCGGAATGGTCATCATCAGGACCAGCGCGGTCGAGGTGAGCATCCAGGCGGTGTCGCCGGCGTTCAATACCGGTGCTTCTTCCTGGGCGAAGGCGCTGCCCGCCGTCGCCAGTAGCGCAAAGGAGGCTGCCGCCAGGCCCACAGCGCCGCTGCGGACAAGCCCCCGGAACTTTGTGTTGTCGGTCATCCGTCTCTCTCCGTTATGCGCCGGCGGACTTGTCCCCGGCTTTTATTCCGCGCGGTGTACCCGTCTCCCGGCGGGCATCGCTCCGGCGCTTGGCCGGTTGCTTCTCAAGAAGCATGCCGATTCATGCCGCTTCGACTATCTCACTGAAATATCGAACGAATTTCATCGCAAGCTGCCAATCCCGGCGGCAACCCGTCCGAAATTTGCTCAATAATTACTCATATTTCATCACTTGCATAAATTATAATCACTTTGCTTCCACAGGAGTCACAAGTGAGAGCCACCCGTTTTGCCCGCTTGCCGTCGGTATGGGGTGGTTTCCTGTTTTCCGGCCTTCGGTTAATGTTCTGAAAAAGCCGGAGCCAAGCTCCGCAAAACACAAAGCGCGGCACAAGCGCGAAACAGGGACGGGGAGGTCATGGCGGATCTAGCGAAAATGTGGCCTGCGGCGGTCAATGCCGCAGCGGGACTGGTGCTGGCCGGGGTCATCGGCTGGCAGTTCGTGGGCGGCGATGGGGGCGAGCGGGCGGTGGAAGCACCGCCCGTGGCCGGCGCACCGGTCGAAGCCGCGAGGGCGGAAGGCGCCGTCGGCGTCGATGCCGAACGGATCGTCAATGCCGACAGCGAGCCCGGCAACTGGCTCGCCCATGGCCGAACCTATGACGAGCAGCGCTTCTCGCCGCTCGACCAGATTACTGCCGACACGATCGGCCAGCTCTCGCTCGCATGGTCGCTCGACACCGATACGGTGCGCGGCCTCGAGGCGACGCCCATTGTGGTCGACGGCACGATGTATATGTCGCTCAGCTGGGGCATCACCATCGCGGTCGATGCGAAGTCGGGCCAAGAGCTCTGGCGCTTCGACCCGGAAGTTCCAGGCGAATGGGGTCGCTATGGCTGCTGCGACGTCGTCAATCGCGGCGTGGCGGTCTGGAAAGGCCGGGTCTATGTGGCGAGCTTCGATGGCCGCCTCTTTGCGCTCGACGCGAAGGACGGCTCGGTCGTCTGGAAGGTGAACACGATCCCCGGAGCGCCCTACACGATCACCGGCGCGCCGCGTGTCTTCGACGACATGGTCGTCATCGGCAATGGCGGCGGCGAGTATGGCGTGCGCGGCTACATCACCGCCTACGATACCGAGACCGGCGAAGAACGCTGGCGCTTCTATACCGTGCCGGGCGATCCCTCGCTGCCGCTCGAGCATCCCGAGCTTGAAGCAGCCGTTCCGACATGGAAGGGCGGCGAGTGGTGGAAAGTCGGCGGCGGCGGCACCGCGTGGGACTCGATGGTCTACGAGCCCGATACCGATACGCTTTATGTCGGCACCGGCAACGGTTCGCCCTGGACGCGCGAAATCCGCTCGCCCGGGGGCGGAGACAATCTCTACATCTCGTCGATCCTCGCGCTCGACGCGAAAACCGGCCGGATGAAGTGGTACTACCAGACGACGCCCGGCGATAACTGGGACTACACGGCGACGCAGCCCCTGATGCTCGCCGACATCGAAATCGGTGGCGAGACCCGCAAGGTCATCATGCAGGCGCCGAAGAACGGTTTCTTCTATGTGCTCGATCGCATAACGGGAAAGCTGATCTCGGCGAATCCGTTCTCGACCGTCACATGGGCAAGCCATGTCGACCTCGAAACCGGCCGTCCGGTTGAAACGGGCGAAGGCGAATACAGCGATCGCACAGCCTTCGTGCTGCCTTCCGCCAATGGCGCGCATAACTGGCACCCGATGGCCTTCCATCCCGGCACCGGCCTCGTCTATATCCCGACGCAGGACATCGCCGGCATCTATTCGCTCAGCGAACAATGGAAGACCGAGAAGAAGTTCACGCCGAAAAAGAACTGGTGGAACACCGGCATCGACTGGACCGACTATATCGACGCGATCAACGCGCTGCCGGAACTGCCGATGGAGAAGGGCTATCTCAAGGCCTGGGATCCGGCGACGGGCGAAGTGAAATGGCAGGCGGAATATCCGGCACCGCTCAATGGCGGCGTGCTGGCGACCGCGGGCAATCTCGTCTTCCAGGGCACGGCGGACGGTTATCTCTATGCCTACAAGGCCGATACCGGCGAGCAGGTCTGGGCGCAACACATCCAGACCGGCATCGTCGCGCCGCCCGTCACCTACATGGTCGATGGCGAGCAATATGTTGCGGTGCTGGCGGGTTGGGGCGGCGTCAACATCGTCTCCGGCGATGCGCGTACTTCGGCGGCGGCGAAATACGGCAATGAAGGGCGCCTGCTCGCCTTCAAGATCGGTGGCGGCGGTAACCTGCCGCAGCTTGCGATGCTCGACCAGTCGATCCCGGAATGGCCGCCGCTGACGGCATCGGAGGAAACCGTGCGTCAGGGCGAGATCGGCTACTCGACCTACTGCATGCTCTGCCACGGCGCGCTTGCCGTGTCACCGGGGGTCACGCCCGACCTTCGTCGCATGGGCGAGAGTACGCGCGAGCACATCCAGGACATTGTGCGGGGCGGTATTCTCTCCGACAACGGAATGGCGAGCTTCGCCGATCACCTGTCGGAAGAAGATGTCGATGCGATCCTGTCCTATGTGCAGAAGCGGGCGCTTGAAGATCGCGCGCGGCAGCAGCCGACGAACTGATCTGCCGTCATGAAAGAAAGCCCCGGAGCGAAATCTCCGGGGCTTTTTTCTGTCTAGTGCAGAACCTTCTCCACGGCATGCGCAATGCGCATCAGCTTTTCCTCCGTATACGGCGCAGCCTGCAGCATCAGCCCGACCGGCAGCCCCTGTCCGTCATAGCCGGCCGGCAGCGTGATCGCGCATAGTCCGAGCTGGTTACCGATGGTGGTGTTGCGAAGCGCCATGCGGTTTGCCTTGCCATAGGCGTCGCCGCCATCGATGAGGTCCGCGATCGGCGGCGGTGAAATCGCCACCGCCGGCATCAGTACCGCGTCCGCGCCCGCTGTTGCCGCAAGATAGCGCGCGCGGATTTCCGCACGCTTCAGATCGGCGCGGACGATGTCTCCCGCCGTCAGCGCCTCTCCCGCCATCACGCGGTCATGGACGGGCGGATAGATATCGGCCTTGTTCGCGCGCAGCATCCCGCCCCATTGCGCATAGGCGTCGGCGACGAGGCGGCTTGCCTTCGGATCCCAGGCAAGCGCATGTACTTCGTCGAGTTCGGGCAGGGGGTGCTCGATAATTCTCGCACCCGCCTTCACGAGACGCCGGATCGCGGCTTCGAGAGCCGCGGCAACGCCCTCGCCCAATTCCGACCAGCCGATACCGCCGGGCAGCCAGAAGACCGCGCGCGCGAGATCGAAATCGTCGATGCGGCGCGCCTGCTTGCCGTCGAGAAGCGCGAACATCGCGGCGGCGTCGCTGACGTCCTTCGCGAGCGGCCCCACAGTGTCGAATGTCGGCGACAGCGGCACGGTGCCTGCGAGCGGCAGACGTCCACTGGTGGTCTTCAGTCCGACCAGCCCGTTCCACGCGGCGGGAATGCGCACTGAACCGCCCGTATCCGTGCCGATGGCGCCCGCCGCCAGACCCCGCGCGACGGAAACGGCCGCGCCCGCCGACGAGCCGCCCGGCACGCGCTCGATCTTCTCGTCGCAGGCATTGGCCGGCGTGCCGAATTTCGGGTTGATGCCGAGGCCCGAAAAGGCGATTTCCGTCATCGTGGTCTTGCCGAGACAGACGGCGCCCGCCCGCGTCGCGCGCGCCAGCACCTCGGCGTCATGTACGGGCACGCGGTTCTTGAGGGGGAGTGAGCCCGCCGCCGTCGCCGCACCGCCCGTGTCGAACAGGTCCTTCCAGGAGAGCGGCACGCCGTCGAGCGCATGGCGCCGCAGCCCCCGCTTTGCCCGGTCGGCGGCGGCCGCCGCTTCGGCGCGGGCCCGGGGTCCAAGCAGGCTCACATAAATGCGGTGGCCGGGGTCCGCCGCCGCCGCGCGGGCGAGAAAATCCTCCGTCGCCTCGCGAGGGTCGGCCTCGCCCCGCTCGAAGAGACCGCCGAGCTCAAGCGCGTTCATGCCGCCGAAATCCATTTGCCGCTCCCTTTTTGCCGAAGACTAGGCATAGCGTCCGCCTGCGTCCATCCGGCGCTTGCCTTGGGCAGGCTTCCGACCGATCTTCCCTGTCATGAGCAATGCACCGGACAGCGACATCCTTATCGTCGGCGGCGGCCTTGCCGGCCTGCCGCTTGCCCTGGCCTGCGCGCAGGGCGGCCTCTCCGTCACCGTTATCGACGCGCTCGATCCCGCGACCGTGACGGATGCGGCGTTCGACGGCCGCGTCTCGGCCATTGCGCTTGCCTCCTGCCGGATGCTGGACAGCCTAGGTGTCACGGCGCATCTCAAGGGGCAAATGCAGCCGATCAACGACATCATGGTGTCGGACGGTCGCGTGCGGGAAGGCGCCTCGCCGCTCTTCCTCCATTTCGACCACAAGGAAATCGGCGACGAGCCGCTCGGCAACCTGATCGAGAACCGGCATACGCGGATCGCGATGCAGAAGGCCGTGGAAGCGGAACCGCTCGTCCGCCTCGTCGCGCCGCGTTTCGTTCGTCATGTCGATTATGGTGCGCGCGTCACCGCCACGCTCGACAATGGCGAACAGGTAACGGCGCGGCTCTGCTTCGCCGCCGATGGCCGCGGTTCGCCGACGCGCGAGGCGGCGGGCATCAGGACGGTCGGCTGGGATTACGGCCAGACCGGCATCGTCTGCACCGTCGAGCATGAATTGCCGCATGAGGGCGTGGCGCAGGAATATTTCCTGCCTGGCGGCCCTTTCGCCATCCTGCCCATGGTCGGCAACCGTTCCTCGCTCGTCTGGACGGAAAAGACGGCGGATGCGAAAGCGATCCTCGTGCTTGACGACAATGCCTTTGCCGAGGAGATGCGTGTGCGCTTCGGCGACTATCTGGGCGCCTGCGCGCCCACGGGCCCGCGCTGGTCCTACCCGCTGACGCTGCAGCTCGCGCGCGACTATGTGCGTCCGCGCCTGGCGCTCATCGGCGATGCGGCGCATGGCATTCATCCGATCGCGGGGCAGGGGCTCAATCTCGGGCTTCGCGATGTCGCGGCGGCGGCGGAAGTCGTGGTCGATGCCGCGCGCCTCGGCCTCGATATCGGCGCGCTCGATGTGCTGGAGCGCTACCAGCGCTGGCGCCGCTTCGACAATGTGGCGCTGTCGCTGCTGATGGACGGGCTTAACCGCCTCTTCTCCAACGACATCGGCCCCGTCCGCCTCGCGCGCGATCTCGGCCTCGGCATCGTCGGCCAGATCGGCCCGGCGCGGCGCTTCTTCATGCGTCATGCCGGTGGTGTCGTCGGCGACCTGCCGCGCCTGCTGAAGGGCGAGACGGTCTAGTCCCGGCTCAGCCCCTGCCGCGCGAGCGCTGCCAGGTAGTCCGTCCAGATTTTTTCGCTGTCGCGGCCGAGCCGGTAGAGCGTCTCCCAGGTGAAGAGGCCGGTGTCGTGGCCGTCGTCGAAGACGATCCTCACCGCGTAATTGCCGACGGGCTCCAGCGTGTCGATGGCGACATTGGCCTTGCCGGGGACGGTCTTCTTCTGCGCGCTGCCATGGCCCTGCACCTCGGCCGACGGGCTTTCGACGCGCAGCAATTCGGCGGGGAGCGCGAAGCTCACGCCGTCGTCGAATGTGATTTCGAGGATGCGCTCGGCCTTCTTCAGCTTGATGCCGGTCGGCCAGGGCGCGGCGCTTGCGTCACTCATCGTCGAGCGGGCGCGCCTCGTCCGTCAGCATGATCGGAATGCCGTCGCGGATCGGAAAGGCGAGGCGGGCCTTGTCGGAGATCAGTTCCTGCCGCTCGCGGTCGTAGCGCAGCGTGGTCTTCGTCACCGGGCAGACGAGGATTTCGAGAAGTTTCGGGTCCACTTCCATCTTCGGCGCGCGGGCGGCTTCCTGTGTGTCGGTCATGATTTGGGTCTTCCTTATTGCACGGTCGCATCGCCGGGGGTGAGTTCGCGCAGCGCCTTTTCCGTCAGCGCGATCAGCATCTGGTTGCGGTCTTCGAGCGTCCTCGCTTCGAGCAGCGCCTGCTTCTCGCGGGGGCCGTAGGGGCTGATCGTGCAGAGCGAGTTCACCAGCGTTTCGTTCGACGAAAGGCGGATTGCCCGCCAGTCGGCCTGCAGGCCGTGCGTTTCGAGATATTCCTTCAGGATTTCAAGCAACCGCTCGCGGCTCACCTTGTCCTGGCCGTGGCCGGGCGTGAGGTCGTCGGCGAATTCGTCCCAGCTCACTTCGCATTGCCGGTATGGCGTCATGGCCGGAAGTTCGCCCATAACGCGGAAGCGCGCGATGCCCGTCAGCGTGATGACGATGCGTCCGTCGCCTGTCTCCGCAAAGGAGGTGATGCGGCCCGCGCAGCCGATGGCGCAGAGCGGCGGCTTCTTTCCCTCGATCTGCGACGCGGCAATCGCCTCGTCGCCGTCCGGCTGCACCATGCCGACGATGCGGTCGCTGCGTATCGCGTCGTCCACCATCTTCAGGTAGCGCGGCTCGAAGATGTTGAGAGGCAGTTGCCCGCGCGGCAGCAATATCGCGCCTGCCAGCGGGAACACGGGCAGCGCCCCCGGCAGATCGGCAATGTCGCGATATTGATCCGTGAGCGTCATATATCTCTCTCGGTCAACTGAACAGGATCGAGGACAGGCGCCGCCGGCCGCTCAGGGTCGCCTCGTCCTTCGGCCCGTAGGCGTCGAAGAATTCGACGAGCTGTTTGCGCGCCGCGTCCTCGTTCCAGTTGCGCTGGTATTCGACGATCGTCAGCAGCGCGTCGATGGCGCCTTCCCTGTCGCCGCGCGCGTTGAGCGCGAGCGCCAGGTCGAAGCGCGCCTGATGGTCCTTCGGGTTGGCTTCGAGCCTTGCCTGCAATTCGCCGATGTCGCCGATATCGGCCGCCTTCTCGGCCAGCGAGAGCGAGGCTTCGGCGGCGACGAATTCGGGGTCGTTGCGGCCGTCCGGGCTCACCAGCGCCAGCGTCTGCTTCGCGCGGTCGAGATCGCCCGCCTCGATGTAGCAGCGCGCGAGGCCGGCGACGGCGGCCGGGTTGCCGGGCTCTTCCTGCGCGGCCTGCGCGAAGGCCTGTGCCGCGCGCGACAGGTCGCCGGCCTGATGGGCCTCGCGGCCGATCTCGATCAGTTCCTCGGCGGGAGAGGGGCCGACATCGCCGGCGAGCCGGGCGATGAAGGCCTTGATCTGGCTTTCCGGCAGCGCGCCCATGAAGCCGTCCACGGGCTGGCCGTTCCTGAAGGCATAGACCGCCGGGATCGACTGGATGCGGAGCTGCTGCGCGACCGCCGGATGGTCGTCGATATTCATCTTCACGAGCTTCACCGCGCCGCGCGCCGCCCGCACCGCGTTTTCGAGCACGGGGGTGAGCTGCTTGCAGGGTCCGCACCATGGCGCCCAGAAATCGACGATGACCGGTACGTCGCGCGAGGCTTCAAGGACGTCGCGTGCGAAAGTCTGCGTCGTCGTATCGACGATGAGGTCGTCTGCGCCTTGCAGGGCGGCGCTGCCGTTTCCGGTGATCGGTTCCATGGGTGGTCTCAATTGTCCTTCGCGGGCCTTGTCGCCGGCCCTGGCCCATAAGATGGAGCGGCGGCTTTTGGAAACAATGGTTTAGCTGGCGCGCGCGGGGGGCGCAAGAAAGCCGCTTGTTTGCGGGATCTTCCGGCTCAGCCGTCTTCGCCGGCACTAGCCGCCGCCACGAGGTCGACGATCAGCGGCTCGTGGCCGGTGAGCGCCAGGAAGTCCATGAAATCCTCGCGGGAAATCGCCGTCGTCGCCGTGTTTTCCAGCGGGTGGTAGTGCAGCCGTTCGTGCTCCAGCATCGGCGCGTCGAGCACCACGGTCACTTTGCCGTCGCGGTCGTTCACCAGCGCGAAGGGCGTCACCGAGCCCGGCCTGACGCCCAGCACCTCCCACAACAGGTCGGCATTGCCGAATGAGAGCCGCGCGCCGCCGACGGGCTTCGACAGGCGGTTGAGCTTCAGCTCGCGCGCCTCCAGCGTCACGATCAGGAAAAGCCGGCCCTTCTTGTCCTTGAGGAAGAGGTTCTTGCAGAAGGCGCCTTCGCGCTCATGCGCGGGCCATGAGGCGCGGTGCGCCTCGGCTTCCTCCACGGTGTGGAGGGGCTCGTGATGGCGGGTCTCGTGGCCGATCCCCGCCCGGTCGAGCCAGGCGAGGAAGGCGTCCTTGGTGTGGACCGGCGGGGCGGGCGGGGCGTCGGACATGGCGGCTTTCCTCGCATGGGAGGGGGCCGCCCGGCAAGCCCGGCCTGGGTGAAATTCCCTGCATTTCCAACCGCATCTCCCCCTTGCAAAGGGCCGGGCGATGGGTCATAACACGGCCCTCATAAGGACGGGGCTCCGGCTGCCGTCATCGGATGCGGGTGTAGCTCAGGGGTAGAGCACAACCTTGCCAAGGTTGGGGTCGAGGGTTCGA
>NZ_JAUYUS010000081.1 GCF_030694575.1 Parvibaculum sp.
ACGCATAGAAAATGGCGACTGCGGGAATCTGCAGGCTGAAGTCGACGAGTGCATGCACGCCGACAAGGATGGTTGCCGCGACACCTACAGCCGGATAGGCGCGGTTGCGGCGGCGTCTTTGCACGCCTCCGAAACAGATCAAGGCAATACCAAGAACCGACAGCGTGAGGGCTGCGGCGCCGGGGAGGCCAAGTTCGAGAGCATTCTCGAGGTATGTGTTATGCGCCTTCTGCCAAAGGGTGAAGATATCGGGGTCACCACCTCTGTAAGCTTCGATCGCGTCGCTATAGGTCCCATATCCGGTACCGACCAGAGGCGCTGTTTTTATGGCTTCGATCGTCGTTACAAAAATGGACGACCGCAGATTATTCTCGATCGAAAGCCCCTGACGATCGACCCGTTCCAGAAAATTCCCGCCACCCAAAACGAGTGCTATGCCGACGGGCAGCAGAATGAGCAGGGGAATGTATCGATAGGCCGCGCCTCGTTTCGCAGCCGACCGCGTCTGAAGAAACACCAGTGCCGTTAGTGCGACGAGAGAGGCTGCGATGCCGCCCCGGGACGTTGTGAGGAAAAGTGCAAGAGAAGCCGTTACGAAGGCGGCCGACACCCAACGCGCATGCACGGTGACCATTTCAACGACCAGTACAATTTTTTGACCGAAGGGCCTGCTTATCGTGAAAATATGCTGCACGCGGTCGAGAAAGACAGAGGCGCTGCATAGCAGGGCAAGGCCTGCGAATGTCGCGAAGGAGTTGCGGTTTACGAAAGTCGATGTAAGCGAGTCTGCTCGCCGGGTGAGAAAGTAGGCGGATATCCACGCCCCATCGATGAAAAAGCCGACAAGGCCGTACAGGCAGTAGGCGCCACCGATGGCAATCGCCGCGTAGCGGGCCAGACGCGCGCGGGCAGGATCGACCGCCAGTTGCAGACTGATCCAGAACACCGCTCCATAACAAAGCAGATTTGAGAGTGCGGCGAGGCTAGCCTCGGGATTGAGGGTAATGCGTGCCGGGAGATCCTCCCCAAGAGCGTCCGCAGCGGTCTGCCAAAGAGGGTGTCCCGAAAAGCCCAGAGGGGCCCACTGAATTACGATCCACACAATCACAATCAGAAACAAGCCAATCGGCCATTTGAGTTGCCGGGTAAGGTCGCGATCCGTATGGAGTGAGCCGCGAAAGGTTGTGATCGCAACCCAGGACAAGAGCAGAACTCCCGCGACGAAGGCGACGACCCCCGAGGACAACGGCCGGTTGCTGCCCAAGGGAAGAGGGGCGGCGGCGACGAGCAGGACCAATGCGGAGAAGAGCCACATCTCGGCGCGCGCGACGATGCGTGGTGCCGGCATACGGCCTTGAGAAGGAGATGATCTGGCGTCAGTCTCGGGCATGATTGCTGGGCTTGATCCGGTTACTTTGGCTGGAAGCGATATTTCCGGCTGCTTATTCAGTCAGGCTTGACGAAGGTTTGCAGCGTTTTCGAGAAACCAGGCATAGGTATCGGCAATACCTTTTCGGAGGGGGATGCGGGCGCTCCAGCCCAGTTCCGAGAGGCGGGATACATCCATCAGCTTTCGTGCCGTGCCGTCAGGTTTTCCGGTATCGAAAACGATGCGGCCCTGGAACCCCGTAACCTCAGCCAGGATGTCTGCGAGTTCCGCAATCGTCACATCCTTACCGGCGCCGACATTGATATGGCTCAGCATGGGCTGGGTGAACTTGGCATAGATTTCCCGGTCGAGATTCATAACGAAGAGTGAGGCGTCGGCCATATCGTCGACGTGCAGAAATTCACGCCTCGGCTTTCCACTACCCCACACCACGACTTCATCGAGTTTCTGCTGTGCCGCCTCATGGAAGCGCCGCATGAGTGCGGGCAGAACGTGGCTGTTGTCCGGGTGAAAATTATCGCCGGTGCCGTAGAGGTTCGTTGGCATCACCGAGCGATAGTCCGTTCCATACTGACGATTATAGCTCTCGCACAATTTGATGCCTGCAATCTTGGCGATTGCGTAAGGCTCATTGGTGGCCTCAAGGACACCGGTCAGAAGCGCGTGCTCGGACATTGGTTGAGCCGCTTCGCGCGGATAAATGCAGGAAGAGCCGAGAAACAACAGGCGCTGCACTCCCGCGGCGAAGGATTGATGAATGACGTTCGCTTCGATCATCAAATTCTCGTAGATAAATTCGGCAGGATAGGTGTTGTTGGCGTGTATTCCTCCTACCTTTGCCGCGGCGAGAATGACAGCGTCCGGCCGCTCCTCTTCCATGAAGGCCCGCACGGCGCTCTGGTTCGTCAGGTCGAGTTCGCTATGTGTCCGAGTGACGGTCTCCGCCCCCTCGGCCTGGAGGCGCCGTAGAATTGCTCCTCCGACCATGCCGCGATGACCTGCAACATACGTCTTCATCGTCGAATCCCTTACCCTTCGATGGAAACGGGCAAATCGAGCCCGTTCTCCTTCAGCAGCCGATGACGGCGCGCAATTTTCAGGTCTTCGGCGACCATTTCGACGCACATTTCCTGCGCTGTGATTTGGGGCACCCAGCCAAGTTTTTCGCGGGCCTTTGTGGGATCGCCCAGAAGCGACTCGACTTCCGCAGGGCGGAAATAGCGAGGATCGATACGCAGGATGACGTCACCTGCCTTCACTGACGGTGCTTTGTCGCCCGTAACCGCTTCGACGATCGCGCATTCTTCGACGCCGCTTCCTTCGAAGCGAAGGTCAATGCCAAGCTCCGCTGCCGTCCACAATACGAACTCCCGAACCGAATACTGAACGCCGGTGGCGATCACGAAATCCTCGGGCGTGTCCTGCTGCAGCATCATCCATTGCATGCGTACATAATCCTTGGCGTGCCCCCAGTCGCGCAGGGCATCCATGTTGCCCATGTAAAGGCATGTCTCCAGGCCTTGCGCAATATTGGACAAGCCACGTGTGATTTTGCGGGTAACGAAGGTTTCGCCGCGGCGAGGACTCTCATGGTTGAAGAGGATGCCGTTGCACGCGTACATCCCGTAGGCCTCGCGGTAGTTCACCGTGATCCAGTAGCTGTAAAGCTTCGCTACGGCGTAGGGACTGCGGGGATAAAACGGGGTCGTTTCCCGTTGAGGAACTTCCTGCACCAGCCCATAGAGCTCGGAGGTGGCGGCCTGATAAAAACGGGTCTTCCGTTCGAGCTTCAGAAGACGGATCGCTTCCAGAAGGCGAAGCGTCCCCATTCCGTCAACATCGGCCGTATATTCCGGAGCTTCGAAACTCACCGCGACGTGAGACTGTGCTCCGAGGTTGTAGACCTCGTCGGGTTGAATCTCGCCGATAATACGGGTCAGGTTGGAACTGTCGGTGAGGTCCCCGTAATGGAGCTTCATTTGCGGGTTGTTGACATGCGGATCCTGGTAAATGTGATCGATCCGTTGCGTGTTGAACAGCGATGCCCGACGCTTGATGCCGTGGACCTCATAGCCCTTTTCCAAAAGGAACTCGGCGAGGTACGAGCCATCCTGTCCGGTTATGCCGGTGATAAGGGCTTTCTTGTTCATGGCTCCAAAATCTTCATGGCTTGATGAATTGCGTTATTTTACTCAGGTTTTTCCAGGCAAGAGCACCCAGTCCGCCGATATCGTTCGATCGTAGCGCCCGGTAGTCCTCCCGGCTCTTGCGCAGAATCCGGCCGAGGGAGCGGTTGCTTTCTCCGCCCACCCGCATTTTGACCAGAACCTGAGGAATATAAACCGGATGAATATTGCCGCGGCCGAAATAACGCAAAATAGCGTCATAGTCGGCGGCAATCCGATAGGTCGTATCGTAGAGGCCCCAGCGGTCGAAAACAGGGCGACGAAGGAAAAGCGCAGGATGCGGAGGCATCCACCCCCAAGCCAGCTTCCGCCGATCATAGGGACCGGAGTGCCAGTGCCGAATGATGCGTGTTTCGTCTTCGGCCGAAACATAGTCGAGATCGCCATAGACCGCACTTGCCGTCGAGTCTTCAAAGGCATGTGCCACCTGTTCCAGCACCCCGTCATGCGCAAAGAAATCATCCGAATGAACAAGACCGATCACGTCGCCGGAGGCCAGCGCGATCCCTTTGTTGAGAGCGTCGTAGATGCCTTTGTCGGGCTCGCTGAATACTTTCGTTCGGGTGGTCTTGTGGCGTTCAACTTCCGCCAGCGTTCCATCCGTCGATGCTCCGTCGACGATGAGATGCTCCACGTTCTCGTAGGTCTGAGAGGCAACGCTCCGCATTGCCTGCCCGATCGTGGCTTCGCGATTGTACACTGCTGTGATGATCGTGAACTTTATCGACACGGAAAAGGCCTACGAAAACAGCTATGGAAGGAGATCGGGGTCATGGATCTGTTCCAGATTGGATTGTTGCAGACGCAGAATCGAATGGGATGAGAGAGTGCCGCTGAAAACCACGCCTGGACCGACAAAGCAATGTTTGTCGAGTCGGGTTCCGGCCAGCAGTATGGCCCTGGCGGCTACCCAACAATGGTCAGCAATCACGATTGGGCGACCCACATAGCCGAAGTCGGGGGCGTGATAATCATGGCTGCCGGAGATCAGCATCGCCTGCTGGCTGAGGCAGACATTGCTGCCGAGAACAATTTCCTCGTCATTGTCGATGACGACACCACGTCCGATCCACACATGATCGCCTGTCGACAGCAGGCGTGGTGTCTTGATGGAGACGGCCGGCCGAATTACGACGCGCTGTCCGACACGCGCTCCGAAAATCCGGAGCAGAGCCGTCTTCAACCCGCTGGGAAAAGGCACGGCCGTTTCGAAGATCAGGGCGCTGACCAGAAACCATGCCGCTTGATACGCTCGATGGCGCAGGGCCACGGGACGGTGAAATTGCGAGATCATGCGGCTCTCATTGTGCAGTCTTCGAGAAAGGCAGCGAAATGGCCCGGGCCATAATCCGCGATGAAACGTGCCGTATCCGGGGCCCTGGCCTCCAGCGCCTCGCGGCTCGCAGGTAGAAGCGCAATGGCTTCGTCGATGTCTCGATAGACGAGGCCCCCATAGCCAGCGACGAAACCGCTGCTGGATGTGGACGAGACCAAGGGAAGACGACCCAATGCCATCGCTTCAAGTACGACATAAGGCATGCCTTCGGACTTGCTGGGAAAGAAGAAGACGTCATAGCTGGCCAGAACTTCACCGCGCTTTTCAAAGCTGACCGGACCGCCCAGGCGGATTTGTCCTCCAAGGTTGGCTTTGGCGATAGCGTCCACAATTTCGGCAACATAGGTTTCGTCCTCGACTGCGCCGTCGATGCGGAATTCACATAGGGCGAAGACTTCCGGGCGCATTTGCCGAAGGCCGGCCGCCAGGTCGACCAAGGCAATCTGGTTCTTCTTGCGGGCGATGCGCGACATGCACCCGATCACAAGTTGCGGTCCGGTAGGTGAGTGGCCGGCAAGGGTCGAACGGGATTCCAGAATGTCGCGTGGTATCGCATTCGGCACGGTATTTATCTGACGAGCATGAGAGAGGAGCAGACGGGCCTTGCGCGCCTCTTGCGGGTTCAATGCGTGGATGTAGAGCTTGCCGACGCGGGCGGTGATGTTGATCAGGCTGAGGATCGCGAGTTTTGTGCGGAACCGCCGCGTGCGCAACGCCCAGCGGTCGAGCATGCCGTGCGGGCAGATGACGACGTGCCGCCCCAGCAGCAGACCAAGCAACGTCATGGACAGACAAAATGGGGCAAACATATCGTCAATATGCCACACGCGCCTGCGGTCGGTCAGGGCTTGCCACAGACCTATGGGTCGCAAATTCATCCGGGTGATCAGAGCCGGATCGCTGCGCCGGGCCACCAGACAGGGATCATCGACGGCCGCGCTGAATTCATTCACCGCCATGGCAAGGCCGAAACTGGAAAGGGCCAGGCGATCGAGGAAGAAAATCACCATCGGCGGATTCCGTCTTTTGCTCCCAGCGTCCTGTTTTCGGCCTCAATTCCCTCAAGACGGGCCGCCATCGCCTCGGTCAGACGGATATCAGGCGCAGCCCGCGTGGCAGACGCGGCTTCCGGGGAGCGCGCCAGGAGGGTTTTGATCCAACCGCGCAATGTCGACGGGATCAGAGGGCGGATTGCGGCCTGAAAGAGTGGAGTGGCTACCAGTTGTTCAACAGGTCTCGGAACCAAGGCGCGCTTTCCGAAGCGGTTCTCGACAAGCTTCCCGCCAAGGAGAGGGCCGATCTCCTGGCCGAGCACCGTAGCCATGAGCATGCGCAACCGGGCGGGATCGTTCAGGACTTCGAATGGCACGATGTGGATGTCGGTAACCCCGAGTTCCCGGAGAGCCATCACTTTGGGGTTGATATAGGCGTTGTCGATATACTCCGCGGACTCCAGAAAGGCCGCCGGAGTGCCAGTCCAGCCATCGAAAGCGGCAGAGTGGCGGAAATGAGACGTCATTCGATCGACTTCGCGTCTGTGAATGATGATTGCACTGACGCGGTTGAAGCGCGTCAGGTTGCGCCGGAAGGCCGGGGAGAATTCGCCACCCTTGAAATACGTAGTGGTTGCATCAAGCAGTACCCGTCCTTTGAAACGCCCGGCGAGACCGTAAAGGGCAAAAAGCCAGGGAGCACTATCGAGTACCGACGATTCCTTGGGTACGCTTGCTCTATGGGGCAGGTGGTCTGCCAGATGATTGTAGAGCGTCGTCGTCCCGGCTTTCTTCTGACCGGGGATCAGAATGCAATGGAAATAACGATCAGTCATGACGAGAACCGGAAGTTCGCCGGAGCGCAGAGGCGGCCTGCTCGGCCTGTGTACCGATCTCAGCGGCCAAGGACAGATTTGAGCTGAGCAAGGACGTGATCCGCTCGCTTGGTCTGTTGTAAAAGGAATGGCCTTCGGTGCGTCGATCTTCCGACAAGGCGCGTGCCTGAGCGATGCCGCTCCGCACCGCTTCTCTATCCAGGCCAAGCCAGCGGGCAAGCCGGGCTTCCTCGTCCGTGTTGCCCGCAGTGAGGCGGGGCAAGTCCAAGATGCGAGCTCCGCGTGCAGCCAGCTCAATATAGTAATTGGCGGGGGACGGCAGACGGCGATGTCCGCTCAGGATGCGCTGCGCCAACTGCTCCAGCAGGGCCCGGTCATCTCCGGTTTCGGCATTGTTGCGCAGACGCTCGAGTACGTCCTGCCGATCGTATGCAAGAAGATGCGCGACGTAGCTCGGCACCACCTGGGTGAGGGGGCGATAGGAGAAGATCGCTTTTGCCGGGACCGCCCGAAAATGACAGTGAATGACCGACGCGCGGATGGCCAGTTCGCGGGACCCCTCAAGATATCGCAGCCCCGTCATCGCTTCCAGAGCGTGGCTGAGAAAAGTGGTGCCGGATTTTGGGAAACCCGAAGCCACAACGGATCCATTGAGCCGCGACAAAACGATCGCATTGAGCGCATTGATTGCTGCGCGCCGGCGGAGATGCCACCCGCCGCTCATCGCTCAGTCCCCAGAATGTCGGCGGGCGTCAAGTATACTCCTCCAGCAGGATAGCTCGCCATCGCGTGTGCATAGTCTGCAAAGCTGTTACAGCAACGTGCGCGTACCGAGGGGGCGTTGTTTAATCCCTGCACGGCTTCCCGGCTGCAGATAATGTCGCAGCCCGCCAGTGCTGCTTGAAAGACACGATTGTTCATGCCCGTGTAATGCCGGGTTGGCACGAGAACACAAGCGAATTCAGAGAAGAAAGAATCGATTTCAGGAACTTCAGAAACGAAAGCAACTTCCCTGGGAAGAAGGTCGCGTAGTGCCGGCGGCCCCAATACCGTAGTGCGATTCAGAAGTTCCGGTTCTCGAGCCAGCCGCCGGAGAAACCAGCGGTACTCTCCGAGACGCTGACGTCCGGGTGGCACGGCAAGCAGGAAACAGCCCGCTCGCAAGGCCTTGTCGCCTTGTTCAGGAAGTTTTCTGCGCGGAAACAGCTCCAGCGTCACGCTCATGTTATTGAATATGCCGATCCGGTCGGGGTCGCCGCCAATGAGCGGCCGCTGAAGAAAATGTCGCTCCGGTTCTGTCTGGACATAGACCCGATCGTACCGGCGCAGCATGGCGCGGTCCCGGCGCAGCCCCTGCACGATACGCAAAGGTGCGGCGAGACGAAACCGGTCGAAGCCGAAGCGTCCCGACAGCAATTCATATAACTGGTTCACGGCCTGACGGGCTTGCGAGTCGTTCAGCAACAGTGAACGCGATGCGATATCCAGATTTTCCAGTGCTCCCGGGTGAGGCGCGTGGCCCTTCTGAGTCACCATCTCCTCATAGCTTGCGGGAGTGTCGACGGGTGTGCGCCGGAGAACGATGTAGGCCTCGTCCATGCTCGCCGGCCATTGCTCCAACGTCACCGCAAATCGCTGTCTGCCGCGCAGAGCATGCACGTCGCGTCCCTGCTTCAGTTCCTGCAGTATCATCAGGAAGATCGGAATCCGGGCGCCGTTGAGATGCCCGGAGAAGAAATCAGGCTCGAGTGCGAAGAGCTTCATCGTACATCCTCTCCGCCGCGACGAGGCTGGCGTGTCCGGTCATCTTCTCGATCGGAAATTCAACGGCACGCGCCCGGAGCGAGTGCCGGAACGTTGAAGAGGTTTCCTGCGAACGGGTCAGCATGGCGGAGAAATTGCGGGCATAGTCCGGGCCGCCAATCAATTCGAGGAAGGCAGTCTCGGCGCCGCCCGCCGGTCCGCCGGCGCGCAACTCGTCGAAATCCAGCAAAACGAGCCCCGCCGCTTTGGCAGATTCGAGATAGGTCGCATAGCGCGTTGCCACGGGATCGAGACTGAAGCCTTCGGCAGTTCGCGTGCCGCCAATGACAGCGGTCAGAAGCTCCTCCGGTGGCAGGTCATGCAGGGCCGCATGCAAAGGATGACGTCGACTGGCGACGATGTATCGAGCCAGCGACACCGCGTAGTCGGCCGGACGACGGATCAGCAGGAAGCCCTTGTCCACGCCGGTATCCCGCGCGAGATCACCCATATGCTCTACGTGACCGAAGATCATACCTTGTCGATTCCGGAACAAATCCGGATGCGCCCGGGTGGCGATAATGGGTCCCGAGATTCGCAACAACCCGTAGGCTTCCGTCAGGGAAACCACCAGATTGGTGCCCGACTTCGGCAGACTGTTCACGAAGAACCGAGGCGTGGTTGCGCGACGGAAGGTCTTCGCGAAGTATTTCAGTTGAAGAAGTTTCACGCGCACAGCCGAATCCTATTTTCGAACTGCCGCGTATTGGCGGCGCAATAACACGAAGCGGCTGACGCGAATGAAGACAAATCCGCTGATCATTAGCGGTATCAGTTTTGCCAGAGCGGAGTCGAGATTGCCCGAGATGGCGAGACTGCTCACCGAGACAACGAGAAGTGTCATGCCGACAATCATCGTGCCGGGATTCCGCGATCTCGTCATGCGGAAGAAGAAGAAAAAGATCGCGCCGATAAATGCAGCGATGGCGCTTTGGGCGAGAAGTCCGTGGTTGTACAGTATGACTTTCAGCATGCCGGGCATGCCCAAGGCGCCTGAGAAATTCGTGAGCTCCGTCGCCCGAAATAAATAAATGATCTGCTGCCCGAAAGGAGCAACAGGAGGCGGAAACCCTGGTACTAAGCGGGCCAAGAGAACGCCGATAAAATCGAAAAATCCGAAATTGGCCAGTGGCTCCACGTCCCATGAGGAAAGAAACATCCCGTCGAGCCAAGATACGCGACCTGCGATTTTGCCAAGAGTTTGCCCCATGAAATCCGCAGACCCATAGAGGAGTCTCAACGTTTCCGAAAGCGGAAGATTCTCCCTGAGAGCTGCTGGGATAACAAAGCTGAATGGCAGAAGTATGAGCGCTAGTCCGGCCCAGACCAGATGCGCTGGTCGGATCGGGAGGCGTTCAAGCGTGTGATAGTAGAGGAATGCCAGGACCACGATGAACAGGGAGGCCTTGCTGCCGGTCAGCAC
>NZ_JAUYUS010000083.1 GCF_030694575.1 Parvibaculum sp.
TGCTTCCAGCACCTTTGCGACCGTGAAGACGCCGAGCTTCTTCGCCGGGTCTTCCACGCCTTCGACCTCGAGGCCGAGCATGGTCAGGCGTTCGACGATCTGGTCGAGCGTTGCTTCCGTTTCGAGCGGCTGTTTCAGCCAGGACAGCGTGAACTTCACGACGAGAGCCCTCCCGCCAGTGTCGGCACATCGAGCGCGGAGAAGCCGTAATGGCGCAGCCAGCGCAGATCGGCCTCGAAGAAGGCACGGAGGTCCGGGATGCCGTATTTCAGCATCGCGATGCGGTCGATCCCCATGCCGAAGGCGAAGCCCTGATATTTTTCCGGGTCGATGCCGGCGGCGCGCAGCACGTTCGGGTGGACCATGCCGCAGCCGAGAATTTCCAGCCAGTCATCGCCCTCGCCGATGCGGATTTCATTGCCAAGGCGTGCGCAGCGCACATCGACTTCCATCGACGGCTCGGTGAAGGGGAAGAAAGAGGGGCGCATGCGCAGTTCGACGCCGTCCACCTCGAAGAAGGCGCGCAGGAATTCCTCCAGCGTCCATTTCAGATGGCCCATATGCGTCGTCTCGTCGACGACAACGCCTTCGATCTGGTGGAACTGCGGCGTGTGCGTCTGGTCGCTGTCGTTGCGATAGGTGCGGCCGGGGCAAATGAAACGAAAGGGCGGCTTGCCCGCTTCCATGGTGCGCACCTGCACCGGGCTCGTATGCGTACGCAGCAGCATGCGCGAACCGTCCGCCTTCGGCTCGAAATAGAAAGTGTCGTGCATTTCCCGCGCGGGATGTCCGTCCGGGAAATTCAGCGCGCCGAAATTATAGTGATCCGTCTCGATGTCCGGACCCTGCTCCACGGCGAAGCCCATGTCGGCGAAGATCGCGACAACTTCGTCCCAGACCTGGCTGAGCGGATGGATGCGGCCCGTCTCCAGCGCGTTCTCGCGCGCGGGCAGGGTCACGTCGATCTTTTCGCCCGCCAGCCGCGCTTCCAGCGCCTGTTCGTGCAGCGCCTGCTTGCGGGCGGCCAGCGCGTCCGTCAGCCGGTCTTTCAGGCCGTTGAGCTTCGGGCCCATCTCCTTGCGCTCGTCCGGCGACATGGAGCCGAGACCCTTCATCAGGTCGGAGACGCGGCCCTTCTTGCCGAGCGCGGCCACGCGCACGGCTTCCAGCGTGTCGCTGTCCACCGCATCGGCGATGGCCCTCGCGAATTCCGCTTCGAGCTTTTCGAGATCGTCGGTCATGGTTTCACCGGCTCAGGATCGTTTCGCGCAATCGGGTTCACTCAAACCGCCGGGCCCTGCATCTGTGCAGGCATCCCGGACCATGAGGGAAACGGCGTGCGAGCGAAGTCGACCGGCGATCCGCCTCACCCCCGAGATGCGCCCGCGCAAAATCGCGCGGGCTCTCGACGGGTGACCGGCTCTGGCGTCTCAGGCGTCGGCACTCTTACTGGAGTGCGGCCTGCGCCTGCGTGACCAGAGCCTTGAAGGCCTCGGGCTCATGGGTGGCGAGGTCGGAGAGAACCTTGCGGTCCACTTCGATGCCAGCCTTGGCGAGGCCGTCGATAAATCGCGAATAGGTCAGGCCGTGCTCGCGGACACCGGCGTTGATGCGCTGGATCCAGAGCGCGCGGAAGTTGCGCTTCCTGGTGCGACGGTCGCGATAGGCGTATTGGCCGGCCTTCTCGACGGCCTGGTTGGCTGTGCGGAAGGTATTCTTGCGACGGCCGTAATAGCCCTTCGCCTTCTTGATGATCTTGCGGTGGCGGGCGTGTGCTGTAACACCCCTTTTGACGCGCGACATGTTTTCAAATCCTCTTCAGGTGTTCCGGTTCACGCGTAAGGCATGAAGTTTTTGATCACGCGCGCGGCATCGGCATCAGCCATAATCGTTGTGCCGCGCTTGTTCCGGATCTGCTTGTTGGTCCGCTTGATCATCCCGTGGCGCTTGCCGGTCTGACCGCGCTTGACCTTGCCTGAAGCGGTAAGCTTGAAGCGCTTCTTGGTCCCGCTCTTGGTCTTCAGTTTGGGCATTTCGCTCTCCGTGTTCTAAAGGAACCCGCGCTGAAGACCTTGAATTCGTTGAGGAATTCGAGATATGGGCGGGTCCGGGTCTTGGCATACGGGCGGCCACGGCATGCCCTACAAGCCGGGCGGCCCCGAAGGCGCGGATTTATAAGGGAAAAAGCCGCGAGGTCAAGCGGAAGGCAGCGATTTCGAGCCATCCGCATGATTGACGCGCATGAGGCATGCGCATACTCTATGCGCATGCCAAAGAAAGCCGTCAATCTCAGCATCGATGCCGACCTCCTCGCCAAGGCGCGGGAGGAGGCTGTCAATCTGTCGTCCCTTTTCGAGGAAGCGCTTAAAGAGAGCATCCGGGAAAAAGAGGAACGGCGCTGGCGCGAGGAAAACAAAAAGGCCATCGACGCCTATAATGAATTCGTCGGCGAGCATGGTGTTTTCGCCGAAGGCTTCAGATCCTTCTGATGGCGCTTTTCGACATTCATGCCAACCCCGATACCCGAACAAAAGCGGCGATCCCTTATGTCATCGAGGTGCAGGCCAATCTGCTGAGCGACCTGGGGACGAGGGTCGTCGCGCCGCTGGTACCTGCCCGGATCTTCCGTGGAGCCGTGCCCCGGCTTAATCCAACGATTCCCGTTGGTGGCGAGCCCCACGTTCTGCTCATCCAGCAACTTGCAGCCGTTCCGAAGCTCGCGCTCAACGCGCGCCCTCTCGAAAACGCGGAAGACAAGAGGTATGAGATCATCGCCGCCGTCGATTTTCTCGTGACGGGCATCTAGAGGAATTTTCATGAGCCGCTTTTTCGGAAATGTCTGCCAGAACGGCTATGTCGTCCGAGACATCGACGCCGCCCTGAAGCACTGGACGGAAGTGCTCGGCATCGGACCCTTCTATTATATCGATCTCGTGAAATGCGACTGGTTCACCTACAAGGGCGAGCCGTCCCCCGTCGAAATGAGCATCGCGCTCGGCAATACGGGCGACCTCCAGATCGAACTCATCCAGCAGCGCAACGACGCGCCTTCCATGTACATGGATTTCCTGAATGCGGGCCGCGAGGGCCTGCAGCACATGTCCTACTGGACGCAGAATTATCAGGCGGATTACGACCGCGCCCTCGCCGCCGGCTACAAGGTCGGGCATGAGGGGCAGATCGGCGGGCCGCAGGGCCGCTTCGTCTATTTCGACACCGAGACGCATCCAGGCACGGTTATCGAGATGTCCGACATCAGCGGGGCGAAGGGCAAGTTCTTCGAACATATCCGCAAGGCGGCGGTGGACTGGGACGGAAAAGATCCGGTGAGGCCCGTCCGCTGACGAGCCTCACCGCAGGTCCGTTCAGCCGCAACGGAGAGTCGCGATTTTGCCTTCCTCGTCCAGCTCGACGTTCAACCGGCCTTCGCGAAAGTCCTGCGTGACCGCATCGCCGGGACGGATCACACGCACGGTTTCGATGCCCTGACGGGCTTCGATCGCTTCCCGAGCTTCGTCATAAGGTTGGCCGACCCACACACCGAGTGCATCGTCACCGGTCGCGGCCTCACAATCGTTGGCGGCATTGCCCGTGCCGGCGATCGTCTGCGGATCGGTGCCTTCGGCGGCCGCTTCCTCGCCCATCGACATGTCGCCCGCGGGCAGATTGCTGTCCGGCATCTGGCTTCCGGGCATGTCGCTCGACGGCGCCGTGTTGTCCGCCATACCGGTGTTCCCCGGCGTCGCCTGGCCCGGCTGGCTCGTCATCGGAACCGCGTTGTCCACCGCCGGCATTTCTTCCGTCGTGTTCTGCGCGGCTTCCTTGTCGTTGCTGTCGTCGCATGCCGCCACTGCCAGCAGGGCGGCGACCGCCACCGTTCCGAGCAGATGCTTGGCCGAATACTTCATTGTATCTCTCCCGGTTGTCGTGAGCCTCTTCGGGCGCAAGTCTTCTCCATAAATGCACCCGCGCTGAAGTGGTTCCATGATGGCGCGGCCATTTTGTGACGCTTTGGCGCTTCCCGCCCGAATCTTCCTGCATCTGCGGGCTCCGTCTTGATCTCCCTTCTTTTAGTGTATATACACTAAACATGCGCAATCCCGGGAGATGGACATGGCACACGATCTGGCGGCAGGCACGGACGAGCACCCCGATGTGGCGCGCTATCGCGCCGGGCGGGCCATACAGGATAACGGCCCGCTCGCGGCCTCCTTCCTCCGCGAGCTGATGCTCGATTGCGGCGCGGACGATTGCGGCTTCGTCGCCGTCTCCGATCCTGCCATCGCAGACCAGCAGGCATGGATCGGCGCGCTGCTCCCCGGCGCGAAGTCGCTCGTCAGCTTCGTCTGCCGGATGAACCGCGACACCGTGCGCACATCCGTCCGCTCGGTCGCGAACGAGGAATTCCACCAGACCTATGACGATGTGAACATCGTGGCGCGGAAAGCCGTGCGCAGGCTGGAAGAAATGGGCCTCGGCGCCGTCAACCCCGCCGCCGCCTTTCCGATGGAGGCGCAGGCCTATCCCGCCGGGATGCGCGTCATCTCCCACAAGCCGATCGCGGAGGCGGCCGGCCTCGGCAAGATGGGGCTCCACCGCAACGTCATTCATCCACGCTTCGGCAGCTTCATCCTGCTCGGCACCATCGTCATCGACCGCGAGGTCGACACGGTGTCGGCGCCGCTCGACTATGCGCCCTGCCTCGACTGCAAGCTCTGCGTCGCCGCCTGCCCGGTCGAGGCCATCGGCATGGACGGTTCCTTCAACTTCTCCGCCTGCTACACGCATAACTACCGCGAATTCATGGGCGGCTTCGTCGACTGGGTGCATCAGGTCGTCGATGCGGAGGATGCCGACGATTACGACAAGCGCGTCACGCCCGGCGAAAGCGTATCGATGTGGCAGAGCCTCTCCTTCAAGCCGGGCTACAAGGCAGCCTATTGCCTCAGCGTCTGCCCGGCCGGTTCCGACGTGCTCGGGCCCTTCATCGAAGACCGGGTCGAGTACCGCAAGCGCATCCTCGATCCGCTTCTGGCGAAGCCCGAAACCGTCTATGTGCTGAAGGGCTCCGATGCCGAGGAGAGCATTCCACAGCGGCTCAAATCGAAGGAAGTGAAGCTCGTCGACTACAACATCCCGTCCGACGATCCCTTCAGCTTCCTGTTCGGCCTCACGCTTACCTTCCAGCGCCGCAAGGCGCGCGGTCTCGACGCCACGCTCGCGCTCGTCATCGAAGACAAGGGCCCGCAACCGGCGGCCATCCGCGTGCGCCAGAGCCGCGTCGAGGTGGAATTCCAGGCGCCGGAAAAAGCGGACGCGGAATTGCGTCTGACATGGGAGACGTTGCGGAGGATTTTCCGCGACGGAATGACGGTGGAGGAAGCGGTGGCGAACTGCGGCGCAACGCTGACGGGAGACGTTGCAACGGCGCAGGCGATCCGCCGCTGCTTTCCGGTCTACCGCGTGCCGGTGGACGCCTGAGCGCCGTTCAGCTCTTCGCTATCAACTGATGCAGCGACCTCTTCACGCCCGGCCAGTTGGCGCCGAGCGCCGTCTCCACATCGTCCTGCGCCTTGCGCCAGAGCGGCAGCGCCTGCGTCAGCTTCTTCCGCCCCGCCTTCGTAAGGGCAAGCCCCAGCGAGCGGCCCTCGCCGGTCGGCGCGGCTTCGATCAGCCCCTCGTCCTCGAGAAGCTTCACATTGCGCACCAGGCTCGAGCGCTCCAGCGCCAGAATATCCGCCAGCGCCGTCATGGATTTCGCGCGGCCTTCCGCAATCGCGATCAGCAGCGTGAACTGCGTGATCTTCAACCCGGCCGGCTTCAGCGCCTTGTCATAGGCGCGCGTGAGCTTCCGCGCCGCCATGCGCGCCCTGAGCGCCGCGCAATTCTCGCGGACTTCGGCTTCCAGTGCTGCGGTTTCGGCCATCGGAGGCTCCTTCTCGTGTAGATACACGATACTCAAGCCCGCGCCGCCGCGCAACACGGAGCCGAGGTGGCGGCTACTCCGCCGCGCTCGTCTGGTTGACCTGTGCCTGTTTCACAGACGCCTTCACCACCGGCACCTCGTCCCGCTCCAGCGGACGCATCCAGTTTTTCCGCTTCAGGGCAGCCTCGATGTAAGGCGCAAGTTCCGCCTGCTTCTTCGCTTCGCGCGCGGCCGCTTCCTTCTTGAACTCCGGCATCACCTTGGCCGCGAAGAGTTCCAGCGACTCGCAGATGTCCGAATGCTTGTTGCGGCCGGCTTGCTGCATGAAGATCACCTGGTCGACGCCCGCATCCTGGAATGCACGAAGATGGGCGCGCATGTCGTCCGGCGTGCCGATGCCGGTCGCGATGGCCTCAGCGCGTTTCGCGGCGTCGATCACTTCCTGCGTGCGGTTGCCGCGCGCCTTGATGTAGTCGCCCCACATGTCGGTACGGCCGGGCACCGTGTCGTGCGCGACCAGCGCGTTCAGCGCATAACCGAAGAACTCGAAGCCCTCATGGCCGCGGCGGATCGCCTCCGCGCGGTCTTCGTGCAGCGAGAAGTTCGACACCATCGCGATATTGGCGTTCACCGTATGGCCGATCGGCTTGCACTCGTCCGATTTGATGATGCCGTAATAGATTTCCGACCAGGCCTTCGCCTCTTCCGGATCGACAAAGGAGAAGGCGAGCGCGCCGACGCCGAGCGACGCGGCCACGCGGATCGTGTCGCGATTGGTGCAGGCCATCCACATCGGCGGATGGGGGCGCTGCACCGGCTTCGGCAGCACGTTGCGGCAGGGCATGGAGAAATATTTGCCCTCGAAGCCGGGATAAGGCTCATGCACCATCATGTTGGCGATCTGCTCGCCGGCCTCGATGGCCATGGCGCGCTTTTCCTTCGCGGGAATGTTGAAGCCGCCAAGCTCCAGCCGCGTCGCGCCTTCGCCGATGCCGAATTCGACGCGCCCGTTTGACATGATGTCGAGCGTTGCGAGGCCTTCGGCCGTTCGGGCTGGGTGATTGTAGTTCGGGATGACCTGGCGGATGCCGTGACCGAGGCGGATGTTCTTCGTCACCGACGCGGCGGCGGCGAGAAAAACCTCCGGCGCGGAGGAGTGCGAATATTCGTCGAGGAAATGATGCTCGACTTCCCATGCGTGGTCGTAACCGAGCCGGTCTGCGAGCACGATCTGCTCAAGCGCCTCGTGGAAAAGCCTGTGCTCGTCGCCTTCGTTCCACGGCCTCGGCAATTGCAGCTCGTAAAATACTCCGAACTTCATGGCGCACTCTCTCCCCGTATTTATTTTTTATTTGGACCAGTATGCCCCCGGCGCGGCCGGGGACAAGGCTGAAATCCTGAGGGGGAGAGGTGACGCAGGGGCACGCTTAGTGTTGCAGGCCCGGCTGCATGTGGCCGTGACGGCGCGCGTTACGGTTCGCGAGTTCCTGCTCGGCCGCCTGCCGGCGGAGCGTGCTGCTGTCGGTTTCGAGCACGCAATGAAGCTCCTCGTCCGACAGGAGACGCATGTCCACCGGACCCGTCGATTCGACGGCGCGCCGCATGACTTCCTGAGACTCGAAAAAGGAGCGTCTGCGACGTTTGCGGCTCGTAAGCCGTCGCCATAGCGTTGAGAGTGTCATTTCATTCACCGGTCTGTCACGGACACCAATTGCGTCTTCGTAATCCGGCGTTTCGACCCTGCTTGCCGGAGAGAGCTTTGCACCATCCCCAACGGCTGAATTGTCGACCAAAACCAAGGTTACAATAAGGCGAAGAGCTTCGCCAGACGCCGACATATACAAACTACGAAGACACACCGACGTTATGATGACGAAGCGCGCGGCGCGACGCTTGTTGAGACCGAAATGGGGCAAACCCGCGCGATAGACGGCGGCGCGGCGCGGCGGCTAGGCTTGTTTCAACCGATTCCGGTACGAACGGTGTCGAATTTGTCGCAGGGAGAAAGATCATGACGAAGCCGCTTCAGGTGGCGCATCGCGGCGGAGCGGGGCTCTGGCCGGAAAACACGATGGCGGCGTTCGAACGCGCGATCGGCGCGGGCGCGGACGGCATCGAACTCGATGTGCATCTGACGCGGGACGGCAAGCTCGCCGTGCATCACGACGAGAGCCTCAAGCCCGCGATCGCGCGCGGGCCCGACGGACAATGGCTGACGCGGCCGACGCCGCTTCTCAAGGACCTCACCGCCGCGGAACTCGCTGCCTACGATGTGGGCAGGCTGAAGCCCGGCGCCGGCTACAGCGCGCGCTATCCCGACCAGATGCCCGCCGACGGCGCGCGCGTGCCGCTCCTCGCCGAGGTCTATGATCTGGTCAAGGCGCGCGCGAAGCCCGGCTTCCGTCTCTATGTGGAACTCAAGACCGCGCTCCTCGATCTCAGCCAGTCGGCCGATCCCGTGGAACTCGCGGATGCCGCCGTCGCACTCACGCATGAATACGATCTGGCCGGCACCGTCACCTTCGTCTCCTTCGACTGGCGGGCGCTGGCCCGCGCGAAGGAAATCGCACCGCACATCCTCAACGCTTTCACGACCCTGCCCTTCTTCCATCTCGATCCCGAAGACCCCGCCGCCGCGCAGGACAAGCCGGGCTCGGAGGACGAGGCCTATCGCCGCGCCTCCGCCTCGGGGGCGCCCTGGGTTGCCGGTTTCGACTGGCGGGCGCAGAAGGGCGCCACATTCGCGGAGCGGATGCTGCGTGCCATCGCCGCCGCGCCGGCGGACGGCTGGTTCGCCTGGCATGGCGACGTGACGCCGGAGAGTGCCGCGCTGGCGCGCGAACTCGGCCTTGCCGTCTCCTGCTGGACGGTCGACGAGGAGGCGGAAATGGAACGGCTGGCGGCGCTCGGCGTGGAAGCCATCCTCACCGACCGGCCGGACCGCCTCTCGAAGCTCTTCGCAAAATGAAAAAGGCCCGGTGGAGAACCATCGGGCCTTCTTTCTCGTCGAATGCGGCGGCCGTTATTTCGGCGCCAGCACCATGATCATCTGGCGGCCTTCGAGCCGGGGGTAAAGCTCGACCTTCGCGATCGGCTCGACCTCTTCCTTGACCTTGTTCAGAAGCAGCATGCCCAGCTCCTGATGCGCCATTTCGCGGCCGCGGAAGCGCAGGGTCACTTTCACCTTGTCGCCTTCCTCGAAGAAGCGAAGCATCGCGCGCATCTTCACCTCATAATCATGGGTGTCGATGTTCGGGCGCATCTTGATTTCCTTGACCTCGACGGTCTTCTGTTTCTTGCGCGCCTCGTTGGCCTTTTTCTGGGCCTGGTATTTGAATTTCCCGTAGTCGAGAAGCTTGCACACGGGAGGCTTCGCGTTCGGCGATACCTCAACCAGATCGAGGCCGGCCTCCTCGGCCATCCTCATCGCTTCATCGGTGGGAATGACGCCGCGCTTTTCGCCCTCGGCATCAATGAGCAACACGGTCGGCTCATCGATCATGTCGTTTATGCGCGGGCCCTCTCTGGTGGGCGGCGCCTGCATCGGTCTGCGAGCTATGAACTCTTCTCCTTCTGATGGTCCGGCCGCCATAATCGGCGACGGAAGCCAGCGGGCCCCCTGCCGGACATTGTCCGTTCCAGCACAGCTATAGATTTGAAGTCGGCCGCCCGCAAGTCAAGAAAGGCGGCGGCTTTCGGCGGAGGGATGCCGTTCCTGCCTCATATAGTGCCATTGTGGCCTTGGCCACACACACAGGCGGAGAAACCGCGTCGCGAGGTTCCCTTCCAGGTCGTAAATATGCGCGGGAGAGGCCCAGGACAAGCGCCGGGCCCGTGCGAGGAAGGCCGAAGCGCCCTTCACCGCGCCGTCCTCCCATGTTTCATCGGCTAGGGCGCGGTGCGGCCCGGCTGCCTTCAGGCTTGTCAGGAGGATGAGCCGCGCGGCGGGATGGCGGCTACGGATCGCCGCGAGCCCCGCCGCCGCATGAGCCTCCCCCCCGGCGCCGAACCAGATCGCGATGACGGTTTCGCTCACGCCGCCCCTCGGTTGCGCGCGATCAGCCGCGCATAGATCGCCAGCGTCGCGTCGCACATGGCGCCGACCGAATAATGCGTAGCGGCGTTCGCGTAGCCGCGAGCCCCCATGGCCGCACGCGCTTCGCCGCCCATCGCGACCAGGCGGGCCATCGCATCGGCAAGCGCCGCCGCGTCGTTCGGGGCCACGCGAAAGCCCGTCTCGCCCTCGATGACGGTCTCCTGCTGCCCGCCCGCGTCGCTCACGATGACGGGCCGCGATGCCGCCTGCGCCTCCACGGCCGTCCGGCCGAAGGGTTCGGGCTCTATCGACGGCGACAGCACGGCATCCGCCAGCGCATAGGCCGCCGCCATGTCCTCGCCATGGCCGACCAGCCGCACGCGGGCGCCGAGCCCCGCATCGGCAATCGCCTTTTCCAGTTCCGCCTTGTAATTGTCGCGGCCCTGCGCGTCGCCAGCGAGCAGCAGCGTGAAATCCGTCATGCCCCGCGCCGACAGCAGCCGCGCCGCTTCCACCGAGATCCCCTGCCCCTTCCAGCGCGTCAGCCGCGCCGGATGCAGGAACACGGTGCCCGCGCCCGCATCGACGCCCCAGCGCGCGCGCAACGCCTCGACACGCGCCGGCGTCACCGCCGCGAATTTCGCGATATCGATGCCGCGCGGCACGGTGAAGATGCGCGCTTCGTCGGGCGCGTGAACGGTGCGGATGTTTCCGGCGGTATATTTCGAATTGGCGATCACGGCGTCGCCGCGCACCATCACCGAATTGTAGAAGACCTTGAGGCGCGGCCTGGTGTGAACGCGCGAATGATAGGTCGTGACGAAGGGCACGCCCGCGCGGCGCGCGGCGGCAAGCGCGCTCCATGCCGGCGCACGGCTCCGCGCATGGACGAGATCGGCCTTCTCCCGCTCGACGATACGCGCCAGCCGTTCGACATTGAGCGCCATCACCACCGGGTTCTTCGACTGCATCGCCATTTCGATATGCAGCGCGCCCGAATCGAGAAGCTCCGGCACCATGCGCCCGCCCCGGCTCGCGACGATGGCGCGTCCGCCCGCCGCCACCACGGCGCGCGCGACATCGAGCGTGGTGCGCTCCGCACCGCCCGTTTCAAGCGCCGGCACGACCTGCAGGATGGTCGGCTTCGGCGAGAGATTTTCGAAAGGATTGGACACGCGGCGTATCTCTGTTGGATGTATGTCGGGACTGCAGGGAACACAGACAATGACCGACAGCACAACGCCCCGCAAGCTCGACCGTCCCGGCCATGACGGCAGCGCGGGCGAAAGCCTCGCCTGCCTCGTCGACGCGCCGCGAAACCTGTCCGGCCCGACCGGCCTCACCTGGCTCGGCGGCTTCAAGTCCGAGATGACGGGCACCAAGGCGACGGCGCTGGCGGATTGGGCGCGGGCGGTGAACCGGCACCTCACCCGCTTCGATTATTACGCGCATGGCGCCTCATCCGGCGAGTTCACCCGCGCCACCGTCACGCGCTGGCTGGACGATGCGCTCTGTGCCATCGACACGCTCGCGCAAGGCCCGCAAATTCTCGTCGGCTCGAGCATGGGCGGCTGGATGGCGCTTCTTGCCGCGCTGGCGCGCCCCGAACGCGTGAAGGCGCTCGTCCTCATCGCGCCCGCGCCGGACTTCACCGAAGAGCTCATGTGGAAGGGTTTTTCGGACGAGATAAAAGCCGCGCTCGCGCGTGACGGCGTCTACCGCGAACCGTCCGCCTACGGCGACGAGCCCTACGAGATCACCATGCGGCTGATCGAGGACGGGCGGAACCACCTTCTCCTCGGCAATCGGATACCGCTCACCATGCCCGTCCGCATCCTGCAGGGCATGGCCGACCCCGACGTCCCCTGGCAACACGCGATGCGTCTCGTCGAGGCGCTGGCAAGCGATGACGTCACCATCGGCTTGAGCAAATCGGGCGACCACCGGCTTTCAACACCCGCCGACCTCGCAAGGCTGACGGAGACGATCGAGACGCTGCTGAAAGAAATCGAGACCTGACGCTATTCTTCCCACCCTCCCCAAGGGGAGGGTGGGAAGAAGAAACCGCAAATCAATCCAGTTGCGGCAGCATCCGGTCCGCCTTGCGGAAATAGGCCTTGGCGTAGTTCAGCAATTCGCCGTCGCGCGGATGGTCGACCGTCTCGATGCCGACGACATGATCCGCCACCGGGCCATGCTTTGCCTGCAGCCGCTTCAGGAAGCCGAGCTTCGCATTGGCCGGGCCGACGATCAGGATTTCGCCGATGCCGTCGAGCTTCGCCGCAACCTCGTCGAAGAAGCCCGCATCCTCGGAGGCGCGCCAGCTCGAATGTCCGGAGAATTGTGCATGTTTGCGCGTCGCCGAATGCTTCAGCGTTACCTTGTCCGCCTTCGCGTCGTCGGCGTTGAATTCGAGAATGCGCGCCTCGTGATGGTCGATCCAGACGACGGCGTGGAAATGATGGCTCATGAAACCTCCCGTGAAACCGGCGGCATTATACGAAGTGTAACGATGCAAGACCTGCGGCAGAATGGCCTGCGTCACAGCGTCTCCAGCAGCGCCCGCAAACCCTCGCGATAGGTCGGATAGCGCAAATCTACACCGAGTTCCTCGTGAATGCGCGCGTTGGAAACGCGGCGCGAGGCGGCATAGAAGCTCCGCGCCATCGGCGTCAGATCGGCCTTCTCGTAAGGCACTTCCGGCGGCGGTTCGCGGCCGAGCAGCTCCGCCGCATAGGCCACGACTTCATGCGCGGGCGCCGGCTCGTCGTCGCAGACATTGTAGATCGCGCCCGGATTGGGCCGCGCCATCGAGGCTTCCAGCACGTTTGCGATGTCCTCGACATGGATACGCGAGAATATCTGCCCCTCCTTCACGATCCGCTTCGCCGTGCCGCCGATCACGCCCTGGAGCTGGTTGCGGCCCGGCCCGTAAATGCCGGAGAGACGGAAGATGTGGAGAGGCAGTCCCGTCTCGCGTGCGAAGGCCTGCCAGGCGGCTTCCGCGGCCGCGCGCCGGTCGCTCCGCGCCACCGCCGGATCGAGCGGCGTCTCCTCGGTCACCCAGCCGCCCTGCCGGTCGCCATAGACGCCCGTCGTCGAGAGATAGCCCGCCCATTCGATTTCGGGCACCAGCGCGCGCAGCGTGTCGCCATGCGCCAGCAGAACCGGATCGCCTTCTTCCACCGGTGGCGTCGAGATCAGGAGATGCGTCGTGCCCGCCAGCGCCTCTGCCGCGTTCTCCAGCGGCCTGCCGCCGTCGAACAAGAAACTTTCGATGCCCGCCTCGCGCAGCCGCGCCGCCTTGTCCTCGCTCCGGCAGGTGCCCGCCACCGCGAATCCCCGCCCGGCAAGCCGCCCCGCGAAAATTCGCGCGCTGTAGCCGCAGCCGAAGCAGAAAAGCCGTTTACCACGCATGCCGTCTATCCATTCTTTCACTTGCAAGAGCATCGGCGCTGGCGGAGTTTATGCCACATGAAACACAGCGCCCACGTCTTTCCCGCCCTTTTCGCTCTTGCCATCGCCCTCGCAGCCGGAACGGCGCGCGCGGAGGAGGAGACGAGCTACGACGCCTGCATCGGCCTCGTCGCGGACGATCCCGCCGCCGCGCTCAACATGGCGCAGAACCTGAAGCTCAAGGGCGGCGGCGACGAGGCGGGCGGCATGCATTGCGAGGCGCTGGCCCTGATGGGGATGGGCCGCGCCGGCGAAGCGGGCAGCGCCTTCTTCGATCTCGCCGAGCGGATGCTGAATGCGGACGACGCCATGCGTTCGGAAATCTATGCGCAGGCGGGCGACGCATGGGCGATTGCCGGTTCTCCGAAGCTCGCCATCCGCGCCTATGACAATGCCATCGCGCGGATGCCGGAAGACGCCACCTATTATGCGGGCCGCGCGCGCGTGAAGGCGATCGCGAAGGACTGGACCGGCGTGCGCGACGATGCCGCGGAGGCGCTCGCGCTCGATCCGCATTATCCCGAGCCGATGCTTCTCCGTTCCGCCGCCAACCGGACGCTCGGCTATCCGCGCGCCTCGCTGGTCGATGCGAACCACGCGGTCGAACTCCGCCCGCACAGTCTCGACGCGCTGCTCGAACGCGGCCTCGTCCACAAGGCGCTGGGCGACAAGCACAGCGCCTGGGGCGACTGGAACACGCTGCTGCGCTACGCGAAGCAGACCGGGCAGGAAAACCATCCCGCCGCCGTCGCCGCGCGGGACTATCTCAAGCAATAGTCCCACTCTTCCCGCACGCCCTCGTCCGTTTCCGTTCGGAGCGCGGCCTGTGCCTGCGCGCGCAACGCATCGCCCTCTCCGAGACGGGAAAGCGCCCAGATCGCCATGGCGCGCACGAGCGGCGAGGCATCATCGAGCAGCGGCAGCGCAACGGGCACGAGCGATTTCTCGCCCGAATTGCCGATCGCTATCAGCACGTTCCGCACGAAACGGTCGCGGCCGATGCGCTTGATCGGCGAGCCCGAAAAGAAAGCGCGGAACGACGGGTCGTCGAGCCGCGCAAGGTCCGCCAGCAGCGGCGCGCGCAGTTCGTCGCGCGGATGAAACGCATCTTCCCGCGCGAGGCTCGCGAACTTGTTCCAGGGGCAGACGGCGAGGCAGTCGTCGCAACCATAGATGCGGTTGCCCATCGGTGCGCGGAATTCGCGCGCAATGTGCCCCTTGTGCTCGATGGTGAGATAGGAGATGCAGCGCCGCGCATCGAGTTCATAAGGCGCGGGGAAGGCTTTCGTCGGACAGACGTCGAGGCAGCGGCGGCACTCGCCGCAGCGGTCGTCATGCCTCTCGTCGGCCTCGAACTCCAATGTCGTGAAGATAGAGCCGAGAAAGAACCACGAGCCGAGATTGCGCGAGACGAGGTTCGTGTGCTTGCCCTGCCAGCCGAGACCGGCGGCTTCCGCCAGCGGCTTTTCCATCACGGGCGCCGTATCGACGAAGACCTTCACCTCCGCGCCGCTCGTCTCCGCCAGCCAGCGCGCCACCTGTTTCAGCCGCTTCTTGACGAGGTCGTGATAGTCGCGGTTCTGCGCGTAAGCGGAGATCGCCGCGCGGTCGCGCTGTTCCAGAATTTTCAACGGATCGGTATCCGGCCCGTAATTCATCGCCAGCATGATGACGGATTTCGCCTCGGGCCAGAGTGTCGCCGGCGCCGCGCGCCGCGCCGCCGTCTCCGCCATCCAGTCCATGCCGCCGTGGCGGCCCTGCTTCAGCCACTTGTCCAGCCGCGCCGGCAGGTCGTCCCGCGCATCGGCGCGCGCGATGCCGGCATCGTCGAAGCCCGCCTCCTTCGCGCGGGCGAGAAGCTCGCCGCGCAATGCGTTCAGCTCTTTCGGGCGGTCAGAAATCGAGATTGGCATAGAGCTTGGGCGGCGGCATTCCGGCCACGTGATCGGCGAGCAATTGCCGGAAGCCCGGACGCGATTTGATCCGGACATACCAGTCCTTCGCACCCTGGTACTGCGCCCAGGGCACGTCGCCGACATAGTCGAGGCAGGAGAGATGCGCGGCGGCGGTGAGGTCGGCCAGCGTCATTTCCTCGCCCGCGAGCCAGTTCCGCTCCTCCATCAGGAAACAGATATAGTCGAGGTGATAACGCAGGTTATGAAGCGCGGCGCGGACCACCACCATGTCGGGGGCGCCGCCGCCTTCGGCCGAACTCAAAAAGCGCCGCGTCACCTTTTCGAAGATCAGCCCGTCGGAGACTTCCACCGCGAACTTGCGGTCGAACCAGTCGATGAGACGCCGCATCTCCGCGCGCGCATGCGGGTCCGACGGCATCAGCTTCATCTCCGTCGAGGTCTCCTCCAGATATTCGACGATCGCGGTTGCGCCGGAGATCGGCTCGGCCCCGTCTTCCACCAGCACCGGCACTTCGCCCGCCGGGTTCAGCATCAGGAATTCGCGGCGGCGTTCCCAGTCGCGCTCCTCCACCAGCTCGAAGTCGAGGTTCTTTTCCGTCAGCGCGAGGCGCACCTTGCGGCAGGCGGGAGAGATCGGCATGTGGTAAAGCTGGCGCATGAACTCGCGTTTCTGTTTGTCTTTTTCTTCTATCTGTTTTTTCCGGCCGCCGCTCCGGTGGCAAGCTCGTCGATGATCGGACAGTCGGGCCTGTCGTCGCCGTGGCATTTGCGGGTCAGCGTGGCGAGCGTTTCGCGCATGGCGCGCAGGCCGTCGATCTTGCCGTCGATCTCCTCCATGTGCATTTCCGCGATCGCCTTCACGTCGGCGCTGGAGCGGCTCCGGTCGCGGTAGAGCGCGAGGAGGTCGCGGCATTGCGCCACCGTGAAGCCGAGCGAGCGGGCGCGCGCGACGAAGCGCAATGTGTGGACGTCGTCATCCGAATAGGAGCGGTAGCCGTTGGCGCTCCGGTCCGCGCTTTCGATCAGCGCGATGTCCTCGTAATACCGAATGGTCTTGGCGGGCACGCCGGAGCGTGCCGCCGCCTCGCCGATATTCATGGCTTCGCCTTCAACTCGCGTTGACGTTCTCGAACTGTCCCGTACGCCGGAAGCGGTAGAGATAGGTCGGCACCACGACGTCGGCCGATGTCGGCGCGATGCCGAGGCCCTGCAGCGTGCGGCCTTCCGCCTTCGCTTCCTCGCTCACCACATTGTCGATGGCGAGGAGGCGCACCTGGTCCGGCGTCAGCGGCGGATTGGGGATGAACTGCGTCACCGACGCCATCGCCTTCGCCGCCCATGCCGGCATCGGCAGCAGCAGCGCCCTGCGGCCGATCTCGCGCAGGACCAATTCCATCAGCTCACGGAAGGTCAGCACTTCCGGTCCGCCGAATTCGTAAACCTTGCCGCCCGCGCCGTCGCGTTCGAGAATGCGGGCGATACCTTCGGCGAGGTCCTTCACGTAAACGGGCTGCAGCCGCATCGTGCCGCCGCCGATCAGCGGCAGGACGGGCGACAGGCGCGCCAGCGCCGCGAAGCGGTTGAAGAAACCGTCTTCCGGTCCGAACACGATCGAGGGGCGGACAATGGTCGCGCCGGGCACGGCAGCGCGCACGGCCGTCTCGCCCGCCGCCTTGGCGCGCGCATAATGCGAGGCGCTCTCCTCGTCCGCGCCGATCGCCGAGACGTGGATGAACGAGGCGACGCCCGCTTCCGCCGCCGCGCGCGCGACGCGGGCCGCGCCTTCGGCCTGCACGGCGTCGAATGTCTGCTTGCCGCTCTCATGGAGAATGCCGACCAGGTTGATGACGCCGGCCGCGCCCGCCACCGCCGCGCGCACCGAGGCGTCGTCGCGGATATTGGCCTGGATGGGCTCCACCTGCCCGACCACGCCCATCGGGCGCAGGAACATCGCGTCGTTGGGGCGGCGCACGGCGACGCGGACGCGGTAGCCGCGCCTTGCCAGCGCCTGCACGATATGGCGGCCGAGGAAGCCCGAGCCGCCGAACACCGTGATCGTGCTCGCCCTTGGCAGCGCGCGTCCGCCCGCCTGCCCGTTCCCGGTTTCCGTGCCCATATCGTCTCGCCTTTCGCTCCAGCCCGTGCCTGGGGCCCCCGGGGGCCCCCTTCCGGCTCTCTTGATAGCCTATGCGGGCGGCGCGGCAAAGAGCGTGGGGCGCCGTCTTCCCCGCCGTCTTCCCCATCGTCTTCCCCATCGTCTTCCATTGACAATGCGACGTGCCCTATTTAAGCAACACGGCACGTGCCCAGGTGGCGGAATTGGTAGACGCACCAGCTTCAGGTGCTGGCGCTCGCAAGGGCGTGGAAGTTCGAGTCTTCTCCTGGGCACCACTCTTTTCTCGCGGCGGCCGCTGCCGCTGCCGCCCTTCGGGGCCAAGCGGAGCCGGAACATGGCGGTCACGCTGCACAGGGGCGATCTTCCCGAGGGGCTTTCCTTCGGCACGAGCGTCGCGGTCGATACCGAGACGATGGGGCTCAATCCTCAGCGCGACCAGCTCTGCCTGGTCCAGCTCTCGGCCGGCGACGGCAACGCCCATATCGTGCAGCTCGACCGGGGCACCTATAATGCGCCGCGGCTCAGGGCGCTGATGGCCGACCCCGCCGTGCTCAAGATTTTCCATTTCGCGCGTTTCGACGTCGGCATGCTGCAGCGCTATCTCGGCGTCGTCACGGCGCCGGTCTACTGCACCAAGATCGCCTCCAAGCTCGTGCGCACCTATACCGACCGCCACGGGTTGAAGGACCTCGCGCGGGAACTGGTCAACATCGACATGTCGAAGCAGCAGCAAAGCTCGGACTGGGGGGCGGACAAGCTCTCCGAAGCCCAGCTCGCCTATGCCGCCTCCGACGTTCTCCATCTCCACGAGATCAAGTCGGTGCTCGACGCCATGCTCGCCCGCGAAGGCCGCACGGAACTCGCCAAGGCCTGCTTCGCCTTCCTCCCCATCCGCGCCGCGCTCGATCTTGCCGGCTGGCCGGAAGAGGATATCTTCGCCCATTGACGTTGGCCGGGATGCCCAGCGGGACGCCCGCCGGCAAGCGGCCGGTCAAGCGGAGGGCGCCTTCGTTGACGCATTATGGAGCTTCCGCGCATACTGCGCGCGGGGTGGATGTGGAGCGAGAGGCATGAGCGAGGGTACCGGCGACGATCCGTCCGGCGGCGATCCGGCCACGGGGCGGAGGCGGCCCGCTCCGCGCATTGCCACGCCGGCGCCGCCACGCGCCGTCCAGGACCGCCCCATCCACAGCCGTTACAGCCGTTTCGTCTCGCTGATGAAGTTCGTGCTGCCGCTCGGCGCGCTCGTGCTGCTCGCGGTTGTCCTTTTCTATTCCGGCGTCTTCGACAGCGACGACAAGCTCGACATCACCTTCCGCGAGATCGACACGCAACCGAACGACCTGCGCATGGTCAGTCCGCGCCTTGCCGGCGTCACCGGCGACGGCAAGCCCTATGTCGTCACCGCCGACAACGCGACGCAGGATCCGGCGAGCCCTCACTTCGTCACGCTCGACAACATCCATGCCGACATCAAGTTCAACGAGGAAGAGGACTGGCTGTCGCTGACCGCGACGAGCGGACGGTACAATTCCGAGGCGCAGACGCTCGACCTCACGCAGCGGATCGATATCTTCACCACCTGGGGCTATGAGTTTCACGGCGAGGAAGCGACGCTCGATTTCGAGAGCGATACGCTCATGAGCGAAAAGGAAGTGACGGGGCAGGGACCTCTCGGCACGCTCCGCGCGGACCGCATGCGCGCCAATCACGCGACGCAGGTGCTGCGCTTCGACGGCAACGTAAAAATGCTGATCCTGCCGGATCAGCCGAGCGAAGGGGACGAATGATGGGCTGGGCAGGTTTCACGTCGGCGCGCGCGGGCGTCGCAGCACTCGCACTTATCTTCACCGCTCCCGTGTTCGGGGGGGTCGTCTTCCCGGCGCCGGCCATGGCCCAGGCCGCCGGCGGCGCGCTTGGCGGCTTCCGCACCGATCCGAACAAGCCGATCGAGATCGAGGCGGATTCGCTCGAGGTCGAGGACGCGAAGCAGACCGCCACCTTCATCGGCAATGTCCGCGTCGTGCAGGGCGACATCCGCATGAAGGCGGACCGGCTCACCGTCTTCTATGCGCAACGCCAGAGCAGCGGCTCGCGAATCGAGAAAATCGCCGCCACCGGCAATGTCCTCGTCTCCTCGCCCGACCAGCAATCGGCGAGCGGCGAATGGGCGAATTACCTCATCGCGACGCGCCAGATCGAGATGGGCGATGCGGTCGTGCTCCGCCAGGGCGAGAACGTGATCCGGGGCTCGAAACTCTTCGTGGACCTTAACAGCGGCCGTGCCCGCGTGGTCGGCGGCGGGCCTGCCGCAAGCGGGGAAACCGGCGGTTCCGGGCGGGTCAGAGGCCTGTTTCAACCCGGCGGAAACTGATTTCATACAAACAGGGCTTGGTTAATCCCTTCACTTCATACAATTTTAATGCCAAGTGACGTCTCATGGCATTGTTAAGAAGTGGGGATCGGATGACGAGCGCGACGGGCACACAGCGGCACAGCGAGGGCACGCAGGCGGAAAACCGCGGCGGACCGCAGCTTGTCGCCGATAATCCCGGGCTTTGGGTCGACAAGGTCGGCAAGAGCTTCAAGGGCCGTCCGGTCGTGCGCGGCGTCAGCTTTCACGTCCAGCGCGGCGAGGCCGTCGGCCTTCTCGGGCCCAACGGCGCCGGCAAGACGACCGTCTTCTACATGATTACCGGCCTCATCCAGCCCGATTACGGCATCATCTCGCTCGACGGCGACGATGTGACGGGCCTGCCGATGTATCGCCGCGCCCGGCGCGGCATCGGCTACCTGCCGCAGGAAGCCTCGATCTTCCGCGGCATGACGGTCGAACAGAACATCCGCGCCGTGCTCGAAGTGATCGAGCCGGACCGCGACCGCCGCGAGGCCGAACTCGACGACCTGCTGGCCGAATTCTCGATCACCCATTTGCGGCGCACGCCCGCCATCGCGCTTTCGGGCGGCGAGCGGCGGCGCGTCGAAATCGCCCGCGCCCTTGCCACGCAACCTTCCTTCATGCTGCTCGACGAGCCCTTCGCCGGCATCGACCCGATCGCGATCGGCGACATCCGCGATCTCGTGGCGCATCTGAAGGATCGCGGCATCGGCGTTCTCATCACCGATCACAATGTTCGCGAGACATTGGAGCTCATCGACCACGCCGTCATCATTCACGACGGCACGGTGCTCATGGAAGGCGACCCATCCGCCATCGTGGGCAACGAGGATGTGCGGCGGCTCTATCTCGGCGAACGGTTCAGCCTCTAGGAATGAGAGCCGGGGGGCCGACAACAACATGGCACTAGCACCGAGACTCGAGATGCGCCAGGGGCAGTCCCTGGTCATGACGCCCCAGCTTCAGCAGGCGATCAAGCTGCTGCAACTGTCCAATCTCGAGCTTGCCGAATATGTCGAACAGGAACTCGAGCGCAATCCGCTGCTCGAAGCGACGACGCAGGACCCTTCCGAGCGCGCGGCCGAGGAACGCACCGCGCCCGAAGCGGACCGCGAGACCGTCATCACGTCGGAAACCTCGCTCTCCCTCAGCGATGACGGGCCGCTGCCCGGCCGCGACGGCGACATCGACACCGATTACGACAATGTCTATGCGGACGAAGCCCGCGCCGACACGCAGAACGATGCGGCGGCGTCCGCCGCCGATGCGCCGGGACCGACAGGCTCCGACTGGCAGAACATGAAGGGCGGCGGCGGAAACGCGGGCGACGGCGATTACGATTTCGCCGCGACGCTGACGCGCGAGGCGACGCTTGCCGAACATCTGACCGAGCAGATGAACACCGCCCTCAAGACCGCGGGCGACCGTCTCATCGGCGCTTACCTCATCGACCAGGTGAACGAGGCGGGCTACATGACCGCCGACCTCGCGGAAGTCGCCGAACGCCTCGGCACCGATATCGAGGATGTAGAAGCCGTTCTGCAGGTCCTGCAGACATTCGAGCCGACCGGCATCTGCGCGCGTAATCTGAAAGAGTGCCTCGCGCTGCAGCTTGCCGAGCGCAACCGCCTCGATCCGGCGATGCAGGCCTTTATCGATAACCTCGAACTCTTCGCGAAGCGCGACTTCGATACGCTGATGAAGCTCACCGGCGCCGACCGCGAGGACATCGCGGGCATGGTCGAGGACATCCGCACCTGCAACCCGAAGCCCGGCCTCGCCTTTGGCGGCGAACCCGTCGTGCCTGTGATACCGGACGTTTTCGTGCGCTCGCGCGCGGATGGAAGCTGGATGGTGGAAGTGAATTCCGAGACGCTGCCGCGCGTGCTCGTGAACCAGCAATATTATTCTGAGGTGACGAAGCTCTCCGGCGATCCGAGCGCCAAGGCCTATCTCTCCGAATGCCTCAACAATGCGAACTGGCTGGTCAAAAGCCTCGACCAGCGCGCGCGGACGATCCTCAAGGTCGCTTCCGAAATCGTGCGCCAGCAGGACGCCTTCCTCGTGCACGGCATCCAGCACCTGAAGCCGCTCAACCTGAAGACCATCGCCGAAGCGATCTCGATGCACGAATCGACCGTCTCCCGCGTCACCGCGAACAAATACATCGCGACGCCGCGCGGCATCTTCGAGATGAAATATTTCTTCACCTCCTCCATCGCCTCCTCGTCGGGCGGCGCGGCGCATTCGGCCGAGGCCGTGCGCCACAGAATCAAGGAACTGATCGACGTCGAACGGTCGGACGCGGTTCTCTCCGACGACAATATCGTCGACATTCTCAAGGGCCAGGGCGTGGACATTGCGCGGCGTACCGTCGCCAAGTATCGGGAAGCACTCAATATTCCGTCTTCGGTCCAGCGCAGGCGCGAAAAAAAGGCCTATGCCTGAAGCCGCGCCGCGGCCTTCCCAACCCCCTCATCCGGCCTATATATTATTGAAAGATAACGGGTTTCCGCTCTTTTGAGGTGCGCGGTTGACACCCATGATAGGGCCCACTAGTTTCCACGCGCTCAAACGCCCCCCGGCCGATTTCCGGGTGGTGAGGCGCTGGGTCGGGCCGCATCGGCGGCAAGTGCAATGGCAAGTTCGAACGCCGGCTGTGGGCTCGGCGAGTGGGCCGCCCGGAAACGGCGTGCAGGGTTTCCTTAAGGGCGGAAGGCCCGGACAATGCGTCCGGCGACCGTCATTTGTAGCGTAGTGACCCCGGGAAGGTCTTTCATGCAAGTTCAGGTAAGCGGACATCATCTCGACGTCGGAGATGCGCTCCGTACCCATGCGGCCGAGCGGCTCGAAGCCGCCGTGACGAAATATTTCGATCGCCCTGTCGACGGTCAGGTGACCTTCACGAAGCAGGGCTACGAATTCCGCGCCGATTGCTCGGCGCATCTCAGTTCGGGTTTGCGCGTCAATGCGCAGGGCGCGGCGAACGAGGTTTACGCCTCCTTCGATGCCGCCCTCGAACGGCTGGAAAAGCGCCTGCGCCGCTACAAGCGCCGGCTGAAGAATCACAACAACAGCAACAAGGTCGAGCTGCCGGCCGAATCCTACCCGTCCTTCGTCCTTCATCCGGGCGACGAGCACGAGGAGGAAGCGGAAGACGCGCAGCCCGTCATCATCGCCGAAGGCACCACCGCGATCCCGGTGCTGAGCGTCGGCGATGCGGTCATGCAGATGGATCTGAGTGAGGCACCGTTCGTTATGTTCCGCACGGGCAAGGCCAACGGCCTCAATCTCGTCTACCGCAGGCCCGACGGTAATATCGGCTGGATCGACACGAGCCGCGATGTTCAGAAGGCTTGATGCAGTGAGGGCAAAATCCAACTTGGCGGGCACAAGCCGGTCGAGTACCGGAACGGCCCGGTCCGTACAGACAGGCGCATCGCAGGTGCATCTGGCGGCTTCGCAACACAGGATTCGGATTATGGAGCTTGAAGATCTGGTGCAGCCGGAGGGCGTGATTGCCCACCTGAAAGTCACCAGCAAAAAGCAGGCGTTGCAGGAGATGTCCGAGCGCGCGGCCAAAATGACCGGACTTTCCGAACGGGCGATTTTCGAAACGCTGCTGGAGCGCGAGCGCCTCGGTTCGACCGGCGTCGGCCAGGGCATCGCCATTCCGCATGGCAAGCTCGCGGACATCGACCGTCTTCACGGTCTCTTCGCGCGGCTCGACACGCCGATCGATTTCGAATCCGTCGACGATCAGCCCGTCGATCTCATCTTCCTGCTGCTCGCGCCGGAATCGGCGGGCGCGGATCACCTGAAGGCACTGGCGCGCATTTCGCGCCTGCTGCGCAACCCCACCGTGGTCGAAAAGCTGCGTGCCTCGGAAGACGCCTCCGCCCTCTTCGCCATCCTCACGGAACCGGCAGCCACGAACGCCGCCTGATCCTCCGGACACTGAAAAACAAAAGCCCCGCTCTCCCGAGCGGGGCTTTTCCGTTTGTCGTGTCATGCGCCTTTAGTGGACGCTGAGCGGTTCCAGGTCATACTGGCGGGCGCCCGCGAAGGCGGCGTCGCGGTCGTCGAGCACGGCCATGCGTTGGCCGTTGGCGGCGTGGACCGCGAAGAGGCGCGTGTCGGCGGGGACGTCGAGTTCCGAGCCGAGTTCGCCGGCGAGTTCGCCCGCGAGCACCTCGCGCACATAGACGACGTTCGGGACGCCGACGTTGGCGAACATTTCGGGCGTCAGCTTGCGAAAGTCCTTCACGCCCCAGCCCGTCTTCTCATCGCCGTTCCCGGCGGCATCGAATTCGGATTCGTTCATGATCTTACTCCTTTCAAGCCCTTCCTCGTTACACGGGAGCAAAGGGCCAACTCCGTCGTCCGGGATTTCAGTCCGCGCTGCGGGACAAGGGCTCCGGCGCCGCCTCGGAAATGTCGATGGTGCGCGTCGTCCGTTTGGGTTCGGGCTTTTCGAGATCGATCATCAGCAGACCGTTCTCCAATGTCGCGCCTCGAACCACTATCCCGTCGGCCAGCACGAAGGACCGCTGGAACTGGCGCGCCGCGATGCCGCGATGGAGATAGGTGCGGTCGGTTTCCTCGCGCTGCCGGCCACGGATGACGAGCTGGTTTTCCTCCACCGTGACGGAAAGTTCGTCGCGGGAAAAACCGGCCACCGCCAGCGTGATCCGGAGCCGTTCGCCCGTTTCCGCCGAGACCTGCTCGACATTGTAGGGCGGGTATCCGTCCGACGCCTTCGCCACTCTTTCGAGCAGCCGCTCCATTTCGTCGAAGCCCAGGAGGAAAGGGCTGTTGAACTGCATCACTCGCGTCATTTCCAAAGTCCTGTGTCTCGAGCGACTTTGCCAATCGCGGCCCTTAACCGGCGCCGCCTCGGTATCCATGTGGGGATTGCGTGACACTGTTGCAAGCAGCAGGGTCACACGGCCGGAAACCCTTCATTTCCCGGCGGTTACGAGGCGGAAATTGCCTCGCGGCCTTGAAATGAACACCCCGCAGGTCGAAGTCAGAGAGGGAGGCGGACCCAAGCGAAAGGACGACCGAACCATGCTCGAACTTCCTCCCCTTCCCTATTCCCAGGACGCCCTTGCGCCGCATGTCTCCGCGGAGACGCTTTCCTTTCACTACGGCAAGCATCACAAGGCCTATGTCGACAAGGCCAACGGGATGATCGAGGGCACCGATCTCGACGGTCTCGGCCTCGTACCGCTGATCCGCAAGGTGGCGGGCGACGCTTCGAAGAAGTCCCTCTTCAACAACGCCGCGCAGGTCTGGAACCACGATTTCTATTGGCATTCCATGTCGCCCAAGGGCGGCGGCAAGCCGAAGGGCGCGCTCGCGGACCGGATCGAAAGCGATCTCGGCGGTTACGACAAATTCGCGGAAACCTTCAAGGACACCGCCATGGCGCAGTTCGGCTCGGGTTATTGCTGGCTCGTCCTGTCGGACGGCAAGCTGAAGGTCTACAGCACCGCCAATGCCGAGACGCCGATCGCGGCCGCGAAGGACGTGCCCCTCCTCACCACCGATGTCTGGGAGCACACCTACTACCTCGACTACCAGAACAAGCGGCAGGACTATCTCGACGCCTTCCTGAAGAACCTCGTCAACTGGGAGTTCGCGGAAGCGAATTTCGAGAAGGCGGATCTCCAGACCGCCTGACCTCCGGTCCGGGCGAACGAATAATGACCGGGGACAAGCCCGGCGCCTGTTTCGACGTCGAAATAGAAATCCTCACCCGCGAAAATGGCGCGTGCGATTCTCGCCTGACGATTCGCGGGGGAGCGCCGGACATGCAAAACCGGGGACAAGTTTTTTGTCCCCGGTCTGCATCGGTCCTCATGACATTTTTATGACATTCTCGTGACAGCCGGCCGTTTCGGGCTGTCTATTTCCAGCCGGCGCGGTCGAAAATCCGTACGGCTTCCGCCTGATTTTCGCCGAGCGCGCTCGCGTTCAGCTCGTCTTCCTTGAAATCGTCCGTACCCGGAACAGGCGATATTTCCGTGATGCCGGGCACTGCCGTGTATTCATGGTTCTGTTCGGTAAAGGCGTGCTGCGCCCAGTCGCTCGACAGGAACTCTATGAATTTAATGGCGTTTTCGCGGTTCGGCGCATGCTTCAGGACGCCCGCGCCGCTCAGGTTCACATGTGTGCCGCGGCCGTTCTGGTTCGGAAAGATGAGGCCGACCTTCTCCGCCGCCGCGCGATCCTGCGCATTGTCCGAGCCGAGCATGCGTCCGACGTAATAGGTATTCACCAGCGAAACCCGGCATTCTCCCGCCGCGACGGCCTTCACGTTCGAGGTATCGTTGCCCTCCGGCTGCCGCGCAAAATTCGCAACGACGCCTTTCGTCCATGTTTCCGCTGCTTCCTTTCCTTCGTGTTCGATGATCGAGGCGAGCAGCGAGACGTTGTAGATGTTGGACGAAGAACGCATGCACAGCATGCCTTTGTTCGACGGGTCGGCGAGATCGGCATAGGTTTCCAGTTTGTCCGGACGCCCCATTTCCTTGTTGTAGATGATGATGCGCGCGCGCTTCGAGAGGCCAAACCACAGGCCATCCGGGTGGCGCAGATGCGCGGGGATGCGCGTCTCCAGCACCTCCGACTTCACGGGCGAGAAAAGGTTCTTCTCTTCCGCGCGCCACAGCCGCCCCGCATCGACCGTGATCAACAGGTCCGCCGGGCTCTGCTTTCCTTCGCGTTCGATGCGCGCAATCAGTTCATCGCTGTCGCCTTCGATCAGGTTCACGCGAATACCCGTCTGCTCGGTGAACCTGTCGTAAAGCTCGAGGTCGGTGTCGTAGTGACGGGCCGAGTAGATGTTGACTTCCTTCGTCTCCGCCCGCGCGCCGACGGCAACGGTGAGAGCGAAAGCGACGAAGAGGACAGCAGCGAACAGGCGATGCATGATGCGACCGTGGTTATTGATAACGATTTTCAATTGCACCCTAGCGGGGCCGCCTCGCCTGCGCAAGTGAGGGAATCCGCGCTTTCTGTCGCATCAGGCAGCGAAGACAAACGTCCCGCAGGGGTCGAAGCGCACGGCGACGGTCGTGTCGATCGCTATGCCTTCGAGGCTGGTCACGCGCGCGCGAAGCGGTTCGAGGGCGGGAAAATCGCTGCTCGTCAGCAGCACCAACCAGTCGCGGCCGAGAAAGCGGACGTCGGCGATGCGAAAGGCTTCCTCCGCCTGGCCCGCCGGCGCCAGCGTCACCGCTTCCGGCCGCACGATCACTTCCACCTGCGTCCGCTCCGCGAAATCGCTGGCCGGAATAGAGCCATAGGCCGTCACCGCTTCGCCGTTGCCGATGGTCGCCGGAAAACGCTGAGCCTCGCCAAACAGCGACGCGACGAGCGCGCTTGCCGGCCGCGCATAGAGTTCTTCCGGCGTCGCACATTGTGCGATCCGGCCGCCTTCCATCACGGCGATCCGGTCCGCTATTTCCATCGCCTCCACGGGATCGTGCGTGACGACGAGCGTTATGACGCCTGCCGCTTTCAGGGCGCGCCGCGCCTCCTCGCGCAAGGCGCGCCGCCGCGTGACGTCGACGCTCGCGAAAGGTTCGTCGAGCAGCATCGCGGCGGGCGACGGCGCCAATGCGCGCGCCAGCGCCACGCGCTGCTGCTGGCCGCCCGAAAGCGTATGCGGGTAACGATCCTCGAAGCCCGTAAGGCCGACTGCCGCCAGCCTTTCCGCCACGATGGCGCGTATCCGCTCCTTCGGCTGCCCCGCGACACCGAAAGCGATATTCTCCGCGACCGTCAGATGGGGAAACAGCGCGTGGTCCTGAAAGACCATGCCGAACGACCGTTTTTCCGGCGGTACGTCGCGTCCCGGCGCCGCCAGCAGCGCCCCGCCCAGGTCGATCGTGCCCTCCTGCAGCGCCTCAAGGCCCGCAGCAAGCCGCAGCAACGTCGTCTTGCCGCTGCCCGACGGTCCCAGCAAGCACAGGATTTCACCCTGCCGCGCCTCAAGCGAGACCCCGGACAGCACCCTGTGGGCACCGAAACTGTGTCCGACGTTCCGAAACGTCAGGGCCATGACTACCTCGCAAACCGCGCTACAAGCTGACGCACCTGCAAATGCGTAGCAAAATTACTTTGCCGCCAAGGGCGGTATTTGTCACAACTGCGCCATGTCAGTCACGGAAAAAAATCGGTTGCTCCCCGTCCTGACACTTGGGGAGCGGATGAGGCTGCGCTTCGGCTCAGGCTGGACGCTGGCGGCGCTTGCCGTGGCGCTGGTGGCGCTTGCGCCGTCGCTGACCGTGCTTTGGAGCCTGACGGCCCCCACGAGCGAGAACTGGGCGCACCTGAGCGCGACCGTGCTGCCCACCTATATCGGAAACACGCTGAAGCTAATGGCGCTGGTGGCCGTCCTCACGGCGGTCATCGGCGTCGGTACCGCGTGGCTCGCCGTTTCGACGCGCTTTCCCGGCCAGCGCATTCTCAACTGGGCGCTGGTGCTGCCTCTCGCGACGCCCGGTTACATCGTCGCCTATGTGTACACGGACCTGCTCTCCTTTGCGGGGCCGGTGCAGACGGCACTGCGTGGCGTGACCGGATGGAGCGCCGCCGACTATTATTTTCCGCCCGTGCGGTCGCTGCCGGGCGCGGCGGTCATGCTCAGCCTCGTGCTCTACCCTTACGTCTATCTCCTCGCGCGCACCGCCTTTCAGCGTCAGTCGGCGGCGCTTTTCGACGCAGCGCGGATGCTCGGCGCGCGGCCATGGCGCGCCTTCATCCGCGTGGCGTTGCCCTGCGCGCGGCCCGCTATCGCCGGCGGACTGGCGCTCGTGCTGATGGAAACCATTTCCGATTTCGGCGTCGTCGACTATTTCGCTGTGCCGACGCTCACCACCGGCATTTTCCGTACCTGGTTCAATCTCGGCGACGTGCTTGCAGCGGCACAGATAGCGGCATGGCTCTTCGTCTTCGCTCTGGCGCTCGTCTTCATCGAGATGGTGAGCCGCCGGGGCCGCGTCGCCAATCCGCTCTCGCGCGATCTGGCGGCGCAGCCGCGAAAGCTCAAGGGCCTGCGAGCCGCCGGTGCGCTCGCCGCTTGTGCGCTGCCTGTCATCCTCGGCTTCGTCATTCCCGCCCTGGTGCTTCTGCGTTATGCGATCATCGAGGGAGATCCGCTGTTCGGCCGGCGTTTCCTCGATTTCGCGTGGAACAGTCTCTCGGTCGCGGCGGTCGCGGCGGCTCTCACGACCGTGCTCGCCCTTCTTCTCGCCTATGGCGAGCGGTTGCATCCGACGAAATTCAACCGCGTGTCGATCCGGCTCGCGACACTCGGCTATGCGCTGCCCGGCGCCATGATCGCCATCGGCATCCTGACGCTTTCGACCGATATCGACCGGGCGTTCGCTGCTTTCGCGAATAAAAGTCTGGATTTCTCGCCCGGTCTTGTTCTCACAGGCTCCATCGCCGGGCTCGTCTTCGCCTATGTCGCGCGCTTTCTCACCGCGGCCTTCAACGCCACGCATAGCGGGCTCGAGAAAATCCATCCGACGCTCGACGCCGCGGCGCGGAGTCTCGGTGCGGCACCCAAACGGGTTCTCAGTGCGATCCACGTTCCGCTGCTGCGCGGCGCGCTTGCAAGTGCGGCACTCATCGTTTTCATCGATGTGATGAAGGAACTTCCGGCGACACTGCTTCTCAGGCCCTTCAATTTCGAAACGCTCGCAACGCGTACCTATCGACTTGCTTCCGACGAGCGGCTCGCCGAGGCCTCTACGGCCGCGCTTGCCATCGTGGCTTTCGGCCTTGTGCCGACCATCCTGCTCAGCCTGTCCCTCTTCCGCAGCAGCACTCCATCCGTCCTGGTGCCGAACTACACGGAAAAGTGAGGACCGGCACGGGCCCTAACTTCCGGTCCTGCTTGGAAATTTTCCGATGAGCGGTCAAACTGACATATCGTCATAAATCTGCCGGGAGATCGCGCCATTATCTCCCGTTTTGAAGCTGTCACTGCCGGAGCCCTTATGCGCCGTCTGCTAGCCGTTCTTTTTGCGAGTGCTGCACTCTGCGCGCCGGCTTTTGCCGAGGAAGCGCCGCAAAACGTCATCGTCGCGCCTGCCGTCTCCGATCGTTTTGTCGACCGGGTCGAGGCGCTGGGCACGACCTTCGCCAATGAGAGCGTTGCCATTACGGCCAATGTTTCCGACAAGATTACCGAAATCCACTTCGACGACGGCCAGCAAGTCGAGAAGGGCCAGCTTCTCGTCGCCTTGCAGCGCGACGAACAGCGCGCGGCACTGGCGGCCGCGGAAGCGGTGCTCTCGGAGCGGCGGACCGCCTACGAGCGGGCCCGCGAACTGGAAAAGCGCCAATACACGCCGACGGCGCAACTGGAAGAGCGGCGAGCGGCTCTGCGCGAAGCGGAAGCCAATCGCGATGCCGCCGCATCGCGGCTCGCCGACCGTGAAATCCATGCGCCTTTCGAGGGCGTGGTCGGCCTCCGCACCATCAGCCTCGGCATGCTGGTGACACCGGGCGACGTCATCACGACACTTGACGATCTCGACCCGATCAAACTCGACTTCACCGTACCCGCCGCCTATCTCTCGACGATCCGCCCCGGTCTCGAAATCGTCGCCACCACGACCGCCCTTCCCGACCGGACATTCCACGGCGAGATCCGCAGCGTTTCGACGCAGGTGGACCGGGTCACGCGCTCGATCACGGCACGCGCGCTGATCGAGAACAAGGATCATGTCCTGAAGCCCGGCCTGCTGATGGTCCTGCAGCTTCTGAAGAATCCGCGCGAGGCCACCGTCATTCCCGAAGAAGCGCTAGTGCCGTCCGGCACGCGCAACTTCGTTTTCGTGGTCAACGGCGATGTCGCGGCACGGCGCGAGGTGACGACCGGCGCGCGACGGCCGGGCGAGGTGGAAATATTGAGCGGGCTGGCACCCGGCGAGCGTGTCGTCACGCATGGCACGATGCGGCTGCGCGACGGGCAGAAGGTCAGCATCGTCCGGGAGGAGACGGGGGAACGCGCGCTTGGCCGCGTTCTCGACGAAACCACGACGGTGCGGTAACGGAGATATTTTGGCATGAAGCTCTCCGACATCTCGGTGACGCGGCCCGTCTTCGCCGCTGTTATCAGCCTCCTCCTCGTCGCTTTCGGGCTCGTCGCCTTCGACCGTCTGCCGCTGCGCGAGTATCCCGATATCGACCCTCCCGTGGTTTCGATCACGACCGACTATCGGGGCGCGGCGGCTGCGGTCGTGGAAACCCGCATCACGGAACGCATCGAAGAACGCATCGCCGGCATTGAGGGCATCGCCTTCATCCAGTCTTCCAGTCAGGACGGCCGTTCGCGCATCACGATCGAATTCAACCCCGGGCGCGACGTCGACGCCGCGGCGAACGATATTCGGGACCGCGTGTCGGGCATTCTCGATGACCTGCCCACCGAAGCCGATCCGCCGGACATCCAGAAGGTCGATTCAAGCGACGACGTCATCATGTGGCTCAACGTCGTGAGCGACCGCATGAACGTGCTCGAACTGACGGACTATGCCGAGCGGCATCTCGTCGACCGTTTCTCGACGCTCGACGGCGTTGCGCGGGTCCGGCTCGCCGGTGCGCGCAGCTATGCGATGCGCATCTGGCTCGACCGGACGGCACTTGCCGCGCGCGCGTTGACGGTCGGCGATGTCGAGCGGGCGTTGCTGGCGGAGAACATCGAGCTGCCGGCTGGGAACATCGAGTCCACGCAACGCCAGTTCACCGCACGCGTCGAGCGGACCTATCGCACCGCGGAGGATTTCGGCCAGCTCGTGCTGGGGCAAGGCGCGGACGGCTATCTGGTGCGGCTCGGCGATGTCGCCCGCATCGAGCGCGCGGCGGCGGAAGACCGGACCTTCTTCCGCGGCAATGAAATGCCGATGATCGGGCTCGGCATCATCAAGCAATCCACGGCCAACACGCTCACCGTGACGGACGGCGCCAAAGCCGAGGCCGCCCGGCTCGCCCCGTCGCTGCCGGAAGGGCTTGAATTCAAGCAGAGCTACGACAGCAGCGTCTTTATCGAAGGGGCGATTTCGGAGGTCTACAAGACGCTTGGCATCGCCATCGTGCTCGTCGTGCTGACGATTTTCGTCTTTCTGGGCAGCGCGCGGGCAACGCTGGTGCCGGCCGTCACCGTACCGGTATCGATCATCGCCACGTTTCTCGTCCTTTACGTGGCGAGCTTCTCGATCAACCTGCTGACGCTGCTGGCGCTCGTGCTTGCGATCGGCCTTGTCGTGGACGACACGATCGTCGTGCTGGAGAATATCTACAGACGGATGGAAGAAGGCGCGACGCCGCTTGTCGCCGCCTATTACGGAGCGCGGCAAGTCGGATTCGCGGTTATCGCGACCACCATTGTCGTGATGGCGGTGTTCGTTCCGCTGACCTTCATAGAGGGCGAAGTGGGCCGTCTCTTCTCCGAGTTCGCCATTACCATGGCGGCAGCCGTCGGCTTCTCCAGCATCGTCGCGCTTACCCTGTCGCCGATGCTGGCATCGAAAATTCTGAAGCCGACATCCAATCATACGAAGTTCAACATCTGGGTGGACAAGACTTTCGACAAGACCAAGGAGATTTACGCCCGCGCTCTCAACCGGACCCTGGCGCATCCCCTTCCCGTCTTTGCCGTCTTCGCCGTCCTGATGGTTTCCGCCTATGGTCTATTCACCGTCATTTCCTCGGAATATGCGCCGCGCGAGGATCGCGGCACGTTTTTTGTGATGGTGAATGCGCCGGAAGGTTCTTCCTACGCCTACATGGAAGCCTACATGACGGAGATCGAGAAGCGCCTGATGCCTCTGGTGGAGGGCGGCGAAATAAGCCGTTTGCTCGTCCGCGCGCCGCGCTCCTTCGGAACCACATCGACCTTCAACGACGGCATCGCCGTGGTCGTGCTCGAAGACTGGGGAAAGCGGCGATCCGCCTGGGACATCATGAACGACATCCGCGCGCGCACCGGCGATTTGCCCGGCGTGACGGTTTCGCCGGTGATGCGGGCCGGGTTCGGCGGCGGCATCTCGAAGCCGGTTCAGTTCGTGATCGGCGGCGGCACATATGACGAACTGCGGGACTGGCGCGACACGCTGCTGGCCGCAATCGACGAGGATAATCCGGGTCTCGTCAACATCGATCACGACTACAAGGAGACGAAGCCACAGCTGCGTGTGGAGATCGACCGGAACAGCGCCGGCGATCTCGGTGTCACGGTCGAGAACGTCGGGCGGACGCTTGAGACGATTTTCGGTTCGCGCCTCGTCACCACCTATATCGAGAATGGCGAGGAATACGACGTCATTCTCGAAGGCGAGCGCTCCAGCCAGCGCACGCCGAGCGACATGAGCAACGTCTTCGTTCGTTCGGAGCGGTCCGGACAGCTTATCCCCATTGCCAATCTCGTGACGGTCAGCGAAATGGCGGGCCCGGCGAGCCTCAACCGCTACAATCGGGTGCGTTCGATCACCATCGAAGCGGAACTGGCGGATGGCTATGCGCTTGGCGACGCCCTCAACTATCTCGAGGGGCTGGTGCGCGAGAAGCTGCCGCCGGGCGTGACCATCGACTACAAGGGGCAATCTCTCGATTTCATCGACTCGGGCAGCGCGCTCGCCTTTGTTTTCATCCTCGGCGTCGTCGTCGTTTTCCTCGTGCTCGCGGCGCAGTTCGAGAGCTTCGTGCACCCGGTCGTCATCATCACCACGGTACCGCTCGCCATCACCGGCGGATTGCTTGGCATCTGGCTCACCGGCGGCACGCTCAACCTCTACACACAGATCGGTCTCATCATGCTGGTCGGCCTTGCCGCCAAGAACGGCATCCTGATCGTCGAATTCGCCAACCAGCTACGCGACGAAGGACAGGAATTCCGGGAAGCGCTGGTGGAGGCCGCCGGCATCCGGCTTCGGCCAATCCTCATGACCGCGATCACCACGGCGGCGGGCGCCATTCCACTCATTCTTTCATTCGGTCCCGGCGCGGAGACGAGAGCCGCAATCGGCGTCGTCATCTTCTCGGGCGTCATCGCCACCACCGCCTTTACCCTCTTCGTCGTCCCCGTCGCCTATCAGGCGCTTGCGCAGCGCACGGGCTCGCCGGGGGACACGCAGCGGAAGCTGGAAAGGGAAATGGGGCAGCGCACGCTGCGGCCGATGGAGGGCGCGGAGTAGATTGTGGCCACCTCCCCAAGCTTGACTTTCGCCGCCGGCGACCAAGTTTACTGCGCATGGACTGGAAGGAAGCAAGGCGCAACTATCTGACGCGGCCGATTTTCGGCTGGGCAAGCCGCGTGCTGCCCAGCATGTCGGAGACGGAGCGCGAGGCGCTCGAGGCGGGTGACATCTGGTGGGAAGCCGATCTTTTCACTGGCGATCCCGGCTGGGAAAAGCTGCTGGCGACACCGAAACCGCAGCTTTCCGAGGAGGAGCAGGCCTTTATGGATGGGCCGGTCGAAGAGCTGTGCGACATGCTCGACGACTGGAAGATCACCTGGGAGGATGGCGACCTTCCCGAGGACGCATGGGACTTCATCAAGGCGAACCGCTTCTTCGGGATGATTATCCCGAAGCGATATGGCGGTCTTGAATTTTCAGCCTTCGCTCATTCGGAAGTCATCCGCAAGTTGTCGAGCCGCTCGGCGGCCGGCGCCGTCACCGTGATGGTGCCGAACTCGCTCGGACCCGGCGAACTGCTCATGCAGTTCGGGACGGAAGAGCAGCGCGAATACTGGCTACCGAGGCTCGCCGCCGGCGAGGAAATTCCCTGCTTCGGCCTTACCAGTCCCGAAGCCGGGTCCGACGCCGCGGCGATGGTGGATCGGGGCGTCGTCTGCCGGGGCACTTTCAACGGCATGGAAGTGGTCGGCATCCGGCTGAACTGGAACAAGCGCTACATCACGCTGGCGCCCGTGGCGACGGTGCTCGGCCTCGCATTCAAGCTCAGCGATCCGGACCGTCTCCTCGGCGGCGATGAAGAGCCTGGCATTACCGTTGCGCTGGTGCCGGCCGATCTGCCGGGCGTCACCACGGGACGTCGGCACCTGCCCTCCTTCCAGATGTTTCAGAACGGACCGACCCAGGGCGACGATGTTTTCATTCCCCTCGACTATGTGATCGGCGGGGCCGCGCAAGTCGGCAAGGGCTGGAAGATGCTGATGAGCGCGCTGGCCGCGGGACGCGGTATCTCCTTGCCGTCTCTTTCGGCGGCGGCTGCGGCCTTCTCCGCCCGCACCACCGGCGCCTATGCGCGCGTGCGTGAACAGTTCAATCTTCCCGTCGGCAAGTTCGAAGGCGTGCAGGCGCGGCTCGGTCATATCGCGGGCACGGCCTATCTGCTCGATGCCGGCCGGCGGCTCACCTGTGCCGGGCTCGATGAGGGCCGAAAGCTCGCCGTCATTTCGGCCATCATGAAAATGCAGGCTACGAACCGGATGCGGACCGCCGTGAACGATGCCATGGACATCCACGCCGGCAAGGGCGTGATCGATGGACCGTCCAACTATCTCGGCAACCTTTATCGGGCTGTGCCTGTCGGCATAACGGTTGAAGGAGCCAACATCCTGACGCGCAACCTCATCGTCTTCGGGCAAGGTGCGATCCGCAGCCATCCGCACCTCCTGAAGGAAATGGAAGCGCTGGAGGAAGAAGACCGCGACGTGGCTTTGGCGAAGTTCGACGAGGCGTTCTGGCGTCACGTCGGCCACAGCATGAAGACGATGGGCCGCGCCTGGCTGCGCAACTGGACGGGCGGTCTCGTCTCCCCCGCGCCGGGCGCCGGCAAGGCAACGCGCTACTACCGCCAGCTTTCGCGCCATGCCGCGGGCTTCGCGCTTGTTGCCGATCTCGCGCTGCTTACGCTTGGCGGCGGCCTGAAACGCAAGGAGATGCTGTCGGCGCGGCTCGGCGACATTCTGTCGGAACTCTATCTGATGTCGGCCGTCCTGAAGCGTTGGGAGGACGAAGGCCGGCAAACGGAAGATCTCCCGCTCGTTGCTTATTGCGCGGAGGAGAGCTTCGCGACGATCGATCTGCGTTTTGCAGAAGTGTTCGCGAACCTGCCGAACCGCTTTGTCGCCGCCCTCGCCAAACTCATCGTGCAGCCGCTTGGGCCCCGGCGGCGCGGGCCGAAGGACAGGCTTGCGATGCAATGCGCCGAACTCCTGCTTGCGCCTTCCGCGACCCGCGACCGGCTCACATCCGGCTTGCATCTCGGCCGAAGCGGCGATGCGGTCGCGACGCTCGAACAAGCGTTCAGCCTTTCGGTCCTGACGGAGAAGGCGCGGGAAAAAATGCGTGCGGCGAAGATCGGCAACCCCGAAGTGGCACTCGCGAGCGGCTATATCACCGCCGAGGACGTGGCCATGATCGCCGAACTGAAGGACGCCGTGGCGAAAGTTGTCGCCGTCGACGATTTCGCGCCGGAAGACCTCGCCCTCCACACAACGGCAGCCACGCCCGGCGACGACGCGAATATGTCGCCGCCGCAACTTGCCCGGATGTGAGGCGAGGAATGCTGCATTGAAGCGGGCCGGCTGATAGGATGGGCGGCGCGCCCCTTTCCCAACCGGTGGTAAATCCGTCGTGGCTCCCCAACCGAAAACATTCGACGATGCCGCGGCACTGGCGGACGCCATTATAGCCAGGACCGGGAAGAAGATCGTTCTCGCGCTGCCGCTCGGCCTCGGCAAGCCGGTGCATCTCGTCAACGCCCTTGTCGAGCGGGCGACAGCAGACCCCGGCATTTCTCTTCGCATTTTCACCGCTCTGACGCTCGAAGTGCCGAAGCCATCGAGCGATATCGAGCGCCGCTTCATGGGGCCGGTAATCGAGCGGCTCTTTGCTGGCTACCCCGGCCTGACCTACGCGGCGGCACTGCACAAGGGAACGCTGCCGCCCAACATCCAGGTGAACGAGTTCTTTATGCTTGCCGGGCGCTGGCTCAACTCGCCGCGCCAGCAGCAGAACTACATTTCCGCGAACTACACCCACGCGCTTCGCTACATATTGGAAGCCGGCGTCAATGTCGTGGCACAGCTGGTCGCGCCCTCCCGGACGCGCAGCCATTTCAGCCTGAGCTGCAACCCGGATATCTCGGTCGATCTTTTCGAAGCGCGGCGGCAGGGCCGGGCCGATTTCATTGTCGCGGGCGAGACGAATTTCGACCTGCCCTATATGGGTGGCGATGCGGAAGTGGATGCCGGAGAACTCGATTTTCTTCTCGACAGTCCGAAGCTGCAAATTCCGCTCTTCGCTCCGCCGCGCGAAGCCGTATCGCCGGCGGACTATGCCATCGGCCTTCACACCGCGGCGCTGATCCCGGATGGTGGCACGTTGCAGATCGGTATCGGCTCGATCGGAGACGCAATAGGCAAGGCGCTGGTGCTTCGCCATGGCAACAACAAGGCATTCGCCGCCATAGCCGATCATCTGCGCGTGAGCGGAACGGAGCGCGGCATATTCGAAGCCGGGCTATACGGCGCAAGCGAAATGCTCGTCGAGAGCTTCGTCGACCTCATCGAAGCGGGCGTCCTGAAGCGCGAGGTGGATGGGAAACTCATTCACGCCGGCTTCTTTCTCGGCTCGCGCGCCTTCTATGAGAAGCTGCGCGGGATGCCGGAGGAGCTGCGGGCGAAGATTGCGATGGTACCCGTCGCCTATGTGAACGAACTCCATGGCGATGAAGAGCGCAAGCGCGCGGCGCGGCAGAAGGCACGCTTCATCAACACAGCCATGATGGCGACGCTGACAGGCGCGGTCGTATCGGACGGGCTCGAAGACGGGCGTGTGGTCAGCGGCGTCGGCGGGCAATACAACTTCGTCGCCCAGGCCTTCGCGCTCGAAGATGCCCGGTCCATCATCGCGGTACGCGCCACGCGGAACAAGGACGGCAAGGCGGCTTCCAACATCGTCTGGTCCTATGGCCATACGACCATCCCCCGGCATCTGCGCGACATCGTGGTGACGGAGTACGGCGTTGCCGATCTTCGCGGCAAGACAGATGGCGACGTCGTCGCGGAGATGCTGTCGGTGGCGGATTCGCGGTTCCAGCCGGCGCTGCTGGCGGAAGCCAAAAAGGCCGGAAAGATCGCCAAGGACTATGAAATACCGGCGGCACATTCGAACAATGTGCCGGCCCGCATCGAGGCCGCGCTTGCCGAGGCGAGAACGCAGGGTCTGTTGCCGCTCTTTCCGTTCGACAGCGACTTCACGGAGACGGAACAGAAGCTCATGCCGGCGCTGGGGCGGCTCCGGAACGCCTCCCGCGGAGAACTCCTCGGGTTCATTCTCGGCAGCGGACCGGAGGATGACGAGGCCCGCCTCTCTCTCGCACGCATGGGCCTGGGCAATCCGTCCGGCATCAGGGAACGGATTTACCGCCGCCTGCTCCTTGGAGCCATGCGCCGAAGCGCGTCGTAATCACAGAAATCAGCGTGAAAAAAGCCCTGCCGGGCTTGTCGGTTCCCTCATCGCAACCCCACCTAACAGCGTGGCGGAGCGGCAGGGAGGCGGAATTGCTCATTTCTTACATCGGACAGCCGGTTTTGCATGTGTTACCTGCATGCCGCACTGCACAAAAAAGGCATAGGAGACCTGCGGGGTCCCTTGGCAAGTTCCATCACCCTTCATATATAGGCCCGATATATCGTTCCAATATAGGCTCTGGCCTCTCCATGCAGGTAACCACGCTTTGTCTCGGCGCACTGGTCTTCGGCGAAGCCACCGGCTACGAGATCAACAAGATGTTCGAGGACGGTCCCTTCAGCCATTTCCTCGACGCGAGTTATGGCTCGATCTATCCGGCCCTCACGCGTCTGACCGATGAGGGGCTCGTGACCTGCAAGGCAGAGCCGCAGGAGAAGAGGCCCGACAAGAAGGTCTATTCGCTGACCGAAAAGGGCCGCCGAAGCCTGGGCGAGGCGCTGCAGCAGACGCTGGCGCCCGACAAGTTCCGTTCCGAATTCCTGTTCGCGGTCCTCTTCGCGCATCTGCTGCCACGAAGCCGGGTGAGGACGCTTGTCGACCAACGGCTGGCCGCGATGAAGGAAAAAGTCGAGCAAATGACGGATCCCGATGAAGACGATACGCCCGGTATGGACTTTGCGCGGCAGTACGGCCTCGCCGTCTACACGGCCTCCATCGATTTTCTCGAAAACAACCGACACCTGATCGAAGAGATCGCAACCGAAGAAGAAGTCCATGTTTGAGCGGCAAAAGAATTTCGCGACGAGGATTACCGGCGGTCGCCTTCACCGCTCGCATTTTATCGCCATCGGCATCGGTGTCGCGATCCTGCTCTGGTTCATGACCGGGCTCTTCACGGGCAGCGGGCCGACCAGCACGACAACCGCCGCCGAAGAGGACGCAGCCAACGGCGTAATGCCGCGCGTTCGCGTGACGGAGTCGGTGGCCTCGCTGCGCCGCGGTTCGGTCATCATCCGAGGCAGAACGTCAGCCAAGCGCGCCGTGGAAGTGCGCGCCGAAACGCAAGGAAGCATCGCCGAACTTCCCGTCGAAAAGGGAATGCGCGTTGCCAAAGGCGATGTCCTTTGCCGCATTGCCCTCAATGCCCGCGATGCACAACTTGCCGAAGCACAAGCCCTGGTCAAGCAGCGGCGGCTCGAATACGACGCCTCGCGCCAGCTTGCGGAAAAAGGCTATCGCGCGCCGACGGTCGCAGCCGGTTCAAAGGCGGCGCATGAAGCCGCACAAGCACGTCTGAAGCAGATGGAGATCGAGGTCGGCCAGACAAATATCGTCGCCCCGTTCGACGGCGTTTTCGACGACCGGCCGGTGGATGTCGGCGACTACATGCGTGTCGGCGATGTGTGCGGGCTTGTGGTGGAACTCGATCCGCTGCTCATTATCGGGCAGGTTTCCGAAGATCGCGTCGGTGCGCTGCAGATCGGCGCGGCCGGCACGGCGCGGCTGGTTACCGGTGAAACGGTTGACGGCAGGATTCACTTTGTCGCAAAAACGGCGGACCCGGCGACGCGCACATTCCGGGTCGAACTCGAAGTCCCCAATCCCGATTTCGCGATGCGGGCGGGCGTAACGGCCGAAATCATCGTGCCCGGCAACGAAGTGCTCGCGCATCGCATTCCCAGTTCCGTGATCGCGCTCGACGACAATGGCGTGATCGGCGTCCGCACGGTGGACGATGAAGGCCGCGTCAAGTTCAACCGCGCGCAGCTTGTCGACGATACGCCTGAAGGTCTGTGGATTACCGGCCTGCCGCAGAAAGTGACGATCATCACCGTCGGTCAGGACTATGTGAAGGAAGGCCAGAAGGTCGAGGCCGTACCCGCCAACCAGGTCGGAGCAGCCCTGTGAACGCCTTTATCGAAGCCGCGCTCGGGCATTCGCGAACCATCCTGACCAGCATGGTCTTGCTGGTGGCGGCGGGCATCATCTCCTTCATCACCATTCCGAAGGAAGCGGACCCGGATATTCCGATTCCGATTTTCTATGTCTCGATCGTCCATCAGGGTATTTCGCCCGAAGATGCCGAACGTCTCCTCATCCGTCCCATGGAAACGGAGCTGCGTTCGCTCGAGGGTCTGGAAGACATAACCTCCATCGCCTCGCAGGGCCATGCGGGCATCCTGCTCAAGTTCGACGTGAACTTCGACAAGGACGCCGCGCTGCAGGATGTGCGCGAGAAAGTGGATCTGGCGCGGGCCAAACTGCCGAACGACACCGACGAGCCTATCGTGCGCGAGTTCAATGCCGCGCTCTTTCCGGTCCTCATCGTCACACTTTCCGGCGACGTGCCCGAGCGCGCGCTCTACAACGCCGCGCGCAAACTCAAGGACGAGATCGAAGCGGTCCCAACGGTGCTGCAGGCGGAACTCGTCGGTCACCGCGAAGAGCTTCTCGAGGTCGTGATCGACCCGGCTAAGCTCGAATCCTACAATATTTCCCAGGGCGAGCTCATCAACATCGTGTCGCTCAACAACCGCCTTGTGGCGGCGGGCAACATCGACACGGGCCAGGGCCGCTTTTCGGTGAAGGTACCCGGCCTGTTCGAGACGCGGGAAGATGTGCTCAACCTGCCGGTCAAGGTGTCCGGCGAAGGCGTCGTTACGCTCTCCGACATCGCCGATATCCGCCGGACGTTCAAGGATCCCAACGGCTACGCTCGTTTCAACGGGCATCCGGCAATCGCCATCGAGATTACCAAGCGCATCGGCACAAACATTATCGACAACAACGACCAGGTGCGCGATGCGGTCGCGCGCTTCACCGCCGAGTGGCCGGAATCCATTCACGTCAACTACACGCTCGACGCTTCGAGCTGGATTTACCGTTCGCTCGGTTCGCTGCAATCCTCGATCATGACCGCCATCATCCTCGTCATGATCGTCGTCGTTGCCGCGCTCGGGCTCCGGTCGGCAATGCTGGTCGGCATCGCGATTCCGACCTCGTTCATGATCGGGTTCTTTTTCCTCGCCTCCGCCGGCTACACCATCAACATGATGGTGATGTTCGGCATGCTGCTTGCCGTCGGCATGCTCGTCGACGGCGCCATCGTGGTCGTGGAGTATGCCGACCGGAAAATGTCGGAAGGTCTCGACCGCCGCGAAGCCTATATGCTGGCCGCCAAGCGCATGTTCTGGCCCGTCGCCTCGTCGACCGCGACGACGCTTGCCGCCTTCCTGCCGATGCTGCTGTGGCCCGGTGTGAGCGGCAAGTTCATGAGCTATCTGCCGATCACGCTCATCGTGGTGCTGTCGGCGTCGCTGCTGACGGCGCTTATTTTCGTCCCCGCCATGGGTGCGCTCTTCGGCAAGGCGGAAACCGAGAACGACGAGGTTCTGAAGCAGCTTGCCGGCGCGGAAACGGGCGACATTCGTGCGCTGCCGGGCCTCACCGGCTCCTATGTACGCATGCTCGACACGCTGGTTCAATATCCGGGCCGCGTTCTGGCAGCCACGGGGGTTATCCTCGTCGGCACCATCATGCTCTTCAGCGCCTTCAACAACGGCGTCGAGTTCTTCGTGGACACCGAGCCGGAGCAGGCCATCGTGCTTGTCAGCGCGCGCGGCAATCTCTCGGCGCAGGACACTTTGTCGCTTGCGCGAGACGTCGAGGACATCGTCTTGCGCACCGATGGCGTCAAGACCGTCTTTACCCGGACCGGCCCCGGCCTCGGCTCGGGTTCGTCGGGCCGCAACGATGTGCCGAAAGATCTCATCGCGCAGATGATGATCGAACTGAAGCCTTATGAAGAGCGGCGCAAGGGCGCGGTCATACTCGAGGATATCAGGCAGCAGACGAAGTCGCTTCCCGGCATCAAGGTCGAACTGCGCAAGCAGGAGGACGGCCCGCCGACCGGCAAGGACATCCAGATCGAGCTGACGTCGACCGATTACCGGAAGATGCTCGAGACCACGGCGATGATCCGCGCGCATCTCGATACCGAGGTGAAAGGGCTGATCGACGTCGAGGATGGACGGCCGCTTCCCGGTATCGAGTGGATCATGACCGTCGACCGCGAAATGGCCGGCCGGTTCGGTGCCGACGTCACGTCGGTTGGCGCGGTGATCCAGCTTGTCACCAACGGCATCATGATCGGCGAATACAGGCCGGACGACGCTCAGGATGAAGTCGACATCAGGGCGCGTTTTCCCGACAGTTACCGTGTGCTCGACCAGCTCGATCAGTTGAGAGTACAGACGCAGCGGGGTCTGGTGCCGATCACGAACTTCGTAACGCGCGATGCGCAGCCGCAGGTGAGTACGATAGAACGCATCAACGGCTATCGCCGCATCATGCTGAAGGCCAATACGGCGATCGACCCCGCGACGGGCGACAAGATCAATGTGGACGAGAAGGTGCGTGAGATTTCCGCATGGCTCGCCAGCCAGGACATCGATCCCGCCGTCAGGGTGAAGTTCCGCGGCGCGAACGAGGAGCAGGCGGAGTCGGCCTCATTCCTCGGCGGCGCGCTGATCGGGGCGTTGTTCCTGATGTTCATCATCCTGCTGACGCAGTTCAACAGCTTCTATCACTCCGTGCTGACGCTCTCGACCGTCGTCCTTTCGACCGTCGGCGTCCTCATCGGCATGGTCGTGACGGGCCAACCCTTCTCCGTCATCATGACGGGGACGGGCATCGTCGCGCTTGCGGGTATCGTCGTGAACAACTCCATCGTTCTGATCGATACCTACCAGCGGTTGCGGGAAGACGCGATGGATGCGGTGGAGGCCGTTCTCCGTACCGCGGGGCAACGGCTGCGGCCGATCATGCTTACCACCATCACCACGATGTTCGGCCTTTTGCCGATGGCCCTCCAGGTCAATCTGAATTTCGCCAGTCGCGAGATCGTGCTTGGCGGTCCGGTCTCGGTGTGGTGGGTGCAGCTTTCGACGGCCATCATTTTCGGCCTCGGCTTCTCAACCTTGCTGACGCTTGTTCTTGTGCCGGTGCTGCTCGCGGCACCGAGCGTCATCCGCTCCAGGCGGGCGGCCCGGCGGCGTGACGAGGACGACTGGAGCCAGACCGAACCGGCAACGAGGCGCGCGGCGGAGTAGCCTTTCAGGCCTCATTCACGATCGGGTTCGAGAGAAGGCCGACACCTTCGATCTCGATCTCGATCGTGTCGCCCGCCTTCATCCAGATCGGCGGTGTCCGTGCAAATCCGACGCCGGCCGGCGTTCCCATCACGAGGACATCGCCCGGCTCCAGCGTCATGCAGTCGCTGAGCAGCGCGATCGTCTCGTCAACGGGGAAAATCATGTCGCGCGTATTGGCGCTCTGCATGACCTGGCCGTTGAGACGGGATTCGATTTTCAGGCCAAACGCACCGGCGGGCAATTCATCGGCCGTCACGAAGACCGGGCCAAACGGGCCGGTGGCGTCGAAATTCTTTCCGATCGTCCATTGCGGCGTCCGCCGCTGATAGTCGCGGACAGAGGCGTCGTTGAAGCAGGCATAGCCGGCAACGTGTGCGAGAGCGTCCTTCTTCGCCACATGGCGCGGCACCCGGCGTCCGATCACCGCCGCAAGCTCTGCCTCGAAATCGAGCTGCTCCGACACGCGCGGGCGGAGGATGGGCTGGCCATGGCCGAGGAGCGATGTTGCGCAGCGCATGAAGAAGTTCGGGTAGTCCGGCTTTTCCCGCCCTCCTTCAGCGGCGTGTTCCGCGTAATTGAGGCCGAGGCAGATAATCTTGCCCGGACGCGGAAGGACGGGAAGAAATTCAAGTCCGGCGAGCGGCAGGCGAGGCGCGGACAGTGCCGCCTTCCGCACTGCCGCGGTCCCTTCGTCGCCCGCAAGGATGAGCGCGTGGAGCGATTGGGGCACGTCGGACGCGGCGGAGAGGTCGGCGACCTCCTGCCCTTCGACCAGGCCGAGCTTCGCGGCACCGTTTCTTCCGAAAGTGACAAAGCGCATTTCAATCTCCCGCCGTGCATGGTCTTCTCAGTCAGGTTCAGTCTATTACAGCCCTTCGGCGGAAAGCGGAATATGAGAGAAATTCACGCTTTGATTTACAGCCCGCCGGTGACATGCCAATATTGACACTAATTGTGTCAATACTATCGGGCGTCGAAAACGCCCGGATCGTGGGAGAAGCGAATGCGGGCATTGTTGGGGCAGGCCGTCGCCAGTCTGATTGTGAGCCGCAGGCTCCGCACGCTGCAGCGCCGGCGGCACGCGCTTGTTCGCCGGCTGCTTTGGCGCCGGCCAACGATCCATTTCTTTCATCAGGCCGACGATCCCTACAGCGTCCTCGCCATCCAGGCCGTCCCGCTTCTGAAGCAGCGATACGACATTGAGGTGAAAGTCCATCCGGTTTCGGCACCGGACACGGCGGCTGCGCCGGAGCCCGACATGCTCGTCGCCTACAGCCGGCGGGATGCCGCGCTACTGGCCCGGCAAACCGGCTTCAGTCTGGACAGGAACGCCATCTCCGGGATCGAGCCGGAGAGCGACCCGGCGGCTCTGGCGGCGGGCGATGCGCTGCGTACAAAGCTTGGCCATTATCTCGCAGCGACTTTCTATTTCGAAGGCGAGTGGTACTGGGGCCTCGACCGGCTGAGCTTTCTCGAAGAGCGCCTCCTCCCGTTCCGGCAGCCAGGGACGCCCCAGGATTTCATCGCGCCGCGCCGCGAGGTGACCCTTGCGCCGGTCAAGTCCGCGCAACAGCCGCCTCTCTTCGAAGCCTTCATCTCGTTTCGAAGCCCTTACACCTATCTCGCCATCGAACGCGTGACCCGGCTCGCGGCGCATTACGGCGCCGATCTCCAATTGAGATTCGTCCTGCCCATGGTCATGCGCGGGCTGCCTGTTCCCCTCGCGAAGCAAATCTACATTGTGCGGGACTGCAAGCGCGAGGCAGAACGTCTCGGCCTCAGGTTCGGCCGCGTCGCCGATCCGGTCGGCATCGGCGCCGAAAGGGGCCTGTCGGTGCTGCATCATGCCATTCGCGACGGTCTGGGACCGCAATTCGCCGCCTCGTTTCTTCAAGGCGTATTCGCGGACGGCATAAACGCCGCTTCGAACGGGGGTCTGATGCGTATGGCCAAGAGAGCCGGCCTCAGCCGCACTCAGGTCAGAGCAGCGCTGCGAGATGCGTCGTGGCGCGATGTCGCCGAGAAAAATCGGGCCGACATGTTCGCTGGCGGCGTCTGGGGTGTGCCTGCCTTTCGCGTGGAAGGGGGCGATATATTATGGGGTCAGGATCGGCTATGGGCTATCGAGGAACAGCTTCGCGCGGCTTGCGAGAACAGCTGAGCCAATTGGCCGAACCCTTACCCCGCGCGAAGGCGTATATCCGCATCATCGGGACCATGTTCCTGTGCCAATCCGAACAGACCCCGTTCGCCCGCGAGAATGCGAAATGCCGTCGAGATGCCGACGACCGTTTCCGCACCGCCAAGGCAAAGATAGCCCCAGGGACGGAGAACCCGCGCCAGTCCCGAGAATACGCGGCGGCGCGTATCCTCATCGAAATAGATAAGCACGTTACGGCAGAATATGATGTCGAAGGGCCCGAGCCCGTTGGCTACCGGATCGTCGAGCAGGTTGTAACGGCGAAAGGTGACCATGTCGCGAATGCGTTGCTTGACCCTCCAGCCGTCTCCGTCGGGCTCGAAGTACCTGTGCAGCATCGGTTCCGGCAAACCTCGCGACACCTCGAAAACGGAGTAGCGGCCCGCCTCTGCCCGGGCGAGCATCGCATCGGAAATGTCGGTGGATACGATTTCGACCTGCCATCCGGCAAGTGCCGCACCCATCTCCGCAATCGTCATCGCAAGCGAGTAAGGTTCTTGCCCGCTCGAGCATGCAGCGCTCCATATCCGAACGCGGCGCGACGTTTTGGTCATTGTCATGATTTCCGGAAGCAAGCTCGAGCGAAGGCGCTCGAACGGCCAGCTGTCGCGGAAAAACAACGTTTCGTTCGTTGTCATGGCATCCACGATCTGGGCGAGTACGGCCTCGTCGCGGGTTTTGCGGATCTGCTCGATAAGCTTCTCCACATTCTCCACACCACGCCGGCGCGCGATGGGCATAAGCCGGCTTTCGATGAGGTATCCCTTGTCGGGCGTCACGATCAAGCCGGAGCGCTCATAGAGCGTCTGCTTCAGATAGTCGAATTCAAGCTTGTTCATCTTCCGTCTCCCCCCGCAATGCGCGCGATGGCCGAACCGATCTGCGTCAATGGCAATATCTCGTGGCTGAACCCTGCTTGCGCTACGGCACCCGGCATACCCCAGACCACGCTCGTCTCCTGGTCCTGCACGAGTACCGTGCCTCCCTCCGCCACAACCTCCTCGCAGCCCTTGAGACCGTCGCACCCCATGCCTGTGAGGATCACGACGAGCAGTCTCTCCTTGTAGATACGGGCAAGGCTTCGCAACATCGGGTCGACGGCCGGCTTGCACGAATTTTCCGGTGGCCCGTCGTCGAGCGAGATCATGACGCCACCTGCGGCGCGCTGTTCGACGATGAGATGCTTGCCCCCCGGTGCAATGTAGATGCGGCCCGGCGCCAGCACTTCTCCCTCGCGCGCTTCCGCTGCCTCGCGGCCCGAGTATCGGCTCATGTGCTCGGCCAGAAGCGCCGTGAACGTCGCCGGCATGTGCTGCGTGATGAGGATCGGCTGCCGCACGCTCCGGTCGAGTTCCTTCAGCACTTCGGCAAGAGCTTGCGGACCGCCCGTCGAGGAACCGATTGCAATAACATCGGGGCGTATCGTCTTCTTGCGCGCGCTCGGCCGTCCGGTTTTGGCTGGTGCGGCGGGAACTGCAACCGGTTTTGGCGGACGTTCCGGCTTCCGCGCTGCCGGAGAAAGCTTCCCGGGAGCGCTATGCGCTTTCACCTTCGCAATCAGTTCCTCTCTGAAACTTTCTGCGCCGCCCAGGCCGGTACTCGGCTTCGGGATGTAGTCGACCGCCCCGAGCGCCATCGCTTTCAACGCAATGTCCGCGTCCGTCTGGCTGGCGGACGACACCATGATGATCTTCAGGTTCGGGTTGGCCGCCAGCAGTCGCGGGAGCGCCGCCATTCCGTCGAGCGCGGGCATTTCGATATCGAGTACCACGACATCGATGTCGTGCGTTCCCACGGCCTTGAGTGCCATCAGCCCGTTCGGTGCGGAAGCTTCCACCCTGATGCCCGGCTCTTCGTCCAGCGTGCGCGTGACGATGCCGCGCGCGACGGCGGAATCGTCGACAACCAGCACTCTGCACACGCCGTCGTCGCTGTGTTTTCCGCTTCGATCGGCCTTTGCACCTTTCCGGTTCGGCTCACTCATCGCGCTTTGCGACCTGTGGCGAGCAAACGGTCCACCGCATCCTGTTCAAGTCCGTTACCCGGAAGTGCCGGGCCGTTGAGCAGGGACGCCGCAGCGGGCTCGCGCGCCGCACCCGTCCAGTAGTCGTCCAGGGCGTCCAGCGTTCCGTCCACGGTTCCGAGGGTTCCGGTCACTTGCGACAATCGCTGACCCGTGATGTCCTGGAAGCAACAGGCTTCCATGATCTCGCCGCAGCAATCGGCGACCTGGGCGGCGGCATGTTCCGGGTTCGTGAAATCGAGCGCCATCATCCGTTCAACGGCATTCATGATCCTGTCGACCGCGGATTCCATTTCCTGCGTCGCCGTCCGCTGCTCCTCCACGGCTCGCCGGAGCGCGCCGGTGCGAAACGCCGGGTCCAGCAGCTTCTCCACGTGCGGGCGGACTCTCTGAAGTATCCGGTAAAGCTCCTCGCATTCATCCGCCAGGCGCTTCACGAGGTCGAGGCTGTTCGCGCCCTCCATCAGAACTCTCCCAGAACGGTCTTCAGCTTCGCCTTCAGCACCTCGGCGCTGAAAGGTTTGATGATGTAGTTGTTGACGCCTGCCTGCCGCGCCGCGACCACGTTCTCCGCCTTCGACTCGGCCGTGACCATCACGAACGGAAGTTTGGCCAAGGCCGTGTCTCCGCGCACCGCCTTCAGGAGCTCGTAGCCCGTCATCGGCTGCATGTTCCAGTCCGAGATCACGAGGCCGTAACTGCGACCGCGCAATTTCGCCAATGCCTCGGTGCCGTCCATCGCCTCGTCGATATCGGAGAAGCCGAGTTTGTTGAGCAGGTTTCGGACGATCCGCAGCATTGTCCGGTAATCGTCCACGATCAGAATTGGCATCTTCATATCGACGGCCATTTTTAACTCTCCCTATTCTGGAACTCGGTCGGTATCAGATTGAATCCGTGCGGATCGTGCGCAGAACGTCGGCGACGCCGAGCACGATCAGAAGCCGGTCGTCGAGCCTGTAGATGCCCTGCGTCACGTCGCGCCAGCGCGCGTCGAGCGTGGCCGGCACAGCCTCGCGGCGGGCGCTCTGCAGACTGAGAACTTCTCCCACTTCGTCGACGAGCAGGCTGAACGGTTCGTCCTCATGCTCGACGACGACGGCCATCGCCGTCGCGACGAAGTTCTCGGACGGCAGTCCCAGACGCTTGCGCATGTTGACGGCCGTCACGATCCGTCCGCGCAAATTGAGCGAGCCGGCGATCTCCTCGGGCGCCAGCGGCACGCGGGTGATGTTCTGGGGGCCCAGCACGTCGCGGACGTTGAGAACCGGGATGCCGAAGGTCTGCCCTCCGATACCCATCGTCACGTAGTCCTCGGAGGTCGATTCGGCGCCCGCAATTGCGCCCGGCACCGTGTCGTCGCGGAGTTGACCTTCGTTTCTCATGCCGCCAGCTCCTTGTGTGCGAAACCCGTCGAGGCAACGCGCGACAGCGCCGCCAGCAATGCCTTCGGATCCAGTTTTGTGACGTAGTCGGTGAAGCCGGCATCCAGCCCGCGCTCGATGTCCCTGGCGTTCGCATGCGAGGAGAGTGCGATGATCGGCATCTCCCCCATGCTCTCATCGGCGCGCAGCATGCGCACGAGGTCGAAGCCCGAGAGGCCCGGCATCTCGATGTCGGAGACAATGATGTCGAAGCTGTTCTTCTCCTTGCAGAGTTCGACCGCCGCTTCACCGTGCTCCGCCACGACCACCCGGTATCCGGCGAGCGTCAGCATCGGCATGAGCAGGTTGCGGAAGAAAGCGCTGTCCTCGACGAGAAGGACATTGCGCTGATCCTCGGCGCCGAACGGCTTTTCCGTCTCGACGTTGAACCAGTCCTCGTCGCCCTGGCGGAGGTAGTGCACCGTGTCCACGATATCGGTCGCGGCGCCGGCAATGATCGCGCTGCCGAGAATGCCGGGCCGGGCGCTGCCGGCAAGCTGGAGGTCCAGCGGCGCGTCGATGATGTCCACGACGCTGTCGACCACGAGGCCGAGCATGCGCGGTCCGTCGACGAATACGAGGATGGGATGCTTGCCCGCCCGTGCCGCCGGATTGCCGTTTATGTCGAGCAGCGGCATCAAGCCGTTCCGGTATTGGAGCACCGTCCGGCCGCCGGTTACTTCGGCCTTCGTCAGATCGGCTTCCTCGAGGCGCGCCACCAGCGATAGCGGAACCGCCTGCGGGCCGCCGTCGCCCGCCCGGAAGACGAGCATGGACATCGCTTCGCGTCCGCCCGCGATACGGCCGCCCGCCGCCGCCTTTCCGACCGCCTCGACATGAGGCGATGCGGAAACGGCGGATGCAAGGCCGTTCGGGTCGAGGATCATTATCACGCGGCCGTCGCCGAGGATGGTGGTTCCCGAGAAACACGGAATGTGGCGCATGATGCGCGAGACGGGTTTGACGACGATTTCCTCGGTGTCGAATACCTTGTCGACGATGATGCCGAAGATCAGTGCGCCCACCTGCGATACGACGACATAGGTGCTGTCGGCACTCTCTCCATCTTCGCCAGGCACTTTGTCCGATTTGGGGAGGTCCAGGATTTCGCTCAGCGAGGCAAGCGGCAGCAGCCGGTCGCGCAGGCGATAGACGGGACGTCCATTTATGTTCTCGAGGCCCTTGGCGGAGGTGCGGCTGATACGGACCAGTTCGACCACGCTGTTCTGAGGCATCGCAAACCGTTCGCCTTCGCACTCCACGATGAGCGCGGAAACGATGGCGAGCGTCAGCGGAATCTTGATGACGAAGCGCGAACCGGCGCCCTCCGTCGACTGGAACTCGATGATGCCGCCGATCTTTTCGATATTGTTTCGCACGACGTCCATGCCGACGCCGCGGCCGGAAACACTCGTTACGGCTGCTGCGGTGGAGAAGCCGGGGCGGAATATGAACTGCTGTATCTGCTGTTCGCTCATGGCGTCGAGCTGCGCTTCCGTCGCGAGCCCGTTCGTCAGCACTTTCTCGCGAATCCGCGCCATCGGCAGGCCGCGTCCGTCGTCCGACACCAGCACGACGATATGACCGCCTTCATGGCGCGCGGACAGGTGGATCGTGCCGTGCGGTGTCTTGCCCGCGGCAACACGTTCGGCCGATGTCTCGATGCCATGATCGGCGGAGTTTCGGACCATGTGAGTGAGCGGATCGCGGATCGATTCCAGAATTTGCCGGTCGAGTTCCGTGTCGGCGCCCGTCATCACGAGGTCGATCTTCTTGTCGAGTTCCTGGCCCAGGTCCCGCACCAGTCTCGGCAGTTTGCTCCAGGCGTTGCCGATCGGCTGCATGCGCGTCATCATCACGCTTTCCTGCAGCTCGGTCGTCACCTGGTTCAGGCGCTGCAGCGGCGCGAGGAAGGGGCTGTCGCCGTAACCGCGCAGGATCTGCAGGAGCTGGTTGCGCGTCAGCACCAGCTCGCTCACCATCGTCATCAGGTCTTCAAGAACGTTGATGTTGACCCTCAGCGTCTGGGCCTGTCCCGCGCCCGCGTCGTGCTTTTCGGCGGCGGCCACCGGCGGTGCCGGCTGGCGCGCGGGCTTTTCCTCTTCGGCCGGCTGTGCGACAGGTGCCGGCGCCGGATCGGCTTCTTCATATTTCAGATGGGCGAGCAGGGCCGCGACGTCCTCGCTGTCCAGGCCCAGCTCCGAAAACGCCTTGCCGATTTCCGAACCCAGAACATCGATATCGCGTTCGGTCCAGCCGTTGTCGCGGAGGCAGATCAGGACGTCGGCGATATTGATTCCGGGCTTCTGCTGCAGCGCGACGGCAAGAGCGGCCGCCAGCGCGAGTTGAAGCTTCAGCATGTCCGGTTCGAGCGCGGCCCGTTGCTCCGACTGGGCAAGAAACGCGTTGCACGCCATTTCGCACGCGGTGTCTATTCCGGAAACGCCGCCTGCACGATCGAAGAGGGACCCTGCCTTCTCCACCGCCGGCTTCGCCGCAGGCCCGGCGGCGCTTTCGCCCTCCGCGAGGCGGCGAAGCGACCCGATCAACTCGGCGTCGCTGCCGGCCGGTTCGCTGCCGCCGGTTTCCAGCGCCGCAACCAGTTCCTTGATCCTGTCCAGCGCCGCGAGTACCAGCGAGACAACGCCTTGCGATATCTCAAGCTGTCCGTCGCGGACCCGGCCGAGCACGTCTTCCGCGGCATGCGCCACCGATTCCAGGCGCGGCAGGCCGAGAAAGCCGCACGTTCCCTTAATCGTGTGCATGATCCTGAATATGCTGCCGACAAGCGCGGGGTCGCCCGGCTGCTGCTCCAGCTCCACAAGCTCGCTGTCCAGCACATCGAGAGATTCCTGGGTCTCGGCAAGAAATTCTTTAAGGAGATCGTCCATGTCGGAATGCCTTTGTTCTATGTTCGGCTTCCGATTAGAGTAAATATTCTGGATTTAAAGAATAATAACCAGATTGAATATTGTTGTTATATATACGGTAACTTGTTCAGCCTGGTTATACTTGGGTATATGCGCCACCCTATCGAACAGCCCGCGCGCGCATGGCGAGGGGCTGGACGACACGCCCGGCCGGGAAGCGGATATCGACGCGGGTGCCCTTTCCGGGCTCGCTGTCGATCTCCAGCTCCGCACCATGAAGTTGCGCGAACTGGCTGGTCAGAGCCAACCCGAGACCGACTCCGTCGAAGCGGCGGGAAAGATGGCTCTCCACCTGCATGAAAGGCTCCGTTACACGCTCTATGTCGGCCTTCGAAATGCCGATGCCGGTGTCGCTTACGGAGAATAGGAAGCTGCCATCCGCCTCAGGCGTTGCAGCGAGGCGGACCGTCCCGCCGGAAGGCGTGAACTTGAGCGCGTTCGAGAGCAGGTTGAGCAACATCTGTTTGAGGAGACGAGCGTCGGCGCGGAGCATAGGCAGATCGGGGTGGAATTCCTGCTCGAGCGCAAGACCGCTATCGAGGGCGCGCGCATGCACGGTCCGGATGCAGGCCCCGACGAGTTCGCTCACGACAATGTCGGACTCATCGAGTTCCGTGACGCCGATTTCAATCCGGCTCAGATCGAGAATGTCGTTCACGATTGCCAGGAGGTGAAGGCCGCTGTCGTTGATGTCCTTGGCGTAGGCCTTGTATTGGGCTGTCTCCATCGGTCCCATGATGTCGCTCGCCATCAGCTCCGAGAAGCCGATGATCGCATTCAGCGGCGTTCTGAGTTCGTGACTCATATTGGCGAGAAACTGCGACTTGGCCCGATTGGCAAGGTCCGCTCGGTTGCGGGCGGCGCGAAGTTCCTCTGTCGCAATCTGCAAATCGGTAATGTCGAGAATGGTGCCGATCAGTCGGACTATCCGGCCATCGGCATCGCGCACCGGCTCCGCCTCGCTGCGGACAAACCTGATCGAGCCGTCGGAAAGCACGATCCTGTGTCCGCTTGCCTGCATTATGCCGGTCTCCATCGCGATGGCGATCGCCCGCGTCACCCGCGGGCGGTCGGCGGGGTGGACGCGCTCGAGATAGAGCGGCAACGTCACAGCCTTGCTTCGCGGTTCGTCGCCGAAAATTCTGAAGGTCTCGTCGGAGCCGACGATCGCGCCCGATGCAACATCCAGTTGCCAGCTTCCCAGATGGGCAATGCGTTCGGCTTCCGCCAGACTGTGGGCGCTCTTGCGCAGCGCCTCGAGCGCGCGGCGACGGTCGGTCACATCGTAACAGCCGACAAGCGTCACGCCTTCGCCGGCCATGTTCATGGCGACGGCAGATACCATGCACCAGATGGATTTGCCCGTGGCCGTCCGCGCTTGCGTTTCCACCCCGGCCATGCTGCCGTCGGCGGTCGAATTGTCGAGCAGTCCCGCAACGAGCTCGCCGTCGAGAAATTCTCCGATGTGGTGGCTCGCGGCTTCGGGTCGGTCGGTCTCCATCAGCGCGGCGAAGGCGCCATTGAAGAAGAGAATTTCGCCGTCGCTTTGCCGCGAGATGGCCAGGCCGAAAGGCATGGCCTCGACGATCATGCGCATCTGGCGTTCTCGGGCGTATAGCGCCTTTTCGGCCTCTCGCAGCGCGGTCAGATCCCGCACGACTGCCGTATACACGACTTCATTATCGATCGTTACGCGCGAGATCGATGCTTCGGCAGGGAATTCCGAACCGTCCTTGCGGCGGCCCTTCACTTCCGGCCTGCGGCCCATGAGTTTTGTCGAGGTCTCGCCCTTGCTGAAACGCGCCACATGAGCACGATGGCTGGCTCGCGCATTCTCAGGCAGCAGAATGTTGATCTGCTGCCCGATAACCTCTTCAGCCGAATATCCGAAAACCAGTTCCGCCTGCTTGTTGAAGACGCTGATCCTGTGCCCGGCGTCCATCGCCACGATGGCGTCGCCCGCGGTCGCGAGCAGTTCATCGAGATGTTTGCGCGCGGCGGTCATCTCCTCCGCATGGACACGGCATTTGAGCGCCATGCCGAGACGGTCGGAGACGCCGTCAAGCACTTGCAGCGTCAGACGATCCCGTGCTCGCGCGCGCTCGAACTCGAACAACAGAACGGCGACGACTTCGTCGTTCGCCTTCAGCGGCAGGGCGAGGAAGCCGTTGCCGCTTTCCTCTCCCGCCGAAGGCACATAGCTAAAATCGCCGCTCCGCCAGGCTTCGCCGACAATGCCCCCGTCTTCTCCGTTGGAGGAGATAGGCGCAATTTGCGCGGTCTTGCTTCTGAATGACGAGAACGTTCCGCCGGAGTAAAGGCGGCATTTTTTCCGGACAAGCACCCCGTCCTTCGGTAGCCATACTTCCGCGTAAGGCCAGCCCGCATAGAGACAGGTCGTACGCAAAAGCACTTCGAGCGCATCGCCGAGCGTTCCCGGCTTCATCAGCCGGTCGATGATGGACTGGGCAAAACGAAGTTGCCGGTGTTCCTGGACCGCACTGGTGATGTCGGTGGCGATCAGAATGGTATTCGAGCCCGGCGCCCAGATGCGCGTGAGCGCGAATTCGCTCCCGTCGGGCCGCCGGCAGCGCCGGCGGAGTTCGTAGTTCATCTCGCCCGCGTTCTGAGCCGCACCCGGCAAGGCGGTCGTCCTGCCCCCGGCGGTGAGGAGACGTTCCACCGCCGAGAGCGTGAGGCGTTCGACGGCGTCGCCGCCCAGCGTTGCAAGAAGGCCGACGGCGCCCGGATTGTGCGACATCAGCTGGCCCGTTGCCGAGTCGAAGACGAATACGGCTGGGACACTGAGTGGCGCCGACGTATGCGGCATCACAAGAACCTCGACTATTAGGCGGCGCGCGCCCGGGCAAGGAATGTGTCTACCTGCTGGCGAAGAGTTTCCGCCTGCCGTGCGAGAACGTCGGACGAGCCGGATATCTGCGCGGCGGCCGTGCCGGTTTCGGCGGCAGCTTCGGCGACAGCCACGATGTTCGAGGAAACGTCCTGCGTTCCGCGAGCCGCTTCCTGAACATTGCGCGCAATTTCGTTCGTCGCCGCATCCTGTTCGTCGACCGCGGCGGCGATCGACGTCGCGATCTGGTTCATCTCCGTAATGGTCTTCTCGATCGACTTGATCGCCTCGACGGATTCCTGGGTCGCGCTCTGCATCGTCTTGATCTGCTCGGCGATTTCCTCGGTCGCCTTCGCCGTCTGGTTGGCGAGGCTCTTCACTTCGGACGCAACGACCGCGAATCCCTTGCCGGCTTCACCGGCACGGGCCGCCTCGATGGTGGCGTTCAGGGCGAGCAGATTTGTCTGTGCCGCAATGTCGTTGATGAGCGTGACGACGTCGCCGATCTTCTGCGCGGCGTCGGCCAGCCCCTGCACCTTGTCGTCGGTGCGATGGGCCTCCTGCACGGCCTGGCTTGCGATCTTGGTCGACATCGAAGCCTGCCGCCCGATTTCGGCGATGGAGCTCGACAGCTGTTCGCTTGCGGACGCGACGGTCTGCACGTTGGTCGAAGCTTCCTCCGAAGCCGCCGCGACAGTCGTCGTCTTGGCGCTGGTCTGCTCCGCCGTCACACTCATGGCCTGCGCCGAGGCCTGCAGTTCGGTCGCGGCGGAAGCGACGGACTTGATGATCTCGTTGGCCGCAACGTCGAAATCGGCAATGGCGCCTTCCAGTGTCCGCTGCCGCCCGGCACGCTCTTCCACCATCGCGTCCTGATAGGCGGAGATCGCGAGATCCATGTCGAGCAGAACCGCCGTGTTGAGCGCGCCGATCACTTCGGCAAGCCGCGCCGGCGTCCAGCGATATTTCTTCACGGCGATATCCACGAGCCGGTTCATCACGAATTTGTAGCCGCCGATATACCAGCGCGGCTCCAGCCCGATCCGGTTGTGCGTGAGACCGATCGTATGAACGCTCTGCATATAGGCGTCGTCGAAACGGCCCGAGAACAGGCGCCCCCAATGCGTTCCCTGCGCCTGCTTCAGCCTCGGCGTCTGCGTGCCGACAAGCTTGGCAAGGTCGGGCACCGCCCCCAGATGCGCGTAGAAGCTGTCGAGAATATCCGGCAGGTGCGGCTCGATTACCTTCCAGAAATCGCGCAGGGCCTCGCCCGTCGCTTCCGACACTTCCATAAAGCGCATGCGCCCATCGCGGTCGACCGCCGATACCTGATCTTTCGTCATAAATCCCCCACCCGGAATGAGCCGGCGTCGCCGGCCTTCAAAATTCGCTCCACCGGGCGACACAGAGCCTGCGACTCTATGTCCCGGAGAATCAGCGATATTGGTGTTGATTTTATATTTCGACTTGAAATAAATGGTTAATATTAAAGTATTCGTTGTTATATATTTTATAATACTTGTTTATATACTGCATTTATAATGCATGTAATAAAATTGCCGTTCTTTATTCACACTGGAAAAAATAATCAGGACGCGATACCCCAAGTCGAAGCAGCGACGAGGATGACCGGTCAAGGCCGCCAGTCCAAAATGACCGTTTCGGCACAGAAGGTATGGCGTGAATACTGGCAATAAAACCGCCCCTATATTGCCGGGCGGCGCTGTCGCACGACAGGGCGACGGCTCGCTTGAAGATTGCGACATCTGTCCTTTCCGTCATATCGGATTCTGTGCAGCTGTTCTCGGCTCCTCCATGGGCGGGGGCCCGATCCGGAAGCTTGAGGGAACCGCCCGTATCCGTCAGCACATCTACAGGCCCGGCGACGCGCCGGGCCGGGTTGTCGTGCTGCGGGAAGGATGGGCGATAAGGTTCGTGCTTACGCCGGACGGGCGGCGGCAGATACTCTCCATCCTCATTCCGGGCGACATGGTCGGTGGCGAAGCTCTGATACGCGACAAGGTGCAGACTTCGCTGCAGGCGCTTACGCCGCTTACCTATTGCGCGTTCGATGTGACCGAACTCAAGAACATCGCGGAGAGCGATCCGGGTCTCGTCTGGACATTCGTTGACATCTGTTTTGCCGGGCGCGAGGCCAGCGAGGCGAGGATCGTCGATCTCGGCCGCCGCAATGCCGAGCAGCGGATCGCCCGGCTGGTTCTCGACCTCTACCGCCGGTTGGACGAACGGGGTCTCGCGGAGGGGCTCACCATTCCCTTTCCGCTCCGCCAGCAGACGATCGCCGACGCGCTCGGGCTCACGCAGGTCCATGTCAGCCGCACCATGACGGCGCTGCGTCAGGCCGGCGCGATGCACCTGCAGGCCGGCGTTCTCGAGATTCTCGACCTGCAGGTCCTCTCCGACATCGCGGAAATCCCGCGC
>NZ_JAUYUS010000090.1 GCF_030694575.1 Parvibaculum sp.
GAGCCTTCGGCCGGGATCACCGGCAGGATGTCGCGCTTCAGCATTTCGGCAAGCAACTCGACAAGCCCGGGACTGACGCCGGACCAGCCGTGAACGAGCGACGCGAGCCGCACGGCCATGACGGCGCGCGTTTCCTCGTTCGTGAGAATGCGGCCGGTGCCGACGCCGTGAAACCGCGTGAGATGCAGCGGCAATTCGGCGATCAGTTCGTCCGGGACGGGCGTCGTGCAGGAATCGCCATAGCCGGTGGTAACGCCGTAGATCATGCCGTCGCGGCGCAGCGTTTCGTCGACATGAGCGGCGGAGCGCGCGATGCTGTCGCGGAAGGCAAGGCTGTCGCTCAGACGCGAAGGAACGACACCCATCGAGATCGAGCGAATATGCTCGATGGTGACGCGCGTTTCGCCGAAGACCACTTCGCCTGTGATTTCGTCCGCTACTGCATCCACTCTACTGTCCCCCGAACCTGTCGGCCGGCACCGGCGGCTGAAGTCCCGCCGGGTGCCAGAAGTCGAAAAAATTGAACCATTGTAGCGGCGCGATATGCAAATGACTTTCCAGACGGGCAGCATATCGCGCTACGGAGGCGGCAAGCGCCTTGTCCCGGTCTTTGCGCGGCAACTCGATCCGGTCCGCGAACCGCTCGAAACAAACGCGATGACGGGAACCTTGCCGCAGACAGAAGAGGAGATGCACCGGGCATTTGAGAAGCCCGGCCAAAATGTGCGGACCTTGCGGGAAAGGCGCAAGCTCGCCGAGAAACGGCACCCAGCTTATGCGTTCGTTCCCCGTGACCGGCACCCTGTCTCCCGCCATCACCACCCATTCGCCATTTGCGACCGCCTGCTGAAGGAGAATTGCAGTATCGGGTCCAACGGACGTCACCTGGATAACATGGACGGTGGAGGAGTTCGAATATTCCGCGATCAAACGATTGAACCGTACGGCGTGAGCCGTGTGGACCAGCACGTTGACCCGCCAGCGCGCGCCGAGCGTGGCGATGGCGCGAAGGATTTCCGGATTGCCAAAATGCGCCGTCAGCACCACGGCGCCATTGCCGCTGCGTTTTGTCTTGTCGAATTCGCCCTCGTCGACGCCTTCGACCGCGGACGCCGGAATATTTCCGGTCCATGCCGCGAGTTTGTCGATCGCCGAAGAGGCGAAGGCAAGGAAATGCCGGAAGGACAGAAGCCAGCCGGGCTTCGCCGCGATGAGACCGGCGGCATGAGCATGCGCGAGATAGTTGAGCGAGCCGCGCCGCTGCTCGGTGCCCGTCAGAAAGAAGAAGAGCACCACGGGCGACACCACCGCGAGACAGACATGGCGGCCGAAGAGTTTATAGACGACGCCGAGAAACCAGAGCCCGGCATAGCTGCCGCGTTCTCCGATTGCCGCCCAGTGGGACGAGGAAGGAGAGCGTCCGGACAGCCGGTCGAAAAGCAGACCGGGGAGCCGCGCAAGCATCAGGAAGAAGAGCTTCGCATGCATGCCCGACAGCCGCAGATTGTCGTCCCACATCGCGAAATTCGAATGATTGCCAGCCGGATAGGTGACGGCAACAGGCAGCGTGACGACCTCCGTACCGCGCCAGACGAGACGCACCAGTATTTCGGTGTCGAAAGCCATGCGCTTCGCAACATGGGCCGAACGCACAACGGCGAGCGTCTCCGCCACGGGATAGACGCGGAAGCCGCACATGCTGTCGACAATGCGGAAGGAAAGCGTGTTGATCGCCACCCAGACATGCGTGATCCAGCGTGCGATACGACGGCTGCGCGGGACGGTTTCGTCGTAAACGGGCTCGCCCGTGACGAGCGCATGCGGATGCGCGCGAGCAAGGGCAAGGAGATCGGCGACGCGCGCGAGGTCGTGCTGACCGTCGGCATCGATCTGCAGCGCATGCGTGAAGCCTCGTGCTTCCGCGCGCGCGAGGCCGTCCAGTACCGCTGCACCCTTGCCGCCATTCACATCGCGGCGAAGAAGCTCCACGCCTTCGTGCGCCGCGCATATGGCCGCGATGCTTCGAGCAGCGCCGGGCTCGTTGCCATCGTCGATCACGATGACCGAAAGGCCCTGCCGGCACAGGAGGACGACGATGCCTTCCAGCGAAGCGGTATGATTGTAGGTCGGAATGAGGACGCACGGCTTGACGGCGTTCACGAGGAACTCCTGACCGTGCCGCTCGCCACGACATCGCCATCGCAGATATATTTGAAGTCGAGCCGGGATCTGTCTTTCCGAAGCGTCAACGAAACCCGCTCTTCCGGTTGCATGACGCGCTTGAACTTGATGCGTGACATTTCGCGCCCGTCGAAAACCGTTCCCCAGGTCTGCTCGGCGAGCACCGCCGCGATATGAAGCTGTGCGACACCGGGAAGGATCGGCTGCCCCGGAAAGTGTCCTTCGAACCAGCGAAGCTCCGGCTGCAACCGGAGTTCGAAACGGGCATCATCGCCATCGATCTCGCTCGTATCGATCTGCGGCAATTCAGGCGAGCTGAAGAGAGCGCGCAGATCGGCGGCAATGCGCTTGCCTTGCGCGTTCTCGGGAATCCGCGGCACGAAGCGCCAGAAGCGGGGCTGCTCCATCGGCTCGAGACGTGATTTGAGCAGGGAGCGCAAGTGCCGCGAGAAACGGAAAGGGCCTATCGTGGCAAGGGCGGTCTCGCCCTCCTCCGTCGGCACGACGACGGCTCCGAGCGCACCCTGCCGCGCCGGCAGATCGATGGCGGCTGCGTCCGCGATGCCGGCAAGAGATTTCAACGCCTCTTCCACGCGCGGCAGCGAGACACGCTTGCCCTCTATTTTGACAATGCGGTCGAGACGGCCCCTGAGCGTAAAGCGGCCGTCATCCGCGATCTCCACTGCGTCGCCCATGGAAAGGAAACCGTCATGGCCGGTGAACGGCGAACGCACGACGAGTGCGCCTGTTTCGTCGGCACGAATTTCGACCTCGGGCATCGGTGTCCACGGCATGTTCGCGCCGGTCTGCCGGCGCCACGCGACGCCGCCGGTCTCGGTGCTGCCCAGTACCTCTATCGGCGTGAAGCCGAACTGCGCGGCGGCATTTTCCGCCGCGTCGAGCGAGAGCGGCCCGCCCGATGAGAAGATCGCCGTCGGCATATGCGGCAGGCGAACGGCGGAGGGGATGCGCGCGAGATGAGCGGGGCTTGAAACGATAACACCGCCTGGTTCAAGCCTCGCCGCAACCGCTTCCCATGTTTCGAGCTGCTGCGAAAAAATTATCGCACCTGTCGCAAGCGGCCAAAGGACCCGGAAAAGCAGGCCATATATATGCTGGTGCGAAACGGTGCCGGCGACCGCGCCTTGCGGCGCGCCCCATTGACGGCGCAGCACCGCGACTTCCGCCGCAAGTTGATCCATCGCCTTCATGCACAGCTTCGGTTCGCCCGACGACCCGGAGGTGAAGAAGCCGACCCGTCCTTCCAAAGAGGATGGAAAAATGCCCGGCCCCGGACCGGTCTCGTAAACCGAAACCTGGATTGCATCGGCGCCGCGGATATCGCTGACGAATGCACCGTTAGCTACGCCGATCTCCCGCAGATAGTCCGGCGCGGCGTGGCCGGGCAACAGCACTTCGCGCTCCGCAATAAGCGCGCCCGCCAAGCCCGCGACGAAGTTCGCGGCATCGCCGCAATAGAGCATGACGGGACCTTCGCCAGCGCCGAGGCGGGCTGCGACGGAGAGCGCTGCCGCACGAACAGACCCCGCCGTCGCCACGCGCGTGCCGTCCGTCGCGACGGACGCGTCAGGCGCTGCGGTCGAAAGAAAATGCCAGAGGTTCTCCGTCATGCCGGGCCGCCCCGCGCCCGTACACGCTGACGCACGACGAACTCGACAGCGAACAAAAGTCCCGCGAGAAGATAACTGACGAGGCCATTATAGAGACCCCAATAGAAGAGATCGCCTTGCTGCACCGTCCACAATGCGATCAGCCCGTTCAGGGCGAAGAAGCCGACCCAGACATAAGTGACTTTTCGCGTGTAGCGGACGCCGCGATCGTCGAGATCCGGCTCCACGATCCGCGCGAAGCGCTCGATCATGCTGGGCGGTCGGACAAGGGTCAGGGCGAAGGCGATCAGCATGGTGACGCTCATGAAGACGGGATAAAGCCTCGCCGCCAGATCCGGCGCGACGGCGCCTACAAGAAGAACGGCCGTAGCGACCGCGATGAGACATATCGTCATCGCGAGGGGCACGGGGACCGCACGTGGAAGAAGAATGCGCGCCGCGATGCAGCCAACGAGCACGACGATGATGGGCCATGGCCCGATCCAGCGCAGCCCGATCGCCGTTGCCATCGGGATCAGCAACATCGCAACGGTGAGGGCCGTGGCCCAGGGATCAGGCCGCTTGTCCGAGAAGCTCATGAACCTGGTCGATGACATCGCGCACCGTCCGCACCGACCGGAACTGCTCCGCCGAAACCTTGCGGCCGATGAATTCCTGGAGTTTCAGTATCAGGTCGACCGCATCGATGCTGTCGAGATCGAGATCGTCCGCGAGGCGGGCGTCGAGCGAAATCCGGTCTTCCGGAATTTCAAAAAGCTCAACCAGAAATCCTTTCAGCTTTTCGTAAATCTCATCCTGGTTCATGTACTTGCCCCTGCTGCTGCCGTGCAACGAAGCGCGCCAACGCCTTGACGCTGGAGAAGTGACTCGCGAGGTCTTCATCCTTGGAGTCGATCTTCACGCCAAACGTCTTCTGGATTTCGATGCCGATTTCAAGCGCGTCGATGGAATCGAGCCCGAGCCCTTCTCCGAAGAGCGGCTCTTCCTCGTCGATATCCTGCGCTGAAATATCTTCCAGATTCAGCGTCTCAACGATGAGACGCCGAATTCGATCTTCGAGCCGTTCCATGCCCCACTTCCCCCGTCAACCACTCGGCCAGAAACTCGTTCAGGCGCCGGGCGGCAATCGATGGCACAGATTCACCTATATAAGCCCCGGTTTCAACCAATCCGTGCACCGTGATGGTGAAATGCATGCGGCGCGGCGGAATCCGGTACCATTTCTGGCCCTTCATGAGCGTCGGCGGCTCGCATCTTATGGTGACCAGCCGGATGGGCGACCCCGCCCGGATCGCAATATTGGCGACCCCGCGCTGCAATTTTACCGGCGCCCCTGGAACCGTGCGGGAGCCTTCGGGAAAGACGATCAGATTGTTGCCGGCCGCGAGTGCCTGGGCGCAATCGGCCACGAGCGTTTCGGCATCTCCGTCGTTGCGGATATAGCCCGTCGCGTTAACCACGCCGCGCATGAAGGGATTGCGCCATATCTCCGCCTTCACGATGCATTGAGAACGGCGCATCAGCGACATCAGCAGCACCACGTCCAGAAGCGTCGGGTGGTTGGCGACGACGAGAACACCCTCGTCCTGCGCCAAAGCTTCCGCGTTATGCGCTTCGAAGTCGAGAACGCCCATCGCGACCATGAAATTGCGATGCAGCCGAAACATCACGTGGACCAGACGCTGCGCGTAGGCCGCGCGCGCGTCCAGGTTCCGCACAAACAGGTTCATCAGCGGAAACACGGTGAGCGAAAGAACAAGACCGCCGATACCGAACGAGGCGAAGGAAAGCGCGGTGCCAAAAAGCCGCCAGAGGTAATCAAGACGCTTCATCGGCACTCTTTCCAAAAGACCAGAGCGACCCCTGCGATCGCCAGCGGAGAGGCTGCGGCACCCTGTCGTCCATGTGTACGACGAGTTCCCGAGCCAGCCTTTCCGCCGGCGGCGCATCGAGAACGGGCCCGCCTTCTCCGTCGGCGGCAGGATCACGCGTCAGACAGTACGCCGTTCCCTCGCCGTGTCCGGCGGAAAGACGGAGCGCAAAGGCAATGCCGCCCATGTCACTATCGGCAAACTGGCTATAGATGCCGGGGAGCGGAAGATCGGCAAAGACGAGTACAAGCTTCATATGCGGCCGCTCGCCGAGACGAAGCCATGCTTCCGCCAAACCGGCCGACAGCGTCTGCGGGCCGGCGGCGATGGCGGTGTGGCCAATCCGTGCCTTGCGCGCGAGGTCGAGCACGCCCGGCACCGTATTGTGGACCGACATGGAAAAGCCGGCGGGCGACATCGGCTCGCCACCGACAAGCGCAGTGAGCAATTGATGCGCCAGCGATATGTCGCCATAGCGCGAACAGAAAACGATGTCGGCATCGCTCGCCGGCGCAACGCCCAACCCACAAGCGACCCCCATGCGCGCAAGCGGACCGAGGCGCCGCCTCAAGCCAGCGGGAATATCCGCTTCCGCCGCACAATCGCCAAGGCGTGCTGCCGGCTCTCCCGGCGCACCGGGAACGATCGCCGCCCACGACTCCACGAAGGCAGCGGACAACGTTGCCGGAACGGATGTTGTGCTGTCTGCTTGCATCGCCTCCCCCTCCCAGGTGTGGCGAGGCGCGGTACTCAATCGGCGAGCTTGACCACTTCGCCCTTGAGCGCGACGCCCGACATCAAAAAGCCGACATGGCATTCATACTGCGTGTCGCTTTTCACCTCGTTCGAACGGAAATAACTGCGGATGTTGATGACCGCGTTGCCACCCAGCTGCTTCGCCCGTTCCTGGAATGTGATGAAATTGGATAAGACAACCCGTTGGCAGGTTTCCCGATCGGACTTGGCAAATGCGTTGGTCTTCTTGTTGCTGACAAACTCGCCGAAAGACTCCACGACTTTCGGATGCGGCGTGTCCCCGAAATAGAAGGAGACGGAACCGTCGAGCGCCGCCTTGGCGTCCGTCGTCGCGAGCGCCGCATCTACCGGCATCATCAAGACCTTGTCCGCCGCCCGTGCCGGCGCGCCCGCAACCCCCATCGCGAACGCAAACACCGCAATCAACCGGACCGAAAATCCAACCCTGCTCATCATCGCAACGCCCCCATGCGTTTCAGTCAAAGATCAGCAGCAACGTCCGGCATGGGCCGGATTTTTTCAAGCTGTTAGTGGCCGGCCTAACAGGGGGGTCGGCGAAAACAGTCTTTCGGGCTGTTTTATATGGCGGAGAGGGTGGGATTCGAACCCACGGTACCCTTGCGAGTACGCCGCATTTCGAGTGCGGTACTTTCAACCACTCAGCCACCTCTCCGCAGAGGACGGACCGGACCGTTGAGGCCGCCCGTATGGTCGAAACGGCGC
>NZ_JAUYUS010000094.1 GCF_030694575.1 Parvibaculum sp.
TCGCCGAGTTCGGTGCCGAGGCCGGACATGCGGGCGCCGCCGAAGGGGATGTTGGGGGCGAGGTCGGCGTGTTTGTTGATCCAGACGGTGCCGCTGTCGAGCTTCTCGGCGAGCGCATAGGCGCGGGCGGGGTCGGACGACCAGATGGAGCCGCCGAGGCCATAGGGCGAGGCGTTGGCGCGGGCGACGGCGTCGTCGGCGTCGGAATATTTGATGACGGGGAGGACGGGGCCGAACTGTTCCTCGTCGACGAGGCGGGCGCCATCCGTTATGTCGCGGACGATGGTGGGGCGGATGAAATAGCCCTTCTCTTCGGCCACGTCGCCGCCGGCGATCACCGTGCCGTGCTTTTTCGAATCCTCGATCAGCTCCTTCACCTTGTCGAACTGCATCTTGTTTTGCAGCGGCCCGAGCTGCGTACCCTGCTTCAACCCGTCGCCGACGATGGTGTTGTTGGCGATGGCGGCGAGCTCGTCGCACATCTCGTCATAGATCGACTCATGCACATAGAGCCGCTTCATGGCGATGCAGACCTGGCCGGAATTCTGGAAGGCGCTCTGGAAGAGCTTCGGCGCGGCTTCCTTGGGGTTCACATCATCCAGCACGATGCCGGCGTCGTTGCCGCCGAGTTCGAGGGTGATGCGCTTGAGAAGTCCGGCGGCGCCCGCCATGACCTTGGCGCCTGTCGCCGTCGAGCCGGTGAAGGAAATCTTGCGGACGTCCGGGTGCGCGGTGAGGGCGGCGCCGAGGTCGTTCGCGTCGGCGATGATGTTCACCACGCCGGCGGGGACGATGTCCGCGATGAGCTCGCCGAGCTTGAGCGAGGTGAGCGGCGTCGTCGGCGCGGGCTTCAGCACCACCGTGTTGCCGGCGAGAAGGGCCGGCGGCAGCTTGAAGGCCATGAGGATCAGCGGGAAGTTCCACGGCACGATGGCGCCGATGACGCCCAAGGGACGGCGATGCGCCTCGACGCGCTTGCCCTCGCTGTCCTCGATCACCTTCACCGGCAGGTCGAGCATGGTGAAATAGCGGAAGAAGGCGGCGGTGCCGTAGACCTCGCCCGTCGCGTCGCCGATCGGCTTGCCCTGTTCCTGCGTGAGGAGCCGCGCGAGATCGGGGGCGTTGGCCTCGATCGCGTCGGCAATCGCGTTCAGCACCTTCTTGCGGTCTGCGATGGGCGTTGCGCTCCAGGCGGGGAAGGCCGACTTGGCGGCGGCGACGGCTTCGTTCAACTGCGCCTCGGAAGCGCGCGAGCAGGAGGCCACCACTTCTTCCGTGGCCGGATTGATGACGTCCATCGATTTCGCGCCGGCAACGAGCTTGCCGTTTATCAGGAGCCTGTAATCGCTCATTTGTGCTTCTCCCTGGATGCGCCTCTGTTCGGGCGTCATTGTTGTCGTTCGGTCCGTTGGGCGAGGGTCAGCGCGTGCCGGTGCGCAGCGGCGCTTCCTTGTGGCGCGGGCGCGAGGCCACGATCTTTTTTTCCTCGAGCCGCTCGCAGGCGCTTTCGAGTTCGGCGAGCTGGGCGTCGACCCGGTCGCGCATTTCGGTTGCCGCCGCGATGCGCTTTCTGAACAGCGAGACGGCGAGACGGTATTGCTCGTCGCGGCCTTCGCCGTTCCTGTAGAGATCGAGGATCTGGCGGATTTCATAAAGCGTCAGGCCGACGTCGCGGCCGCGCAGGATGAGTTGCAGGCGGGCGCGGTCGCGCTTCGAGTAGAGCCTCGCCTGGCCCTGGCGCTCGGGCTCGATGAGACCCTTTTCCTCATAGAAGCGGAGGGCGCGGTGGGTGATGCCGAATTCGGCTGCGAGGTCGGTGATTGTCCAGGTCATTTCGAATAAACCCTCCGACAGACAAGGCGGATGCTCCGGTGTTCCGGAAGCATCCGCCCGCTGAACCACAATTACTGCATGCGCTCGACGATGATGGCAGGCGCCATGCCGCCGGCGGCGCACATGGTGACGAGGCCGTAGCGCTTGTCCTGGCGTTCCAGCTCGTCGACGATGGTGCCGATGAGGATGGAGCCGGTGGCACCGATCGGATGACCGAGCGCGCAGGCGCCGCCATTCACGTTCACCTTGTCGCGGTCGAGCCGGAGGTCGCGGATGAATTTTTCGGCGACGACGGCGAAGGCTTCGTTGATCTCGAAGAGATCGATGTCCTCGACCTTGAGGCCGGCCTTTTCGAGCACCTTGCGCGCGGCGGGAACGGGCGCGTTGAGCATCAGCGTCGGGCAGTCGCCCATGTTGGCGGTGGCGACGATGCGGGCGCGCGGCTTCAAGCCGTTCTTCTTCGCGTATCCGGGCGAGGCGAGAAGGATCGCCGCCGCGCCGTCGACGACGCCCGACGAGTTGCCGGCGTGGTGGACGTGGTTGAACTGCTTGAGGTGCGGATATTTCTGGCGGATGAGATCGCCATAGGTCGTGCCCTCGGCGTCGACCGGAATGCCGGCCCAGGCTTCGAAGGTCGCCTTCAGATTGCCCAGACCTTCGAGCGTCGTCTGCGGACGCGGGAATTCCTCACGGTCGAGCGCGACCGAGCCGTCGTCATTGTAAACCGTGACGAGCGACTTCGAGAAACGGCCTTCCTCGATCGCCTTGGCGGCGCGCTGCTGCGAGACATAGGCAAGCTCGTCCACGGCCTTGCGGTCGATGCCTTCGAGCGTCGCGACGGCATCGGCGCAGACGCCTTGCTGCGACTGCGGATGCTGCTTGCGGAGATGCAGATTGCCCGCATCCATCATCGGCGGCGTCTTCGGGTCGGCGGTGGCGGAGGTGTAGCTCATCATCTCGGTGCCGCCGGCGACGACGAGATCTTCCATGCCGGACATGATCTGCGCGGCGGCGAGATTGACGGTGGTGATGCCCGAGCCGCAGAAGCGGTCGAGGGTGACGCCGGAAGCGCGGATGTCGTAGCCCGCATCGAGCGCGGCCATGCGGCCCATGTCGCCGCCCTGCGCGCCACGCTGGGAGGAGGTGCCCCAGATGATGTCGTCAACTTCGGCGGTGTTGATGTCGTTGCGGCTCGCGAGCGCGGCCAGAACCGTGCGGGCGAGGTGCTGCGGATGAAGATGGGCGAGCGCGCCCTTGCCTACCTTGCCGATGCCGCGCGGGGTGCGTACCGCGTCGATGATCCATGCTTCGCTCATTTATCAGTCTCCCTGGGGCCCGGCGCCGCGGGGCGTTTTTAATGGCGCGTTTAAATTTTTAAATGTAGATTTAAAACGAAAAGAGCGGGAACGCAAGGAGGCGTTGTGGACGCCCACGAAAAGAACAAGGCAAGGGCGGCCCCGGCCAGACCCGCGGCGCGCGACCTGCTGCTGCAAGCGGCAAGCGAGGTCATGAGCGAGCGGGAGACGGTGGACGTTCCGCTGGCCGACATCGCGGCGCGGGCGGACCTGAACGTGGCGCTGGTGAGCTATTATTTCGGCGGCAAGGAGGGCCTGCTGCTGGCGCTGGCGAAGCGCGACGCGGCAACGGCGCTGGGCGAACTCGACCGGCTGATGGGCCTCGACCTGCCGCCGGCCGAAAAGCTGCGGCGGCATCTCGCCGGCGTCATCCGCACTTTCTTCCGCTATCCCTATCTCTACCGGCTGCTGGGCGCCCTGATGCGCGACGCGACGACCGACGCGGCGCGCGAGATCGCCGAATTCTTCGTCGTGCCGCTGACGCTGACGGCGAAGGAGCTGATGGAGGAAGGCGCGAAGGACGGCACGATCCGCCCGCTCGACCCGACGCTGTTCTATCTCGTCGCGCTCGGGGCCTGCGAACATATCTTCGCCAACCCGGCCATCCTCAAGCATGCGCATGGCATCGAGCATCTCGACGACGCGCTCAGGCGGCGCTACACGGATGTCGTGCTCGACACGCTGATGCATGGCTATCTCGTGCCGAAGGATCGCGCTTCTTCCTGACACCTCCCCGCAAACGCGACGACCCGCCCCCGGTTTCCCGGAGACGGGCCGCGACGCGAGGCCGGACTATGGCCTCGGGTTGAGAGTGGCCTCTCTCTAAATACTTCTAGAACGTGTAGGACGCCGTCATGCCGACGAAATCCTTGTCGTAGGAACCGTTCCGGTATTTGGCACCGAAGTTGTTGGTGTAGTCGACCGACAGCCGGTAGGTGTCGAGATAGCTGGCGGTGACGCCGAGGGTGACCGCCTTCTTGCCTTCGACGAAGCCGGGGCCGATGGGACCGGCCGAATAGCCGCTGACGTCATGGCTCCAGACCACCATCGGGCTGAGCGTGACGGGCGTGCCGAAGGCCGTGTGGTAGTCCATCATCGCCAGCATGCGGTAGCCCCAGGAGAAGCTGCTCGCATAAAGCGGCGCGATGCTGCAGGTGCCGGCCTTGTTGCAATTGTCGCCGAAGGTGGCGGCGCTGCCGAAGTTGGGATGCGTTTCGCCCGAACGCGGAATGGCGAAGCGATTGCCGCTCGCATTCGGCAGATACTGGAAGCCGACATTGCCGACGAGGATCAGCAGGTCGCCGCCCAGCCGGCTCACGATCGGGTCCGACGGCGTCAGCGTGCTCAGGGTGTAGAGCTGGCCGTGCAGGGCTTCCGTGTAGCGATAGCCCGGGATGACGCCGCCGAACGGCACGGGCTCTCCATCGTAATAGGACGCCTCGCCCGGTCCCGGCGTGTAGCCGAAATTCTGGATGTCCGCGCCCTGGATTTCGTTCGAGTCGAGCTGGAACGGCATGTCCGGGAAATAGGCAAGTTCGCCGGAGAGCGCCGTCGCATCGCCGAGGACGGGGATGGTCGTATTGAAGCTCGTGCCGAACATGTCGATGTCTTCGGGGAACTGGATAATCAGGTTCTTGTTGGCGCCCGCGGCTTCCGCGAATATGCCCTGGCCGTAGGAGACGGGACGGCCATAGTCGTCCTGAAGAGCCGGCGCCGCATCGGTGCACCCCGAGCCCGAAAGCGAACCGGGAACGGCAGGATTACAGATCAGCTGCAACGCGGCCGTCGTCACGGTCGGCGTCGATGCCGTGGTCGTGCCGAAAGGCAGCTTGCTGTGGAAGTTGACATAGTAGGCGGACAGCTCCGTGCCGTGATTGAGCCATTCGGCATAGTAGCGCAGGGCAAAGCCGAACTGGCCCTGATCGCGTGCTTCCTGATCGCGCCCACGGGGCACAAAGGCCGTGGGAGAATAGCTGGTGCCGTTGCCGAAATTGTAGACTTCGCCGCCGGACACCGCGTAGCGGCAACCGCCCGCCGCCGCATCGCTGGGCGAGAAGAAGCTGCCGCAAGCCGGAAGGATGGACCTTTCCCACTCGAAGACATATTGCGCTTCGAAGGTGAGGTTGGCGGGCAGTCCGATGCTGGCGAAAAGCGAATTCTGCGGCAGGAAGATTTCCTTCAGCTCAACGCCGGGACGCACCAGCGCCGACACGTCGAGCGGGAGATAGGCCGAGACGCCGCCGGGGATGAAGAGACTTTCGCCCCAGTTCACCGCCTGCCGGCCGAGACGCACCGTGAGGGGCATGTCGGCGACAAGGAAGTTGCCGTAAGCGAAAGCGTCGAGAAGATCGAACGAACGCGCCTGGAGGTCATGCGCGCTGTTGCCGCGAAATTCATCATCGAGTTCGCGGCGCTGGCCATAAGGCGCGGCGCCCGGTCCGTATTTGCCGTCGCCGCGGCCAAGCACCTTGTCGCCGACATAATCGTAGAAAGCCTTGGCGCGCACGAAGAAGCCGAACCGATCCCATTTGGCGTCGGCCTCGGAGATGATCTTGACGGGCGCCGAGATGAGGTCCCATTGCTCGACATTGACGTTGCCGTCGTCGGAATTCACGTCGTAATCCGTGCCCCCCGGCGCCGTGCAGCCGCCGTTGTAAACGGAGATGAACTCGCAACCCTGTTTCGACACACGCATGCTGGCGGAAGCCGACACGGTCGTCCCGATATCGATATCGACCGGGCCGGCTTTTATCTGCGCCGCATGGGCCGCAGCCGACATGGCGAAAAACAGTGCCAGCGAGACAAACGGCTGCACAATCCGGAACTTCATACTTTCAATCCTCCCTCAAATCCTTTGCACCGCCCGCGCCCCTCAACGCGGTAACTACGGCAGCACTCCGACAAGCGTGTCGCTGACCGTTTCCAGCGGAAGCGTGTTGCCGGCAATACCGGCGACCGGGCCGAACACCACCGGGAAGACGACGTCGTATGCCGTGGTGCCGTTCGGCAGCAGCGGCGTGGCGAGCAGCGGAACGGCGAGCTCCGTTACCGGCACGATGACCGGCTCAAGCTCTGCAAGCGGAAGCGACGGCAATTCGACCGGCACGGGACCTCCCCCTTCGCCGCCAACGCCGAGCAGGCCGAGAACCACCGGGCTCAGCACCGGCGAAAGATCGCCCAATTGATCCTCATTCGATGTCGCTTGCGCGCCGTCGATGAGGGTCGCGACGAGATCGCCGACGGGGGCAAGCGGCGCGCTGTCGGACGGCGCGATGTCGCCAAGCTGGCCTTCGCCGCCGCCGGTGAGAAGATTGGGAACGAGACCGCCCTCGGTGCCGACGAGCAAGCCCGTGATGTCATGACCGAAGAGATCCTCGCCCAGGCCGCCGTCACCGGAGACACCGAGCGGGGGCACCTGCGATTCGATCTGTGCGAGACCATCCGTCAGCGGCGCGAGAGCGCCTTCCGGGACGATGCCGCCCTCGGGCGCGTTACCGGCAAGCATGCCGCCCGAACCGCCACCGAGCGTGGTGCCGACGAGGCCGCCGCCGCCGAGAAGCGGCGAGACGACGTCGACGCCCAGCAGCTCCTCCGACGCACCGTCCTCGCCGGAGACGCCCATCTGCATGCCGCCTAGCGCCATGGCAGTGGACGAGGAACGTGGGCTCGTGGCGATGGGCGAGTCGCCTCCCGAACCGCATCCGGCCAGAAAGCCCGCTGTGCAAAGCGCAATGATAGATGATCTCATGGTGTCGTCCTCCCGTGTGAACCTGCGTAGCAAATTCGCCGGGCCTGACGATGTAGAGAAATGTGGCGATATGTTCGGAGCTGCGGACGGAGACGACTTTTGTCCGTATACGAATGTCCAGGAGGCGGGCAAGGCGCGGAAGCCGGCGCAGAGGCCTTGTGTGAGTGTAATTCTTTGTAATTCAATTGGACTTGCGGCGGACGCCGCCGCACCCTCACGGAAAATTGCACTTCCGCCGCAAGAACGCTGCGCCAGGACCGGTTTCCCAGCTGTCATTCCGATCAGGTTCTCCTCGATCCCGATGCAGCATCCCTCACCCCGGGAATCCGGCGACGGTTGTCCGCATCCTTGTGACGGAAGACGGCGCCCGCGCCCGGCAAGGACGCGGGCGCCACATTTTCGCCCCGCGCATCTCAGACAAATCCGCAAGCCGCCGCTCCGGCGGCGAACAATTTTGTGCCATTCAAATGCAGGGGAACGACATCGTTGAAAGCAAAACCCCTCGTCTCTGCTTCACTGAGCGATATCAGGCGCGACGCCATCGTGCTGACGGGCTCGATGTCGCTGATCGCGACCGCGCTTTTCGGCGGTTCGGGCGCGCTGATGAAATTTCTGCAGTCAAGCATTCCGGCGACGGCGACGGCGGCCGACCACCGGTACAGGCAATGGGTGTTCGTGCTGAGCAAGGCGGAACCGATGCGGGTGGCGCAGCGGGTGGCGCAGGAGCATGCCGAGGCGGAAGAGGCGCCGCGGCCGCTCGTCTTTCCGCAGCGCATTCCTTCCTGGCGGGCGCATCTGCGAGGCGACCGTGCCTATCTGATGCCCCTGTCGCTGATCCCGCCGTTCCTTGCCGCACTCGCAACCGGCAACCGGCTGCACATGATCAAGGATCCGTCGCTGCGGTTCGATGCGCATATTCCGTGGGAAGCGTCTGTCGAGCGGGGGGAAGAGTTTCACGTCGTGTGGCGCGACGCCCACGGGCAGACCGCGCGGGCCGTTACGCTGCGCCGTGACGACGGCACATGGCGGATGACGCGCGACGAACGCCGCGAGTACGCGGCGGAGGCCCATGACGGGGGCAGCTCCGAGAGCTGGCTCGAACCGTTTCTGCCGGGCCGCAACAGCTAGAGCGAACAATTTTCCCCTAACGCGAAAGAGGCGGGACCGGGGTCCCGCCTCCTTGCCGTGCCGGGAGCATACCGCTCCCGGGAATGCGCGTTTATCAGGTGCCCGGGATGGCCGGCAGACCGCCGGGGAGCCCGCCAAGAAGATCGGTGATCGGGGCGAGCGGATCCGAACCGCCGCCGGAGGGGACGACATCTCCGAGCGCACCGTCATTGCCGCCGCCGAGCAGATCGGCAACCGGAGCGAGCGGGCCGAGCTGCGGACCGACGGGATCTTCACCGAGAATATCCGCGACGAGACCCTGGTCGCCGGTCAGGCCCAGTCCGCCGGCACCGCCGAGCAGATCGGTGACCGGGGCGAGCGGATCGCCGCCATCGCCGCCGCCCGGGAGACCCGGCAGGCCGCCGCCAAGGAGACCGGTGATCGGCGCAAGCGGATCGCCGCCGTCGCCGCCGCCGGGGAGACCCGGCAGGCCGCCGCCAAGGAGATCGGTAATCGGGGCGAGCGGATCGCCGCCGTCACCGCCGCCCGGCAGGCCCGGGATCGCACCTTCGGGAACGATGTCGCCGAGTGCGCCGTCATTGCCGCCGCCGACGAGCATGGGGACCGTGCCGTTGCTGCCGAGCAGCATGCCGACCGGGTCCTGGCCCGCGATGTCGTAGACGAGGCCGTCTTCTCCGGCCACGCCGAGGGCGGGGATCTGATCCGTGATCATGCCGAGCGGCAGGTTTTCGGCGAGGGTATCGACGACCGGCGCAAGGCCGTCCGTGAGCGGCGCAAGAGCATCCGTCAGTTCCGGCGGCAACTGGCCGCCCACCGCGCCGTCGCCACCGCCGCCGAGCACACCTTCGGTGCCGAGAAGCGGGTCCGTGAGCGCGGCGAGGCCGAGCTTCTCCGTCATGCCGCCTTCGCCCGTGACACCGAGGGAGGTGATGGAACTCGTGCCTCCGCCACCGCCGCCGCCCGGGCCGCCACCGAATGCCGAACCATCTGAATTACATGCCGCGACGAGAAGCATCGCGCCTATCGCCACAGCCGCCTTTGCGGAGTTCACAAACATCAGCCCTATCCTCCTCGCGTCATTGAACTGCCGGGGAGCTTAGGTCACACCAGTGTTTTATGGTGTGGAGGCATGTGCAATTGAGTGTGCGTTTGTTTCTCTGCAACCGGACGTTCGGTGGACGGAGGGCGTGTATCATTTCGGGCCTCGCGCCGCAGACGAAAATCCTGCGGCGCGCAACCGTTCCATTTTTTGAAGGCGCGCCTGAAGTTCGCGACGTCGTCGAAGCCGAGAAGGGAAGCGACGTCGGCGACGCAGAGAGGCGTCTCACGCAGATAGCCGCGCGCGAGATGGCTGCGCACGTCGTCGACAATCCCGCGATAGGACATGTTTTCCTCGGCCAGGCGGCGGCGCAGCGTGCGCTCACTCATGTTCAGGCGGCGCGCGGCTTCGTCCATGCCCGGAAAACGGCCGCGCGCGCCGAGGATCATGCGGCGCACATCGCCGCTCAGGCCGTCCGCCGCATCCATCTCGCGCAGCAGGCGCTCACATTGCAGGCGATACATTTCGGCGACGGGAATGCTGGCGGCGGAGAGGGGCTGATCGATGCGGCCGCTGGGGCCAATGAAACGGTTTGCCGCGTGGCCGAAGGAGACGTCGACACCGAGGAAGCGGCGGTAGGTTTCTTCCGGCATTTCAGGGCCATAACCCAGCTCGAGACGACATTCGTCCGGCAGCGGACCGATGAGCTGCCGCAAGGCCGTGAGCACGCCGGCGAAAAAGAGTTCGACCAGAAAATTCGGCGCGCCTTCGACAGCGAAGGGCGGCTCGAAGGTCAGAATTGCGTGATCCGGCGTGAAGGCGAGATGGATGCGGCCCTGCGTGCCCTGAAGGGGACTGTACTGGATCAGCAAACCGGCGGCCTGCCGCAGACTGCGGCTGCTGAGGACCGCGTGTCCGAGCAGGCCGTGCGTTCCCAGATGCATGCTGGAACCGAGGCGAAGCGCGACGGCCCTGTCGCCGGACATCGCGACGAGGTTTTCCGACATGCGGCGGAACTCGTCTTCCGAGACAGGGCCGGTGCGGGGCAGCGGGAAGGCGGCGGGGTCGAGCCCCAGTTCCTTCAGGACCGTTGCGACGATTTCGACATAGCCAGGTTCGATACGCATGTCTCTTGTCCGTTAATGACCCCCTGCTTGGCCGAACATGACCTCCTGCGGTTCCCGGAAATCCCTATTTAAGAGCCAACAGCGCGCCAGACCGCGCAACCACTCAACGCAGCAGGTTCAAAATGCACGGCTCCAGCCTTTCCCGCACGCCGGAAAATGTCGAAATTGTGCCGCGTAACCGGCAATTCAATATCGACGAGACGCTGGCCACCAACTGGCACAGCAACGATCCCTTCCGCACCGCTTTCTTCGATGCGATGTCGATCCTCTTTCCGCTCGGCGAGCAATTCTTCATCGACAGCGTGAAGGCCTTTCGCGACCGGATCGACGATCCGGAACTCCAGCGGCGGATCCGCGGCTTCACGGCGCAGGAATCCGTCCATCGCCGCGAGCACCAGCGCTACAACGAGGCACTGTGCCGGGCACGCGGCGTGTCGCTCGAGCTGATGGAGCGGACGGTGAACCGCCGCCAGGCATTCGCCCGGCGCGTGCTGACGCCGATGCAGCAACTGAGCGGCACGGTCGCCTTCGAACATCTGACGGCGATCCTCGCGGATGCGACGTTCCGCAATCCCGAAGGGCTTGAAGGCGCGCATCCCGAGATGAAGGCGCTCTGGCACTGGCATGCGCTGGAGGAAACTGAACACAAGTCCGTTGCTTTCGATGTCTTCATCGCCGTCGGCGGCAAGACATGGCGGCGGCGGCTTTCGATGGCACTCGTCACCGTCGAATTCACCACGCATGTCATCCGCAACATGCGTCTGCTGCTCCGCGACTACGAAGGATCGCGCCTGAAGCTCTGGGGCGGCGGTTTGAAATTCCTGTTCGGCAAGCGCGGCGCGATGCGCGGGCTGATGCGCCCCTATCTCGATTTCTACAAGAAGGACTTCCATCCCTGGGACCACGACAACCGCGAACTGGTGTCTTCGGTGATGAGCGAATTCGGCGGCGCGACGGTCAATCCGATCTGACCGGCAGCAGCGAACAGGGAGGAATGGCGGATGGCGATGCGTGCGGAGATCGAGACCAGCGACGAGCCGGAGGGCTTTATTCCGGCCCGTCCGATACCGCCGACGGAGCCGCCGGGCATCAGCGCGGCCCTCCTGAGGCCGCATCTCCTCGCCAACCTGATCGCCTCCTATCCCGATTTCTGGTACAGCGCGAAATCCTGCGATTTCCGCGTCGGCATCGCGCGCGGCGGACGCGGCACGATGGTGAACGATCCCGAAGCGATCCGCCGTATCCTCGTCAGCGACGTCGAGCATTTTCCCAAGGACGACAACCAGCTTGCGATCCTGAAACCGCTGCTGGGCAACGGTCTCTTGACGGCGGAAGGCACGACGTGGCGGCGCAACCGGAAGCTTGCAGCGCCGATCTTCCAGCATTCCAGCGTGCGGGACTTCGCGCCGCTCTTCGTGCGCGCGGCGGAACGCTCCGCACGCCGGGCGATGGCGCAGCAGGGCTTCTTTCCCATCGACCGCGAGATGACGACGCTGACGCTCGAGATCATCGGCGAGGCGGTGCTGAGCGCCAATCTCGATGAGGATGTCGACGGCATTTCCCATACGGTGACGTCGATACTGGACAAGTTTCCGGCGATGTTTCTCGCCTCCGCCTTCCTGCCGGGCGCGCTGCGCAACCGGGCAATCGAGGCCGTGGTACGGCGGGGCCGGCGCAAGCTCGACATATTCGCGGGGCGGATCATCGAGGAAGCGCGCAAGGACGGCGACGAGACCACGCTGCTGCGCCGGCTGATGACGGCATCGCAAAGCGAAGCCGGACACGAGATGACGCTCGACCAGGTGCGCGACGAGGTGGCGACTTTCCTTCTCGCCGGGCACGAGACGACCGCGACCACCATGGCGTGGGTCTGGTATCTGCTGACGGTGCATCCCGAATGGCAGGAGCGGCTTTACGAAGAAGTCCACGAGGTGACGGGCGGACGGCGGCTGACGATCGACGACGTACCGTCGCTCGTTCTGACGCGCGCCGTGATCGACGAGGCGCTGCGGCTTTATCCGCCGGTCGCAAACCTGATGCGCCGGGCGAACAAGACCATCGAACTCACGCCGGACATCACCGTCGAGCGCGGCCAGTCGATACTCATTTCGCCGTGGCTGCTGCACCGGCACCGCCGGCTGTGGCGCGAGCCCGACCGCTTCGACCCGACGCGCTTTCTCGGCGAGGAAGCAGCGGGGCGTCAGCGCCACAGCTATATGCCGTTCGGCGCGGGCCCCCGCATCTGCATCGGGGCGAGTTTCGCGCTGCTCGAAGCGGTGCTCATTCTGGGCACGTTCGCGCAGCGCGCGCGCATCAAGGTCGTCAATGCCGACCAGGTGATGCCGCAGGCCCGCATCGTGCTGCGGCCGAACGTACCGCTGCGAGCCGTGGTCACGCCGCGCAAAATCTATGGGTGACGCTTTTCGTCCCGCACACTCATCGACAAAAGCCGACAACATAAGATCAAGTTGTTTGACTCAGCTTGCTAGATTTCTTCCCGGAAACGACGACGCCGGCCGCGCCGGCATAGCGACGGGAGAAGAGAAATGAGCAAGGCCAAGCACCTTTTCGCCGCGACGGCTACGCTGACGGCGATCTTCATGGCGAGCCCCGCGGACGCGGCGCAACGCTATGCGCTGCAGACGGGCGCCGATCTCGCGGCGGTCTGCGCCAATCCGGCGGCGTCCGGCACCGTGACGGAAGAGGAAAGCGCACGGCTGAGCGTCTGCGGCGCCTACATCCAGGGATTTCTCGGTCATTACGCGGTGGCGCGGCGCGGCATCGACAAGCCTACCTTTTGCCTGCCGGCGGAAGGCGTGAGCGCGGAGAATGTGCGCCAGCTCTTTCTGGCGCTTCTCGAGCAGCGGCCGCAAATAAGGGACCTGCCCGCCAATCTCGATCTCACCACAAGCCTGGCTTGGGGATATTCCTGCGACAAGAAAGCCGCGAAGTGAACGAGGGACCGCGCGGCAAATCGCAAATGCCGCGCGGGAGCCGGTCAGTTCGGGAAAGCCTCGCCCACGTCGCAGCGCTTGCGCCACTCCGAGAGAAGGGCAACCAGCAGATCCCGAAGTTCGTCGTCGCTCAAGCTTTCGACGGCACCAGCCAGGTCCGTCGTCCGATCGTCGATCGGGCTCTGGCTGCCGTCCTTGAGTTCGCATTCCTGGTTCATGGGCCTGGTCCTCGATATGACACTTCTCAAGCCGTCGGTCGCTTAACATGTGTTCGACCTTGCAGGGAAAAACAGCCCGCAAGGTGTAGAAAACTGTATGGATTGGTAAAGGATGGGCTCGGCAAAAATGCGCGCCCGCAAGAAATCGCGGCGAGCGTGTGCGTAAATATGAAAAATGGAACCTTCGGCAATCCAGACCGATGCCGCACAGTCGCCGCATTTTCTATAGGATTCGGAAACTGCGACGGTCTAGACTTGGCAATATACAACAATGGTGTGCCGGGACGTTCCGTCCCTGAATTCGCCAGAGACAATGCCAGGGAAGTTCGAGATCGTCGAATTAGTTGCGTTCGAGTTTGTTGAGTTGAGTTCGTTGAATTGTTAGTCCGGCGGGAGGGAGACAATGGCAATGACGGCGGAGCAGAACGGATCTGCGGGCGCATCGGGCACACATGCGGCCTCGCTATTATTGGTGGACGACGACCCGGACATGCGCGAGGAGATGAGATCCTATCTCAGCGCGAACGGGATGATCGTCATGGAGGCGGGCGACGCGGCATCCGCGCTCCAGGTTTTTTCCGAGAACAAGTTCGATCTCGTCATACTCGACCTGCTTCTGGGCGCCGATAACGGCTTCGACGTGCTGCGGGCGATCCGCCAGACGCACGGCACTCCCTGCATCATGGTGACGGGACAAGGCGAGGCAACCGACAAGGTTGTAGGTCTCGAGCTTGGCGCCGACGATTACGTGGTGAAGCCGGTCAACCTGCGCGAGTTGCTTGCGCGCATCCGGGCGCTGCTGCGCCGGTCGGGCGGCTCCGGCGGTTCGGGCGCGCGCACGGGCGTTTCCGCGAGGGAGGGTGAGGAAGCGGGCGCGCAGTGGAAGTTCGATCCGCATCGCCGCCGGCTTTCCGCGCCGGACGGCGCGCTGGTGCCGCTGACGACAGCGGAATGCGATCTGCTGATCGAACTCGTGGCGCATGAAGGCAATCCGCAAACGCGCGAGGAACTTTGCCGCCGCGTGTTCAACCGGCAATGGCAGCCCTATGACCGCAGCCTCGACAGCATCGTGGTGAAGCTGCGGCGGAAGCTCGAACCCAATCCCGATCATCCGATGGTGATAAAGACCATTCGCGGCAAGGGCTACCTGTTCACGGGCTTTCCGAGCGGCGACTGACCCGAGACGTCAAGCGGCATCGCGCGGCAGCACGACCGCGACATAGCCGCCGCGCTCGTGGTTGCCGACTTCGATGCGGCCGCCGCTCTCGCGCACGATCGCATCGCAGATGGCGAGACCAAGGCCGGTGCCATGCTCCGGCGATTTGGTGGTGAAGAAGGGCTCCAGCACGCGCGCGGCGATTTCGGGACGGAAGCCCGGCCCGCTATCCTCGACGCGGAGCACGACCATTCCCTTCTCGTCGGGCGACGGCGCGGCGGCGATCCGTATCAGCCCTTCGGCGCGCTCATGTCTGGCGCCGATGCCCGAGATGGCATCGACCGCGTTCTGCAGCAGATTGCCGATGACCTGCTCAAGCTGCAGTTGATCCGCATAGACCGTCATCTCCGGCGGCACGTCGAGTTCCAGACGGGTACCAGCGCGCAGCAGAACGTGGTGCATGATGGCCTCCACATTTTCCACGACATTGCGCAGGACAAGGGAGGCATTCTCGCCGACGCTCTTGCGGCCGAAGCGGCGCATGCGGTCGATGACATCGCTGGCGCGTTCGACCTGGGCGAGAACGCGCTTTGTCTTTTGAGCGGCCGCTTCGCCGTCGAATTCCGGCGCCTCGAGAAGATATTCGAGGTTCTGCACGGCGAGGGAAATCGTGTTGAGGGGCTGGCGAAGCTCATGCGCGATGCTTGCCGACATCTGCCCGAGCGCCGCCATCTTGGCCGTCTGGGCGAGTTGCGATTGCTCCTCGCGCAGAAGCAATGCCTGACGGAGCAGCAAGGTGAACCTGTCCGCGAAATCGAGATCGGCGGCGGCGAAGCCTTCGATGCGGCGCGTGGTGCAGAGAAGGAAAGCGGCATCGCCGCGCAGCGGAAGAGAGAGAACGGCGATCTGGCGTCCGTCCAGGCCGAAGGCATTCGCGATGCCGCGGCCTTCCGTTGCGTCCGTGTCGTAGACGCTCACGGTACCGCCCGGCGCATTGCCCGCGATGAGATCAAGCGCGGCGCCGGCGCCGGGGCCGAGGGTCCGCTGCTGCGGCACGAGGATACGCGCCTTGCCATCGAGCCCGCGTTCGACGACGCAGGCATCGCTGCCGCCGATGCAGTCGCCGATGAGGCCGACGAGGCGCGACATCTTCTCGCGCGACGAATCCTGACCAAGCAGGAGACGCAATCCCTGAAGCATGGCCTCCGCCTCGCGCCGGTGCTGTTCCTCGCGCAGGCGCGCGCCGCGCATCTGCACGAGCATGGCGGCCGTCTCACGCGTGTGGTGCGAGGGGGCATCGCGCCCAATCACCGTGAAGGTGCCTATGTAGGGCGCTTCGTCGTCGCCCGCGCGCGCCATGCCCGACACGTAGAGCGTTTCGCCGGAGGGAAGACGGCTGAGCGCATCTCCCGGCAGATGCGCCCGCATGTGGCGGACGCTGCCTTGCTGTTCCAGAAAATCGAACAGGCTCTGGCCGCCGCCGCCGATACGCAGGGATTTCAGGTCCATGCCATCGACGATGCGGCCGATGTCGCCGCGGCGATTGAGGATGCGGCGGCAGCGGAGAATGCCTTCGGCGGAGGCTTCCCAGACGATGTCGGCACCGAGTTCGAGCCAGGCGCGCGTGGCCTCGTACATGGTGTCGAAACGGCGCCTCTCCATCGCGGCGACCTTTTGTTTACGAATGCGGATGACGGCGGTTGCCGCGATATCCGCGAGGCCATAGGCATGTGCCGCCATGGCTTCGTTCATCCGGTCGAGCTTCAGCGCGATGGCGACCCGGATGCCCGTTTCGTCGCCCAGGCCGTCGGCGGAGAGGAGGCCGTGCCAGACGCCGCCGCGCGCGGGCGTCAGTTCGCCGCCGGAGCGGGCGGCGCGGCTGTACCAGTCGGAAAATATATTGTCCTCATCGAGCGAAAGACCGCCGCGCGAAGACTGCCAGAGAACGAGCGCGCGGCCATTCGGCGACAGGCCGAGCTCGCAGATCGAGACGAGGCCGGAGGAGAGCGCCGCCAGACGATGCGCCGCCCCATCGAGCGCAGCATGGAGCTCATCATCCGTCGCGGCGCGGGAAAGCGAGAGCGCGGCTTCCGCGAAGGTGGAGAGCAAATCCGCGACGGGGAATTCCCCATCGTCGTTGGCGGGCTTTCCCTCGATCGTCATGCCGCGTCCTAACCCGATGGATCGGAGACGACATAGGTCGTCCTGACCCGCACCGTTTCATCCGGCGTCGGAATGAACGGCAGAAGGGAAAAACGCGTGTCCGTGTAGACGAGGTTGATTTCGACCGCCCTGCCGACGCTGGTATCCTGCCAGACGAAGCTCGGCGGCGCCGCGCTGGCCACGTCGATCAGCGGCGAATAGGCGTTGAGGACTTCGTAGATTGCATCCGTGGCGCGCTGCTCGCGTTCGCCGTCGTCGAGACCCGCCACGGCGGCGCGGCCGCCTTCCGCAACCGCATAGGAAAGCGCGATGCGGGTCGCGAACTGGAAGCCGTAGGAAATAATCCCGAACAGGATGGCGAGGAAGAGAGCGGCGATGAAGGCGAATTCGATCGCCACCGAGCCGCGCTCGTCACGGACAAGGCGCGGCGAGGCGGGCGCCCCCCCGCGAGAGGGAGCGCCACGCGAAACGCGAAACCTGTCACGCAAATACGGGTACATCAGATAATTGCGCAGCGGCTAACCGCCGCCGCCACCGCCGCCACCACTCGCAGCGCTGGAGAGATCGGAGTCGATCTGCCCGAATATCGTCCCCAAATTGGTTCTGATATCGCCCATGAACGCCCACAATCCGACCGCGATGCCCGCGGCGAGCAAGCCGTATTCGACAGCGGAGATGCCGCTCTCGTCTTCCACGAAGCGGCGCAGAAACGCCGTCTTTTTACCTTCAGACATTGAACCCTCCTTGATGTTGCCGTTTCCGGCACCGACTTCTCCGGGGCCCCCGCCCCGGACTCCCACTCTGCCAGTTACATTCCGATCCATCACAGTCATTCAACCCGAGCCCGGTTAATGCTGCTTCCAGTTTCCTTAATGGTTCCTGAATTCTGCAATACTCGACTTGCCTTTACTTCATTCCCCTTAAGAAAACAGATATTTTACTTTCTATTCACACAGAACCGCTTCCGTAACTCACGGGCGGGCATTTGGTTCCATATTAATCGGCTTTCCAATACTCTCCAGATATTCTTCGTAAATCCGATTTGCCTCGCTCGCCCGCATGGGCTTCGCCTTTCCCTGCGCCGCATATTGGGCGTCGAGAACGGCCTCCGCCCGCGAGGCCCCTTGGGGCGGCGTGCGCGGCTCAGCACAGGCGGCCAGCGAGAGGACGAGAAGCCCTCCCAAGGCCATCCAGGGCGACCTGAAAAGCATCTTCATCACATATCCTCCTTGGCCGGACCGGCGGGTTGGCGTTCTCTCACCCAGGCGGCGGCAAAATCCTGAACTTCCGCCCGTTCGCGCGAGGCCGGAATGCCGGCCAGCAGACGCCGGGCCTCCTCGTTCTTGCCCGTCATCATGAAGGCGATCAGGAGATTGTTGCGGATCGAGCCAGACGAAGGATCGAGCTCCTGCGCCTGACGCAGATTGAACTCCGCCGCCTTGAGCCGGTCGCCGCCGATGGTGAGCTGCGCATAACCCAGATTGTTCAGGAATTCGGCGCTCGAAGGCCGCGCGGCAACGGCCTTGCGGAATTCTTCCTCCGCGCCGACCCAATCGCCTTGCGCCGCCCTTGCCCGGCCGAGACCGCTGAAGCCATCGGCCGCGAGTTCGGTATTTCCGAGCTTCGCAAAAGCCGCGGCAGCCTCCTCATATTGTTCGGTGCCGAGCAGCGCCTCGCCGTAGAGCTGGTGGAAATAGGGCGTCTTCTTTTCCTTGACCGCATATTGATCGAGATAGGCCAGCGCGGCGCGATACCGGCCCTGGCTGAGAAGGCCGTTCACGACGCTCAGGTAGAGTTTCGACGTGGAAGCGCCGTCGAGCGATTGCACCTCGCTCGCGCGGGGCGAGACGACGGAAACCGGATCGAAGCCATAATCGGCGCAGGCGCCGAGCGAAAGGCAAATGGATAGCGCGAAGAAACGTTTCATGGCGCCGTACCTCTCTTCGTCATCTGCTCGCCGGCGGATTTCAGTGCGCCTGTGAGCGTAACCACGGCCGGACCGGCCAACACGATCAGCAGCACCGGCATGAAGAACACGATCATCACAAGCGTGAGCTGCGGCGCCTTGCGGCCGACCTGCTCGCGCGCCGTCGCCATGCGCTTGTCCGACAGATCGGCGGAGAAGCGGCGCAAGGTCGTGCCGAGTTCGCCGCCCTGGAAGAGGGCCTGCTTGATGGTGGCGGCGAGGTCCTGACCTTCGTCGAGGCCGAGCCGCTGGCCGAGACGGTCGAGCGCCGCATCGTAGGGCATGCCGGCATCTATGTCGGCGATGTGCCGGCGCAGCACCTCGCCCGTGACCGGCGCCGTGCCCGGAACCACACTCGCGACATAGCGCATGCATTGATCGATGCTGACGCCCGCATCCAGCGCCATCAGCATGATGTCGAGCACAGGCGGAAGCTCGCGGCGAATGGTGGCGGCGCGGCGGTCGGCATAGACGCCGAGGGCGATCACGACATAGCGATAGAAGAGATAGCCGAAGAAGAGGCCGAGAAGAAAATCGACGGCGGAGGGCCCCGCCATGCCGGCGCGAGCGACGAGGATGCCGAGCCCGACGGCGAGCGCGATGCAGTACCGCAGGGCAACGAAGATGTAGACGGCCGAGGGCTGGAAGAAGCCCGCGCGGAGGACGAGCGCGCGAAGTTCCCTGTTTACCCGCGCACCCTCGATGCGGCGGCCGAGGCGCTCGAGAAAGGCAAGCGTCATTTCAACCAGCGTGCCGTGCTCTCGGTCGGGCATGAAGAGAAGCGAGAGGCGCGTGGCGACCTCGTGACGGCGGAGAAGCAGCGAGAAGGAGGCGACAAAGACCAGCGTGCCCGCCATCAATGCGAGCGCCGCTACCATCCATGTCAGTCCGTCCAGCACCGTTCCCGTTTCCTTTCTAGAAGCTTGTGCGCACGACGCTGCGCATCATGAAGGCACCGAGTATCTGAGACAGCGCGCAATAGACGAGAAGCTGGCGGCCCACAGGCTCGTCGATGAACCATCGGACATAGTCCGGGCTCTGCACCATGACTACGGAGGCGACGACCATGGGGAGCAGACCGAGCACCCAGGCGCTCGCACGAATCTGCGAGGTGCTGACGCGGACCTCGCGCAGCACGGCGGCGCGGCGGCGGATATTGTCGATCAGGTTCGACAGGATCGCGGTCAACGAGCCGCCGAAGCGGAGGTTGGTTTCGATGGCGGTGCCGAAGAGGCGCAACTCATAGAGATCGAGATCTTCCGCGAGCTGGTTCACGCTTTCGGCGACGCCGGCGCCGTTCGCAATCCGGCGAATGGTGGGTGAGAAGAATTCGACGACGATGGGCGGCGACGACTGGGTGGCGCGGGCGAGCGCGACGGAGAGGCTGTTGCCTACGACCAGCAATTGCCTGACGCGGTCGAAGAAACCCAGCATCGCTTCCGAAAGCGCGTTCATTCGCTGGCGCGCGCGATAGTCCACAATGGCGACGACGATGAGGAGCGCGCTGAGAAGCACGACGCTCGCCACGAGCAAGCCGAGAAGGATCATCAGCGAGAGCCAGACGCAAAGCGCGAAGATGAGGATCGCCGTCAGCCGCTCGGGCGGCAGCTGGATGCCTGCCTGATAGAGACGGTTGCGCGCAAGCGCGGGCAGGAGCGCGGTCGGGTCCGGCCAGCCGCCGAAGAGAAGCTCGGACTTCGCCCTTCCCTGCATTCCGACAATCTCGCCGAGGCGCAGATTGATTTCCATGTCCCGGCGCGCGCGCCACAGCAAAAGAAAAGCGAAGGCGCCGCCGCCGAGGCAGAGCAAGGCAAGAAGAACGGTCGATGCCTGCATCATCGAAGCCACCTGTCTACACAACCCGCTTCTTCTCGGATTCCTCTTCCGAGAAAATCTGGCGCAGCGAATAGGTCGGGCCTTCCATGCCCGTCACCTCGCACACCGAGACCACTTTTCGTTTTCCGTCCGACTGCCGCGCCGTATGCACGACCGAATGAATGGCGCCCGCGATGAAGCGGCGCACCGCCTGAAGATCGGCGGAGAAACCATGGAGGCCGATCAGCATTTCCAGTCGCTCCAGCGCATCGCGCGGCCCGTTCGCGTGAAGCGTCGCCATCGAGCCGTCATGGCCGGTGCCCATCGCCTGCAGCATTTCAATTGCCTCGCTCGACCGGACCTCGCCGAGAATGATGCGGTCGGGGCGCATGCGGAGGACGTTGCGCAGCAGATCGCGCGCCGTGACCTCGGTTGCACCGTCGGGCGAGGAGGGCCTCGTTTCGAGGCGCACCACATGCGACTGCTGGAGTTGCAACTCGGCCGCATCCTCGATCGTGACGAGGCGTTCCTTCGCGCCGATATAGGAGCTCAGCACGTTGAGCAGCGTCGTCTTGCCGGAGCCGGTGCCGCCGCAAATGAGAATGTTCCGCTTGCCGCGCACGGCACCGGAAAGGTATTTCAGCATCTCCGGCGTCATCGTGTCGTTGCGCACCAGATCATCGCCCGTCATCGGGATGTGCTTGAACTTGCGGATCGAAAGGATCGGTCCGTCGAGCGCCACGGGCGGAATGATGACGTTGACGCGCGAGCCATCCGGAAGGCGTCCGTCGACATAGGGCGTGCCCTCGTCCACGCGGCGGCCTATGGGGCTGACGATCCGCTGGATGACGTTCATCAGATGCGTCGTATCGCGGAAGCGGGTCTGCACGAGTTCAAGCTCGCCGCGCCTTTCGACATATATATTCGCGGGGCCGTTGACGATGATGTCGTCGACGGTCGGGTCGCGGAGCAGGGGTTCCAGCGGACCGAAGCCGACGATCTCGTTCTGCACGTCCTCGATGAGCTGCGCCCGCTCGCGCATGTTGAGCGCTATGCCGCGCGACATCAGGACAACGGCAATGGCACGGGCGATCTCATCCTGCAGCGCGGCGAGCGGAATCGTTTCCCCTTCCACGCCCTGCTGGTCGAGATATTCAAGCGTCAGGTCGAAGACGCGGAACTTGATCTCCTGGTAGCGATCCGAAATGCCGATATCGCTGACGGGATTGCCGGTTTCGAGCGTGTAGGGCTGCATCGACTTCATGGCAAGACTCCGAGAAGCTTGCGCGCCCACATCTTGATCGGCTGCATGCGCTCGCCCTCCGCCGCGAGGCGAGGCACAAGGCCGAGGTCTTCGAGATGGCGCGACAGCTGCTGCGCATAAGGCGTGGATGCGTCGAGCGAGAGCGGTTCGCCCCTGTTGACGCTTTCCGCGAGCTGATGCCAACGCACCGGAAGCTCGATCGCGTGGGCCGCACCGACGGCGCTTTTGATACCGGCCGCATCCGGCGCCATGCCCGGCGCGAATTCATGGACCACAAGCACGGGCTCGCCTTCGCCGGACCGAACCTGCCGCACGAAGCGCAGCATTTCCGCCGCCCCCTTGATGGAGGTGAAGCGCTGGTTGCAGGGCAGGAAGAAGAGGGCGCCTTCGCCCGGCAGCCCGAGGAGTTCTTCCTGTTGCGAAAAGGGCCCGCAGGAGACGATCACCACGTCGTAGAGCGACTGACATATTTCGAGCAGCGCGCGGAGATCGTGAACATTGACCGCCCAGGTATCCGCTTCGCCGTGGATGGCCAGCGGCAGGACATAGAGGCCGGACCGCGGGCAACGGGCGAGCGCGGAATCGAGCAGCGCGCGGTCGAGCCGGGACATTTCCTTCACCGCTTCCCTGACGCGGAAGGAAAGATCGAGATTGAGCGAGATCGCGGCATTGCTGGCGGGCAGCCCGAGATCGACGAGCAGCACACCGTCCCGCGGCCGGGCGGCGGCAATGGCGGCGCCGAGATTGACCGCGAAGTCGCCATCCTCCTCGGAGGCACCCGCGCTCAGCACCGTCACGATATGGGAGGCGGCGGCGCTGCGCGGGCGGCCGCTGGCGATGTGGCGCGCGACGACGTTGCGCATGTCGTCTTCGGCCGCATCGCGGTCGAGGAAGTCCTGTGCGCCCGCACGCATGGCGGTGAGGATAAGCTGCGCGCCAGCTTCGTTGCCGATCACGATCATCGGCAGATCGGGAAACCAGGCGCGGATGGAGGACAAGCGCTCGAAAGCCGTGCGGGCGCCCATGCGGACATCGCTGTCGACCAGTACGCCTTGCGGCTGGAACTGGCTCGCAACATCCTCGACATTGTCGACCGCGGGGTCGGCCGACATGACGGTCGACGTCGCTTCAAGCGCCTGCTTGACCTGAGCGATCAGTTGTCTGTCTCCGGAGACGAGGAGAACGCGTTGCATCTGGCGCTACCTCATCAGACCGTGTTTGACGACATGTTTGTCGAGCGTGTTCACGTTGAGCAGGTTCTCTCCCACCGTCGGATCGTAAATCTGTCCCTCGCCGGGCAGCGGCGGAACCTCGCCTGCCTCCATCGGCGAAACGAGGCGCGGCGTCGCCACGATGATCAACTCCTGACGCTCGCGGGCGTTCTGCGTGCGCTTGAAGAAAGTTCCGATAATCGGCAACTCGCCGATGCCGGGCAGCCGATCTTCGACGTTGCCGGAGGTGCTGTACATGAGCCCCGCCAGGACGAAGCTCTGGCCGTCGCCGAGCTCGATGGTCGTGCGGGTCGAGCGGGTGCGGAGCGCGGGAATGCGAAAGCCCTGCACGACGAGCGCGTTCGTGTAATCGAGCTCGCTCACCTCCGGGCTGACCTTGAGGACGATCCTGTCATTATCGAGTACGGTCGCCTCGACGTCGAGCTGGACGCCGAATTTCTTGTATTCGATGGTCACGGTGCCGTTGCCGGCGCCGGATTGCGGAACGGGGATCGGGATCTCGCCGCCCGCCAGGAACGCCGCATCCTCGCCGCTGCGCACGAGCAATGTCGGTTCGGCGAGCAATTGCGCGAGATTGGCGCTGCTCAATGCGCTGATGACACCGAGGACGTTGCTGCCCGGCCATGCCATCAGAAGATTGAAAGCCTGACCGATCGGCAGGTCGGTGTTGGGGTCGAAGCCGACGCCCGGCGTGTAGTCGAAGCCGGTGCCGGAGCTCGGGCCGAGAGCGGCGAACTGGAAGTTGTTGTCGAGGCTCTGGAAATTGAAGCCGAGCGCCTTCAGCGTGCTTGTCGAAACGGCGGCGAAGCGGACCTCGACGGCCACCATGCGGCGGTCGGCGACGGTCGTCATGTCGTTCACTTCCTTGCCGAGATAGGATTGCGCAATCGTCCGGGCGCGCTGCTGTGCGTCGAGGCTGTAGACCTGCCCTTTCAGGACCACGCCCTTGCCCGTTTCAACGGCCTTCACGTCGGAGAGCGTGGGATCGCGGCCGAGTTCGGACTGAAGGCCGGCAAGATCGGCGCCGACCACCACGTGGTAGGACTGCGAGGCACCGCCGGTGAACCAGATGGTGAGGCCGGTGGTGCCTTCCTTCTGACCGAGCACACGCAACTCGCGCGACGAAATCACCTTCACGTCGATGGTGGCGGGGTCGGCGATCGCGATGCGGTCCACCGTCTGCCCGAGCTTCAGGATGCGCTGTCCGCCGGTCGCGATGCTGAGGGTCGCATCCGCCGCGAGAGCGCCCGCATGGGAAAACAGAAGAACTGCGAGGAAAGTAAAGAGCGCAAACGAGATTGCGGCTCCGGATCGGTCGAACGTCTGCCTCACTCTCCCCCGCCCTTTCTTCATCATCTCCCCGGACATCCTTCTCTCAACGTGGTGTCGTAACGGTGCTTTGATTTGCGCCGGAGTAAATCGTGATGCGGTGCCCGCCGGAGCGGCCCGCTTCATTTTCCGTTGCCGTTTCGACGGGCGCCACGGCCGCGCCGGCGGGCCCGAGATCGTCGAGCGCGACAAGCTCGGCGGGCGCGACGTCCCGGTCGGCCGGATTGCGGATGGCAAGCGTGACATGGCCGAGCCGGCCGGCGAGCGCGAGGCGCGCAAGCGCGCCGGGCGGTGCGGCGACCGTTACGGTCCGCGCGCCGGCATTCGCCTGGCCGCCCTGATGCGACAAGGCGGGACCGACGGCGAGAACCTCCATATCCTGAAGCAGAAGCGTGCTCTTGCTCCGGTCGCCTTCGCGCTGACCGATGCCGCCCTGCTGCCCATAGACCGCACCGGGAAATGTGGCAAAGACATCGACACGATCGCCCGCCTGCAGGAAACCGCCGACGATATCTTCCTCGACGACGCGAATCGCGAAGGCGCGCTGGCCTTCCGGCACCAAAGCAGCGATGCCCGCCGCGGCGGGCTCGGTGCTCAGGCTGTGCTGAAAGACAATCTGCGAGGCACGAATGTCGTCGGTGGCGACGCGGCCGACGGCAGGCGCGGCGTCGGCGAAGCTCCCTGCCGGTGCAGGCCCCGCCATGCGCCGTAGCATGACATCGCCGCTTGAAATCGTCTGACCGCGCGGCACGTCACGCGTCGCGACAAGGACACTCACGGCGGTTTCGGCATCGAGGCCATCGCCCGCGGGACGTTCGGCCGTCCGATGGGAGGGTGTATCTCTCGCGGAAATGTTGAGCCAGATGAGCGCGACGGCAGCGACGATGAGCGCAATGCCCAGCCCGAGAAGAAGCACGGGGTTTCGCTGAATCCGCTGCACGAAATTCATATGGCTTTCCTCCCTCTCGTCCAACCGGCGCCCCCCAGCGCCACATCTCGATGATCCGGATGCCCGGATGTCGTCTTCGCGTACCCTTCCAGTGTAAGAATCAGGTTCGCCAATAAAGTCCTAATACTACACTTTTCATTTGGCGTATTTTGCCGAAAAGCCGCAACATTATTCTGCGCGCAATGCGGAGCTCTGCATCGGATTGTCCATGCCGTCAGTATGGAAATATCGCTGACCTAAAGCATTCATCGGCGGACGGTCTTTCGCCGAACATCATCTTTCTCTCGCATAGAATCGCGGGGCTTCGCTTCCAAACAAGCTCACACAAGCTTGGTGCGCATTGTGGCGATATTTTGCCCAAGCGATGTGACTACGAGAAAGAGATAGTTGGAAGTGTGAGGGAGATATCGCACTGAATCGTGGAGATTTTAATTGAACACAAGTCGAACAACTCGCACGTAGCTCGACAAACCGCACACGGATAGTTTCCGTGTTACTCAAATTAAAGACAGTACTCGTCTTTATTGTTTTTCCTTGCGCTGTACCATTTGCCCTCAGGGACCTCGAAACGAGGCGGAGGGATCAGTGTTCCGTAGAACAAAGACGTTTCTCATCACCGCATCGGCCATGACGATGCTCTGCCATCCCGCGCTCGCGCAGAGCGCGCCGCCTTTGACGGCGCCGTCGCCCGGTACCGTTCTGTCGCCGCCGCCGCCCGCACCCGACCTGCAAAGGCGCGAAGTGCCGGAGCTGCAGGAAGATCTCGGATTGCCGGACGGCTCCGAACAGGTTCTCAACTTCCGCGTCTCGAGCGTCCGCGTGGTCGGCGCCACGGTCATCGACAAGCGCGCGCTCGCAGCACAGTTCGACGGTCTTCTCAACCGTCAGATCACAGCTGCGGATTTGCGCGCCGCGCTGGATGGAGCGAACGCGCTCTATACCGACGCTGGCTATGCGCTCGGCCGCGCCTATGTTCCCGTGCAGGTGCTGCAAGGCGGCGCCCTCATCGTTCGCGTCGTCGAAGGCTTCGTCGGCGAAATCCAGATCAACGCCGCCGATCCGGCCGTGCGCCGCATGGTGGAGGATTTCAGCCGCCGGATCGTCGCGGAAAAGCCGCTGCGCACGGCAACGCTCGAGCGCTACTTGCTCCTCATCAGCGACATTCCCGGCGTGACGCTGGGCGGCCAGCTGCAGTCGATGGATGTCTATTCCGGCGCGGCAACGCTCGCGCTCACGGTCGAGAGCAAGACGTTGACCGTGTCGACGGCACTGGACAACAGGGCCAATCTCGACGATGCGCCATTTCAGGCTTATCTCACGGGCGCGCTCAACAATATATTCGGGTTTGGCGACGAGTTGTCGATCACAGGGCTCGCGACACCGGAAATCGAAGCGCAGCAATATTTTCGCGGCGCCTTTTCCACCTTCATCGGCACGGACGGACTGCGGGCATCGATCGGCGCGGCCTATGCGAAGTCCGAAGCGGCGGATATGCCCCCCGGCATCGAACTCGTCAGCACGAGCACGCAGGTCGACTTTCTGCTGAGCTATCCGCTGATCCGCGCGACCACCGAGACGCTCACAACATTCTTCGGTGCCTATTTCACGGATGGCAAAAACGAAGTCAACGGCTTCACCTACAGCAAGGACGCGATCAGAGCCGCGCATATCGGCGGCAGCTACGTCGCGAAGCTCGACGAACGCCTCTCGCTCGGATCGCATCTGCGCGTGACGCAGGGCTTTTCGCTCTGGGACGCGGGGCCGGAGAACACGCTCCATTCCCGCCTCGGCGCCACGGCGAACTTCATCAAGGTGCAGAGCGGCGCGAGCCTGGGCTATGCGGCGACCGAGCGGCTGCTTCTCGGTTTTCGCATGGAAGGCCAGTACAGCCCGGACTCGCTTTTCAGCTCCGAGGAAATCAGCTTCGGTGGCGCGCGCTTCGGACGCGGCTACAACAATTCCGAAATCAGCGGCGACAGCGGCTTCGGTGCGTCGATACAGGCGAGCTACCGCTTCGATGTCGAGATGTTCGGCGGCTGGTCGGTGACGCCTTATACTTTCCTCGATCATTCGCAGGTGTGGAATACCGAGGTCGACCAGCAAGGCAATGCGCGGCTGCTTTCGACGGGTATCGGCGTGACGGTCTCCAACCGGCGCTGGCTCTCGGTCGGCCTCGAACTCGACAAGCCGATCAACCGCACACCGATCGCGCAGGACGACAAGGACCCCCGGCTGTTCGTTTCGTTTGAAGTCCGGTTCTGATACGCGCCCTGCCTGAACTGAAAAGGCCCGGCGAAAATCGCCGGGCCTTCCGTTTGAGGAACCCGATAAGGACTCCCCGGGGGGTTCACATGGGGATCAATTCCCGCCCAGAAGACCACCGACGACGGGCAGGCCGCCGACGATGCCGGAGACCGGACCTGTGACCGGTGCGGTCGATCCGGTGCCCGACTGCGTGCCGCCCAGGGCGCCGCCGACGACAGGCAGGCCGCCGAGAGAGCCGGTGACGGGAGCGGCAGCACCGCCGACAATGCCCGCGCCCGTGCCCAGGATATTTTCGAGGACGGGGATGGCCGGCGCGAGGACGCTCTGGCTCGGGCTCGGCTCATTGCCCGCGATCACATTGAGGATGCCGGTCGTCGACTGGCCGATATATCCAAGCGCAGGCTCGCCCGCGGGCAGGAGATTGCCGAGAAGGCCGCCATCGCCACCGCCGGCGGGCGTGTTCTGGCCGAGCAGATTGCCCGCGAGGTCGGTGCCGGTGAGATCTGCGACGAGACCGCCGCTGCCCGTGACGCCGAGAGCGGGGAGGCCCGCGAGTGCGTCCGTCAGCGCCGAGACAGGCAGGGCCGAGGCCAGCGGCCCGGCGACCGGCGCGAGCGGCGGGTTCGCCGCCTGGTCGTTCAGGAGCGCACCGAGAAGCCCGTCATTGCCGCCGGCGATGCTGGCGCCGACGACGCCGCCCGTGTCGAGGAGGCCGCCAAGCATGTCCGCGCCGGCGAGATCGGCGATGACGCCGCCCTCGCCCATGATGCCGAGGCCGACGACTTCGGCATCGGGATCGCCCGCAAGCGCCGCCGCGGCCGAGGGGAGCAGCCCGCCGGAGCCCGAGCCCAGAATGGAACTGACCGGATTGCCGGGGCCGAACATATCGTCGAGATAGCCGCCGAGCGGGTCGGTGCCTACAACATTGTCCAGAATGCCGCCACCGCCCGTTACGCCGAGGCCGGAGCCGCCCCCTGAAGCCGCACCGCCGCTGCCGCCCGAATTATTCGCGCCGGCGGCAACGACACGGCTGCCGCTTCCGCCGCCGACTTCCGACGACATGGCGATCTTGTCGGTTCCGCAAGCGGCAAGACCCAGACAGACCACGGAGGCGACCAGAGCTTTTCCCGACACGTTTGCTCCTCCCGTTCCGGTCCCGCGCCAGCCCCGAAAGGCGGCCGCAGGCGCTTCTCTTCCCTGCCTTTTTTTGTAGAACGGCGCTTTATGAAAGGGTGTGGGGTTATGTCTATTTGTGTGCCCCTGCTTAACTGACCTTGCTCCTGGTGCGCATACGGAGGATTCTTCGTTTATCGTTAGGTAACTTCCCGGCGTTCTAGTGGAGCCGACAGAAGCCGGGATGCGGAGGAAACGAATGCCGCTCTCATCGATGGAACTCTTGCGCCGCTACCGGCGCGACGAGCGGGGCGTCGTCTCGGTGATGGCCGTCGGCGCGCTGGTGCTCTCGCTCGCGGTCGCGATGATCGTCATCGATGCGGGGGCGATGCTTTATGCGCGGCGGGACCTGCAGGCGGCAACCGACGCCGCAGCGCTCGGCGCCGTAAGACAACTTCAGAGCGCGGAAGCAGCGCAGGCCGCGGCGGCATCCATTTTCGATATGAACGACTATTCGACCGCCGGCATCACAACAGTGCGCGGCATCTACGTTGCCGACCCCTCGCTTGCCCCGGAGGATCGCTTTACGGAGGCGGACGGCACCACGGAGCCGCCGCAAATCAACGCTATCCGCGTATTGAAAAGCTCGCAGGCGCCGACCTATTTCGCACGCGTGTTCGGCTTCGGCAATCTGACCGAAATCAGCACCGTGTCGACGGCGGCATACATGAAGACCGTTTCGTTTTCGGCGGGGACGCGCGTTGCCGAACTCAATGAAGGCCTGGCCAACCAGGTGCTCGGCGGACTTCTGGGGACCACGCTGAACCTGTCGCTGATCGACTATAACGGGCTCGCGAATGCGAACATCAATGCGCTTTCATTTCTCGATGCGCTGGCGACCGAGGTCGGACTGGAGGCGGGGTCCGATACCTATGGCGACCTGCTGAGCGCGAATGTCACGCTCGGCGATCTCGTCGCCGCAGCCGTGGAAGTGTTGAACAGCGACACTTATGAAGGCGACCGGGCCAATGCGCTGCAAGCCCTCGCACAATTGCCGGCTGCCGGCGTGTCGGTACCGCTCGACCGGATCGTCGATGCCGCTCCCTTTGCCGGGCGGACAATCGGGTCCATCGGGTCGGGGCTGGGCGACGGATTGACGTTCAATCTGTTCGATCTGGTCTCGGGCGCGGCCACCGCGATGGGCGAAGGACAAGCGGTCGGGATCGCCTTCACACTACCACCGCTTGCCTCGGTGACGGGAAACGTAGTCGTCGGCGAACCGATGGCGCGGATGGCGGTCGGCAAGATTGGCGACAGTGTCCACACATCGCAGGTGACCATCGATCTTCAAATCGCAATCAATACAGGCATTTCAGGTCTGCTCAGTTCGAATATTCTGATTCCAATCCGTATCGCCGCAGGACAGGGACAAGCGACAGTCGCCGATATTCCTTGCGAGCCGGCCGGCACGCGGACCGTCCTTACAGCAACAACGCAAGCGGGTATCGCACATTATGGCGCAACACCCGGCTCGACATTTCCGCTTGCCACGATCGATGTTCCCCTTCTTCCGGATATTCAATTGAGTGCCCGAGGTTCATATCCTATTGCATCCGGTGGACCCACGGACTTCAGTTTCACGCAGAGCGATATAGACAGCGTTCCACCGCAAGTTAAGGAAATGTCGTCGGATGTCTCCGTGATCTCGGGGCTTGCGAACGCACTTGAAGTCCAGCCTGATATCTTGAACGGGGTACTGGACTCGCTCCTCACGGTCGTCAGCGAGGTTTTGGGCGCCCTCGACCCTGTTCTCAATTCTCTACTGCGAACACTCGGCGTCAAGCTCGGAGGCTTGGACATGATCGTTCACGGCGTCCGCTGCAATGCGCCGGTGCTTGTTCTCTAGGCGACACTTCTCTGCAATTCGGCTCACACAGTTACGGCGGGGCAGTCTAGAAATCGGGTGACCGGCCCGGAACGAACGGATGGAAGAGCGTCATGCGCGCACTCATCTATGACGACGATGAAGACCTCGCGCAGGAATGCGCGGAGGCGCTGGCGCGGCGCGGCTTCGAGACGACAGCGACGCGGAAGGGACGGACGGATTTTTCCGCGCTGGTGGCCGCATTCGAACCCGACCTCATCCTGCTCGATGTGCACATGCCGGAGTTCAACGGTTTCGAGGCGCTGCAGGTTCTCGCGCAGAGCCCCCGCAAGGCCGCGACCTCGGTCATCATGATGTCCGGGGCGCGAGACAATCTCCTCAGTGCCGGAAGCGCGCTCTGCGAGGCGCATGGCATACGCCTGCTCGGCACGCTGTCGAAACCATTCGGCCTTTCCGAACTCGACGGGCTTCTCTCCGGAAGCCGTTCGTAATTCCGGCACCCCCGGCACTCCGCCCTTTTACAAAAGTCGACACAAGCGCGCCGCCTTGGGACAGGTGAATTTACCGGGGGTTAAGTCCGCTGCCCTTTCATAGGGCAACGGCGGATTGCCCGCCATCGCCGCTGTCCTGGAGCCTGAGATGCGTGCTTGCGTGCTTGTCGCCGACGACGACCCTGTGCAGTTGCAGGAAATGGCCGAGTTCCTGCGCGGGAACAATCTCGACGTCATTACGGCGAACGATGGTCACGAAGCCATCGAACGGATCGCCAGCGAGCGGCCGCGCATTCTGATGCTCGATGTGAACATGCCCGGCTGGGACGGCGTCCGCGTGGCCGAGGCGGCGCGGAACCTCAATCACAAGGTCATCGTCATGCTGATGACCGGGGAGAGCGAAACCTACCATTATGCGAGTCTCGCCGATTGCGGCGCGGTCGCGGTTTTCCGTAAACCCGTGCAGCTCGCCAAGATTACGGATTTCCTGCGTTCCGCTTTGGGACAAGCGGACGCCGCCTGAGGCATTAACCACTACTCACCAAGTTCGACGCTCTTAACCTATTGAAAACTGATAGGTTCTGCCTAACCTCATTCGCAGAGGACAGGCATGATCAAGTTCGCGATCAAATCCCTGATGGTACTGGTTCTGGTTGGACATGCCATCAAACTTGCGGAGCCCGCCGATCCGGTCGCGGCCGAACCCCGCTTCATGCCCGCGACTTATTCGGATGGACCCGAAGCCCGCGCGGCGGAGCCTGAAATCGCCGACCGGCTTTCCACCTTCACCAATGCACAGATCGTCGTTTCGCATGCGGCGCGCGACGCGTCAGGCTTTTGCGAGCGTCAGCCGCTTGCCTGCCAGTCGGGCCGCGAACTGCTGGTTCGCGCGGCGATGGGCATCCGCGATATTGCGACGGGTATCGTAAACTGGGCGGATGAGGAAGACGGCGCCCGAACGGCGGAAATCGATCCGGACGCGGAGTATCGGCCGCTTGAGGGCTATCGCGGCGCCTACCCCCTCCTGCCGGCGGCGCCTCCTGCCCGGCAGAGCGCCTTCTGATCGGCTTCGACCGTATCAGCTCTGGCCGGCGGGGCCTGCAAGCGCCCGGAGTTGATCCTCAAGCCTCTGCGCCATCTCCGGCATGTCGCGCTTCAAGGCTTCCACACGCTGCAACATGCTCTTCGCCGTCAGATAGGCGACGTTGAAGCGTCTGCTCACTTGCGACGCGGTGAGGTTTTGCTTTCTGATTTCGGTCGCGTAGAAAAGTTTCACCCAGGCGGAAACGGGCAACCGGGAACGGTGCAGTTGTGTACCCGAGGTGACGCTGTATTGGCAGCGGCGGCAGGCCTTGCAGGTCCACAGCCCCGGGCGCGTCGTCAGGCGGCTTGCGGCACCATGAGCGCCGCAGTTCATGCAGACGGGGCCGCCGGGCCAGCGGGCCTTCTCGAGAATCTCACGGCAGATTTCTTCGGAGTCGAGCGTTTCCGCAATCGAGCGGGGACGTGCTACGCGCGTATCCGGTTCGCTGTGCCGGGAGTGGTAGGCACGCACTGCGTATTGTGGCTCATGCGACATTCTTCACTCGCTTGCGTTCGTTCGCCTGTTATTTTCCGCGAGCATGAACGGAAGTTCCCGAGGCCGCGCCGCGTGGGGGGTTCGCGGTATGCGCGACGCCAGCCTCGGGCGGGCACCGGTGAGACGGCGACGGGGAGAGCAACCGGCATTCCTGTAATCCTGGCGACCTTGTGTGCAGAGTGGGGGGCTCGTGAGGCCGGCGAATTCGCAGGGTTCCTGCCTTACTCTTCCATGTCACCGGGGATGGGCCGGCGCCCTTTTCGACAACTTCCATTCAGCTCGTTTTCAATTGTCGCAACCGACCCTGCCAAGTCATGGGGAATTAGGTCGAATTATGTAATCGCGTCCGCCTTGTGCACGCCCCCGGCCATCCGCTATTCCATGGAAGCGAGCGGCATGCGAAGCAGGGGGCGACGATGAACGGACTGGTAACGGCGGTCGCAAGAAGCGCCAGCCACGAGTTCAGCAAAACCCCGGTCCCCCGCATTCGCCTGCTCGCGGGGCAAGGCGTCGAGGACGATGCGCATCGCGGGGCGACGGTGCAGCATCTTTCGCGCATCGCACGCGATCCCACGCAACCCAATCTCCGGCAGGTTCACCTCATCCATGCCGAACTGCACGACGAACTCGCCGCGCGCGGTTTCGACGTCGGGCCAAGCGACATGGGAGAGAACATAACCACGCGCGGGATCGATCTGCTTGCACTCCCCACAGGCACCCGGCTCTCCATTGGCGATGCCGTTATCGAAATCACCGGCTTGCGCAATCCCTGCATCCAGCTCGACCGCTTCAGGCCGGGCCTCATGGCGGCCGTTCTCGATCGCGACACGGAGGGCAACCTGGTCCGCAAGGCGGGAGTGATGGCGATCGTGATCGAGAGCGGCCCGGTATCACCCGGCGACATCATTCACGTTGCACTGCCAACGGGACCGCACCGCGCTTTGATGCCGGTGTGACGCGCGGCCGGTTGGCGTCAGACCCGGCCTGTAAGCAGCAAGACAATCAGCACGATCAGCAACACGCCCAGCAGACCGCTCGGGCCGTAGCCCCAGCCGCGGCTGTAGGGCCACGACGGAACCGCACCGATAATCAGCAGAATGAGAATAACGAGAAGAATTGTGCTCATCGATTTGGCTCCCGGCCGGATTGCGATGATATGGAAACGTTGCCGTGTCCAGCGGGTTCCCTCACCACTCTCTTCAATGTTTTCCATTAGTGCCTAAAACAGCGGCAATCCTTACGGCGCCGACAACTTGCGCCGAATCCGCTGTGCTCTTTTTTCCCGAAACACATGAAACCGATTCGGCGCCGCCGCGTTTTCGCCACAGGTCTTTCACTTTTTCACCGCATCGGTAACGGGAGACACGGGCATGAGCTTCATTTCGGAGGTCACGCAACGCAAATGGGAGCGGCGTCTGCGTTCTTTCTGGGTCGGCGGCGGTTTGCTTTTCATTGGCGGCATTCTTGTTGCCCGTCCGCTGACGGAATCGTTCGACATGATGCGTTGGGCATTTCCTCTGGCTATCATGGCCTTGTTCTCGGCGCTTACCTTGAGCGGCGTGGCCTGGCTGATGTTGCAGTTGGCGCTCGCCCAGCGCGCCGAGCGGGACTTGCACATCCGCCCGCGGCCGATGAATTTCCGCTAGGGCGACGGAAGCCGCCTCCCGATCCGTGACGGGTGGCGGCGTTGCTGCATGGATATTGAATCGCTGTTCGAAACCTATGGTGTGCTCGACTATGCGTTGCGGCTCGGCGCCGCGGCGGCAATGGGCGGCGTTATCGGCATCGACCGCGAAGCGCGCGATCGCCCGGCGGGATTACGCACCCATATGATGACGGCGATGGCCGCCGCGATCTTCACGATCCTCACGCTGGAGCTTCACGAGGAATTCGTCGAGCGCGGCGCGCACGGCAATGCCGATCCCATCCGCGTCATCGAGGCGGTAACGGCGGGTGTCGCCTTTCTCGCCGCAGGGGCAATCATCCACATGCGGGGGCAAGTGCAAGGTCTAACCACGGGCGCCGGAATGTGGCTCGCCGGAGCACTCGGCGTCGCTTGCGGCACCGAGAATTATGCGCTCGGTCTCGTTGCCGTTGTATTGGGAGCAATTATTCTCGTCGCGCTACGGCCACTCGAGGCAAGGCTGATCCGCACGCGCAAGGAAAAAGACCCGGACGGCATGGACGAGAGTTAGGCATCCAGGCCGTGCCGCCGCCGGCCGCGATGGAACTTTCCATTTCCCTCTCCGTTATCTCGTACATCCGGGCCGCATTCCGGCTTGCAACAGAGGGTTCCCCGTCATGAACAAGATTTTTGCCGTGCTTGCTCTTCTCGTGGCCGGGATCGGCCTTTCTGCCTGCAATACTGTCGAAGGTGCCGGGCAGGACATCCAGCGCGGCGGCGCTGCGATCGAGGATACCGCGAACGACGCCAAGTAGCCGCGTCGCGCGAGAACGGAAATCAGGCGGAATCAAAACGAACAATCGAGGTGATCGAAATGCTCTATTGGGCAGCAGTCTTCTTCATTGTGGCCATTATCGCGGCAGTGCTCGGCTTCGGCGGCATCGCGTCCGCATCGGCAAGCATCGCGCAGATTCTCTTCTTCATTTTCCTGGTGCTCTTTGTCGTCAGTTTGATTTTCGGCGTGGTGCGACGTCCACGCTAACTTCCCTTCGCAGGATGCGAGCGGTGCGGGAGGATCTCTTCACGAGCTCCTCCCTGCATTCGGACCGCGCCCGGAGGCGTCCATAACCCCATCGGGCGGAACCTTTTCCAAGCGCCGTCCGTTTGTCTGTCGAACGCCGCGGCGCGAAGCCCGGCAAGCCTCATAAACCAACGTGGGAGATCGGCAAATGAATTGGGATCAAGTCGAAGGCAACTGGACGCAGATGAAAGGCCGGGTCAAGGAGGCCTGGGGCGACATCACGGATTCGGATCTGCAGAAGATCGAAGGAAAGCGCGACCGGTTGGCCGGGCTCCTTCAGGAGCGCTACGGCAAGCAGAAGGAAGCTGCCGAGAAGGAAATCGACGAGTGGCTGTCGCGGCACTGATCCTCGCGATGCCCTTCATTTCGTCCGCCGCCAGGTTCCTGCGTTGAACCGGCGGCGGATTTGCGTTTGCTGGCGAGCCCGTCCCACGCCATCCGTCTACGGAATTTTGCCAATCCGCGAAAGCGCCGGCACCCGATGTCTCACGACACAACTGCACAAAAGCCCTGTTTGACCGTCCGCGGAGCATGCTATGTCGTTGACATTGCGGAAAATATCTGAACCTTTCGACCTCTTGGGCGTTGATATGAGAGCAGTATCACCCAAAGTTGCGAATTCGATATTCGCACCGGAAGAACAGACCAGTTCGAGAATGATGAATGACAGGCTGAACGAGTGGAGCAGGAATTTCGTGGGGCAAGGAAGGCGCGATGCCCCCGTCCGCACCGCCGTGCTCGGCCGTCGGCTGCGCGAAATGTATCGCGATGTGGCGGATGAACCCATACCAGCGGAGTTTACCAGGCTGCTGGAGAAGCTCGATGCCGGGAAAAAGAACTGACGCCATGAAGCAAGAGAATGAGCAGACGTCAGAAGCACTGAGCGATGCCGAGTTCAAAAAGGAACTGGAACAGCTCATTCCTCATCTACGCGCCTTTGCGCGCAATCTGTGCGGCAAGCCCGATATGGCGGACGACCTGGCGCAGGATGCGCTTCTGAAAGCCTGGGCGGCGCGCAAACGTTACAAGGCGGGCACCAATATGCGCGCCTGGGCTTTCGTGATCCTGCGCAACCAGTTCCTGTCGCAGATGCGCCGCTCCCGTTTCTCCGGAGAGTGGGACGACAGCGTTGCAGAGCGGAAGCTCGCAACGCCGGCCCATCAGGACCACCAGATGCAATTGTCCGATTTGCAGCGTGCCCTGATGCGCCTGCCGGCGGCGCAACGCGAGGCGCTCATTCTCGTTGGCGCAGGCGGTTTTTCCTATGAGGAGGCGGCGGAGATTTGCGACTGTGCGGTCGGTACCGTGAAAAGCCGCGTGGCGCGTGCGCGCGTCGCACTCGACGAGATGATCGATACCGGCGTCTTGCCGGCACGTTCGGAAAGCATGTTGTCGGCGGGAGACACCACCGACGCCATCATGAGCGCAATGGACAAACTCACCCGCTGAGTTGCCGCTCCACAAGACAAAAAAGGCCGCCCAGAGGCGGCCTTTTGTTCGGCGGCGATGCCCGTCAGGCCGCTTTCGCTTCTTCGTCGTTGAAGAAAAGCGCCTGACCGATCGCCGCCTTGACGGTGCTCGGCAGGAAAGGCTTGGTGATGAGAAAGGTCGGCTCCGGACGTTCGCCCGTGAGCAGCCGTTCCGGATAGGCGGTGATGAAAATCACAGGCACCTGGAAGCGCGCGAAGATGTCCTTCACGGCATCGATGCCGGAGCTCCCGTCGGCGAGCTGGATGTCGGCAAGCACGAGACCGGGCTTGCTCTTGTTGACGGCGCTCAACGCCTCCTCTCTCGTCACGACGATCGCCATCACATCGTGGCCGAGATCGCGCACGATTTGCTCCAGATCCATGGAGATGATGGGTTCGTCTTCGATAATGAGGACCGTCGTCGCAATCTGACTGTCGATTTCCCTCAAGGCGGCATCGATGAGAGAGGCCACTTCATCCGCGTTCACATCAAGGATCAGACCCGTCTCGTGATTGCTGAAACCCTCCATTGCCGTCAGAAGCAGTGCCTGACGATTGATGGGAGTTATCTGGGACAGCCGGTCCGCGGCGATCTTTTCCATTCCCGTCGCTTCATCCGGCTGCGCCGCATCCGGATTTGTGGTGGCCCAAATGGCATGGAATGCGCGATAAAGGCCTACACGCGGGTCCATTGCGTGATTAACGATGCTGTCATCCGCGATTATTCCTTCAAGAAGGGAACGTACATAGGCATCGCCGCGTTTCTGATTCCCGGTGAGGGCGCGTGCATAACGGCGCAAATGCGGAAGAAGGGGGGCGATTTTGTCTGCGAGTGACATTACTTTTAGAACTCCGTATATGGTCGGCAATCCTAACCGAGTTGCGACGCGAGTGCCTGCGAATTATCATTCGCAAAAAAGTGGTAGTCCTAAGGAACCCTTGGAAAACAAAAGAGTTTCATTTCTCGAAGAAAATTTTTCCTCGCCTTCTGCGTTTGCCGCAACCGCGAACGTCCTGAAGTCGACGCCGATTGTGCGGTGAAAGCGTGACGGATGAGACAGAAAAGCAGGTAAAGCCATCGGATGGCAAATCTGCGGATACGCGCGACAAAGTGGAACAGAGCGCCCGGCGAGAGGCGCTCGGCACGGGGCTGAGGCGTGCCTATCAAAAGGTCCTGAGCGAGCCGATCCCCGATGAATTCTCCCGGCTCCTCGAGCAATTGTCGAAATCGAAGCCTGAAGGCAGCCCGGATTAGCAAAGTACGGCCAGCCGGGGTTTGTGCGGGCCAGAACTGGGGCTGAGTTTGCTGTCATTGACCGTATTGAGAAACTGGCTGGGGCGCCTGGAGGGTCGACGCCACGCCCGGCCGACGCTCCGGACACGGATAGCGATCCGGCTGGCGATCGTGCTCCTGCCGCTTTGTCTCGGGGCGGAGATTGCCCAGTATGCCATTGCACTCCATCACCAATCCCTGCGGGACAAGGCTCTGGTCGCGCGCGGCGAAGCCGTGCTGGCCAGTCAGGGAAGTGCATTGCAGGAAATGAGCATCCTGCTCGAGACAGTTTCCGCTCTGCCTGCCAGCCGCCCGTCGGACCGGGAATCCTGCAACGACACCTTTCGCCGGATCGCTGCCCAGCACAAGGATATCTCTTCCCTCCGCCTTATTGCGCTCGACGGAACCACGACGTGCCGCGGACCAGCACCTCCCCCGGAAGGGGCCGCGACAGAGCCCGCATGGGTCGACGACGCGGTGAAGGTGCAGACCTTCTCGGTCTGGTCGGCGAGCGAGCCCGCAGGGGACGACGGCGCGAGCGACACGGCGCTGATCGCAGCTCTGCCCAGCTACGATATGGACCAGAACCCCACTGGCGTGCTCGCCGTTGCCCTGTCGTTCCGGGCGCTGGCATTGACCACGCAAGGGGTGGATTTGCCGGAGACCTCCGCGCTCGCCCTTCTGGATGCCAAGCGCACCGTGCTCACGCAGCGCACCAGGGGGACGCCCGTGGGCTCGTGGCTGCCCGGTTCGCTTTCGGACACCAAGACCAATCTCATGTCCGGCACTTTCATTCAGCAAGGCCTGGACGGGACTACCCGCACCTACGTCATCACAGCTCTTCCCGGCAATATCTTCGGCGTCTATGCGGAGGAGCCTGACGAACCTTCGGTGATAGCGCGAGCGCTCCTTTACTTCGTGATCGCCTTTCCCCTGCTCATCTGGATTGCGGCGAGCCTCCTCGCCGGACGGGCGGCAGAGCGCAGCGTCATCGATCCGCTGAACCGGGTTCGGCATGCCATTCGCCGCTACATCGCGGGGGACGAGACTGCGCGCGTCGAAGACGACCCTGACGCGCCTGAAGAGGTCCAGGCGCTGGCAACCAAGTTCAACACGATGGCCGGTGCCATCCAGGCGCGAGACGAAGCGCTGCGCGCTGCGTTGGAGCACCAGAAGGCGCTTGTGCGGGAGGTCAATCACCGCGTGCGGAACAACCTTCAGGTGATGAACAGTCTCCTCAACCTGCAGAGCCGGCGCGCCAAGACGCCTGAGCAGATGGCGATCTTTCTCGATATCCAGAGACGGCTGAACGCCCTCGGCACCGTTCACAGCGCACTCTACAAAGGCGACGACTTCCGGGCGGTGGACCTGGGGGTCCTCCTGAAGGACCTGTGCCAGTCGATAGAGCGGCACCTCTCGACGGAATGGGGCCGGCCAGTGCTGACGATGCGGAGCCCGACCACCATTTTCGCCCTGCCGGACGCCGCTCTCACGCTTGCTTTCCTCGTGACCGAGTTGATTGCGGCCGCCACGTCGAGCCTCTCGCCGGAAGGGCATCCCGCCACCCAGGTCGATTTCGACCTGTCGGAACGGCCGGGCGGTGGCGCGACCTTGACCATGAAAGTGGATCAACCCGTGCTCGGCAGTCTGATGCAAAATCGCCCGGACGAAGGCCATATCAATCTTTTCCGGGGCCTCATCCGGCAGCTGCGGGCGCATATGGAGCTGGGAGAGGACAACTGCGTCGTGACCGTCACCCTGCCCGTGCTGGTCTAGTTTCCCGGAAGAATTCTTTTTTCATGTCGCGTGGAACGGTTCCTGCCGGAGGGCGTTCTTCCATTGCAATTATGATGAAGGCGTCTCTCGAGACCCCGTAATCGTTGCAGCCCCCGGTCCAGATTTCCCCGCCCCCCAAGCCCCACTGGACCGGGGGTCCCTTTCCCCGAAATTCCCCAGATCGCGATATGGCGCCCATCCGCGCCGCTCGACGTGTGCCCGGCCGCGCTGCACGTCGTTAGGTCGATCCGGACGCAAGAAGGCCCGGCCGTTTCACCGGCCGGGCCTCCCCGTTCACTATCGACGATCGTTTACATGTCGCCGGCGTTGGCGACGTCCTCGGCATCGTAATGGAACCTCGGTGCCTGACGGAGCTGGTCTTCCGTCATGGCGAGCTTGAGGGGTTCATCAGCCGGAGCGGGCGTCAGCTCGTCAATCTCCACCGCGACCCGGGTATCGCCCATTTCGAGCAGGCCGCCGAAGTCGACAACCGCATACTGCGCGGTACCTTCGCTGTCCAGAATGAGGTCGCTGACCGAGCCAGCGTTGTCGTCTGCCGAAGCAAGCTGGACCTCACGGTCGAGATAAGAGCTGCCGAGCTTGTTGCCGGCATCTTCATAAGGCGCCTTGTCGAATTCAGCGACACCTTCGAGTGCCTCGCTCGTCATGCCGATACGCACGACGCGTTCGTCATTTTCATCGCGGGTAATCGAGGCGCCTTCGAAGTCGATTGCGACTTCCTTGCCGCCGTAACCGAGAATGCCGCCATCCGTTACGACGACCTGCTCGACCGCATTATCGCCATTGAGCACCAGATCGTTGACCGAACCGACACTTTCTCCGTCCGGGCCGATCACTGTTGCGCCGATCAGATCGCGTGTTGAAATTGCCGTCTCCGACATCACCGCAGCGTCGCCGTTGATGTTGAGCGCATCGCTTGTCTGGTTCGTGGCGCTCTGCGCATCGATCGCCGTGCCGGTGGCGGAATGGCCCTGCATACCCCTATCCTGGGTATTCATGTCGCCCTGCATCTCGGTGGCAGACGGCGTCATCTCCCGCGGCGCGTTCTTCGCGTCGTCTGAGGCCGCATAGGCAGCCGAAGCAAGGGCCATCGACGCAGCCAGCGCGGTTGTCGTGAAAAGCCGCTTCATGATGTTTCTCCTGTTTCCGTTTGGGCGGCGCCGGTGGGCACCGGCGCGGCTCATGGTTAGTCAACGGGTACGTACAGGAGGGGTTCCGAATCTTATTTTCGCTCCATTCCTCACAATTGGCCGCGTTTTTGTCCCATTTTCCGGGTTCCCTCCGGCTGTTCTGCATGGTCGGATAAAGAAGACAGGCAACGCGCTTTTGTGCGCCAGGTTGAAAGAAAGCTCACATCGAATGGCCATTCGTTCGACCAAGGTTGTTTTCGACGGCGCGCAGGGCGATGTGCTTGCGGCACTGCTGGATCTGCCGCCGGGACCACCGAAGGCCTATGCGGTCTTCGCCCATTGCTTCACCTGCTCGAAGGATATTTTTGCGGCGCAACGCATTGCGGCTGCGCTCGCGGAGCGCGGTATCGGCGTGCTGCGCTTCGACTTCACAGGGCTCGGCATGAGCGGCGGCGAGTTCGCCAATACGAATTTCTCGTCGAATGTCGCCGATCTTCTGCAGGCGGTGGATTTTCTGCGGCGCCAATACGAGGCGCCGTCCATCCTCATCGGCCACAGCCTCGGCGGGGCGGCCGTACTTGCGGCCGCTGGCGACGTGCCGGAAGCGAAAGCGGTCGCCACCATCGGCGCGCCGGCGGATGCCGAGCATGTCATCCATAACTTCCACGCCGACCTTTCCAGGATCGAGGAAACCGGAGAAGCGGAAGTTACGCTTGCAGGCCGCAAATTCTCGATCCGCAAGCAGTTCCTCGACGATGTACGCGGACAGAACATCGCCGCCCGCGTCGCTTCGCTCAGAAAAGCATTGCTGATCTTCCACGCACCGCTCGATCAGACGGTCGGCATCGAGAATGCCGCCCGGATTTTCGACGCGGCAAAGCATCCGAAGAGTTTCGTCTCGCTCGATACGGCAAGCCACCTCCTCGCAAAGCGAAACGATGCCCTTTATGTCGCGGAGGTGCTGGGCGCGTGGGCCTCACGTTACATCGGCGCGGGCGAGGAGGAGAGAGACGAGCCGGGCAGAGAAGGCGTCACCGTTTCGGAAACCGGCGTGGGCAAGTTCCAGCAGCGCGTGTCGAGCGGCGCTCACCGTCTGCTGGCCGACGAACCCGAAAGCCATGGCGGCCTCGACAGCGGCCCGAACCCCTACGATTTCCTGTCGATCGCGCTCGGGGCCTGCACTTCCATGACGTTGCGCATGTATGCCGATCTCAAGGGCCTCGATCTCGGCCGCGTCTCCGTCACGGTGGACCACAAGAAAGTTCATGCAAAGGACTGCGAGGAGTGCGCCGGGGGAAGAGAGGGTTATATCGACCGCTTCGAGCGGGTCATCCGCATCGAGGGCGGCTTCGATCCCGCGATAGGCGAGAAAATCAAGGAAATAGCCGGCAAATGCCCGGTCCATCGAACGCTTGAGCGAAGCTCCGTGGTCGTCACCAAGATCGCCTCCAGCTGAGCCTCCCGAAGCCACTCGTCGAAAATCTCGATTTCCCGGTTTGGGCAGATTTGCGAAAAAAAATGCGAGTCAGTCGCATGTACAAAGAATTGTAAAAGATATATGAACCTCCCGTTGGAACAGCAGAACGCCCGGGGGATCTCATGAAATCGTTGAAGCACACATCCACCTTGCTGCGCGGCCGGGGAGCTTTCGCTCTGACCGCCGCCCTGATCGCAGGCCCCGCTCTCGCGCAGGAGGAAGCGTCAGCGCTCAAGGAGGAGACCGTCCATATCCTCAAGGGCCTCGTCGTCACCAGCACGGCCGAGGAGACTTCCGAGGTCGGCGGCTCGGTCACCTTCATCGACAAGGAAGAGCTCGAGACGTTCTCTTATACCGACATCAATCGGACCTTGCGCCTCGTCCCCGGCGTCCAGATTCAGGAAGAGGACGGCTACGGCCTTCGCCCAAATATCGGTATTCGCGGCTCCGGCAACGATCGCAACAGCAAGATCGTCGTTATGGAAGACGGCGTGCTGATGGCGCCGGCGCCCTATGCGGCTCCCGCCGCTTATTACTTCCCTTTCACGGGCCGGATGGAAGCGATCGAGATCACCAAGGGTCCGGCCGCAATCAAATACGGTCCCTCAACCGTCGGCGGCGCGATCAATCTATTCTCGACCTCGATCCCGGACAATGAAGACGGCAGCCTGTCGGGCTCGCTGAAAGTATTGGGCGGCGAGGACAACACACTTCGCGTTCACGGCTATGCCGGCGGCTGGGTGCCGATGAACCAAGCGTGGGACGTCGGCATCCTGTTCGAGACGCTGCAGGACCGCACCGACGGCTTCAAGACGGTCGATGGCGGCGGAGATACCGGCTACTACATTCAGGATTATGTCGGCAAGCTCGCCTTCCGCAGCAAGGCCGGCTCCGGTCTGCGCCAGGCATTCGAATTCAAGGTGCAGGTTTCGGACGAAAATTCCGATGAGACCTATCTTGGCCTCACCCCCGCCGATTTCGCTACCAATCCCTACCGGCGCTACGCGGCGAGCCGTCTCGACGAGATGAATGTCGATCACAAGATATTTCAAGGCACGCACCGCGTCGACTTCGACAACGACACCAATCTGACGACGACGGCCTATTACACCGAAACGGCGCGCGCCTGGTACAAGATCAACGATGTGCGGCAGACCGGTGCGCCCGCATGGACCAGCATTTCCAGCGCGATCAGCGACCCTGCCAACGGCACCGAGCGCGACATCCTGCGCGGCATCGCCGACGGCGAAATCCGTGTGCGCAACAATAACCGCGAATACTATACCGCCGGCATCCAGTCGGTCCTCGGTACAACATTCCTGACTGGCGACATCGCGCATTTCGTCGAGGCTTCGGCACGCTACCATCAGGACGAAGAAGACCGCTTCCAGAACCAGGACGTATATGCGATGACCGGCGGCCAACTGACGCTGATCACGGCGGGCGCGCCGGGCAGCCAGGAAAACCGCGTCGGCGACGCCAAGGCATGGGCTTTCTTCGTGCGCGACACGATCGACTGGGGAAATCTCACCCTCGTTCCCGGCCTGCGCTACGAGACGATCAAGCTGCGCCGCACCGACTATGCGCTCAACAACCCTGCCCGCACTGCGCCGATTGCCGTTCTCGAGAACTCGATCGATGTATTCATTCCGGGTGTCGGCGCGACCTATTACCTGACCGATGAGTGGCAAATCGTCGGCGGCGTGCATCGCGGGTTCGCCGCGCCAGGGCCGGGCTCCACGTCCAGCGAGGAAACATCCGTCAACTACGAGGGCGGCTTCCGCTACGGTGCCGGCGAATTCACCTTCGAGGCGATCGGCTTTTTCAACGACTATTCGAACCTGCTTGGCACCTGCACGGCCTCGACAGGCGGCGGCTGCACGATCGGCGCGCAGTTCGACGGTGGCGAGGTGGATGTAAAGGGGCTTGAGGTGACGGCCGGCTACGATGCGGGCCGCCTGCTCGGGATCGGCCTCAACGTGCCGCTCGGCGTGGTCTATACCTACACAACGTCAGAGTTCAAGACGAGCTTCTCCAGCGGCTTCGGCCCGTGGGGCACGGTGACGGCGGGCGACGAGTTGCCCTATCTGCCGAAGCACCAGCTGACACTGACGGCGGGCCTCGAAGGCGAAAACTGGCGGACCCATCTGCTCGCCTCCTATGTCGACGAGACCCGTTCGGTCGCCGGTACGGGCGCGATCCCGTACAACCAGCTGATCGACGAGCGCATCATCTTCGACCTGTCGGCGGAATACGACATCGTGCCGGGCGTGACGCTGCTCGGGATCGTCGAGAACCTGACGGACGAGGTCTACAATGTCTCGTTCGATCCGGCCGGTGCCCGGCCGGGCAAGCCCCGCACCATTCTGGGCGGCGTTCGCTTCACATTCTGAGGGGCCGGCCTTCATCCAAAGTTGAGGCGCGACCGAGGGCGAAAGTCATAGGTCGCGCCTTTTTCGTGGGGGCGCAGCGCTTTAGGGCCGAGGCGTGGCAACAAAGACGCAGGCCCCACCCTTCGCCTCCTAACTCATTGATCCAAAACGATAGTGTCCGACAATAGCCGGTGCCTGCGGGGTCTTCCCCGGTGGGGCATCCGGAGGTGTGCGGCCATCGGTCGGGACCGTCACCCCACTGTCACAAAAGTGGAACCTAACCGTCATATCGCTCTGTTACGAGCGTCGACATGGGGGGTGTTCGCGGCGTCCGTCGCGGCTGCCAATCCTGCAACAGAAGCTCATCCTTTGAACACGGAGAACGTCAAATGACGTTGAGAAACATTCTGCTGGCCGGCACCGCATTGGGCGCCGCCGTCTTCATGACGGCTCCCGCTTTCGCCGCCAGCAATACCCAGGCCGAGCTCGATGCCCTGAAAGCGCAGATCGAAGCGCTCCAGCGGAAGATCGACGACGTCGAAATCCATCACGGCAACGCGATCAAGACGCTCGAAGAGCGCAAGAGCGATGTCGAAGTCACTCTGAAGAATGGCCGTCCGGAGTTCAAGTCGGCTTCGGGCGCATACTCCCTCGCGATCACGGGCCGTGCCCACCTCGATTGGGGCGGCTACGACCAGGACGACGCCAGCAGCGCGAATTTCGGCGGTCTCCGTAACAACATCAACTTCCGCCGTGCCATCCTCGGCGTGACGGGTACGCTCGCGAAGGATTTCGCCTACGACCTGCACTTCAACTTCGGCGACTCCGGCAACGAAAAGTCCGGTGAACTCTACGAAGCCGCGCTGCACTACAAGGGTATCGACGGCGTGACGCTCAGCATCGGCGCGATCCAGCCGAAGCTCACGCTCGACGATTCGACCTCGTCGAACGACATCACATTCATGGAACGCGCCACGGCCGCGAACCTGATGACCTCGATCGGCGGCGGCGACGGCCGCATGGCGGTCGGCGGTACGTTCAACAACGACAACATCTTCGCCGCCGCTTATTACACGATGGGTTCGGTCACCGGCACGGCCGACGACGACACGTCGAGCGCCCTCGGGCGTGTTGCTTATGCGACCTCGCCAGCGGAAGGTCTGAACGTCCACATCGGCGTTTCCGGCACTCAGGCATTCAATCTGCCCAACGATACGTTCCGCTTCCGCGACCGTCCGGAACTGCGCGTCGACGCGACCCGCATGATCGACACCGGCGACTTCACGGCTGTGGATTCGATTACGGCTTACGGTCCGGAAATCGCCTTCAACTACGGCCCCTTCCGCGCTCAGGGCGAATATTACCGCTATGAAATCGACCAGCGCGGCACCGCCGTCGACCCGGACTTCAGCGCCTGGTATCTGCAGGCCTCCTGGATCATCTCGGGCGAATCCTACAAGTACGACATCAAGAAGGGCGCCTATTCCGGCGTGAAGCCCGCCAATCCGTTCACCTCGGTCACGGGCGGCTTCGGTGCATGGGAAGTCGCCGTGCGTTACAGCCAGGCGGACCTCACCGACACCGTCACCGCAAACAACCGTCGCGGCGGCGAGCAGGACATCATCACGGTGGGCCTGAACTGGTACGCCAACAGCAACGTTCGCTTCATGCTCAACTACCTCGACGTTGACGTGGAAGACCGGGCTAACGTGGCCAACCCGAACTTCGGTCATCAGGCCCTCGCGCTGCGTACCCAGTTCGCGTTCTGAGAATACGTCCGAACCGGTCCTCGCAGATCGTCAGACGGGATCCCCCGGCGAGCAATCGCCGGGGGATTTTCTTTGGAAAAAGCGCCGGCTGTCATCGAACTGTCACCGATCTGTCATCGAGTGCCGGGAGGGCGCGACTTGTCCCCCGGTGTGGCGGCGCGGCGAGGGCCGGTGCAAGACGGCAACGGCACAGCGGCAACAGCCAAAACGGCAAAAGCACACCCCCGCGATGCGGATGGGTGACAGCGGGGACAAGTCCGCGCGGCCTTCAATCGAGGTGGAGCTTCTTCCTCTCCTCGGCGGCGAAGACGTAAGGCAGCGGATAGTGCCCCGCGATGGTCACGTCGTGCTGACCCTGGCTCGAAAGGACGTAATCGAAGAAGGCGCGAGCGGGCTCGCCCTCCGAACCTTCGACATGGACGATGCGCGCGAGCGGATAGGTTGCGCGCTGCGCGCTTGAAACGGAGGGCGCGGCGCAGTCGCCGCCGTCGGAGAGTTTCAGCGGGCGGACGTTTTCGCCGCGATAGCCGGCAGGCGCGTAGCCGATGCCGGTGGGGGTGGCCTGAAGCCTGCGGAGCAGGGCCGTCGCGCGCGCGATCGTTTCGGCGTTTCCGGGAAAGCCCGCGCCAGCCAGCACCTTCGCGGCGAAGAAGTCATTGTCGCTCGCCCCCGGTTCGCGGATGAAGCGCGTCACCGGCTTCGCGGCCCATTCGCCGGTCGCGCCGGCATCGCCCCATACCGGGTTCTCGCTCGTATAGATCGCCTTCAGCTTCGACAGAGGCAGGCAGTCGAGCGGGTTGTCCTTGTGGACCAGGATGGCGAGCGTCTCCACGGCGGCGCGGATTTTCACTTTTCCCATGCCCGGGCCCATGCCCGGCGGCACCTCCACAACCGCCACGTCCGGCTGGAGCATGCGGAAGCTCTCGGTCCAGAGCAACATCAGGCTGCGCGGCGCCGGCGCGGCCGCGATCTCCATCGTGCCGGAAAGTTCCGTATGCGGTTCATAAGGCGCGTAGCGCTCGTCCAGCGCATGCGCGGGAGAGAGAGCGGAGAAGGAGAGAAGGACGAGGAATATTCTGGAGGTTTTCATGTATCCGTCCGGAAGCGACAAACGATCCCCAGCCATGCCGGAAAATTGCGACGGTGTCGTGTCAGTCCATCACCAGCACGGCGGCGCCGGTGAGCCGGCCATCGCGGAGTCGCGCCAGCGCTTCGTTCGCCTCTTCGAGTGGCAGCGTCTCCACCGTCGTCACGACGGGCACTTTGGGCGCGAGCGCCAGAAATTCCTCGCCATCGGCGCGGGTGAGGTTGGCGACGGAATGGACCGAGCGCTCGCGCCAGAGAATATCGTAGGGAAAGGAAGGGATGTCCGACATGTGAATGCCGGCGCAGACGACGCGGCCGCCCGGCGCGACGGCCCGGAGCGCGGCGGGGACGAGGGGCCCCGCAGGCGCATAGATGATGGCGGCGTCGAGAAGTTCCGGCGGCGCTTCATCCGAGCCGCCTGCCCATTCCGCGCCGAGCGAGAGGGCGAAGGATTTCGCGGCCTCGTCGCCCGGCTTCACGAAAGCGAAGAGGCGCCAGCCTTCGTGGCGCGCCACCTGGGCGACGATATGCGCGGCGGCGCCGAAGCCGTAAATGCCGAGCAGCCTGCCCTCGCCCGCCATGCGGAGCGAGCGATAGCCGATGAGGCCGGCGCAGAGAAGAGGTGCCGCTTCCGCCGCGCCGTAGCTTTCGGCGACGGGGAAGCAGAAGCGCGCATCGGCCAGCGTATATTCGGCATAGCCGCCGTCGCGCGTGTAGCCGGTGAAGAGCGCGTTTTCGCAGAGGTTCTCCTTGCCCGCCTTGCAGTAGCGGCACTCGCCACAAGTCCATCCGAGCCAGGGAATGCCGACGCGCGCGCCGAGGGCGAGGGCGGCGACGCCTTCGCCCAGCGCGGCGACGCGGCCGACGATCTCGTGGCCCGGCACGAGGGGGAGTTTCGGTTCGGGGAGTTCGCCGTCTACGACGTGAAGGTCGGTGCGGCAGACGCCGCAAGCCTCGACCTTGACCACGACCTCGCCGGGACCGGGATGCGGCACGGGAAGCTCCGCGAGACGCAGCGGCTTTCCCGGCGCATCGAGCAGCATGGCGCGCATGGTTTGCGGGAGGGACGAGGACATGGGCGGGCTCCTTTGCGGCTCATGTTTTCACAAAGGGAGCGGGTGTTCGAGGGCGATGACGGTGTCGCGGTCAGGCAGGTTTTTCACGCGGAGGGCGGAGGTGAAGTCCTTTAGTTCTCCCTCCTTTTCCTCGCTTACCCCTCCCCGAACGAGCTTGCTCTCTGACAAGCCCTTCGCATGGCTCAGGGCGTTCGATGCTCGAAAAAGTCCGCCGGACTTTTTCGTTCGCTGACGCGAACCGCCTCTCACCCCACAGGGGGAGGGTGGAAAGTCAAAGCCGTGCGGTCCCGGCGGCGGGTGGAGATCAGCCGCCGGGAGATCGGCGCGGGCTATTTCAGGCCGTGCATGCGGGCGCGTTCGATGTCTTCTTTCAACGTCTTCGCGCCGAGCAGGAAATGCACCGCCGCCCAGGGCCAGACCACCATGACGGTGAGGAGCGCGTAGCGGAGCGATTCACCGCCGAAGGACGGTGCGTAGAGATCGCTCACGAGCCCCACGGCCTGCGGGCCGAGGCCCATGCCGATCAGGTTGAGGATGAGAAAGAGGACGGCGGAAGCGACCGCGCGCATGCGCAGCACCACGAGCCCCTGCGTCATGGCGAGGCTCGGCCCGATATAGGCGGCGCCCGCGAAAGCGGGGACCAGGAAGAAGAACAGCGCCCAGTACTTGTCGAAGGACAGATACATGGCAACGGCAAAGGGGAAGCAGACCGCCATGACGATCGCCACCACCCACATGTTCCAGCGCACATCGCGCTTGCCGTAACGGTCGGCGAGCCAGCTTGTGAGATAGGTGCCCGCACCGCCGACGAAGCCGATGATGAGGGCGAGCCAGGTGCCGATTTCGCCGGGCGACATCTGGAAGGAGCGGATGAGGAAGGCCGGTATCCAGGTGACGCCCGCATAGCCGCCGAAGGCCGCAAGCGCACAGCCGAACGAGATATGACGGAAGGAACGCTGCGACCAGAGAAGGCGGAAGACCTCCATCACTTTCGGTGCGTCGCCCGCGGCCTGCGCGGTGGTACCGTCCGCATGGCCGCGCTGCGGCTCCTTCAAGGTAAAGCGGACGAGGAGCGCGATGAGGAGGCCGGGCGCGCCGACGATGAAGAAAGCCGCGCGCCAGCCATACCACTGGCTGACCCAGCCGCCGACGAGGAAGCCGATCAGGATGCCGATATTGATGCCGAGCGAATAGATGCCCATGGCGGAGGCGCGCTTCTCCGGCGGGAACATGTCGGAGATCATGGAATGGGAGGGCGGGCTCGACCCGGCCTCGCCGATGCCGACGCCGATGCGCGCAAGCGCGAGCTGCGCGAAGTTGGTGACGAAGCCGCAGACGACCGTCATGCTGGAAAAGATGGTGAGCGCCAAGGCGACGATGTTGCGCCGGTTGGACCGATCCGCCCACATGGCGATCGGCACGCCGAGCGTCGCGTAGAAAATCGCGAAGGTGATGCCGGAGAGAAAGCCGAGTTGCGTGTCGTTGAGCCCGAGATCGTGCTTTATCGGCTCGAGCAGGATCGCGAGGATCTGCCGGTCCACGTAGTTCGCCGTATAGGCGACCATCAGTACAAAGAGAGCATAATTGCGGTAGGCGGGCGTGAAGCCCGTGGACGGCGCGAGGCCGGTGGCGGCACCGCTGACGGCGCCCGCACGGTCGGTCATACTTTCCTCCCCTCCCGGCCGGACGCATCCCGCCGGATAATTCCCGATAAATGTTTCTTGTTTCCCGTTGCGGCGAAGCCTAGCAGCGGCGGCGGGGAACTCAAACCGCGCAAACGGGTAAGCCGATCATAATCATGTGAGGGAGAACGCCATTCGTGACGGCTGCGTCACCGTTGGGATTCGGCGCGAAAGGGTCATGTCCGATTTTGGCGAGCGAAGATGTTCCCGCCGTCCTAGACTGCCTCTCATGAAACACGCACTCGACATGGACCCCGTCCCCTATCCGCTCGACCAGGACGCCTGCTACCGCGCCATCATGGCGAAGGATGCACGCTTCGACGGGCGGTTTTTCGTCTGCGTCTCGACGACGGGCATCTATTGCCGTCCGGTCTGTCCGGCGCGCGTGCCGAAGCGGCAGCACTGCACCTTCGTGCCGAGCGCCGCCGCCGCAGAAGCGGCGGGCTTTCGCTCGTGCCTGCGCTGCCGCCCGGAAACGGCACCGGGCACGCCCGCCTGGAGCGGCACGGCGGCAACCGTTTCGCGCGCGCTGCGGCTGATCGAGGAAGGCGCGCTGGACGAAGGACGGCTCGAAGACCTTGCCGCGCGGCTCGGCCTCGGCGAGCGCCAGCTTCGCCGGCTCTTTCTCGCGCATGTCGGCGCGGGGCCGCAGGCTGTCGCCGCGAACCGCCGCCTGCTGACCGCAAAACAGCTCATCAGCGACACGGCGATGCCGCTCGCGGAAGTCGCCTTCGCGGCCGGCTACCAGAGCCTGCGACGGTTCAACGACGCGATCCTGAACGCCTATGGCGTGGCGCCGGGCGAAATCCGCCGCGCCTCCGAGAAGCAGGCCGGCGGCTCCATCCGCATTCGGCTCGGCTATCGCCCGCCTTTCGATTTCGACAGCGTGCTCGGCTATCTCTCGTCGCGCGCGCTGCCCGGCGTCGAGAGCGTGACGGCGGGGCGCTATGCGCGCAGTTTCAACCTCGGCGGCGTCAAGGGCCTCATCACCGTGGCGCCCGCCGCCACGGGCCGCGCGCTCGACGCGCGCATCGTGACGCTCGACACGAAGGCGGGGCGCGTTCCCGTTCGCGCCATCGCGGCGCGGCTGCGGCGCCTGTTCGACCTCGACGCGGAACCCGGCGCCATCGCCGCCGCCTTCGCGGACGACCCGCTGATCGGCCCCCGCCTCGCGCGGGCACCCGGACTGCGCGTGCCCGGCGCCTTCGACGGCTTCGAACTCGCGGTGCGCGCCGTGCTCGGCCAGCAGATTTCGGTGAAGGGCGCGACCACCATCGCGGGGCGCATCGTCAACCGGCTCGGCGAGAAGGTGTCGACGGAGGAGCCCGGCATCACGCATTTCTTTCCCGCGCCGCGCGCCCTCGCCCGCGCCGATCTTTCCGGTCTCGGCCTGACGGGGGGACGCATCGCGACACTGAAGTCGCTCGCGCAGGCGGTCGCTTCCGGCGCACTCGACTTCACGCCGCGCGAAAGCCTCGAGGCGAAGCTTGCCGAACTGACGGCGCTGCCCGGCATCGGCGAATGGACGGCGCATTACGTGGCGTTGCGCGCGCTGGGGGAACCGGATGCCTTTCCGGCGTCCGACCTCGGGCTGCGCAAGGCGGCGGGCAAGGGCGAGCCGGTTTCGACACGGGAGCTGGAACGGATGGCCGAAAGCTGGCGCCCCTGGCGCGGCTATGCGGCGCTGGCGCTCTGGACGATTTGAAGGAGAGAACCCATGAAACTGCCCGACGACATTTCACTCGCCACCGCGACGCTCGACACACCGATCGGCCGGCTGCGCCTCGCCGCCACCGATGGGGGGCTGGCGATGGTGGTTTTTCCGAACCAGAAGGACATGGCCTTTCCGAAGCGCGAGGGAAGCGCCGCCGCGCGCAAGCATCTCGCGGCGGGGATCAAGGCACTCGATCGCTATTTCGAGGGCAAGCAGAAGACGTTCGACGAGGTCGTGCTCGCGCCCGCCGGCACGCCCTTCCAGATGAGCGTGTGGAAGGCGCTTGCGCGCATCCCCTTCGGCGAAACGCGCAGCTATGCCGATGTCGCGCGGGAGATCGGCAATCCGAAAGGCATGCGCGCGGTGGGCCTCGCCAATGGCCGCAATCCGATTCCCGTCATCGTGCCGTGCCACCGCGTGATCGGCGCCAACGGTTCGCTCACCGGTTTCGGCGGCGGGCTGCCGACCAAGAAATGGCTGCTCGAATTCGAGGGCATCGGCACGCCACGTCTTGTCTGATGCCGAAGCCCGCGCATGACCCTGAATGACACAGCCTGAAAATGCCGTGCGCGGAGAACTTACCTCCGGCTGCAAATCGCGCTAGGCTTGCCCGATGCGGGGGCATGCTTGACGTGGAGGAATTGAATGTTCGGCAATGGCTATGGCGGCATACTCGGCATCCTGATCCTGGTCGCGGATATTTATGCGATCGTGCGCATTGCACAGAGCGGCGCGGAACCCATGTGGAAGGCGATCTGGATCGTCATCGTCATCCTCCTGCCGGTACTCGGCCTGATCCTCTGGTTCTTTTTCGGTCCCAAATAACGCAAGCGCCGGTTTCGTCCGTCCGCCCACGGCATAAAGCCGCGGCCGGGCGGTCATTTCATATGAGAGGACAACATGCGGTTTCAGGATTTTCTAAGCTTCGAGAAGATGATCGCCGGCGACATCGTCCGGTTTCTCTACTGGCTCGGGATCGTCATCATCCTGCTGTTCGGCTTTGGCACCATCGCCGGCTCGATCAACACGATGAGCTACAATGCCGGGCTCGGGCTGCTGCAGCTCTTCGTGGGGCTGGTGGGGATCGCCTTCGGCGTTATCCTCTGGCGCGTGGTGTGCGAGATCTATCTCATTTTCGTCGCGATGAACGACAAGCTCGGACAGATCAGGGACAAGCTGCCCGGCGCCTGAGCCAGAGCACTTACCCTCAAAGCAGGGCAGCGAGCGGCACGGCGCCTCCGCGCGGCAAGGCACGCACGGGAACGCCGGCCGCAAAACGCGCGATCGTTTCCGCCGTTTCCTCGAGCGGCACGGGGCCCGCGGTGCTTTCGCTGACCACGATGACGCGCGGCAGGAGCTTTTCCGCGCGCATCACGGCGAGCGTTGTCAGCGTGTGACTGATCGTGCCGAGATAGGCGCCGACGACGAGGACGGGGGCGATGCCGGTTTTCGCGTCGAGCGCCTTCATCCAGTCGAGGACGGTGTGCGCCGCGTCGAGCGGCACCATGAGGCCGCCCACCCCTTCGATGACGAGGGGGCCGGGCTTCGCGGCGGCGGCCACGCATTCTTCCACGAGTTCATCGAAATCGATTTCGCGGCCCTCGCGCTTCGCCGCCATGTCGGGCGACAGCGGTTCGCGAAAGCGCCAGCGCGAGACGAGGCCGGCGTTTTCATAAGTCACCTTCTCGCCCATGGCGGCGAGGAGATGCGCGGGATCGCTGTCCGGGAAGGTCTTCTCGTCGAGGCCGCTCACCAGCGGTTTCAGCGCGCGGGCCTTCAACTCGCGCGTCAACATGGCGGAGACATAGGTCTTGCCGATTTCGGTGCCGGAAGAGGTGACGAAGACAGGGAGCATCTATTCGGCGGCCCGGCGCTGGAGTATCCGTTCACGGACGATTGCCGCGAGGCGCGCAATGTCCGCGTCGTCATGTTCCGCCGTGAAGGTGAAACGGAGGCGGGCGGTGCCTTCGGGCACGGTGGGCGGGCGGATGCCGGTGACGAGGTAGCCTTCGGCCTGCAGCAGGGCGGAGGCCGCGAGCGTCGCTTCCGCGTCGCCGAGGATCAGCGGCACGATGGGGCTCACCGGATCGGCCAAGCCGAGCGCGCGGGCGAAGCTTCGCGCCTTCTCGACGGGGCGCCTGCAGTAGTCGGGGTTCGCGCGGATGAATTCGAGCGCAGCGAGCGCGGCGGCGACCGTTCCGGGCGGCAGGCCGGTCGAATAGATGAGCGTGCGGGCGCGGGTGCGGATGAGGTCGACCACCGGCTTCGACGCGCAGAGATAGCCGCCATAGGCGCCGATCGCTTTCGACAGGGTGCCCATCTGCAGCGGCACCGCCGCCTTGGCGTCGCCCATGAAGCTGGAGCCGCGATTGTCGCGGCCGACGACGCCGATGCCATGCGCGTCGTCCGTCATAAGCCAGGCGTCGTGGCGCGCGGCGAGGAGGCCGAGCTCCCTGACCGGCGCGGCGTCGCCGTCCATGCTGAAAATGCCGTCGGTGAGGATGAGGCAATGTTTCGCCGCGCCGCGATGCGTGGCGAGGAGCTCTTCCAGATGCGCGAGGTCGTTGTGACGGAAGATCGCAACGCGGGCGCCGGAGAGTTTCGAGCCCGAGAGCAGGCAGGCATGGGAGAGTTCGTCGGCGAGGATGAGATCGCCCTCGCGGACGAGCGCGGGAACGATGCCCATGTTCGCCATGTAGCCGGAGCCGAAGACGACGCAGTCTTCAGTCTGCTTGAAATCGGCGAGGCTCGCCTCCAGTTCGGCGAAGAGCGGGTGGTTACCGCTGACGAGGCGCGACGCGCCGGAGCCGGCGCCGTAAAGCTCGGTCGCGGCGATGGCGGCGCGCTTCACGTCCGGGTGCTGCGAGAGATTGAGGTAGTCGTTGCAGCAGAATGAAATGAGGCGGCGGCCATCCCGCCAGGCGACGGCGCCTTCGCGGCGGTCCGTCTCGACCAGATGACGGCGAAGCGCCTGCGCCTCCAGCGCGTCGAGCTTTTCGCGCGCGAAGCTGTCGAGCGTTTCCACCGGCGATTTCGGGGCCATTGCCTCACTCCTCGTTCGAGAGGAGGTATGGGCCGCGCGGGAGGCACCGCGCAAGCCCTTTCTGGATGCGGCTAAAAGCTGCTTGTTTTCAAGAGGATGCGGGAGCTGGCCGCGAACAGGGCGCCGGGCTCCACGCCGGGCGAGGCGGGCTTTTCGACGCTCCGGTAGGCATTGGCGAAGAGCTCTTCGGCGGCCGCGATTTCCGCCGCCATGTCCTCGTGCTTGGAGCCGAGCTTCGGCAGGAGCTCCTTGGCACGGCGCTCGGCGACCTTCCAGAAGCCGTAGCCGTCGATCCAGGCTTCGTCGGTGCCGGCCGGCGAGACGGCGGCGTCATACTGCTTCGCCGCGCGGTCGAACATGTCAGCCATCAGCGCCGCATCGATGGAGAGGGGATCGAACTTGCCCTTGGGGGCCTTTTTCGCCGCCGCGTCGAGAGCGGCATAAACCTTCTCCACCGCCGCCATCACTTCTTCCTTCGGCGCGTCGCCAAGGGCCAGATCGACGGCGTTCGTCATGTCGTCCATGAAGGGCCTGACGCGCTGCTTTTCAAAGACGGGTTCGAGGTCGACATACACTTCCGAAATCGGGTGGGCGAACATTTCGCCCGCGGCGGAGCGGCCGCCTTCGACATCGAGCATGGCGGCGCCCGCGAGGTAATGGGCGCGGATGATGTCGAGCGCGGAAATAAAGAGCGCCGGGTTCTTCGCCGCCGCGGCCGGGTCGATGCCGCCCTCGCCGCCTTCTCCGCCTTCGCCACCCTCGCCGCCTTCACCGCCCTCTCCCTCGCCGGCCTGGGCCATCAGGAAGGTGCCAGGGGCATCCTTGCCGAGCTTGGCGCCTTCGGCGCCGTCATGCGATGCTGTGGCGCTCGCCATTCCGCTCACGGCGCTCGATGCCGCGATCAGGGCGGCGGCGCTGATACTGGTCCAGAGTTTTGTGCGGTATTTCATCGGCGTCCCTCGTCAAGCGTGCGGCCTTTTGCGGTATCGACGTTTAGCGCGGCTGCCTTTATTTTGCAAACGCTTTGCATTTGCATGGAAACCTGAATTGTTTATCCAGATCGCAGACGTGCTGACGGCGGCCGATCTCCGGCTCGCCAATACGGTCTTCGCCCAGAAGGACGCTTTCGAGAGCGGCGCACGGACGGCGGGCCGGATTGCCAAGACCGTCAAGAACAACGAGCAGGCAAAACCCACGGGCCTTGCCGCCGACCTGACCACGCTGATCGAAAAGCGGCTGATGAAAAACGACGTCTTCCGGACCGCCGCGCGGCCGAAGGCGTTCATCCGCCTGCTCCTGTCGCGCTATACGGCGGGCATGCAGTACGGCCTCCATTCCGACGATGCCTTCATGGACGGCCAGCGGGTCGACCTTTCTTTCACGCTTTTCCTCGCTCCGCCCGGGACTTACGAGGGGGGCGAGTTGATCGTGGAGGAGCCGTCCGGCGAGCGGCTGGTGAAGCTCGAAGCGGGCTCGCTGGTGCTCTACCCCTCGGCGACGCTGCACCGGGTGGCGGAAGTGACGAAGGGCGAGCGGCGGGCCGCCGTGGGCTGGATCCGGAGCCTTGTCAGGAGCGCGGAGGACCGCGAAACGCTCTTCGACGTGGCGCTGGCGCTGCGTCAGGCGGAGGCGGCGGGCGACCGAGCGCTGACCGACCGGCTGCTCAAGATACAGGGCTCGCTGCTGAGGCGGTGGGGGGAAGATTAGAGGGTATAGCGCCCCAATCTTGCATTGCGGGGCGAGCCGCCTATGCTGCCCCGAACGTTCCGACCGGCCACAGAGTGATGCTTGCCCATGACCATCCAGACCCGCATCGAAGAGACGAAAACCCGGGACATCGTGACCGCGCGCACCGACCCCGGCGCGCTGCGGCATGACTGGACGCGGGAAGAGCTGCAGGCGCTTTTCGACCTGCCCTTCAACGATCTTCTCTTCGAGGCGCAGCTCGTTCATCGCCGCTGGTTCAAGGCCGACGAAGTGCAGATGTCGACGCTGCTCTCGATCAAGACGGGCGGCTGCCCGGAAGATTGCGGCTATTGCGCGCAAAGCTCGAAATTCGACACCGGCCTCAAGGCGTCGAAGCTGATGGAAGTCGAGAAGGTGCTGGCGGAAGCGCGCAAGGCGAAGGAAGCGGGCGCCACGCGCTACTGCATGGGCGCCGCCTGGCGCGAGCCCAAGGACCGCGACATGGACATGGTCTGCGCCATGGTCGAGGGCATCAAGGACATGGGCATGGAAACCTGCATGACGCTCGGCATGCTTTCCGGCCAGCAGGTGCACCGCCTCGCGCAATCGGGCCTCGACTACTACAACCACAATATCGACACGTCGGAAGAATATTATCCGAAAGTCATCAGTACACGGACCTATCAGGACCGGCTCGAAACGCTGGAGCGCGTGCGCAATGCAGGCATCAATGTCTGCTCGGGCGGGATCGTGGGCATGGGCGAGAGCCCGTCGGACCGGATCGGCATGCTGATGACGCTCGCCAATCTGGAAGAGCATCCGCAGAGCGTACCGATCAACATGCTGATGCCGGTCGAAGGCACGGCGCTCGGCGCCAGCGAGAAGATCGACCCGATCGACTTCGTGCGCCTGATCGCCGTCGCGCGCATCGCCATGCCGCAATCGGTCGTGCGCCTCTCGGCAGGGCGCGAGCACATGTCGGAAGAGACGCAGGCGCTCTGCTTCCTTGCCGGTGCTAACTCGATCTTCATCGGCGAGAAGCTTCTCACCACGAAGAACCCGGAAGCCGACAAGGACCAGCGGCTGTTCGCGAAACTCGGCATCAAGTCGATGCCGGCGCATAGCTGCCCGTCGGAGAAATAATCCCCCGTCAGGTACGGATCGCTTCTGCGTTCCACTCCGCCTGCCAGTGCTGCAAGCGCTCCTTGAGGAGCGATTGCAGCATGTATGGCGTCATGTCGTCGCCGCCGACCTCCTCCACCACCTCATAGACGAAACTTTCCTCGCCATGCGCATTCCATGCCGCCTGAAGGCTTTTGCAGGGATGCGTGCCGAGCCGCAGTGCGAACCAGATGCCGTTCCGCATGTTGTCGAGACTGCGCCCGATGCCGAGCCAGACCTCGCCGCTTGCCGGGCAACGCACGGCGAAAATGCCGCGCGCCACCTTGCGCTCCTTGTAGTCATTGACGAGTTGCCGCCTGCGTTCGCGTTTCATCTCATTCACTCCGTTTGAGGCCGCGCCGCGCGGGCAGCGGCGGCACGATGCGCACGAGCTTCTGGTTCAGGCGATAATGCGCCCCTGCGTCATGCGGCTTCGCCCAATCCCGGCCGATTGCTTCCCAGTCGGGGTCCTTCACGTCGATGCCAAGACTGACAAGCAAGCCGCCTTCGCAAACGACGAACTGCCGGCGGTAGGGAAAGAGGAAGCGGTCCTTGCGCGTGCCGAGCGCATCGCGCGCCTCCGCGTAAGTCGTAAACCACGCATTCAGATAGAAGCTCGTGCTCGGAGGGAAGAGACGCGTCGTGTCGAAGGCCGGCAGTTCGACATGCGCTTCTTCCGTCAAGTGCCGCCAGTCGCGAAAGCCCATCTCGTGTGCGATGACGGCGAGCGCATGCTTGCGCCGGACGCGCGCCTTGTCGGCGAGGAGCGCATTTGCGTCCAGATCCGGCCATAGCGTGGCAAGGCGATGCGCGGCATGGAAAGCACGGCGCTTGTCGTCGCTCGCGAAGTCTTTCAGAAGCTTGCTCGCACGAATCTTGTATTCGGCGAGAGCATCTATCGGGCCGGATGGGGGCGTGGGTGACGAAGACGGGTCCGATCGCACGGAATCCTCCTGTTGTTTGACTGTCGTCGGTCCGAAGCGACGGCAAACAATGAAGGCTATGCGAACGCGAGGCGTCGTCTCAGCACGTCAGGCGAAGGTGAGTTCCTCTTTCTCGGACGGCGGCGCCCTTCGCGGCACCGGCGGCATCCTATGCCGGGGTGATTTCGCTTGCAATCGCGTCTTTTGGCTCTTGCCATCGCCTCGCGAAACGCGACTATCTGCCAGCGAAAAGAAGCCGAAGCGAGGCCATCACCCATGTCCATTCCTCCCGCCAATCCGCTGACACCCCATCCGCCGCAATGGCTTGCGGAGGGCGCGCCGCATTTGTGGCTGCCCTATACGCAGATGCAGACCACGCCGATGGCGCTGCCGGTCGTGAAGACGGATGGCGTGCGGCTTACGCTGGCGGATGGACGCGAACTCGTGGACGGCATTTCGTCGTGGTGGACGGCGGCGCATGGCTATAACCATCCGCATATCCGCGCGGCAGTGACGGCGCAGCTTGAGAAGATGCCTCATGTGATGCTGGGCGGGCTCGCGCATGAACCCGCCTGCCGCCTCGCGACGCGGCTTTCGGAAAAGCTGCCGGGCGATCTCGGCCATGCGTTCTTTTCGGAGTCGGGTTCGGTCTCGGTCGAGATCGCGATGAAGATTGCCGTGCAATACGGGATCAACAACGGCAAAAGGGGACGCACGCGCTTCGTCAGCTTCAAGGGCGGCTATCACGGCGACACGCTCGCCACCATGTCGGTCTGCGATCCCGACGAGGGGATGCACACGCTCTTCAAGGGCGCCATCGCCGAACAGTTCATCTGCGAGCTGCCGACGGATGCGGAAAAGGAAGCCGCGCTCGACGCTTTCCTCGCGGCCCATGCGCATGAAGTGGCCGCCGTCGTCACCGAGCCCCTGGTGCAGGGCGCGGGCGGCATGCGCTTTCATTCACCCGAGACGCTGAAAAGCCTCCGTGCGCTGTGCGACAAGCACGACATGCTGCTGATCCTCGACGAAATCTTCACAGGCTTCGGCCGCACCGGCTCGATGTTCGCCTGCGAGCAGGCGGGCATCGTGCCCGATATCGTCACGCTGTCGAAGGCGCTGACCGGCGGCACCATGGCGCTCGCGGCCACCATCGCGCGCGCGCCCGTCTTCGAAGCGTTCCTCGGCGACGATCCGGGCCGTGCGCTGATGCACGGGCCGACCTATACCGGCAATCCGCTTGCCTGCGCGGCGGCCAATGCCTCGCTCGATCTCTTCGAGCGGGAACCGCGACTGGAACAGGCGGCGGCGATTTCCGCCCAGCTTGCGCGTGAACTCGAACCCGCCCGCGATCTTCCCGGCGTGAAGGATGTCCGCGTCAAAGGCGCGATCGGCGTCATCGAACTGAAGCGCATGGGCGACCTCAACCTGATGAAACGCCGCTTCGTGGAGGAAGGCGTCTGGATCCGCCCGTTCGGCAATATCGTCTATACGACGCCGCCGCTCGTGACCGGCGAGGAGGATCTCGCGCGGCTGACCTCCGCGATGCTGAAAATAACGGCAGAAACGACCGCCGCCTGATCCCTTCGGCATCTATTCAGTGACACGCTCAACACATTTTGTAGGGTTGGACGCATTTTTTGCTCCCACATGTTGAGCCAAATTGGGTCACACATTACTCTCGGCTCGGGGGCTGATTCGGCCTTTTCGATATTCGATCACGCACATGCCGGCGGATCGCGGGAGCGCGAAAGCTCTTTCCCGGATTGAGGACGGCGCGTCATTTTATGCGGAACCCGGCAAAGGATTTGTGCCGGTGGCCGGACATCAGGAATACGAAAGCCATGCACGTCATTGCGTTTGCGTCCCAGAAGGGTGGCTCCGGCAAGACCACGCTTGCAGGCCATATCGCCGTCGAAGCCGAGCGCCGCGGCGCAGGTCCGGTGGCGCTGATCGATACCGACCCGCAGGGGTCTCTCTCCCAGTGGTGGAACGCCCGCGAGGCCGAGCGGCCGTTCTTCGCGCGCGCGTCGAACGAGGGCCTGGAAGCCGACCTCGCCAAGCTTCGCGCCGGCGGCGTGCGCCTCGTCATCATCGATACGCCGCCCGCCATCACCTCCACGATCGGCCATGTCGTGAGCCTCTCCGACCTCGTCGTCATTCCGACAAGGCCGAGCCCGCACGATCTGCGCGCCGCGGGCGCGACCGTTCGCATCTGCGAAGAAATCGGCAAGCCGCTGGTCTTCGCGGTCAACGGCGCGAGCCCCAGGGCCCGCATCACCACGGAAGCGGTGATCGCGCTTTCCCATCACGGCCCTGTGGCCCCCTCGATCCTTCACCAGCGGATCGACTTCGCCTCCAGCATGATCGACGGCCGCACCGTCATGGAAATCGCTTCCCATACGAAGTCGCCGGAAGAGGTTGCCGAGCTCTGGAGTTTCCTTGAAGACCGCCTGACGGGCCGGGAAACCGCGCCTCTCACCTCCGGTTCGTTCCTTCCCGGCAGCGGCGCCGGTAAACCCGACAGTGCCCTGCGCGGAGCCGCCTGATGTCCAAGAAGCCTGCCTCATTGACGAGTGACCTGCTTGCGCGCAAGGGTGATGCCGGGCCTTCCTCGGTCGACCCGATTTCGCGCGTGACGCTTTCACCCGGGCGGCAGCCGCATTTGAGCGGAATCGGTGTAAATTCAGGCCCTTCCCTGGGACTCTATGCGAGCCCCGCCACGGAGAGGCCGGATATGCATGAAATCGATGAGGAGGAGCGGCCCCGCGCGCCCGAACCCGAGATCATCTACACGCCCGAGGAAGAAGATGGCGGCGGCCGGGCCCGGCTGATCGCCGGTGCCTTTGTCGGCATTGCGCTTCTGGGCGGCGTGCTGGTCGCGCTGTCGCTGAACGAAGGCGACAAGGGCGTGGCTCCCGTCTCGCCCACCATCACGGCGGCGCCCGAACAGACGGCACCTGCCGCGCCGCAGACAGCGCAGGCCCCTGCGCCTTCCGAGGCGCGCGTACCGGGCACCCCGGAAACGGCCGTCCCCGACGCCGCCGCCGATCTCCGCCCCGCCACGCCGGAAGCGGCGGCGCCCGCGAGCGGCGGCATCGACGTGCGCGAGGCGCCGGTGGCGTCGGCGCCGCAATCCATCGTGCCGCCGGCAGCTGCGCCCCAAGCGGCACCCAAAGCCAATGTTCCTCAATCGCGCGCGGAAGCGCCGGCCGCCGCGCCGGAACCCGCGCCCGTGCAGGCGGCGGCTCCTGCTGCCGCTCCCGCAAGCGGCGGCGCATGGCTGGTGCAGATCATGGCGCTTCGCGACGAGGCGGGCGCGAAAAGCGCATGGGCCGCACTGCAGAAAAAGCATCCCTCGCTTCTCGGCAATCACGCACTCGACGTGGAGCGGGCGGACCTCGGCGACAAGGGCGTCTATTACCGCGTCCGCGCCGCCGGTTTCGAGACGAAGAGCGCCGCGCAATCGACCTGTGCGGGCCTCAAGGCCGCCGGTCAGGACTGCCTCGTCAAATCGCGCTGAACCCCATGCCTGCCCGCGCCTGGCCTGCCCGCGCTTGGCGCGGGCGGGCGTGAGCGTGTAGGTTCCCGCCAAACGACATTCACAAGGCGAGGACTTCATGGTCGAGGCGGTCATCTGGGATTTCGGCGGCGTGCTCACATCGAGCCCGTTCGAGGCGTTCAACCGCTACGAGGCGGAACGCGGGCTGCCGAAGGATTTCATCCGCGGCATCAACGCGGTCAATCCCGACACCAATGCCTGGGCGCTGTTTGAGCGCAGCGAATGCACGCTGGACGATTTCGACCGGTTGTTTGCGGAGGAATCCGAAGCCAAAGGCACGCGCATTCCGGGCCGCCACATCATCGAGCTTCTGTCGGGCGACATCCGCCCCGAAATGGTGACGGCGCTGAAGCGCTGCAAGGAACGCGCGAAGGTCGGCTGCATCACCAACAACGTGTCGGCGGGGCATGGCGCCGGCATGGCGCGCTCCGGCGACAAGGCGGCCGCCGTTGCCGAGGTCATGTCGCTGTTCGACCATGTGATCGAAAGTTCGAAAGTCGGCATCCGCAAGCCCGATCCGCGCATCTACGAGATGGCCTGCGAGGCGCTTGGCGTTTCCCCTGCGTCATCGGTTTATCTCGACGATCTCGGCATCAACCTGAAACCGGCGAAAATGCTCGGCATGACGACGATCAAGGTGGTGACGCCGGAACAGGCGCTGAAGGAACTGGAAGAAGCCGTCGGCTTTCCGCTTTCCTGACAGGCCGCTTGAGATAGGCGGCGCAAGAGGCCTAAGCTTTCCTCAAAAGAACATATGAGGAGGGACCCATGCTCAGGCCGCAGGCGAAGGCGATCGATCTCAACGGCAAGCCCGATCTGAAAGACCCGGACCTCTATCTGCACGAGCAGCACCACGAGGTGTTCCGCCGCTTGCGCGCGGAGGAGCCGGTCTACTGGAACCCGGAAGCGGACGGCGCGGGCTTCTGGGCGGTGACGCGCTATGACGACATCGAGGCGATCTCCAAGAACCCGAAGCTCTTCTCGTCGGCCAAACACAATGGCGGGCATCGCATCTTCAACGAGAACGACATCGACGGAAACGATACCGACGCCAGCATGATCTCGATGGATCCGCCGGAGCATGCAGGCTACCGGCGCATGGTGACGCCGGGCTTCGTGCCTAAGCGCATTTCCAACATGGAGGACCGCATCCGTGCGCGCGTGACGCGGCTGCTCGATGCGATGCCGAAGACGGGCGAGGCCGAATTCATTTCCGCCGTCGCCGCCGCGCTCCCGATCGAAGTGCTGGCCGAACTTTTCGGCGTGCCGGAGAGCGACGGGCCGAAGCTTTTCGAATGGTCGAACGCGACCGTGGGCGAGGACGATCCGGAGCTGCGCGTCTCCGACGAATACATGCGCCAGTGCATTCTCGAAATGGCGGGCTATGCAGCGGGGCTCTGGCAGCAGCGGCTGGAGAAGCCGGGCGACGATCTCATTTCCATGCTCGCGCATTCGAAGATCGGCGGCGAGGCGATGAACTTCCCGACCTATATCGGCACCTTCATCCTGCTTGTCGTCGCGGGTAACGAGACAACGCGCAATTCGATCTCGGGCGGGCTGCTCGCGCTTTCGGAAAATCCGGAAGAGCGAAAGAAGCTGCTCGACGATCCGTCGCTGATCCCGAGCGCGGTGCAGGAAATCGTGCGCTGGGTGAGCCCGGTTCTCCATATGCGTCGCACGGCGACGGAAGACACGGAGATACGCGGGCAGAAGATCGCCAAGGGCGACAAAATCGTGATGTGGTACGCCTCGGCGAACCGCGACGAGGATCAGTGGGCCGATCCCTACCGCTTCGACGTCGCGCGCTATACGAGGCCCAACGTGCCGACGCAGATCGGCTTCGGCGTCGGCCAGCATTTCTGCCTCGGCTCACGGCTCGCGGAATTGCAGCTCACGATACTCTTCGAGGAGTTGTTGCGCCGCTTCCCGGACATCGCGGTCTCGGGGCCGATCCGGCGGCTGCGCTCGAACTTCATCTACGGCATCAAGGAAATGCCCGTCAGCTATACGCCGGAACGCTGAGGCTCAGAGCGGCGCGCGGGTGAAGGGTATCTTCAGCTGGCCGATGAAATCCGCCGGCATCTCGTTCTCGATGCCGATATCGGCGGGCGGGCGGCGGTTCGGATTGATGTAGGTGCCGAGGATCATGTCGAAGAGCATCAGGTTCTCGCCGTAGTTGCGATTGCCCTCGTCGAGATTTCTCGAATGATGCCAGCGATGCGTCTGCGGCGTGTTGAAGACGTAGCTGAGCCAGCCGCAGCGCATGTCGATATTGCAATGGGTGAGGATGCCGACAACGGCCGTCACCGCGCTCACCATCAGCAGCACCGGCTGCGACGCGCCGAGCAGCAGCAATACGGGGATGCCGACGAGAAGCCCGGTCATCGTATCGACGGGGTGGAAGCGGCCGGTGTTGAAGAACCAGAGCCGCGTGACGCTGTGATGGACGGCGTGGAAGCGCCACAGCCACGGCCATTCATGCGCGAGCCGGTGCTTCCAGTAGAGGCCCGCCTCGACGAGGACGAGGCCGAGCGCGATCTGCGCCGGGAGCGGCCAGCTCTCCGGCCAGAAGGGGCTGTCGGCGGGCTTTACCCATTCCGCGATCCCCATGAAGACGATGACGGTGACGATGACCTGCGCGATGCCCTTGCTCAGCAGCGTATGCGCGAGGTCGGGGCCCATCTGCCCGTCATTTTCCAGCCAGAGTGCCTCATGCGGCATGACGCGTTCCAGCAGCGCGATCGTAACGGCGAGGCCGAGATAGGCGAGATTGAACGCGAGAATGCCGTGCCCCGTCTCCATCCCCAGATAGATCAGCGCCAGCGACGTGCCCGCGAGAAGCGGCCAGAGCAACCGCGAAACCATAAGCTGCATACCGGTCCATGCCCCCAATTGCCGTCACTTTAGCAGCGTCGCGGCGGGGAGGCATAAAAAAAGGCCGCCGGGACAACCGGCGGCCTTTCGTCGTTTCGGATGCCGGCCTTAATGGACCGGGGCACTCTTCGCCCGGGCGACCGGACGCTTGCGCGGGAACAGCATCTCCAGCACCACTGCCAGCGCAGGCAGCACGGTGATCGCCATAATCATGTTGACCATGAACATGAAGGAGAGGAGCAGGCCCATATCCGCCTGGAATTTCAGGTCGGAGAAAGCCCAGGTCGATACGCCGACCGCCAGCGTAAGCGCCGTGAAGAACGTCGCCATGCCGGTTTCCAGCAGCGCCTGCCGGAAAGCGTCGGTCACGTTCAGGCCTTCGCCCAGATAGTAGGGGATGCGGTTGTAGATGTAGTAGGCGTAGTCGACGCCGATGCCGACCGCGAGCACCATCACCGGCAGCGTTGCCACGGTCAGGCCGATCTGCAGCACTTCCATGAACCAGTAGCCGAAAAAGGTGCCGAAAGTGAGCGGCAGGCAGCAGGCGATGACGGCGCGCCAGTCGCGATAGGTCAGCGTCACCAGCGCGATGATGACGGCATAGACCCACATCATCATCGGCAGTTCGGTTTCGGTGATCTCTTCGTTCACCGCCGCCTGGACGCCCATGTTGCCGGAGGCGAGACGGATGTTGACGCCTTCCATCGGATGGGCGGCACGCCATTCCTTCACCGCGTTGACGGCGTTCTTGATGGTCGTCGCCTTCGCGTCCTTCAGATAAATCATGTGCGGAAGGATCGTGCAGGTCTGGTTGTAGAGCGCGCCCGCACCCGGCACCGTATTCGACGCCTGCGCCAGCGCCGGACGATTGCGCGGAATGTCCTTCCATTTGAGGTTGCCCTCGTTCCAGCCGGCCGCCGAGCCCTTGATCGCGAAGGGCAGCGAGACGACGAGCGTCACGTCGGGGACGTTCTGCATCGCCCATGAGAACTGGTTGAGATATTTCATGTAGGAGTAGGTCACGCAGCTGTCCGGCGGCGTTTCGACCACCACCGTCAGCACGTTGAGGCCGAGCGCGAAGCTGTTGGCGATCTCCGTCGAGTCCACATTGTAGCGCGCGTCGGGCCGAAGCTCCGGCGCACCTGCATGCAGCGCGCCGACATGGCGGTTCATGCCCTCATAGACGGCGATGCCGAAGAGCGTCGTCGCGCCGATCAGGATGACGACGGCCCAGCGCGGCGTGGCGACGAAACCGAGGCCCCGCATGATCTTGAGGCGCACTTCGCGCGAGCGCGTCACGCGATCGCGGAAATCCTCGCCGAACTTCAGGTAGCTCACGAGAAGAGGCAGCATGATGAGGTTGGTGGCGATCTTCAGCACCACGCCGATCGAGGCCGTGATGGCGAGTTCGCGGATCATGGGCACGGGGATCAGATAGAGCGTGCCGAAGCCGACCAGCGTCGTGATGAGGGCCATAGAGCCCGGCACCAGCAGACGCGAGAAGGCGACGCGCGCGGCCTGTTCCGCATTGGCGCCGCCACTGATCTCGGCCGTGATGAGGTTGATCTGCTGCACGCCGTGACTGACGCCGATGGCGAAGACGAGGAACGGCACCAGCACGGCCAGCGGATCGAGCCCGTAGCCGAGAAGATTGAGCAGGCCGAATTGCCAGACCACCGATGTCAGCGAGGCGAAGAGCGTCGCCGAGGTCAGCAGCACCGAGCGCGAATAGAGGTAAAGCGCGAGCGCCGTCAGGATGAAGGCGACGATGAAGAACTTCACGACCGTGCTCGCACCGTCGGCGATGTCGCCGATCAGCTTCGCGAAGCCGATGATGCGGACGGTATATTGGTCGTTCTCGTATTTGTCGCGGATCTGTTTCTCGAGCTTGGCGGCCAGATCGAAATAGTCGAGCGGCTGACCGGTCGAGGGGTCGTAGTCCTGCAGTTCGGCGACGACCATCGCGGATTCGAAATCGTCGGCGACGAGGCGGCCGACGAAGCCGCCGCGAATGACGTTGCTCTGGATTTTCTGGAGGTTCTCGGGCGTCATCGAGTCGGCGGTGACCTTGCCCGAGATCACGTCGTCGGCGCTGATGCCGTCCTCGGTGATTTCGATGTAGCGCGTGTTAGGCGTCCAGAGCGATGTCACGGTGTGGCGCGACACGCCCGGCAGGAAGAAAATGTCGTCGGTGAGTTCCTTGTAGGTCTTGAAGAATTCCCTCGTCCAGACCGTTCCCTCATTCGGGGCCAGCACCACGATGATGCGATTGGAGCCGAAGAGCTGGTCGCGATACTGCTGGAAGGTCTGAATATATTCGTGGCCGACGGGAAGCTGCTTGTCGAAACCCGCCGTCATGCGGAGGCCGGTAGCGTAGTAGCCGGCGAAGAGAGTGAAGACCAGCAAGCCCAGCAGGATCAGCGCGCGGAGCCGGAAGACAACATTTTCGAGAAATTTAATCATCGACTGTACCTATCGTTCCCCTCGCCGCCGTCCCTCGCCGGGCACGCGGCACCGTTGCAAATCGCAGTTCGGCCCGAGGCGCGGAGACGACGGCTCACGCATGGGCGAGCGTCTTTCAACCGCGGCCGAGAGCCGGCCTTGTCGCTTCCGGAGGATCGTCCGCCTTGCAAGCGAACAGCGGCACATGGGCCGCCCCTCCCCGATTTCCGCGAGCGATACGCATGCCGGAACGCCGGCGGCGCCATCGCCCATAATTTTCCGTCGGGGGTCTGCCCCCTCCCAGGATGCCGCATCTCTTCTCCCCGGCACGCAAAGCCCCCGCGCGGCCAGGACGGACAGGTCATCCACTCCTTCCCAAATATCACATGCGGAGGCGTTTTGTAACCGGTGCGTAGTGCGAATCCGCGAAGTTTACCTTGATACCGTCCCGGTCATACAAAGTTGACGCTACCGTCATTTTCCTCTTGACCCTGAGGCACCCGACCTTATTCTCCCGGGAAAGAGACAGACCGGCGGCGGGTCCCGCACGTCCGGCACATCCCGCGTTCCCGGCGACCCCCGTCCCGGCGATATTTTCTGGAGGACCGATGACCGAAATTCGTCAGATCACCAAAGACGACGCCTATGACGCCGTTGCGCCGGACGATTTCCCCGCGATGATGCAGCCGGAGCGTTACGGCGCCCGGTCCACCGCGTTCGACAAGATCATCTCCGCGACCCATGACCATTTCTGGGATCCGCTGGACGTGAAGTACATCGACTTCACCGAACCCTTCGATCTCGAGAACCAGATGGTGATGCCGCCGGAACTGATGCCGGAGCTTCGCCTGCCCTGCTTCGAGAAGCTGACCGAAAAGCAGCGCGTGAAATTCGCGAATGAAAGCGCGCGCTGGATGCTTTCCTCGATCCTGCACGGCGAAGCCGGCGCGCTGGCGCTTTCCGCCTCGCTCTGCCACATCCTGAAGGATCCGGGCGCGCAGGAATATGCCGCCAACCAGACCCGCGAAGAAGCCCGCCATGTGACGGCCTTCGCGAAATACGTGCAGGCGCGCTGGGGCAAGCCGCTGGCCGTCGGCCCGACGCTGGGCGGCCTGCTGACCAACATCGTCAACGCACCCGAGGTCTACAAGAAGATCGTCGGCATGCAGATGCTGGTTGAGGGCCTGGCCATGGGCGCCTTCGCGACGCTTTATGCGAAGTCGAACGATCCGCTCCTCGTCAAGCTCACGCAGCTCGTGATGACGGACGAAGCCTTCCATCACAAGTTCGGCAAGATCTGGGCCGACCGCACGATCCCGAACCTGTCGGAAGAAGAGCAGAACATCATCGAGGACTGGGCGGCCGAGTGCTTCCAGACGCTGCTGTTCAACCTCGTGAACCCCGAGCAGAAGCAGGCGATCTACGGTGAGTTCGGTCTCGAATGGCAGCAGGTTCAGCTCGAGATGCTCGAAGCCTTCGGCGATGAAGACCGCCGCGAGAGCATGAAGGAAGGCACCAACATCTTCCGCGTGCTCATCAAGACGCTGCTCAAGGCCGGCATCATCACCGACCGCACCAAGGCCTTCTACGCCACTTATGTGGACATGGAAGAGCTGCGCCATGAAGGCGACCGCATGGTCGGCGACGACATCGCGGAAGACGGCATCCGCTATCTGCAGAAGATCAACTTCGGCGCCAATGTCGACTCGCTGAAGAATGTGAGCCTGTCGGCCGCCGAGTAACGACGCCGTATTGTTGCGTACCGCGTAAGCAAACGGAGACGGTAGCGAGTTCCCTCAACTCGATCCCCAAACTGGGCGGTTCCTTCGGGAACCGCCCTTTTTATTTGCGACGGGACGCGCCGTCATTCTCCTTCTCACCCTCTCCTTGCCGGAGGGTAAAAAAAACAGAGCCGCAAAAAAGAATGCCGGGCACGGATTTCTCCGGCCCGGCTGTTCCTGTCGCGATACGGCGTCAGTGCTTGCGCTTCGGCACCACGACCATCAGTTCCTCGTAGCCCTTGACGAAGCTCGAGTGAACGCGGACCGGCTCCTGCAGAACCTCGATGCGCTGATCCGGCCAGCGCTTCATGATCTCTTCCCAGGTGATGCGGAGCTGCATCTCGGCAAGACGGTTACCCACGCAGCGGTGGATGCCGAAGCCGAAGGAGAGATGCTGACGCGCGCGATCGCGGTCGATCACGAGTTTGTTCGGGTTGTCGATCACGGTCTCGTCGCGGTTGCCCGAGACGTACCACATGGCAACCTTGTCGCCTTTCCGGATTTTCTTGCCGTCGAGCTCGACATCCTCAAGCGCGGTCCGGCGCATATAGGCGAGCGGCGTCTGCCAGCGGATGATCTCCGCCACCATGTTCGGAATGACGGAGGGGTCTGCCTGCAGCTTCGCATACTGGTCCGGGAACTGGTTCAGCGCGTAGAGGCCGCCCGTGAGCGAGTTGCGCGTCGTATCGTTGCCGCCGACGATCAAGAGGATCAGGTTTCCGAGATACTCCATCTTGTCCATGTTGCGGGTCGACTCGCCATGCGCGAGCATGGAGATAAGGTCGTTGCCCGGCTCGCGCGCGTTCACGCGCTCGTTCCACAGGCCGATGAAATATTCGGCGCATTCCAGAAGCTCGGCGCGGCGCTGATCTTCCGTTTCGATGAGACCGCCTTCCATCGGCGTCGCGGTGGCGACGTCGGACCAACGGGTCAGCTTGCGGCGTTCCGCGAAGGGGAAGTCGAACAGCGTGGCGAGCATCTGCGTCGTGAGTTCGATCGAGACGCGGTCCACCCAGTTGAAGGGTTCGTTCTCCGGCAGTTCGTCGAGAATGCGCGAAAGGCGCTCGCGGATCGTGCCTTCGAGCTTGGCGAGATTGCCGGGCGCCACGATCGGGCTTACCACCTTGCGCTGCTCGTCATGCTTGGGCGGGTCCATGGCGATGAACATCGGCAGCTTGAAGTCCTCGTCCGGGTCGCGCAGCACGATGCTGCCTTCCGAAGAGAAGACCTGGTGGTTCGTGTCCACCGCCATGATGTCCTTGTAGCGCGTGACCGACCAATAGGGCCCGACTTCTTCATTGACCGTGCTGTAGTGGACGGGCGCCTCGGCGCGAAGGCGCTCGAAATAGGGCCACATCGTATTGGTCTTGAAGAGCATCGGATCGGCGGGGTCGAGCTGATCGAGCGGCGTCGTGTAGGCCTTCTCGCGCGCCTCGTCGATTTCGTATTTTACCGCTGCATCGCTCATGGGTTTCCTCCGGCTTGTTCTGAAGTTCCGTTGCGTCAAGGATAAGCCGCAAGTGCGGACTTGTCATACGCAAAATGACGCAGGTGTCACTTTTCTTGTTGTTTCACACGGAAGCCTAGCATGACGGATCGGGCTTGAAAATGACGGAGGCGTCATTTTCAACCAGAATCTGACTCTTTTTCGTTGCCCGGTCAGTCGCCGAAACGCCGCCTCGCGGCCAGCGCCAGCCCCGTGGCGACCGAGGTGAGTTCGCCGCCGCCGGCGAGCTTTTCCGCGCCGAACCGGGCGGCGAAGAGGCCTCGCACGGCCGGAATGAAGGAAGAGCCGCCGGTCAGGAAGACGCGGTCGACGCGCTCCGGCGCCGTCCCCGTTTCCTCCAGCAGCCGGTCGACGCAGATCGAGATTTCGGCAAGCTCGGGCGCGATCCAGCTTTCGAAATCCGCCCGCTTCACCGGCGCGTCGATCGTCACCGGATCGAGATCGAAGCGGAGCCGCGCCTCCGCCGCCCCGGACAAGGCGATCTTCGCGGCCTCCACCGCCTGGTAGAGCGTGAAGCCGCGGTCCTCCGAGATGAGCCGCGACAGCGCCGCCACTTCATCGGCGGCTTCCGCCGTCTGGCCGATCTCCTCCAGCATGCGCCGCGTCTTGCGCGTGTTGATGAGGCTCAATTCGTGCCACCGTTTCATGGTGTCGTAGGGCCATGACGGCACGGGCAGCACCTTCGTGCCGCTTTTGTAATTCGTGCCCTTGCCGAGGCGCGGCGCGACGCAGTGCTCGATGAGGCGCGCGTCGAACGCATCGCCCGCGAGGCCGACACCCGACACACCGACGATGGTTTCGCCGCGTGCCTTCAGCGCGCGCGTTGCCGGACCGACATGCAGCAGGCAAAAGTCGCTGGTGCCGCCGCCGAAATCGCCGATCAGCACAAGCTCGTCGCGGGCGAGAGATGCCTCGTAGCTATAGGCCGCGGCCACCGGCTCGAATTCGAAATGCACGTCGGGAATGCGCACGCCGTGCAGCGCCTCGCGCAGCCGCGCCACCGCGAGTTCGTCATGCGCGCCGTCCGCCATGCCGAGGCTGTTGCGCACGAAGCGGGCTGGACGGCCCACGACGACCGGACCCTTCAGCATCGCCTCCGACAAGGCGTCCGCCTCCACCGTCGCGTCGACCAGCCGCGCGACGATGAAGCCGACGAGATTTTCCAGCGTGAAACGGCTGTTGAATATGCTCGTCGAGGTGAAGTTCGGATTGGCGAGATAGGATTTCACCGACTGGATGAGCCGCCCGTCCGCGCCCCGGTCCAGATAGACGTCCATCGCCTCCGGCCCCGCGAAGGCATGCGGCCGGCCGTTCGGGTCGCGTTCCTCGTCGTCGAAATAGAGGATCGAGCGGAAGGTGTTCAGAAGCTCGTTCCGGTGGCGCACGGGCACGAGCCGCGCGGCGCCCTCGGGCGAGGCGACCGCCAGCGCGCTGTTGGTCGTCCCGAAATCGAGACCGATGAAATCGAAGGACATGAGAGCACCTCGTATCCGTTTGGCGGATCGCCACGGCGATACATCTGAGGGGTGGGGCCTGGTCCGGCCGGAGCGAAAAGGGGCGCGAGAGATACAGAAACCGGCCCTGTTTGTCCAGCGGGCGCCCGATTTTCAGCCCTCTGCGCAAAATGACGCAGGCGTCATTTTTGTATTGTTGTGCGGCGCACCAATACCCACACTCAGGCTGTGGCTAATTGACCGGCCCCGAAGCCGGCACCGCAACGGAGCGTGGAGAGACAGATGACCGATATCCGCCAGATCACCAAGGACAACGCCTATGACGCCGTCTCGCCGGACGACTTCCAGGCGATGATGAATACCGAGCGCTACAACCGGCGTTCCTCCGCCTTCGACAAGATCATCTCGGCGACCCACGATCATTTCTGGGATCCGATGGACAAGCGCTACATCGACTACACCGAACCCTTCGACAGCGAAAACGAGATGCTGATCGATCCGGAACTCGTGCCGGAACTGAAGCTCGCCTCGTTCGAGAAGCTGTCCGAGAAGGAAAAAGTCCGCTTCGTCAACGAGACGGCGCGCTGGATGATGTCCGCGATCCTGCATGGCGAGCAGGGCGCGCTCAATCTTTCCGCCTCGCTCTGCCACATCCTGCTCGATCCGGGCGCCCAGGAATACGCCGCCAACCAGGCGCGCGAGGAAGCGCGTCACGTGACCGCCTTCGCGAAATATGTGCAGGCGCGTTTCGGCAAGCCGCTTCCCTGCGGCGAGACGCTGGCCAACCTCCTCTCCGAAATGGTCAATGCGAAAGAGGTCTACAAGAAGATCGTCGGCATGCAGCTTCTCGTCGAAGGCCTCGCGATGGGCACCTTCGCGACCTTCTTCAACACGGCGCGCGATCCGCTGCTCGTGAAGCTCTGCCAGCTCGCCATGACGGACGAGGCCTTCCACCACAAGTTCGGCAAGATCTGGGCCGACCGCACGATCCCCAAACTCTCCCAGGAAGAGCGGGACATCATCGAGGACTGGGCGGCGACCGTCTTCCAGACGCTCCTGTTCAACCTCGTGAACCCGGAACAGAAGAAACTGATCTATGCCGATTTCGGTCTCGACTGGCGCGAGGTTCAGGCCGAGATGCTCGAAGCCGTTACGGACGAAGACCGGCGCGAGGGCATGAAGGACGCGGCGAACGTCTTCCGCGTGCTGGTCAAGACGCTGCTCAAGGCCGGCATCATCACGGACCGCACACGCGCCTTCTATGCGATCTATGTCGACATGGAAGAACTGAAGAACGAAGACGACCGCATGGTCGGCGACGACATCGCGGAGCAGGGCATCGACTTCCTGAAGACGGTGAACTTCGCCAAGAAGAACCCGCTGTCGAGCGTCGCTGCCGAATAGAATTCCCCGAAGGGTCCTCTCAACCACAGAACGCGTGGTCGGGGAAAAACTCAGGGCGGTTCGGAAGAACCGCCCTTTTTTCTTGTAGTTCCGGGCGGTTCGCAAGAACCGCCCTTTTTTCATGTCACCCTGCTAGGCTGCCGCGATGAACGATCTTCCCGACATCCCCGATCTTCCGTCCGGGCCCTGGCCGCTCATCGGCGAAGGTCTCTGGAGCTCCATCCACGATCTCGGCGACGGCACGGTGCTGAAGCTCGTGCGCCGTCACGCGGGCGGAACGGGCGGCCTCGGTTCCGGCGTCGCGCTTCACCGCCGCGAAGTGCTGGCGCTAACATTACTCGGCGGCGAGGAAAACGATTTCTTCCGCGTGCCCGCGCTCATCGGCGAAGGCGCATTCGACAGCGGCGCGCATGCCGGCTGGCTCCGCATGTCCCATCTGCCCGGCACGGCGCCCGATGCCGGACGCATCCTCTACGCTCCGCCCGAAACGCGCGATGCTTTTGGCGAAAGGCTCGGCGCCGCCATTGCCGAATTCCACATCGCCGCCACCGCGCACGCGCAAGCCGCGAACTCGAAGCTCGGCGACAGTATCGCCCGCAGCATCACGCTCGCCCGCGACCGCTTCGGCCAGCCGGACGATCACCGCGCGGCCGATACCGTGCTCGCGGCCTGGGCGGGGGAATGCGAAGCCGGCCCGCTCGTCTTCGTCCATGGCGACGTCAACCTCTCCAACGTCATGGACCCGGGGCCGCGCGCGGCGCCCGGCCTCGTCGATTTCGCGGAAGCGGGCTTCAGCCTCGCCGAAGCCGATTTCCGCCATATGGACGGCTGGGGCCCGTTGCGCGACGCGGTCTTTCGCGGCTATGCGGCACGCAGCGGCCATGCGCCCGACATGCGCCGCGTTCATCTCGCCTCCGCCGCCAACGCGCTCTGCACCATCGCCATCGAAGGCGGCTCCGGACATCCGCGCGAGGCGATGCGCCGGCGCGGCCAGCTCGAACACTGCCTGGAGGCGGCAGGGCTCTCCTGACCGCCTTGTGCGATTGCCTCACCGGCGCACCGCGCCTAGTTTGATGCGCATGGCGAAAGACGATCTTCCAGACCTGCCCGACATGATGACGGACGAGTTCCGTCTGTTCGACGGTCGTCAATCCGCGATCGCGGCAGGCGTGCAGCGCGGCTGCTGCCGGCTGTTGGCGCAGATGGGCTATGCGGCGGTGACGGAGCTCTCGCTCGCGACGGGACGGCGCGTCGACATCATGGCACTCGGACCGAAAGGCGAAATCATCGTGCTCGAAATCAAGTCGAGCCTGGTCGACTACCGGACGGATGCGAAGTGGGAGGAGTATCTCGATTTCTGCGACCGCTTCTATTTCGCGGTGCCGCCGGAATTTCCGCGCGAAGTCATTCCCGGAGAAGTCGGCCTCGTCATCGCCGACCGCTTCGGCGCGGAAATCCTGCGGGAAGGCCCGCACGCGCCGCTGCCGCCCGCGCGCCGCAAGAAGCTCACACTCCACGCAGCGCGCGTGTCGGCCCGGCGCGTCCACCGGTTTCTCGATCCGGAGTGAGGCGCCAACCAAAGCCGGATATCAAGAGGTAAACATCACCCGCGATACCAGGGCGAGCTTGGTCCCGAAGAGCACCACCGCCGCAATCTGCATACCGAGAAAGAGATTCTGATCGATCACCCGCCTCGCAAAGCCGAGCCTGCCGGAGATCAACTCTTCAATGTCCTCGCGCGACGCGAGTTGTTCGGAGAGAAACTTCGCTCTCATATCCACGATACCGGATTTCCTGTGCCCGCCCTGCTCGACCTTGAAGCTCGTGAAAACCCGGTCCTCCGGCGGCAACCCCCGTTCGACCGAACAGATTTCCTGGTGCACGTGCGTCACGTCGCGACCGCGCGCCTTTATGACCTTTTGAAGATTGTCATTGGAGAAAAGCGCCACGAGAAAAACAACGGCGGCAATCGCCAGCGAGGTGAACAAGGCGAGATGGTCGCCGGAGTCGCGCGGAAACTCGAGCAGAACGCCCAATGCGATCAACAAAAGAGATTGAAAGGTCACATTGATCGAGCGGTAGGACTGGAGAAGGCCTTCCTGCCAAACGGCCATCTGAAGCAGCGTGTCCCGTCGCTGCAGTGTCCGCGTGTCCGTCATGCGGCCACCCTACTTCGGCGCGCGCTTCGCCAGTATCCGCTGCAATGTGCGGCGGTGCATGTTGAGGCGGCGGGCGGTTTCCGAGACGTTGCGGTCGCAGAGCTCGTAGACACGCTGGATGTGTTCCCAGCGCACGCGGTCCGCCGACATCGGGTTCTCGGGCGGGCCGGCCTTTTCGTCGCCGGTCGCGAGCAGCGCGGCTTCGATCTGGTCGGCATCCGACGGCTTGGCGAGATAGTCGACCGCACCGAGCTTCACCGCCGTCACCGCCGTCGCGATATTGCCGTAACCGGTCAGCACCACGATGCGGGCGTCGGGCCGCACCTCTTCCAGCGTCGCCACCACGTCGAGCCCGTTGCCGTCCTCGAGCCGCATGTCGACCACCGCGAAGCCCGGCTTTTTCGAGCGGGCGAGTTCCTTGCCCTCCTTCACGGTGCTGGCGGTGGTCACCTCGAAGCCGCGGCCTTCCATCGCGCGGGCAAGCCGCGTCAGGAAGGGGACGTCGTCGTCGACCAGCAGCAGGGTCCGGTCTTCAGGGATGGCGGGTGTTTCGTTTTCAGGCGCGTCGGCAGGTTTTGTCACGTGGTCGTCCAATCTCTGTCGGAATTGGCGTGATTCTAGGCCGGATGGCACATTTTAGCCAGTCCGGGAAAGCTTCCGCTCAGATGGTCTCTCTCACGCTCCCGGCCACCGGAAAGGCGGGCTCCGCCTCGATGGCGCGGCGCGGCCAACGCATGGCAAGACGGGCACCTCCCTTGCCGTCGGTGCGGTTGGCGATCTCGACGGTCGCGCCCGTGCGCTCCAGCAGCGTCTTGCCGATGAAGAAGCCGAGCCCCATGCCCTCATGGCCGCTGTCGGGATCGGCGGCGGCGTTGCGCTTGCGGGGCCGCGTCGTGACATAGGGTTCGCCGAGCTTTTCCAGCACGTCGGGCGCGAAGCCCGGGCCGTCGTCGGTGATGACGATCGAGATATGTCCCTTGCCGTAATAGGCGGTGACGGCCACTTCCTCGCGTGCGAAATCGGCGGCATTTTCGATGAAGTTGCCGAGGCCATAGAGCATTTCCGGGCGGCGCCAGATTTCCGGTTCGCTCGCGCCCTCTTCGTCCGCGACGACATCGATGCGGAAGGTCACGTCCATATCGCGATGGGGCGCCACCACCTCGTCGAGCAGCGCGTGCAGCGGCAGGCGCGAATAGATGACGTCGGTGCCGTCCGGCTGGCGCGACAAGCGCGAGAGAATGTCCTTGCAGCGTTCGGCCTGGCTGTGAAGGAGCGCGAGATCCTCCTTCATGTCACTCTCGCTCACACCGCCACGCATCAGCTCCTTCGAGACGAGCGAGATGGTGCCGAGCGGCGTGCCGAGTTCATGCGCGGCGGCGGCTGCGAGGCCGTCCAGCGCGGAGAGGCGCTGCGCGCGGGCGAGCACAAGCTGCGTCGCGGAGAGCGCGGCCGACATGCGCCGCGATTCCTGCGAGATGCGCCAGGCATAGGCCGCCATGAAACCGAGGCCGAGCAGCAACGCCAGCCAATGGCCGGTGACATAGAGCGAGGGCAGGTGCGGCTCCTCGTCCGGCCGCCACGGCAGCGGCATGTGGAACCAGGCAAGCAGCGTCACATAGGTAAAGGCCTGCGCGAGCAGGAAGCCCGTGCTGCGGAGCGACAGCGTCGTTGCCGAAATCGTCACCGGCGCCATGAAGAGAAGCGCGAAGGGATTTTGCAGGCCGCCGGTCAGGAACAGCAGCACGGCGAGCTGCGCGAGATCGATGGCGAGATAGACCGCCGCCTGCCAGTCCGGCAGGCGCGTCGCCGAGCGGTAGCGGAGCGTGAGGAACACGTTGAGCCAGGCGGATGCCGCAATGACCGCGAGACAGAGGCCGAGCGGCAACGGGAAGCCCATGCCGAAATGGACGACCAGCACGGCACCAAGCTGACCGGCGATGGCAAGCCAGCGCAGGATGACAAGCGTCTGCAGCCGCACCTGCCCGCTCGGATCGCCCGGCGCAATACGGCCCGCCAGAAAGTTCCGGCGCAGCCAGCGCATGCTGCCGCGGTCCTCGATCATGGTCATGGAATCTCTCCGCCAGCGTTTCCCGCGCGCAGTCTAGAACTTCCCGCCCGCTCCGTCATAGCGGGCAGGGGGTCGCAGGGGGAAACGTCCGGGCTCAGATGTTGGAGGGCCAGGTGCCGGCGAGCGGCCGCGTCTCGCCGATCCGCATGATCCATGCGTTTTCGGGTTCGTAGCCCTGCTCGTCCGCCGCCTTGAGGAAGCGCTCCGGCGGCTCGAAGGGCGGCTCCACCGTGAGAAGCACCGTGCCCCAATGCATGCCGACGATACGGCGTGCCTTCAGGTCGCGGCCCATCTGCACCGCTTCTTCGGGCGTCGCGTGGGAGGCCTTCATCATCACCCGCGGCTCGTAGGCGCCAATGCCGAGCAGCGCCGTGTCGAAGGGGCCATAGGCATCGCCGATGTCGCTGAAGATCGGGCCGTAGCCGCTGTCGCCGCCGAAGAAGATGTGATGCGCCTCGCTCTTCAGCGCGAAGCCCGCCCAGAGCGTGCGATTGGTGTCGAAGCCCGAGCGCCGCGACCAGTGGACCACCGGCAGCGCCGTCACGGTCACGCCGCGCGTCTCGTAACGCTCGTGCCAATCGAGTTCGACGACATTCGGGAAACCGCGGTCGCGGAAAAACTTCGCGAGACGAAGCGGAACGATCACCGTCATGCGATGCTTGTGCGGCAACCGCGCCAGCGCGCGCTCGTCGAGATGGTCGTAATGATTGTGGCTGACGATGAGAAGATCGATGGGCGGCAGCGCCGAAATGGGCACGCCCGATTTCACATAGCGGCGCGGGCCGAGCCCGGCCGGTCCGGCGAAAGTCGTGAGGTAAGGATCGGTCAGCACGGTGAGGCCGCCAACGCGGATCAGGAACGAGGCGTGGCCGAGCCAGGTCAGGAAATCGGCATCGGTCTTCGTGTGGGCCTGCAGGTCGCGCACGGCTTCATGGCGCGGCACGACATGGCCTTCCGGCACCTCGACCTTGCGGGCGCCCATCTTCAGCATTTCAAGAAAGAACGGCCCCGCATGACGCATCCGGCCCTGTCCGCGGCTGGCGCAACCGGGCGGATTGCGGAACGTGCCGTCCGGCATGTGGTGCCACGGGCGCGGCTCCGCTTCGGCGACCGCGGCCGCAGCCTCCGCTTTCGCGGCTTTCGATGATGCGCCTCGCTCTTTCATTCGTACCTGATGCCGGTTTTTTCGATCCTATAGAGATAGGGCGCCGGAGCCGCTCAACAAGGGAGCCTGCGGCGCGGGAAGGGAGCCTGCGGCGCGAGGCCGCTGCCGCCGTCAGGCGCCGGCATTCCGCAACAGGTTGGCGATCTCGCTGAAATGGCTTTCTTCGGCGAGATCGAGCGCCGAACGGCCGGTGACGTCGGTGGCGTAGACATCGACGTCGTAGCGGATCAGCAGTTCCACCACGGCGGCGTGGCGGGCGCGCGTCGCGATGAGGAGCGGCACCTCGCGGTTTGCACCCGGCCGGTCCGGGTTGGCACCGGCGGCGAGCAGCGCCTCGGCGATCGCGGCGCGGCCCGCAAGCGCGGCTAGCGACAGCGGGGTGGTGCCGTCGGGCGCGCGGCGGTCGGGATCGGCGCCGTTGTCGAGCAGCAGCTGTACCGTCGAGAGGTGGCCGTTGCCGACCGCGAGGACCAGCATCGGGATACGGTCGGCGCCGCTTTCGTTCGGCGACACGCCCTTGACGAGCGCGGCCTTGAGCGCCTTGTCGTCGCCGGTGCGCGCGGCCTGGACGGTCTCGTTGTCGATGATGTAATTGGTCGGCCCGCCCGGCTGCATCGCCTCGGCCGCCGGCACGCTCCAAAGGGCGAGCGCCACAAGGGCGGCGAAGGGCAGGCCCATACTGCGTGTCATTTTGTCGCCAGCGGCGGCATTGCGATGTCGAAACATTTCTCTCACGGCTCATTTGACGGTAGACAGGCGAGTAGGGCCGGTGCCATGCCGCGCCCTCAAGGCTTGCGAGTATAGACCAACGAACGGCGCGCGTCCGCAATCGCGGAACCGCGCAACAAGGAGAACGGCGATGTCGCGCAACGGCCTGATTGCACTCGTAGCGGGCGTACTCGTCGCCATCGTCGCGGGATGGTGGCTTTCGGAGATCGCCGTCGAGATGGCGGACGAGGGCGACAAGCCGGTGGTGTCGACCGGCGAGGCCCGTGTGGGCGGCCCCTTCACCCTGGTCGATCAGAACGGCAAGACGGTCACGGACGAGGATTTCCGGGGCCGCTACATGCTGGTCTATTTCGGATTCACCTTCTGCCCCGATGTCTGCCCGACCGAACTCAGCATCATGGCGACCGCCATCGAAATGCTCGGCAAGGACGGCGAGAAGGTCCAGCCGGTCTTCATCACCATCGATCCGGAGCGCGATAAGCCGGAAATCATGGCGCGCTATGTGCCGCTGTTCCATCCGCGGCTCGTCGGCCTCACCGGTTCGCCCGAACGGATCGCCGAGGTGGCCAACGCCTATCACGTCTTCTACCGCAAGGCGGAGGACGAAAGCTCGCCGGAGGACTACACGATGGATCATTCCTCCATCGTCTTCCTGATGGGGCCGAAGGGCGAATATCTGAAGCTCTTCCCGCCGGCCACGTCTCCCGACAAGATGGCCAAAGAGATCGCGTCCTATATCGAGTAGCAGGTGAGGAGTGCTGTCCTAATCGGCAGTTTCGTCACAGGCGTTCGTCAGTGTCTTGACGGTTTTCCGGGATCGCCTTATGGTCCGGCTCATGGAACGCAACCGGCATATCGCCCTCGGCCAGACGCTCGGCCTTGAACTCGCCCTTCTCCGGGGCGCGCTCCTCTGCGCCTGAGCGCAGAAAAACATTTACCTTCAGACATTTTCCGAATTCTCCTGCGCCGCGTGAGTGCAACGCAAGCCCATGCCGCGCGCCTTTCCGTTGATGTGCGAGAACCGTCATGTTGAAGAACCCTTCCGTCAAATACCGCGCCTTCGCGCCGGTGCCGCTCACCGACCGGCAATGGCCGTCGAAGACGATCACCAAGCCGCCGATCTGGATGAGCACCGATCTTCGCGACGGCAACCAGGCGCTTTTCGAGCCGATGAACGCGGAACGGAAGCTCCGCATGTTCGAGATGCTGGTGAAGATCGGCTTCAAGGAAATCGAGGCGGGTTTCCCGTCCGCCTCCGACACGGATTTCGGCTTCATCCGCAAGCTCGTGGAAGAAGGCCGCGTGCCGGACGACGTGCATGTGGAAGTGCTGACGCAGGCACGGCCGGAACTCATCGCGCGCACGATGGAAAGCCTGCGCGGCGCGAAGAACGCGATCGTCCATGTCTATAACGCGACCGCGCCGAATTTCCGCGAGGTCGTGTTCAATCAGGGCAAGCAGGGCGTGAAGGCCATTGCGACGGAAAGTGCCTATCAGATAAAGGAAATCGCGGCGTCGCAGCCCGAAACGAACTGGACCTTCCAGTACAGCCCGGAAGTCTTTTCCGGTACCGAACTCGACTTCGCGAAGGAAGTCGTCGATGCCGTGACGGCGATCTGGGAAGCGGGTCCGGAACGGAAAGTCGTCATCAACCTGCCGGCGACGGTGGAAATGGCGACGCCGAACATCTATGCCGACCAGATCGAATGGATGCACCGCAATCTCGAACGGCGCGACGGCATCATATTGTCCGTGCACCCGCATAACGATCGCGGCACGGCGGTGGCGGCAGCGGAGCTGGCGGTGATGGCGGGCGCGGACCGCGTCGAAGGCTGTCTCTTCGGCAATGGCGAGCGCACGGGCAATGTCGATCTCGTCACGCTCGCGCTCAATCTCTACAGCCAGGGCATCGATCCGGGACTGGATTTCTCGCAGATCAACGAGATCGCGCGCACGGCGGAATATTGCACGCAGTTGCCGATCCATCCGCGCCACCCCTATGTCGGCGATCTGGTGTTCACGGCTTTTTCCGGCTCGCATCAGGATGCGATCAAGAAGGGGCTTGCCGCCTACAAGGCGGGCGACATCTGGCAGGTGCCCTATCTGCCGCTCGATCCGAAGGATCTGGGGCGGACCTATGAATCGATCATTCGCGTCAACAGCCAGTCCGGCAAGGGGGGCGTCTCCTATCTGCTGGAAGCGGAATACGACCTTCGACTGCCGCGCAGGCTGCAGGTCGAATTCAGTTCCGCCGTCCAGCGCGTGACGGACGACACCGGCAAGGAAGTCCGTGCCGCCGACATCTGGCAAATCTTCGAGCGCGAGTATCTCACGCGCGCGGAGCCCCTCGAATATGTGTCGCACACGCTGTTCGACGAGGGCGGCAGGCAGGGCGTCAAAATCCGTGTACGGCGCTTCGGCCGGGACGAGGAACTGAGCGGCTTCGGCAACGGACCGATCGACGCGGCGATGGATGCGCTGAAGCTCGGCGTCGAGCTTCGTCATTACGAAGAGCATTCGATCGGGTCCGGCACCGACGCGAAGGCGGTCGCCTTCATGGAAGTCGCCGATCCCGAACATCCGGGCGATCTTTTCGGTGTCGGCATCGATGCCAACATCATCACTGCCTCGTTCAAGGCGATGGTGAGTGCCGCCAACCGGGCGGCATCGCGACGGCCTAAAACCGAGTGGGCGCGGCTCTGCGGCGGCGCCGGATAGGGGGATTTATCCCCGCTTTTCGGGCTTCTGTCATTGAACTGTCATGAAAATGTCATGGAGAGAAAAATCGCTCCATGACGTTTTTGTGACAGTCGTGTGACAGCGACCATTCCATTCACCGTAATGCCAAAAAAATACGCTTGGACAGGCCGCACTCGAAGCCTACATTAATTGTTGCGGCGCAACATAAGGCGCGGGGGACAAGACGGCTGATGCGAGGTGTAGCGTGCTCTATCACATCTACGAATTGAACCATGCGGCGGTGGCGCCTTTGCGCGCCTATGCGGAAATGAGCATCTGGGCGCTGCGGCATCCGCTCAACCCGTTCGCCGAGACCGTGGCCGGCAAGACGCTCGCCGCCGCGTTCGACGTTTTCGAGTCGACGACGCGCCGCTACGGGAAACCGGAATTCGGACTTCATGAAACCGTCATCGACGGCAACCCGGTTCCGATCACGGAACGCATTGTGTGGGAACAGCCGTTCTGCAAGGTCATCCATTTCGAGCGCGAGCCGTCCGCGATGAAGAAGGTGGCGCCGCAGCAGAAGCTTTTGATCGTGGCACCGCTGTCCGGCCACTACGCGACGCTGTTGCGCGGCACGGTGGAAGCGATGCTTCCCTATAACGAGGTCTACATCACCGATTGGGAAGACGCGCGGAAAGTGCCGCTCGCAGAAGGCTCTTTCGATCTCGACGACTATATCGACTACATCATCGACATGTGCCACGCGCTCGGGCCGGACGTGCATCTCCTCGCCGTCTGCCAGCCCTCGGTGCCGGTCTTCGCGGCGGTTGCCGTGATGCACGACAATGACGATCCCTTCGTGCCGCTCTCCATGACGCTGATGGGCGGACCCATCGATACGCGCGAGAGCCCGACGGAAGTGAACAAGCTCGCCACCGAGCGCGGCACCGAATGGTACGAGCGCAACGTCATCACCACGGTGCCCTGGCCGCATGCCGGCGTCCTGCGCCGCGTCTATCCGGGATTCGTGCAGCTTTCGGGTTTCATGGCGATGAACCTCGACCGCCACATGGATGCGCATTGGAGCTATTTCGACCACATGGTCGATGGCGACGGCGACTCGGCCGAGAAGCATCGCGAGTTCTACGACGAGTATCTCTCCGTCATGGACATGACATCGGAGTTCTACCTCCAGACCGTCGACGAGGTGTTCGTGAAGCACTCGCTGCCCAAGGGCGAGTTCAGCCATCGCGGCAAGACCGTGCGGCCGGACGCCATCACGCGGACGGCGCTGATGACGGTCGAGGGCGAGAAGGACGACATTTCCGGCGTCGGCCAGACCAAGGCGGCGCACAAGCTCTGCAAGAACCTGCCGGACAGCATGAAGACGCATTGGGAACAGCCGGGCGTCGGCCATTACGGCGTCTTCAACGGTACGCGGTGGAAGAGCGAGATCGCACCCAGGGTGCGGGAGTTCATGGCCGCGCACGCCAAGAGGTAGATCAGAACTCGCGGGCGAAGATGCGGCGCTCGTCCTGGAACGCCTTGAATTCGAGCGCGTTGCCCGAGGGGTCCCGGAAGAACATCGTCGCCTGCTCGCCGGGTTCGCCCCGGAAACGGATATGCGGTTCGATCACGAACCGGATGCCCGCCGCCTGAAGTCTTTTCGCCAGAACATGCCACTCGTCCCAGCCGAGGATCAGGCCGAAATGGGGAACCGGAACTTCGTCGCCATCGACCGGGTTCGTCACCTCCTGCCGTGCGGCATCGCCGCGCTCGCGCCGGACATCGAGATGCGCGACAATCTGATGACCGCAGAGATCGAAGTCTATCCAGCTATCGGCGGAACGGCCTTCGGGACAGCCGAGCACGCTGCCGTAAAATTCTCTTGCGGCCGACAGATCATCGACCGCGAAAGCCAAATGAAATCGTGGCATCCTTGACATGATTCGACCCTATCTCTTTTGCCTTCGGACAGGAATAACCCGACCGTCGTCATCGCTCCGCCAGCCTTGCCGTTGGGGAGCATTGGGCTCGACCGCATTATGAACAAACCCGTGAAGCCTGCTTCTCTTCATCTCGACTACCTGCAAATAGAGGGACGAACCGTTCCCGTCACGGTCAGGCACAATCCGCGCGCCAAGCGGATGATCGTGCGCGTGGACCTCGCCGCCGGCTCGGTGCAGGTGACCGCGCCGTCGCGCCGGGGCGTCGACAAGGCCCTGCTGTTCGCGCGCGAGCAGCGTGAATGGATTGCCGAGCGGCTGCAACAGGTGCCGCCGCCGGTTCCCTTCAGGAACGGGGCGCATATTCCCTATCGCGGCAAGGAACATGTCATCCGCTATGTCGGCGCGAGGCGCGAGGATGCGCTGACGCGGGGGCCGGTGTGGCGGGTGCGCGCCGCCGATACGGACGGACTGCCGGAAATCCGCGTGACGGGGCACCCCGATTTCGTGCAGCGCCGGGTGACGGATTACCTGCGGGCGAAGGCACGGGAAGAGCTGAACGAACGGGCGCTTTTCTATGCCGACCTCTTCGACGTGCGGCCTTCGCGCATCACGGTCAGGGACACGACGACGCGGTGGGGCTCGTGCTCGCCCTCGCGGGCGCTGTCGTTTTCGTGGCGGCTGATCCTCGCGCCGACCTATGTGCTCGACTATGTGGCCGCGCATGAAGTGGCGCATATAAGGCACATGAACCACGGGCCCCGCTTCTGGGGGCTGGTGGCGGACGCCATTCCCAATTTCGAGCCCGCCAAGCGCTGGCTCGAAATCAACGGCCCGGGCCTGCATCGCTTCGGCGCGGACCCGGTAGGACTTTTCGCGGGCGGCTACCGCGGAAATCCATCGGGCAGATGAGGCTTTCGCCGGGCACGGCGGCTTTCACCGTGTTCCTTGCGGCGCTGACGGCTGTCGGTCCCCTGTCGACGGACATGTACCTGCCATCGCTGCCCGCCATCGGGCAGGACTTCGGCGCCGATGCCGGCACCGTGCAACTGACGCTCAGCACGCATCTGATCGCCTTTGCCGGGTCGCAGCTCTTCTACGGCCCCCTCTCCGACCGCTATGGGCGGCGCCCGGTGCTGCTTGTCGGCTTCCTGCTTTTCATGGCGGGCTGCTTCGCCTCGCTCTTCGTGACCAGCATCGACCAGCTGATCCTCGCCCGCATCCTGCAGGCGGTGGGCGGCGGCGCCTCCGTGGTGCTGGCGCGCGCGATCGTGCGCGATCTCTTCCAGGGCGCGGAGGCGGGCCAGATGCTCGCGAAGATGGCGGCGATCATGGGCCTTGTGCCCGCGCTCGCGCCGATGCTCGGCGGCGTGGTGCAGGATCTCTACGGCTGGAAGGCGAACTTCATCGCGATGGGTGCGTTCGGCGGGGTGCTGGCGCTGATGGTGGCAATGAGCCTCGACGAGACGCTGCCACATGCGCGGCGGCAGAGCGCGGCGCCGCTGGCGATCCTGCGCTCCTACCGGCGGCTTCTCGCCGACCGGCGCTTTCTCAAATATCTCGCCATCGCGACCGTCGCCTTTTGCGGGCTGTTCGCTTTCGTTTCCGGTTCTTCCTTCGTGCTGCAGGGCCTCTATGGCTATTCGCCCATCGCCTACGGGCTCTGCTTCGGTGCGATGGCCGGCGGCTTCGTCGCCGGGTCGCTGGCGGGCGGACGGCTTGTGCGGCGGATCGGCATCGACGGCACGCTGCGCTTCGGCGGCTTCTGCGCGGCGCTGGGCGGGCTGCTGATGCTGAGCGGATTGCTGTTGACGCCTTCGGCCATGGCCATCGTGCTGCCGGTCGTCCTCTACGGCTTCTCGATGGGCGCGACCATGCCGCAGGCAATGGCGGGCGCGCTGACGCCCTTTCCCGACATCGCGGGAACGGCATCGTCTTTGCTCGGCTTTCTGCAATCCTTCGCGGGCGCGCTTGCCGGGCTCTATGTCGGCCATGGCGTGGAGGCGAGCGCGCTGCCGATGGTGGGCATCATCGCGGCAGGCGGGGTGCTGAGTTTCGTCATCGCGATGAGCGGGAGACGGAAGACGGCTTGAAGGGGCGAGAGGCGGGCGCGTCGATTGCCGATGGCGGAGTACCCCTCCCCAAAATTCGCGGTGCGAATTTTGACCCTCCCGCAGGGGGAGGGTGGGAAGAAGTGGCGACAGCAGGAAACTCTAGCGGCGGCCGCCCGCGCGGAGCGTGGAGTTCTCGTTGCCGCCGATGCCGAAGAGGCGCTCGAAGAAGCCCGGCTGCTCCCATTCATATTCGGCCGGCGGCACTTCCGCATGCGCGGCGGGCGCGACCATGCCGATGGAGGCCGTCGCGACCGGCAATTCTTCCGGCAATTGCGCGATCGGCACGCCGGCCTGCGTCCGCATCATGAAATCGTGCCAGATATGCGCGGGCAGCGTGCCGCCGGTGACCTTTTCCATCGGCGCGCCATTGTCGTTGCCGACCCAGACGCCGACCACGAGATCGGCGGTGTAGCCGACGAACCAGGCGTCGCGGAAATCCTGGCTGGTGCCCGTCTTGCCGCCGCTCGGCCGCTCGCCCAGTGCGGAGTTGCGGCCGGTGCCATAGGCCATGACGGCCTTGAGCATGTTGTTCATCTGGCCGACCACATGCGCATCGACGACGCGGCCGATGCCGGAGCCCTGACGGCGGTAAAGCTCGTCGCCCGTTTCGGCGCGGACTTGCTCGATGCCGTGGGGAATGACGCCGTAACCGCCATTGGCAAATGTCGCGTAGGCGGCGGTGAGTTCGAGCAGGTTGACGCTGCCGGAGCCGAGCGCGAGGGAGAGGTTGGACGGCAACTCTTCCTGAAGGCCGAGGCGGCGCGCGGCGGCGACCACGTTGCGGATGCCGACCTCGCGGGCGACCTGGACGGCGACCGTGTTGACCGATTTCGCGAGCGCCGTGCGGAGCGTCATCTCGCCCTCGAAACGGCCGGAATAATTCGAGGGCGCCCAGCCGCCGTAATTGACGGGGCGGTCGACGCGGAGCGTGTCGGGCGTCAGGCCGCGCTCCAGCGCGGTCAGATAGACGATCGGCTTGAAGGCGGAGCCGGGCTGGCGCTTTGCCTGCACGGCGCGGTTGAACTGGCTCTGCGCGTAGGAGCGGCCGCCGACCATGGCGCGGACGGCCCCATCCGGCGTCATGGCGACAAGCGCGGCCTGGCCCGCATTCACCTTCGCGCCCTCGCCCGCCAGCATCGCCGCGACAACATTTTCCGCCTCGCGCTGAAGCGCGGGGTCGATGGTGGTGATGACGTTGACGTCGGTGTCGGGACGGCCGGCATAATCGGGCAGCGCCTCGGCGACCCAGTCGACGAAGTAATTGATCGAGCCGCGCGCGGCATAGCCTTCGAGCGAAGCCGGGTTCACGTTGGCGGCATGCGCTTCTTCCTGCGCGATGTAGCCGGCCTCGACCATGTTCTGCAGCACGATGGCGGCGCGGCCACGCGCGAGATCGATGTCGTTGGTCGGCGAATAGCGCGACGGCGCCTTGAGCAGGCCCGCGAGCATGGCGGCTTCGGGCAGCGTCAGCGCGCGGGCGGGCTTGCGGAAATAGCGTTCCGATGCGGCCTCGAGCCCGTAGGCGCCGCCGCCGAAATAGACGCGGTTCAGATAGAGCGTGAGGATTTCTTCCTTGGTGAAGCGGAGTTCCAGCCAGACGGCCAGCACCATTTCCTCGATCTTGCGGGAGATGGTGCGGTCGGGCTGCAGGAAGACGTTCTTAGCGAGCTGCTGGGTGACCGTGGAGCCGCCCTGCACATAGGCGCCGGCGCGGATGTTGGTGATCATGGCGCGGGAGAGGCCGACCGGATCGACGCCGAAATGCCAGTAGAAGCGCCGGTCTTCCGTCGCAAGGACGGCGGCCGGCACATAGGACGGCAGGTCGCGCAGCGACGCATAGCCGCCCATCAGGTCGCCGCGATGGCTCAGCACCTCGCCATTGGCGGCGACGATGGAGACGGACGGCGTGTGCTTGACGTTGTAGAGACCGGAGGTGTCGGGGAGGTTCAACCCGTACCAGAAGAGGAGGCCGCCAAAGGCGATGGCGCCCCACAGCATGAAGACGGCGCCGCCATAGGCGAGGCGGCCGAGAAGCGTGGGCGCGCCCTTGCGGGGCGCGCTTCGCGAGGAGGCGCGGCGCGCGGATTTGCGCGGCGGCGTGCGGGAGCCCGGCCGTTCGTCGGCCGTGGGCGCGCGCAGCACCGGCGGCTTCCTGTTCGCCGGTTTCTTGGCATTGGTTTTCTTCGCCGGCTTGGCGGCGGGCTTGCGGGACTTGCCGCGCGTGAAAGTCGGTTCGGTACGGCGCATGCCGGGGCCTTCCCAGTCGTCGTCCCAGCCCATATCGTCGCCGTCGCCTTCCCCGTCGATCGCCACGCCCGCATTGGCATTCACGCCAAGGCGCACCGGACGCAGACCGGCCATCCGGACGATGGTCCAGTCTTCCTCTTCCGCGCCATCTTCCGCGCCGCCTCGTTTGTCAGGGCCGGATTTGCCCTTCCGGGATGACATCGAACCCGAAGCCTCACGCTCTGCCCTTGCGCGCCCGAGGCGCACGGAATGCCGTTCCGAAGCTAGACAGCGATAGTTAACGCCTTGTTAACGATTATCGAAGGAGGGCGATAGGGGGCCCTGGAGAAAGAAGGTGCCGGCGGGGGCGGAACGCGCCCCCGCCCGGCCGTTTTCAGCCGTTTACGCAAAAATCCGCTCGGCGAGGCTGGTTTCCTCTTCCGAGCCGGACCGCATCTGCTTCAGATAGGCCTGAAGCTGGCTGACGACGCTGTCTTCGGAGGTTTCGTCTTCCTCATCGAGAGCGGAGGCGAGAATGTCCGCAAGCGTGGAGGTCCCGGATTCCTCTTCCGTGCCCGACGTCATGGGCGGGGGCGGCATGCGACCGCCCTCGGGGCGGCGGGCCCCCTCGAAGGCCTGCATTTCCGACTGCGTCAGCGAGCCATCGCCATCCGTGTCCATTTCCCCGAACATGCGGGCGGCGACCTCGGCGGCTTCATCGTCCGACATGCCTTCCGGCGCGGCGGCTGTCAGCTCTTCGAGGGTGAGGCTGCCATCACCATCCTCGTCGGCGGTGGAGAAGAGTTTCTCCAAGGGGTTCGACTGCTGGAACTGCATCATGGACGAGGCCGTGCCGGCATCGAGACGGCTGAACAGCGCGTTGAACTCATCGGCGCTGATTTCGCCGTCGCCGCTCTTGTCGAGAGCGGAGAAAAGTTCCTCGGCCTTCGCGGCAGATTTTGCCCCGCCGGAAGATTTGGCCGGTCCGGCGGCCGCAAACTCTTCGGCCGTGATCGACCCGCTGGCGTCGGCATCGGCCTTGCTGAACATCGACTGCTGCATCTGCTGCAGGTAGTAACTGCTTGATACTCCGGAGATTTGCATCGCTTTTTCCTTTTCGCGTGTTGGAGAAAAGCCGCTCTGCGAGCGACGGATTGACGGCGCGCGGCCGTTTATCCGGAGTACGCGGTGCAAACCGCGCACAGGGCCGTTTCAAAGAGGCGTTTCAAACAAGTGTTCGAGGGGGCGGCGGCTTGGGGCTGAATGCGAGAGAGCGTGTTCTGCGCGCGGCGCGCACGCTTTTCGCGGAGCGCGGATATCACAACACCACGGTGCGCGAGATCGCGGCGCAGGCACGCACGAACCTCGCCTCGATCAATTATTATTTTCGCAGCAAGGACGAACTCTACCGCGAGATGCTCTCCCGCTCGTTCCGCGACGTCGTGAACCCGGAGACCGCGGATATCGCGGGCAGCGAAGAGACCGCGGACGAGGAAAGACTGCGCGTCTTCATCCGTCATCTCGTCGCGGGGCGCGGAAACGAGGACGGCTTCTCCGAACATCTGAGACTGCTCGCCTGGGAGATGCTGTCGCCGACAAGCGCGCTCGACCATATCGAGGAAATCGAGGCGCGGCGCTATCTCGACAGGACGAAGGAAATCGTGCGGCCGCTCCTGGCCGGCGACGCATCGGAGGCAAGGCTCGCCACGGCGGCGCTGGCGCTTATCGGGCAATGCCTCATCTTTCGCGGCTTGCCCGAGAGGATGCGGCCCGCCACGCAAGGGGAAGACGCGGCCCTGCCGGACCTCATTTGCGACCTTTTCCTGAAAGGCCTCGCGAACGCGCCGGGTTGAGCGCGTCAGATGTCGAGATTGGCGACGTTCAGCGCGTTTTCGCGGATGAAGTCGCGGCGAGGCTCCACCACGTCGCCCATCAGCTTCACGAAGAGGTCGTCGGCGTCGTCGAGCTCGCGGATCTTGACCTGGAGCAGCGAGCGGGCGTCGCGGTCGAGCGTCGTTTCCCAGAGCTGGCCGGGGTTCATTTCGCCGAGGCCCTTGTAGCGCTGCACCGTGTTGCCCTTGGTGCCGGCGGCCATGACCGCGTCGAGAAGCTGGGAGGGCGAACGGATGACGTGCGTGTCTTCCTTGCGGCGGAGCGTGGCGGCCTTGACGTAGACCTCCTGCAGATGCTCCGTATAGCTGTCGAGACGGCGGGCATCGGCGCTGGCGATGAGGGGGCCGTCGATCGACACTTCCTCGCGCACGCCGCGCACTTCGCGGGCGAAACGCAGCCCGCCATCCGGCGTCGTCTCGCCGATCCAGCCGCGTTCGGTTTCCTCGGAGAGAAGATCGAGGCGCCGTGCGATATAGGCGGCGGCTTCCTTCGCGTGCTCGGGCTCGGCCAGCGCCTTGGGATTGAGCGCGCCGGCGATCGCCGCCTGCTCGACCACGAAATGCGGATATTTGGTTGGGAGGCCCTCCAGCACGGAACGGACCGAGCGCGCCTTGACGACGATTTCGGCGAGGTCGGGACCGGCGCGCTGCGAACCGTCGTGCAGCGTCAGCACCATGTCCTCGAGACCGGTCGAGATCAGATAATCGCCGAGCGCCTTTTCGTTCTTCAGATAGGTTTCCGAGGTGCCGCGGCGCACCTTGTAGAGCGGCGGCTGCGCAATGTAGAGGTGGCCGCGCTCGATCACCTCAGGCATCTGGCGATAGAAGAAGGTGAGAAGAAGCGTGCGGATATGGGCGCCGTCCACGTCGGCGTCGGTCATGATGATGATCTTGTGGTAGCGGAGCTTGTCGATGTTGAAATCGTCGCGGCCGATGCCGGCGCCGAGCGCGGTGATGAGCGTGCCGATTTCATTGGACGACAGCATCTTGTCGAAGCGCGCACGCTCGACATTGAGGATCTTGCCGCGAAGGGGCAGCACGGCCTGGTTGGAGCGGTCGCGCGCCTGTTTCGCGGAGCCGCCGGCCGAGTCACCCTCGACGATGAAGAGTTCGGATTTGGCGGGGTCGCGCTCCTGACAATCGGCGAGCTTGCCGGGCAGGCTCGAGACGTCGAGCGCGCCCTTGCGGCGCGTCAGCTCGCGCGCCTTGCGGGCGGCTTCGCGGGCGGCGGCGGCTTCCACCACCTTGCTCACGATCTGGCGCGCTTCGGCGGGATGTTCCTCCAGCCAGGTCGAGAGCGCATCGTTGACGAGGCCTTCGACCACGGGACGCACTTCCGACGAGACGAGCTTGTCCTTCGTCTGCGAGGAGAATTTCGGGTCCGGCACTTTCACCGAGAGGACGCAGGTGAGGCCTTCGCGGGCGTCGTCGCCGGTGAGGCTTACCTTCTCCTTCTTCGCGATGCCGCTTTCATTCGCATAAGCGTTGATGACGCGGGTGAGCGCGCCGCGGAAACCCGCGAGATGGGTGCCGCCGTCGCGCTGCGGGATGTTGTTGGTGAAGCAGAGCACGTTCTCGTGATAGCTGTCGTTCCACCACATGGCGACTTCGACGGTGATGCCTTCGCGCTCGGCGGAAATCGCGATGGGCTTCTGGATCAGCGGCGCCTTGGTGCGGTCGAGGAAGCGCACGAAGGCTTCGAGGCCGCCCTCATACATGAGCTTGACCTCTTTCGGCTCGACGCCGCGATGGTCGGTGAGATTGATCTTCACGCCGGAATTCAGGAAGGCGAGTTCGCGCAGGCGGTGTTCAAGCGTCGCAAAATCGAATTCCGTCTGCGTGAAGGTTCCGCTCGACGGATGGAAGGTGATCTCGGTGCCGGTGACGGGCTTGCTGTCGGCGCCGATGGGGGCGGGCCCGGTGGCTTCGAGCGGCGCGTCGGGCACGCCGTGCTGGAAACGGATGCGATGTTCCTTGCCGGCGCGCCAGATGCGCATTTCGAGCCAGTCGGACAAGGCGTTCACCACCGACACGCCGACGCCGTGGAGGCCGCCCGAGACCTTGTAGGAATTCTGGTCGAACTTACCGCCGGCATGGAGCTGCGTCATGATGACTTCGGCGGCGGAAACGCCTTCGCCCTTGTGGATTTCGACCGGGATGCCGCGGCCATTGTCCATGACGGTGACGGAGCCGTCGGCATTGAGACGCACGTTCACCGCGTCGCAATAGCCGGCCAGCGCCTCGTCGATCGAATTATCGACGACTTCGTAGACCATGTGATGAAGGCCGGAGCCGTCATCCGTGTCGCCGATATACATGCCCGGCCGTTTGCGCACGGCGTCGAGGCCCTTCAGGACCTTGATCGATTCCGCACCATATTCCTCGGGCATTTCGTCGGCGGGGGTGGTCATCTTGTTTCTTCCTTAAGTGACTCAGGCGATCTCGGCGGCGGAGTGGATGATCTTTCCGACGACGCCGTATTCCTTCGCTTCTTCCGCGTTCATCCAATGATCGCGGTTGGTGTCCTTGACGATCTTTTCGACCGGCTGGCCGGTCGCCTCGGCGAAGATCTTGTTGAGGCGTTCGCGCATCTTCAGCACCTCGCGGGCCTGGATGTCGATTTCGGTGGCGGAACCGCCGATGCCGCCGCGCGGTTCATGCAGCAGGAAGCGCGTGTTGGGCAGGCAGTAGCGATCCTCGCGGTCGGCGGCGACATAGATGAGCGCGCCGGCCGATGCGACCCAGCCGGTGCCGAGCACGCGCACGCGCGGTTTGATGTATTTGATCATGTCGTGGATCATGTCGCCGGATTCGACATGGCCGCCAGGCGAGGAAACGATGACCGTGATCGGGTCGTCGCTTTCGCCGGCCATCGCCAGCAGGCGCTCGGAGACGGTGCGCGCCTGGCGATCGTTGATCTCGCCGGTGATCAGCACCGTGCGCGACTTGAAGAGCCCATGCTCGACCAGCGGCATGAACTGGCCCTTGAGGGCGTCGATATCGGGCGCTTCCGGCTTTTCGTCGTTTCTCATCGCACACTTCCTCTTTGCGTCTGATTTTTTTCGGCTTACCAGGCGGCGCTTTTTACGGTGCCGTTTTCGACACGCAGGCCTTGAGCCCGCTCGCCCAGCGTTTCAAACAGCGACGGGTCGGTGCCCGTCATGAAAGCCTGCAGATCGAGGCTCACAATTTCATCGAACAGCGCGGCGCGGCGGTCGCCGTCGAGATGCGCCGCGATCTCGTCGAGCAGCAGCAGCGGCGGGCGGCCCATCGCGGCGAGAAGCCGCGCATTCGCCAGCACGATGCCGATCAGCAGCGCCTTCTGCTCGCCCGTCGAACATTGCCGCGCCTCGCGGTCCTTCGCGGTGTGGCGCACGAGGAGATCGCTTCTGTGCGGCCCGTCGAGCGCACGGCCCGCCGCCGCGTCGCGGCCGCGCATTTCAGCGAGGCGCGCACGGAAACCGTCCTCGACATCGACCGCGGCCGCTTCCGCGAGCGCCTTTTCGAGCGAGCCTTCCAGCGCGACGAGCGCGCGGGGGAAAGGCCCGTCGGGCGCCACTTCGAGCGCACCGCGAAGCCGCGCCACGATTTCGAGGCGGGCGGCGGCGAGCGCCACCCCATGTTCGGCCATCTGGCTTTCGAGGCCCGACAGCCAGGCATCGTCGAACACATCGTCGGCAAGCAGCTTGCCGCGTTCGCGCAAGGCGCGGTCGTAAGCGGCGGCGCGCGTGCCGTGGGCCGGATCGAACCCCATCACCAGCCGGTCGAGAAAGCGGCGGCGTTCGCTCGCGCCTTCGACGAAGAGGCGGTCCATGGCCGGCGTCAGCCAGACGATCCGCATATGCTCCGCGAGTGCGGAAGGGCCCGCCGGCTCGCCGTCGATACGGACGGAGCGGCTGCGCGACGAGAGAGCGAGGCCCGGTTCGACGCCGGTTCCGATCCGCACGGGGCCATGCTCCGCATCGAGCGTGGCGGCGACGGCCCAGCCGCCTTCGCCATTGTCCCGCGCGATCTCCGCATAGGCCGCGCCGCGAAGGCCGCGACCGGGCGAGAGCAAGGACACGGCCTCGAGCAGATTGGTCTTGCCCGCACCGTTCTCGCCGGTGAGGACGACCGGCCGCCCGTCCAGCGCCAGTTCGGCGCGGGCATAGGACCGGAAATCGGTGACGACAAGGCGGCTCAGGCTTGCGCGCGGCGGCGCAAGAGGCGCAGTCATGACGGCACCGGACAGATCCGGCTCAACCGCAGACCGTTCGAGCGCGAGCAACTCACTCGTTCGAGGCACTCCCTATCCTCTGTCTTCTGTTACAGGGCCTTGAGCCCTACACCCGCATCGGCATCAGCACGTAGATCGCCAGGCCGTCCTCGCTGTCGCGGACGAGCGTGGGCGAACCGGAATCGGCGAAGGCGAAGGTCGCCTCGGCGCCGTCGAGCTGGCCGGTGATATCGAGCAGGTAGCGCGCATTGAAGCCGATTTCGATCGGAGAGTTCGAATAGGAAACCGAAAGCTCTTCCGTGGCGCTGCCCGAATCCGGATTGGTTACGGAAAGCGTGAGCTTGCCTTCCTCGATATTGAGCTTCACCGCGCGCGATTTCTCGGTGGAGATGGTGGAGACGCGATCCACAGCCTCGGCGAAACGCTTGCCGTCCACCTGCAGCGTCTTGTCGTTGCCGACGGGAATGACGCGGCCGTAATCGGGGAAGGTGCCGTCGATCAGCTTCGAGGTGAGCACGATGCCGCCGAATTCGAAACGGATCTTCGTTTCCGATACACCGACCGAGAGCGTGCCGCTGTTGCCTTCGAGAAGCTTCTGCAATTCGAGCACGGTCTTGCGCGGCACGATGACGCCCGGCATTCCGCTCGCGCCTTCGGGCAGGTCGTGATCGACCTGGGCGAGGCGGTGACCGTCGGTGGCGACGGCGCGCAGGGATTTCTGCTTGCCGCCTTCCACCGCGTGGAAATAGATGCCGTTCAGGTAGTAGCGCGTCTCCTCCATGGAGATCGCGAAGCGGGTCTTGTCGATGAGGCGGCGCATGGCTTCCGCCGGCAGCTCGAAGCGATGCGGCAGCGACCCCGCCGCCATGACCGGAAAATCTTCCTGCGGCAGCGACTGGAGCGCGAAGCGCGAGCGGCCCGCCGTCAGTTGCAGGCGGCCTTCATCGGCGCCGGTGGAGAGCTCGACCTGCGCGCCTTCGGGCAATTTGCGCACGATGTCGTAGAGCGTGTGGGCGGATGCCGTCGTCGCGCCGGGCTGGGCCACATCCGCGTCGATCGCCTCCACGACCTCAATGTCGAGATCGGTTGCCGTCAGGCTCAACTGACCGTCCTCGGCCTTGATGAGGACGTTGGAGAGAATGGGAATGGTGTTCCGGCGCTCGACGACCGACTGCACATGGTTGAGAGACTTGAGCAGCGCGCCCCTTTCGATCGTGATCTTCATGGTCTCTCTTCAGTCCCCCGGTTTGGGCGTGGCTTCCGATGGCGCGGACGTTCAGCACCGCGCCTTGGTTTTCCTGCGATTTCGAACGGTGCCGACCCCTTCCCGAGACGCTTCGATGCAGCGTATCCGGGGTGTGGCGCGGCCTTGGCAGACGCGCCGTTTTCCTCTGATACCACTGCGAATGGGGATCGGATCGCTGCACGACCGGGCGCTTGAACCGTCCGGTCCAAACCCCTTGCCGGGCACGTTCCGGCAGATGCCGGAATTCCGCGGAAATTCGCGACCGGAGTATATCAGATCGTTTGCACGATGCACGTTTTTCCAAGGAATCCGGGCCGAATCCGGCCGCGGTCCACGGCCGATCAACCCCATGATTCGCAAGGGCTTTTCCGAACGCTGCCCGGCGGGCCGCTCAGTTGGGCCCGTGGCCGCCTTCCAGCATGCGCCGGAGCAGATCGACGTCCTCCTCGATGCCGGAATCGGCCTGCCGGAGTTCGTCGATCTTGCGGACGGCATGGATGACCGTGGTGTGGTCGCGGCCACCGAACTTGCGGCCGATCTCGGGCAGCGAGCGGGTGGTGAGCTGCTTCGACAGATACATGGCGACCTGGCGCGGACGCGCGACGGCGCGGGCGCGGCGGGCGGACAACATGTCCGCCAGGCGGACGTTGTAGTACTCCGCGACGCGGCGCTGGATTTCCTCGATCGTGATCTTGCGGTCGTTGGAGCGCAGCAGGTCGCGCAGCACTTCCTGCGTCATCTCCGGCGTGATCGGACGGCCGACGAGCGAGGCATAGGCGACGACGCGCTTCAGGGCGCCCTCAAGCTCGCGCACATTGGAGACGATGCGGTGGGCGAGAAATTCGAGCACGCCCGGCGGAATGGCGACGGGGCCGTTCCTCAGCATCATTTCCTCGGCCTTCGCCTGAAGAATGCCGAGACGCAATTCGTAATCGGTCGGGTGGATGTCGGCGGCGAGGCCCCAGCCGAGACGCGAACGGATGCGCTCCTCGATGCCTTCGAGATCGGAAGGCGAGCGGTCGGCGGAGATGATGACCTGACGGTTATGGTCGATCAACGCGTTGAAGGTGTGGAAGAATTCTTCCTGCGTCGAATCCTTGCCGGAGATGAACTGCACGTCGTCGATCATCAGCACGTCGACGGAGCGGAACTGCTGCTTGAAGGCCATCGTGTCCTTGAAGCGCAGGGCCCGCACGAACTGGTACATGAATTTTTCGGCGGAAAGATAGAGCACCTTGCGCTCGGGATGGCGCTTGCGGATTTCCCAGGCGATGGCGTGCATCAGATGCGTCTTGCCGAGGCCGACGCCGCCATAAAGGAAAAGCGGATTGAAAGTGACGTCGGTCGCTTCCGCCACGCGCCTTGCGGCGGCATGGGCGAGTTCGTTCGATTTGCCGACGACGAAAGCCTCGAAGGTGAAACGCGGATCGAGAGGCGCGCCGACGCCCGCATCCTCGAAACCGTGCGGCACGGCATTGGCCAGCGTATCGGGACGGGCGGCAGCCGGAGACGGCGCGGGCGCGGCTTCCTCCGCCGGTGCGCTGTCGGCCGCGGGGGCCGCATTTTCTTCCGGCCTGACTTCAGCGCTCACCAGAACGTCGACGCGGCAGAAGTCCGCGTCTTCGTCGGCCCAGAGCTTCGCAAGACGATCGGCATAATGCGACACGATCCAGTTGCGGATGAAGCGCGTCGGCACGGCGAGCATGACGCGGCCATCGGCAACGCCGTTCAGCTCGACCTGCTTGAACCAGCTGTTGAACGTGGCCTCTCCGAGTTCCGCCTGAAGGCGCGCGCGCACGCGACGCCACTGATCCGCAAGGCTCATCGCTGTACCCCGCCGCCGGTCGCCTGCGAGATGGGCTTCGTCCGAGAGCCGCGAAGCTTCCGCGATATCCTGCGACCGCCTTTCAGCCGGAGATGGCGCCATGTCTTCCTCGTCCAAAACTTCATGCCTCAATTTGCCCGGGCCCTGAAAAGGCACCGCGGGCAGCCCATGCGCTGCGGGCGCCGCCGCCCGTATCGCCGTCTTGTATCCGGGCGCTTGCCCGCCCCTACGACTGAACCCAGGGAAGCGCCGCCGCTTTCCATCCGTTGCGGCCGCCACGATGCCGGCCGCCGTCCAGGTCGCCCTCAAATCCGCCAACAATGTTGAAACACTGACCGAAACCCGCCGCCGTCATGGCGATGGCCGCGGCGCGGCTTCGCGCGCCCGAGCGGCACAGAAAGAAAACAGGCGCCTGCTTGCGCGCCGCGCCCAGCGCGCCCGCCAGGTCCGCCGCGAAGCCGGGATTGAGCGCCATCGCCGGAAACTGCTGCCACTCCATCAACACCGGCTCCTTGCCCGCGCCGGAAAGATCCGGCAGCCCGACAAAGGACCATTCGGCGCGGGTACGCACATCGACCAGCGCCGCCTCGGGATTGCTCTGGAGAACGCGCCAGGCCTCTTCAGGCGCCACGTCGCCCGCGTAATTGTCCGGACGAGCCCCGATCACTTCCGGCACAGCGTCACCCTCCGCCTTGTCCGACATGAATGCCCCCGCCGCTCCCGATCACCCTTACCCCAGACCGATCGCTTCCGATCGTCGCCCGCACCCCTGCAGGCTCTCGGGCATACCTCGCCCACAGGGGTAATAATCGAATTACCCCGGCTCGTCACTCGCATTCTGTCTGGATACTTGTTTTTGCCTTGGAGGCGATAATCAATACTGTATTCAGTAAATATTTACTCAAAAAACACAGTATTCATTGGCCCCTCCGAGGTTGTTAAACATACCGGCTGGGGCATGCCTAAGCAAGCGGAAGAATCGCTTTCGTCACAAAAATTTTGCCGTGTGTGACGTGCGTGCGCCGGTGCGCAACATGATGTGGTGACCGCAACGCACATATACATCGCTGCTGCCAAGTGCCGTCACAAACGGACTCTTTTCCGTTTCCGCGATGCGCGCGGATGCGTGCGGCGCAACCAGTCTCGCGTTGAAACATACATGGAAAAAGAAAAAACCCGCGAAGTGCGTTCGCGGGTTTCGGTTTTGCCGATTCAGGAACGGCGCCTGCACAAAATCATGCAGCGGCCGAGAAGTGCCTGTTACGCAAGCGACTTAACGCGCTGCGTGAAACGCGACACCTTGCGCGAGGCTGTGTTCTTGTGGATCACACCCTTCTGCGCGGCACGCATGATCTCCGGCTGGGCGGCACGAAGCGCCGTCTCCGCCGCGGACTTGTCGCCGCTCGCGATCGCTTCCTCGACATTGCGGCAGAAAGTGCGCATGCGGCTGCGGCGGTCCTTGTTGACTGCCGTCTTCTTTGCAATCACGCGGATTGCCTTCTTTGCGGACTTCGTGTTCGCCATCGATCTTCGGACCTTTGTCAGCGCGGCGCATGGAGCAAGTCCAGAGGTGCCGGCGGAAATCTGTTGTAAGAAAAGGCGGCCCGCGCGAAAACGCGAGCCGACCCCTCGAAAGCGGGCGTTATACGCGCCCCTCCCCCTTTCGTCAACCGGCGAAAAAGCCTGAAAAACCGGGCCAAAAAGGGCCGTCCGGCGCCCTTTTCCGGTACTCCCGATCAGCGGTTGCGGAACTGGGGACTGCGCTTCTCCACAAAGGCGGCCATGCCTTCCGTCTGGTCGTCGGTCGCGAACATGGAATGGAACAGGCGGCGCTCGAAGCGGACCCCTTCCGAAAGGGTGGTTTCGTAGGCGCGGTTGACGCTCTCCTTGGTCATCATGGCGATGGGGAGCGACATGCCCGCCACCGTCTGCGCGACCTTCAGCACTTCGTCCATGAGTTCGCCCGCAGGCACCACGCGGCTGACGAGCCCGGAGCGCTCCGCCTCCTCCGCGTCCATCATGCGGCCGGTGAGGCACATTTCCATCGCCTTCGACTTGCCGACGAAGCGGGTGAGGCGCTGCGTGCCGCCCGCGCCCGGCATGACGCCGAGCTTGATCTCGGGCTGGCCGAATTTCGCATTGTCGCCGGCGATGATGAAATCGCACATCATGGCGAGCTCGCAGCCACCGCCCAGCGCGTAACCCGCGACCGCCGCGATGACCGGCTTGCGGCAGCGCGTGGCGCGTTCCCAGTTCGCGGTGATGAAGTCTTCCTTGTAGACGTCCATGTAGGATTTCGGCTGCATCTCCTTGATGTCCGCGCCGGCGGCGAAAGCCTTCTGCGAGCCGGTGATGACGATGCAGTGAACATCGTCATCCGCCTCGTATTCGTCGAGCGCGAGCGTCAGTTCGTCCATCAGGGCCTTGTTGAGCGCGTTGAGCGCGTCCGGGCGGTTCAGCGTGACGATGCCGACGGCGCCTTTCTTTTCGACCAGAATGTTCTGGTAGGCCATGACTGTCTCCTTTTTGCGGGTATGCGATTGTGCGATGCGCGCCCCTTGCGCGCGAGAAAGCGTTGAGGCGCCGCGATTATTCAGGTTCGATCGAGAAGCGCACCTCGGTATGCGTTTGCGAAACCGGCACGATCTGGAGTTCCAGGCGCTCGCCTTCGCGCCTGAACAACAGAAGGTCGCCGATGAGTTCCGCTTCCTCGGCACGCGTCCAGCCGAGTTGCGGCAGCGTCTCGGCATAAAAGGCGCGCACGGCGGAGGGCGGGACATCGCCTTCCGCGACGCTGCGCACGATGCGGCCCGTCGGCTTGTCGAAAACGATGCCACCGTCACCCGTCTCGGCAAGGCCGTCCATCAGCGGCATGTCCTCGACCGCATCGAGGAAGCCCGACGCGAAGGATGCGTGCAGCGGCGCGAATGACAGCGCGACGACCAGCGCTGCTGCGCCGAGGCGGGCGAGACTTGCCATGCCGATTTTCCTCCCGATGCCTATCGCTGACAGGCTGGACAATAGAACGTGGACCGCGCGGACTGCACGATGCGCTTCACGGTACCGCCGCAGTCCCGATTTGAACAGGGTTGGCCTTCGCGGTCGTAGACGGCGAATGTGTGCTGGAAGTAGCCGAGTTCGCCATCCGTATGCGCGTAGTCGCGCAGGGTGGAGCCGCCGGCGGCGATCGCATCGGTGAGGACGGAGCGGATCGCGGCGGCGAGACGCTCCGATCGTACCGCCCCCGCAACGGATGCGGCCTGGCGGTTGGGCGAGAGGCCGGCGCGGAAGAGCGCCTCGCAGACATAGATATTGCCGAGGCCCGCCACCGTGCGCTGGTCGAGCAATGCCGATTTGATGGGCGTGCGGCGGCCTTTCAGCCGTTCGGAGAGGGCGGCGGCGGAGAATTCATTGCCGAGAGGCTCGGGCCCCAGCGCGGCGAGGTGGCGGCTGGCGGCAAGGGCGTCCGAGCCCACGAGATCCATGAAGCCGAAGCGGCGGTGATCGGCATAGACGATGCGGGTTCCATCCTCCATGTCGAAGACGATGTGGTCGTGCGTCTCGCCGCCCGGCATGCCGAGATGGAAGAGGCCGGGGGCCGAACTGCCATCGGGCCCGTGGACCGTGAAGCGGCCCGACATGCCGAGATGCATGATGAGCACCTCCTCCTCGCCGCCGGGCGCGGCGGGTTCCATGTGGACGAGGATGTATTTCGCGCGCCGCTCCAGGCGGATGACGCGGCGGCCGGTGAGGCGTTCGGCGAAACGTTCCGGCAGCGGGAAGCGCAGGTCCGGGCGGCGCTGCGTCACATGCGCGATGCGGCGGCCTTCAAGCGCGGGGGCGAGGCCGCGGCGGACGGTTTCGACTTCCGGTAATTCGGGCATGGCGCTTTCGCTTCGGAACGGGGGATGAAAGTAGCGCCCCCAGCGGCGGCGCGCTATGGTCCCGCGCATGAGCGCAGATGCGAAAAAACAGGAGCCCGGCGCGGGCGGCGAGACCCATTTCGGGTTCCGTACCGTCCGCGAGGAGGAGAAGGCGAAGCTCGTTCACTCTGTGTTCGAGCAGGTGGCGAGCCGCTACGACCTGATGAACGATCTCATGTCGGGCGGACTGCACCGGGCGTGGAAGCAGTCGATGATCGACTGGCTGAACCCGCCGCGCGGCGCCCGCCCCTTCCACCTGATCGACGTGGCGGGCGGGACAGGCGACATCGCCTTCCGGTTTCTCGAGCGCGCGGGCGCGGCCTCGCAGGTGACGGTCTGCGACATCAACGAACACATGCTGGGCGTTGGACAGGGACGCGCGGAAGCGAAGGCATTCGAGGGGCGCGTCGAGTTCGCCTGCGGCGACGCAGAGCGCCTGCCCTTCCCCGACAAATCCTTCGACGCCTATACGATCGCTTTCGGCATTCGCAACGTGACGCATGTGGACCAGGCGCTGCGCGAGGCTTACCGGGTACTGAAACCGGGCGGGCGCATTCTCTGCCTCGAATTCAGCCGCGTCGCCGTGCCGGGCATCGACGACATCTATGAGGCCTATTCATTCGCCGCCATCCCGCGCATGGGCAAATGGGTGACGGGCGACGACGCGCCTTATCAATATCTGGTGGAAAGCATTCGCCGCTTTCCCGACCAGGAAACATTCAAGCGCATGATCGGAGAAGCGGGTTTCGGCAATGTGAGCTACCGCAACCTGACCGGCGGCGTGGCCGCGCTCCATTCCGGCTGGCGTTTGTAACATGCTGCGCTCCTTTCGTTCCCTTGTGCGGCTGACGCGGGCGGCGCGCGTGCTCGGCAAGCACGACGCGCTGGTGCCGCTGGAACTGCGGGCGGAAATGCCGGGCATATTGCTGGCGCTGATGCCGCTGGCGAAAATCCGGCTGCCGTGGGAGCCCGCGCTGGAGGAAAAGAGCGAGGATGCGGGGGAGCGGCTTGCGACGGCGCTGGCGGCGCTCGGTCCCGCCTATATCAAGCTCGGGCAATTTCTGGCGACGCGGCCTGACCTGATCGGGCCGCGGCTCGCCGCCGATCTCAGTTCGCTGCAGGACAAGCTGCCGCCCTTTCCGATGGCGGAAGCGCGGCGGATCATCGAGGACGGGCTCGGCAAACCCGTCGACGAGCTGTTCAGCGCGTTGAGCGAGCCCATCGCGGCGGCATCGATCGCGCAGGTGCATCGCGCGCGCACGCAACCGGAAGCGGCCTGGCCGGACGGGCGCGACGTCGCCGTGAAAGTGTTGCGGCCGGATGTGGAGCTTCGTTTCGCGGAAGACCTCGAAAGCTTCTTCTGGGTGGCGGAGCGGATCGAGCGGAACTACGCGCCGGCGCGCCGGCTCCGGCCCATCGAGGTCGTGCAGACGCTCGCCGACAGCGTGAAGCTGGAGATGGATCTCCGGCTCGAAGCGGCGGCGATGTCGGAGATGGCGGAAAACACCGCGAAGGATCCCGGCTTTCGCGTGCCGGTGATCGACTGGGAGCGGACGTCGCGGCGCGTCCTGACGATGGAATGGATCGACGGCATCGCCGCGTCGGATCGCGAGGCGCTGGTGGCGGCCGGGCACGACATGGGCCGGCTCGGCACGCTGGTGATCCAGTCGTTCCTCATGCATGCCATGCGCGACGGGTTCTTCCACGCGGACATGCATCAGGGAAACCTGTTCGTCGATGCGGATGGCCGGCTCGTCGCGGTCGATTTCGGCATCATGGGCCGGATCGGTCCGAGCGAGCGGCGCTTTCTCGCCGAAATTCTCTACGGCATCGTCACGCGCGACTATACGCGCGTCGCCGAGATTCATTTCGAGGCGGGCTATGTGCCCAGCACGAAGAGCATCCATGCCTTCGCACAGGCGCTGCGCGCGGTCGCGGAGCCGATCTTCGGGCGGCCCGCGCGGGACGTGTCGATGGGGAAACTGCTGGCGCAGCTTTTCCAGGTGACCGAACAATTCGACATGAAGACGCGGCCGGAACTTCTGCTGCTGCAGAAGACCATGGTGGTGGTGGAAGGCGTCGCGCGGCATTTCGATCCCGATCACAACATCTGGGAGAGCGCGGAACCCGTTCTGAAGTCGTGGATGATCGAGCGGATGGCGCCGGAAACGCGGATCGAGGAAGCTGCGGCCGGCGCGATGCAGCTCGGCCGCATGATGAGCAACCTGCCCGACGTGCTGGACCGGGCCGAACGGACGGCGCGGCTGCTGGCCGAGAATGTCGACGAGGAGGGGGTGCGGATTCATCCCTCCTCCGCCGACGCCATTGCCCGCGCGCGGGAGCGGCAAGGCTATTCGCGGCCGCTGCTCTGGGCCGCTATCGGCGCCGTGGGTGCGCTGCTCCTTGCCAAGCTCTTCTGAATAAAGAGCTTTTTCATTTTATTTCCTGACTTTATACGTCGAACGATTTGATCTACAAATCGTCGTCGTGAATATTTATATATTCACATGACAAGCGGCAAAACTTCGGGAGAGCGGTTTGAGCGAGAGCATCCTGAGCGGCAAGCGCGTGCTGCTGATTATCGGCGGCGGCATCGCGGCCTATAAATGCCTGGAGCTGATCCGCAGGCTCAAGGAGCGCGGCGCGAGCGTGCGGGGTGTGCTGACGCAGGCGGCGCAGGAATTCGTGACGCCGCTTTCGGTGTCGAGCCTCACGGGCGACAAGGTCTATACCGATCTCTTCAGCCTGACCGACGAAGCGGAGATGGGGCACATCGAATTGTCGCGCGACGCGGACCTGCTGGTGGTCGCGCCCGCAACCGCCGACCTGATGGCGAAGATGGCGAACGGGATCGCCAACGATCTTGCCAGCACCGCGCTTCTCGCCACCGACAAGAAGGTGCTGATCGCGCCCGCGATGAATGTGCGGATGTGGACGCACCGCGCGACGCAAAGAAATTTCGAAACGCTGCTGGCGGACGGCGTCGATTTCGTCGGACCGAACGAGGGCGACATGGCCTGCGGCGAATACGGGCCCGGACGCATGGCGGAGCCGGCGGAAATTCTTGCGGCCATCGAAGCGCATTTCGCGGAGCTTGCCTTTCCGAGCGGCGGGCCGCTGAAAGGCAAGCGCATTCTCGTTACATCCGGGCCGACGCATGAGCCTATCGATCCGGTGCGCTATCTCGCCAATCGCTCTTCCGGCAAGCAGGGCTATGCGATTGCGCAGGCGGCGGCGCGGCTCGGCGCGGAAGTGATACTTGTTTCCGGTCCGACAAACCTGCCCGCACCGCCCGGCGTGACCATGAAGCGCGTGGAGACGGCGCGCGAAATGCTGAGCGCCTGCGAGGGATCGCTCCCCGCCGACATCGCGATCTGCGCGGCGGCCGTGGCCGACTGGCGGGTGGCGAGCGACGCGGAACAGAAGCTGAAGAAGCAGCCCGGCGAACAGGCGCCCGCGATCATGCTGGTCGAGAACCCCGACATTCTCGCGACGCTTTCCCATTTGCAGAAGAACCGCCCTGCCCTCGTCATCGGCTTTGCCGCCGAAACGGAAAAGGTGATCGAGCACGCGACGACGAAGCGGCAGCGCAAGGGCTGCGACTGGATCGTCGCGAACGACGTCTCGCCCGCGACCGGCGTGATGGGCGGCGATCTCAACACCGTGCATCTCATCACCGCGAACGGCAAGGAAGACTGGCCGCTGCTGCCGAAACAGGCCGTGGCCGAACGTCTGGTGCGCTGCATCGCCGATCATTTCTCTCCCGCAAAGGCCGCCAAATGAACCCTCTTATCGACGTTCGCGTACAACGACTGCCGCATTCCGACGGGTTGCCGTTGCCGCGCTATGAAACATCCGGCGCGGCGGGCATGGATCTGATCGCGGCGCTGCCCGACGGCGAGCCGATGGTGCTGGCGCCCGGCGCGCGCGCGATGGTGCCGACGGGACTTGCGGTCGCGCTGCCGCAGGGCTTCGAGGCGCAGGTGCGGCCGCGCTCCGGCCTCGCGGCAAAGAACGGCGTTACCGTTCTCAATTCGCCGGGCACCATCGATTGCGACTATCGCGGCGAGGTGAAGGTGATCCTCATCAATCACGGGGCCGATGCCTTCACCATCGAACGCGGCACGCGGATCGCGCAGATGGTGGTGGCGCCGGTGACGCAGGCGCGTTTCGAGGAAGTCGGTACGCTGGACGAGACAGCGCGCGGCGCCGGCGGCTTCGGGTCGACGGGAACGAAGGGATAATGGGGGCATGCTGAGGCTTTCGAAAAAAACCTGGCTGGCGCTGGAAGCGGTGGTCGATGTGGCGATCAATGCGCGGCCGGACCCCGTGCAATCGAAAGAGATCACCAAGCGGCAGGGTATTCCGCAGCGCTATCTCGAACAGGTGATGCAGCAGCTCGTGCATGCGGGCATTCTGAAAGGCGTGCGCGGACCGCGCGGCGGCTATACGCTGGCACGCGAGCGCAGGCGCATTCCTGTCGGCGAAGTGGTGCGCGTGGTCGGCGCGATGGAAGCGTCGGATGAGCCCACGGCGTCGGCACCTTCGGAACTGGGCGAGCGCGTGATCGCGCCCCTGTGGCAGGATGTGCAGCGCGAATTGATGGAGAAGCTCGACAACATCACCATCGAAGATCTGTGCCGAAAAGCGGAAGAAGCGGGCGTCGGCGCCTCGAAACCGACGGCGGACTTCATTATCTGATTTGGATCTGACTTGGACAGGCTTCGCTTCGGAAGCGAAGCGTCACCAGAGGCCCGGGAGGCCAGCATGACCGAGAAGAAGCCAGGACGCGGACGCATCTATAACAGCATCACGGAAACGATCGGCGACACCCCGCTGGTGCGGCTCAACCGCATGGCGAAGGAAGCGGGCGTCGTCGCAGACATCCTGCTGAAGCTCGAATTCTTCAATCCGCTTTCAAGCGTGAAGGACCGCATCGGCGTCGCGATGATCGAGGCGCTGGAGAAGCAGGGCAAGATCACCGACAACACCGTCATCATCGAGCCGACATCCGGCAACACGGGGATCGCGCTTGCCTTCGTGTGCGCGGCGAAGGGCTATCGTCTCATTCTCTGCATGCCGGAGAGCATGTCGATCGAACGGCGGAAGATGCTGGCGCTGCTCGGCGCGGAGCTTGAGCTGACGCCGAGGGAAAAAGGCATGAAAGGCGCCATCGCGCGCGCGGAAGAGCTGCTGACGCAGCATCCGAATTCGGTGATGCCGCAACAGTTCGACAATCCGGCGAATCCGGAAATTCACCGCAAGACGACGGCGGAGGAAATCTGGAACGACACGGACGGCAAGGTGGATGTCGTGATTTCCGGCATCGGCACGGCGGGCACCTTTACCGGCGTCGGCTCCGTGCTGAAGGCGAAGAAGCCGAGCTTGAAGATGATTGCCATCGAACCGGAAGACAGCCCCATTCTTTCCGGCGGACAGCCGGGGCCGCACATGATCCAGGGGATCGGCGCCGGCTTCGTGCCGGGCAACCTCGACAAGTCGCTGATCGACGAGATCATCACCGTCGGCAACGAGACGGCGTTCGAATATTCGCGCAAGGCGGCGCGGATGGAAGGCATTGCCGGCGGCATCTCCTCGGGCGCGGCGATTGCCGTTGCGCTGGAAGTCGGCGCGCGGCCGGAGATGAAGGGCAAGACGATCGTCGCGATCATCCCTTCCTTTGCCGAACGCTATCTCTCGACGGCGCTGTTCGACGGTCTTTGATTATTTCGCGGTGCTGCCTTTCGGCGATGCAATGCCGGAGGGCAGCATTTCGCCCTGCGCGCCCGGGCCGAGTTCGGCCACGATGTCGCGGGCGCCGAAGGGCTCGCCGCATTCCGAACAGGTCTGAACCGCGTGCATGGCATGGCCGCAAGATTTGTGGCGGCGGATGATGGGCGGACCTTCGGAGCCCGACATGTAAGCGTCGCCCCAATCGAGCAACGCCTGCAGGACGGGGTAAAGCGCGAGGCCTTTTTCGGTGAGGCGGTATTCCTCGCGGCGCGGACGCTCCTGATACGGAACTTTTTCGAGTACGCCAGCATCGCTCAGTTTCTTCAAGCGATCCGCCAGCACATGGCGCGCGATGCCGAGGCGCTGCTCGAATTCCTCGAAGCGGCGGACGCGCAGGAAACATTCGCGCAGCACGAGAAGCGTCCATCTGTCGCCAACGACGGAGAGCGTTCGGGCGAGCGAACATGGCTCCCGGTCGAGCTCTTCCCACCGCATGAAATCTCCTTTTCCGGCCCAAAAACATCCCATCATAGCTTGACAGGTTCCGTTTCGGAACCCATTCTATCACTATAAGTTCAAAAACGGAACTATACCGACTGTCATCGAACTGTCATGAAAATGTCATGGATGGCGTCAAAGCGGTTCCGGACCCCCGAGCGGAGGACTGCGGATGGGCGAGCGGAAAGCGGCAATCGTGATCGGAGCCGGCGACGCGACCGGCGGGGCCATCGCGAGACGATTCGCGAAGGGGGGATATGTCGCCTGCGTGACCAGGCGCTCGGAAGAAAAACTTATCCCCCTCCTCGATCAGATCAGATCCGACGGCGGCGAGGCGCGCGGCTTCGGATCGGACGCGCGGAAGGAGGAGGAGGTCGTCGAACTCTTCGCGACGGTGGAGCGCGAGGTGGGGCCCGTCGAGTTGATGGTCTTCAATATCGGCGCCAATGTGAATTTCCCGATCCTCGAGATGACCGAGCGCGTCTACCGCAAGGTCTGGGAGATGGGGGCCTATTCCGGCTTCCTCACCGGACGCGAGGCGGCGCGCGTGATGGTGCCGAGGGGCAAGGGCACGATCATCTTTACCGGTGCGACGGCGAGCCTTCGCGGCGGCGCGGGCTTCAGCGCCTTTGCGGGTGCGAAATTCGCGTTGCGCGCGCTCGCCCAGAGCATGGCGCGGGAGCTGGGGCCGAAGGGTATCCATGTCGCGCATCCGATCATCGACGGCGCCATCGACACGGCTTTCATCCGCGACAATTTTCCCGCGCGCTACACGTTGAAGGATGAGGACGGGATCTTGAATCCCGACCATATCGCCGAGATGTACTGGCAGCTCCACATGCAGCCGCGCGACGCCTGGACGCATGAACTCGACCTCAGGCCCTGGATGGAAACTTTCTGAACACAAAGAGGGAACGAACATGACGAAGAAGGTGGAATTCCTTTTCGACTTCGGCAGTCCGAATGCCTATCTCGCCAGCAAGGCGCTGCCGGCGATCGAGCAACGCACGGGCGCGCGGTTTCAGTATGTGCCGGTGCTGCTGGGCGGCATCTTCAAGGCGACGGGGAACGTGTCGCCGGTGATCGCGGAAGCCGGCATCAAGAACAAGCCCGAATACGGGATGCTGGAAATCCAGCGCTTCATCAAGAAGCACGGGCTGACGAAATTCAAATTCAACTCGCATTTCCCGGTGAACACGCTGCAGATCATGCGCGGCGCGGTGGCGGCCGAGATGGATGGCGTGCTGCCGAAATATTTCGATGTGGTCGCGGCGGCGATGTGGGAAGACTCGAAGAAGATGGACGATGCGGATGTCATCAAGGCCGTTCTCGACGCGGGCGGCATCGACGGCGCGCATATTCTCGCGCGCATTCAGGAGCCGGATGTGAAGGCGAAGCTGGTGGCCAATACGGAGGACGCGGTCAATCGCGGCGCCTTCGGGATTCCGACTTTCTTCGTAGATGGCGAAATCTATTTCGGCAAGGACCGGTTGCGGGACGTGGAAGAAGCGATTGCGGGGTGAAGGATTTATTCCATCGTCATTGCGAGAATGCAGGGGAAGCAATCCAGTCCTTCACCCGTGGTCCTGGATTGCTTCGCTGCGCTCGCAATGACGGCGATGGAGAATGAGTTGCGGATTTATCCGAGGTTGATTCAGTGACCCCTCCCCAAACCGCCTTTGGCGGTTTGACCCTCCCGCAGGGGGAGGGTGGAAGAGAAGATGGAGTATTGCGAAGCCCATGAATGCACCGACGACAGAGTTGAATCCCGTTTTCCGCCGCGATGGCGGGGTGTGGGCTGCGCGGCCGGAATCGCAGGGGCCGTTTGGCGGCATGCATGGCGGCGCGGTGGCGGCGCTTGCCGTCGGCGAGATGGAAGCGATGGCGGGGACACGCGAACTCGGCGCGCTTGTCTCGGCCAATCTCTATCTGCTGAGGCCGCTGCCGCGCGAGGGGATTTCGAGCAAGGTGAGCGCGGTGCGCGAGGGCGGACGGATCGCCGTGTTCGAGAATGAATTATGGGCGGGCGGGAAGTTGCAGGCGAAGGCGAGCGCATGCTTCCAGAAGCCCGCAAGCATCGACGGGTTGCCGGGGGCGCCAACCGAAGTGCTGTTCGAGCCGGAGAATTTTTCCCGGTGGGAACGGCCGCCGGGTTTCAACAATTCGGGCAAGGATCACGGCTTTCTCGATCTCGTCGATATTCGCGACACGACACATGCGGACGGGACGCGAGCGAAATGGTTCCGGCTCAAGCATCCGTTCCACGACGTGCCGACACCCTTTTCGAATGCGATGGCGGTGGCCGATGTGTCGACGCTTTTCACGGTGACGGATGCGGGCGAGCGGCCCAACGCCGCCGGCTGGCCCAATGCCGACCTCTCGCTTCACCTGTCGCGCGTGCCGCTCGGCGAATGGATCGGCGTGGCGCAGCGGGGCTCGTGGCATGGCGACGGGCGCGGCATGACCGAGTCCGAGATTTTCGACGTTTATGGCCGCATCGGGCGGTCATGCCAGAGCGTGGTGCTGCTGCCGGTTTGAGCGCGCCGGCTGCAGCTCAGGCGGCGGACGCTTTCGTGGCGATCGGTTTCGAGAGGCGGCCGACCATTTCGTCGGTCATCTCCATCGCCAGTTCGCGAAGCCTGGCGGTTTCCTTCGCGTAGCTTTCGAAGGTGGACATCATGAAATCGCGCTGGAGGGCCAGCATGTCGGAAAGGCTCTCGGCCGCGAGCATGGCCTCGGCGGTGCCGGCATCGGCCTCGAAGCGCTGCTGGCCGAAGTCCAGAATTTCCTTGTTGATGATGGCGGCCTTCTCGGCAGCTGCAGCGGCCGAGGCGGCGAAGGCGTCCATTACGGTGCGGGGGTAGTCGGTCATCTCGTCACCTCACTCATGAAGGGCATGAAACGGAGGGTGCTGTTGCGGGCGGCCCTCCGGGTTCCGGAGACGGCGGGGCATGGCCCCGCGCGACAGGAAGGATCATGCCCGATGAAGCGGGCAGCAATATGACAGGCGGCCGGATGGCCCGCATATTTTTTAGGCGGGCGGGGACGTGGTAAGACTGCGGCCATGAAACTCAGCGACGACCAACTGACACGTTATGCGCGGCATATCGTGCTGAAGGAGATCGGCGGGCCGGGGCAGCAGAAGCTGCTGGCGGCGCGCGTGCTCATTATCGGCGCGGGGGGGCTCGGGAGCCCCTGCCTGATGTATCTGGCGGCGGCGGGCGTCGGCACGATCGGGATCATCGACAACGACACGGTTTCGCTTTCCAACCTGCAGCGGCAGATCGCGCATGGAACGGGCGATGTGGGCCGGGCGAAGACGGAGAGCGCGGCGGAAGCGGCGGCGCGGATCAACCCGGATGTGAAGGTGGTGCAGCACCGGGAGCGGCTGACGGCGGCGAACGCCATCGAGATCATTTCGCAATATGACCTGGTGGCCGACGGTTGCGACAATTTCGCGACACGGTTTCTGGTGAACGATGCGTGCTATTTCGCGAAGGTGCCGCTCGTCTCGGCCGCCGTCGGCCAGTTCGAGGGGCAGGTGGCGACCTTCCGCGCCTTCGAGCGCGATGCGGAGGGCAGGCCGAAACCGAATTACCGCGACTTCGTGGGCGCGACGCCGCCGCCGGGCTCGGTGCCGACCTGCGAGGAGGCGGGCGTGCTCGGCGCGCTGACGGGCGTCGTCGGATCGCTGCAGGCGCTGGAGGTTATCAAGGAAATCACCGGCGCGGGGGAAAGCCTCGCGGGGAAGCTGCTGATCTACGACGCGCTCGACACGCGGTTTCGCACCGTGAAGCTCAAATGGGACCCGAAGAATGCGCTGACGGGGGAGCGGCCGACGATCACGGATTTGTCGGCGCATGGCTAATTACAGATGTCATCCCGGCACTTGTTGCCGGGATGACACTTATTTTTTGTTCAGTATAGAGAATATTCCGGCGGGCCGCGAAGGGGCTTACATGATTGCGGGGATGACGCGGTCGGGCGGGCGGTGGCCGTCCATGAAGGTCTTGATGTTGACGATGACCTTGCCGC
>NZ_JAUYUS010000100.1 GCF_030694575.1 Parvibaculum sp.
CGTCCGCTGACCGCTGTCTTGCTGCCGCCGCATTGCCCGGCCATGATCCCCCGTCACATGCTGCCCGGAGATCGTCATGGCGCTTCCCTACCGTGAGCTTTTTTACACCAGCCAGGATGGCCTCAGGCTTTTCGCCCGCGACTACGGAGAGCGCACCTCACCCGGCACGCCAATCATCTGCCTCCCCGGTCTGACCCGTAATTCGAAGGACTTCGAATCGCTGGCCGTTCATCTCTCCGCTGCACACCGCGTCATCTGTCCCGATCTTCGCGGCCGGGGCCGTTCCGGTTATTGCGAGAACTGGTCCGACTATACGCCCGCTCACGAGATGATGGACACACTCGACCTTATGGGTGCGGCCGGCGTGGCGCAGGCAATTTTCATTGGTACCTCGCGTGGAGGGCTCATCGTCATGGCGCTCGCGGCCTTCCGGCCGAACGTCATCAAGGCCGCAATCCTGAACGATGTCGGGCCGGAACTCGATCCGAGAGGCATCCAGCGCATCGCGGGCTATGTGGGCGTCATGGAAACGCCGGCCACATGGGACGAAGCAGCGGTAAAGCTTCGCATGATGAACGAACGCGAATTCCCCAACCTCTCCAGCGAAGACTGGCGTGCTTTCTCGCGCCGCACGTTTGCCGAAGAGAACGGCGCACCGAAACTGGACTACGATCCGAAAATCGGAACGGCCATGCGCAAGGGCATGGAAGCGGCAAAAGGTGAAATCCCCACCTTGTGGCCTCAGTTCAAGGCGCTCGCCCACATGCCGGTGCTGGTCGTGCGCGGCGAGTATTCTGATCTTCTGACGGCGGAGATCGTGGCGCGCATGGCGGAGGAGCATCCTGCCATGAAAACAGTTGTCGCGAAGGATCGCGGCCACGCCCCGTTCCTCGACGAGCCCGAAGTTCTCGCCGCCATCGACGACTTCCTCGCGACCGGCATCGCTTAGGTTTACTCGTTCGATTTCACTTCTTCTGCAGCCTCTTCTTGTGCCTGCCCGGCCGGCGCCGCGACAATGTCCTGCGCCGCCTGCAGCCGCAGGGCGCCCCTGACCGCATGGTGAGCAACACGACGAATGAGGTCCGCCTCGCGCATCGCATCGTCGAGATAAGCGAGATGAACGAAATCGCCGCGCGATGCGGCCGACAACACGATCTGTTTCATCTCCTGATATTGCCCCTCGAACTGGTTCCCCGCCGCCGCCAACCATTCCACATCGGTGTGTTCGGCGTGAATCTGCGGATTGGCCAGAAACGCCGCCACATCACCCCGGAATTGCACCATGGCATGACGCGCACCGTCGGGCATTCGCCCTTCCGCCGCTGCATAGACCATCAGCGACTGCAACTCGTGAACCACGCCATTGTAGTGCTGCAGGGCGCGCAGGCTGTGCGCGAGAGAATCGGGCAAGCCGGCGGGCAGGCGCGCCTCGGACATGGTCGCCGCATATTCCCGTATCGTTTCCGCCAGCCGCGACGCGACAGCGAACCGGCGCCGCACATATACGGCTTGCGCTGCAGGGTTTCGCAGATAATTTGCTCCCGCCTCCGTCACGATCGCGCCAAGACGCTGCAGCTCCAGCAACAGACTTGGCACCGCCAGCGATGGCATATTGCGCAGCGTCCGATCCAGATGTCGCGGCCGCGCCTCATTTTCTTCTTCCGACACGAAGAATGTTTCAAGCCTCGCGATCAGACGGTCCGTCAGGCCCCAAAACAGGATCACCCCGAACACGTTGAAGAGCGTATGGAACAGCGCCAGAGTAGCCGCCGGCTCGAGCTCAAACCCGTTCGCTGAAATCCATGCAAAGACGGCAACGAACCCCGGCAGGATGAGAAGCGCGATAACGCCCGTCGCGAGATTGAAAATCAGATGACCCGCCGCCACTCGTTTGGCATTGGACGTGGCGTTGAGAACGGCGAGCAGCCCGGTCACCGTCGTACCCAGATTGGCGCCTATCACCATGGCCGCGCCGGTCTCGATACCGATCAGCCCACCCGACACCGCCGACAGCGCAACGACGATGGACGCGCTGGACGACTGCGCCAGCGCCGTGATGGAAAATCCCGCCAATACAAAAAGGAAATCCTGGAAGAAGCCACCGGCCAGCGCATCGACCGGGAGTCCTGCCGCAATACCCCCGAACGTATCTTTCAGCACCGCCACGCCGAGAAAGAACAGCCCGAAACCTGTCACCGCCTCGCCCAGCGCACCGCGCGCCGTACCGGGCGCAGTCAGCCGCACGATCATCCCCGCGCCGATCATCGGCAGGGCCAGGAATTCGATATTCACATTGAAGCCGATGGTGGCAACGATCCACCCGGTCATCGTGGTCCCGACATTGCTGCCGAAGATCACCCACACCGCCTGCCGGAGCGTTAGCACACCGGCATTGACGAAGCCGATAGCCGCCACCGTCACCGCACTCGATGATTGTACCAGTGCGGTAAGGGCGAAGCCGGAGGCGAGCCCCCGAAGCCGCGTATTGGTCCAGCGTTCGAGCAGCGTTTTCAGCGAGGGCCCGGCCGCGACTTTCAAGCCTTCCGTCATCAGCCACATGCCGACGAGGAAAAGGCCAAGCCCGCCGACAAGGCCCGTCACGCTTTCAATGCTCATACGACCCCTCTTCTTCCTGCCGCGAGCAATATCGCAAGGTTCGCGCGAAAAGGAAAAGCGATCCTCACTATCCCCTCGATACTTTCAGCATCCGTTTCGCCCCCATCTGGAATTCAAACGGTACATCCACAAGTTCAGGCCGAGCGCCCTCCTCCGCAAGAGCCTTCATGATGCCGGGCAGATGGCTCGACGGCCGCCCGTCCAGATTGACGAGTGGAAAGACGCGCACCTCCCCGGCCACGCGCAAAAGCTCGCGCATTGCGGCCAGATGAAATGCAAAGTCGAGATCGTCGCCATAGAGAAACAGCAGGTGCGACGACAACGCCAGCCGGAAGGCGTTGTCCGGAAACGGCAGCCCCGGTAAGGCGGCCGTTACATATCGGCCGTCCTTTTTCCCCACCTCGAAATCAGCAAGGAAAAGCTCGAGCGCTTCGCGCCTCAACCGATGCACGGCCTCCTCCGATCCGTAATAGTCCCACCTGAAGCGATAAGCGGCGCGGTGCATGCCCGTTCGCATGGCAACCGCCGTCTCCTCGAAGCGCGCCCGGATGTCGTCGCCCGAAAACCGGTAGATCGGATCGGTCGCAACCACCCGAATACCGGCAGCGGCTGCCTCCGCCGCGAAGGACGACGGCCCTCCGCCTGCATCCAGTACCGGCGACAGACCCGCCAGTTCCTTGAGCCCGAAGAACGCCTCATACTCGCGAAGGCGGCGGCCCCACGGCACGACGCCGCCGAGATCGAACTCCCTTTCCGGGACGGCTTCGAATTTCCTCATCTTCCTCGCGCCTCCACGCGCATGGAAGCCGCCCCGGGGAAGGCGCCTTTCGATGGGAAACCCGCAAACGAAAAGGCCGCCTCCATGAGGGGCGGCCTTTTCCGGTTTGGTCGTCAGACGACGGAACGGGGCCACCCTTCAGGTGGTCCACCATGCGCCGTTCGTGACATGCGAAATAGTCATCTCGATCCTCTTCGCCCGGCACAGCGCCGGGCGAAGGAAACTTATGCCCGCCGCGTCACTTTGCCAAGCGGTAATGCATGACGCCCCAGGCGAGATAGCCCTTATCCGCGCCGTCCACCCAGTGACCCAGGCCCTTGATCATATTGTCGAGATAATCCGTGCTCGCGCCTTTGGACAGGCGCTCGTATTTTGCCTTCAACTCCTCACCCACGCGCCAGTAGTGGCGGCGCAGCTGGTGCGTCAGCACCTTCACCTCGACCTTCTCGAAGCCCCGCTTGCCGAGCTCCGCATCGTAGAAGCCGAAACTGCCGAGCGTTTCGAGATGAATGCGGTCCAGAATGGGCTGCAACACGCCTTCCGGACAATCGTCCGCCTGCATTGGATCGGTGAAAATGAACTGGCCACCCGGCCTCAGCACCCGCTTGACCTCGTCGAGCACGCGACGGCGATTGCCGCTATGCAGGATTGCGTCCTGCGACCACACCACATCCATGCTCGCATCTTCAGCCGGAATATTCTCGAAGTCGCCGTAGACGACATCGACCTTGCCGGCGAGCCCCGCCTTATCGTTCAATTCGCGGTTGAGCCTGTTCTGCGTCTCGCTGATATTCAGGCAGGTGACGTGGCAGCCGCGCGTTCGCGCGAGATGCCGTGCCGCACCCCCGTAGCCCGCGCCAATATCCAGCACCTTCGTCGTCTGGTCTACGCCTCGCAGCATCGATGCCAGCGTCTCGTCATTCCGATGGCTCGCCGTAACGATCGGTTCGCTGTCGTCCTTGTACATCCCGATATGGATGTCCTCGCCTCCCCATATCGTGAAGTAGAAAGAATCCGCGTCGGGGCTATCGTAATAGGCTTCGGCCTGGGCGACTGCTTTCGACTTACCGGTCGTCATGATAGGTCTTCTCCGCGACGTGAATGAAAAAATCGGCGTCGGCTTCCTTGTAGGTTTCCTGGAAGTCGCCATAGGTGGAGACTTTCTGAAAACCTATTTCATGCATGAGACGCCGCATGTAGTCCTTGCGCAGAGGAAACATGTTGAGGTGATAAACGCTCTGGTCCGGGAACGTGTAACAGAACCGTGCAAGCGTCTCGTCCACATGTTCCGGTTCGGCCGTAACCTTGTCGCCGCAATAGTAATATTTGTGCTTGGAGCTGAATCCGTGATCCAGGATGGCGTCGTAGTTGCGCTGATCGAGTATGAGGATGCCGTCATGTTTCAGCGCTGCATAGAATTCAGCGAGCGCACGGCGGCGATCCTTTTCCTCGAACAGATGCGTAAACGAATTGCCCAGACATATGATGGCGTCGAACTTTCCATGCACGTCCTTGTTGAGCCAGCGCCAGTCGGCGTGAACGGTCTGCATGACGAAGCCGTGCTCGCGGCCGTTCGCAAAGGCGCGGGACAGCATCTCCGCACTTCCGTCGACACTCGTCACATCGAAGCCTGCCTTTAGAAGCTGCACGGAATTGAATCCCGTTCCCGTCGCAACATCGAGGATCTTGTGCTTGCCACGCTCCTTCAGGATGTCGATGAAGAAATGCCCTTCACTTTCCGCACGGCTGTCCCAGTCGATGAGATCGTCCCACTTCTCGACAAACGACTCGACATATTCGTTCTGGTAATTGTCCGTCTCGCGCCTGGCCAGCGGGTCCTCTCCAAACTCCTGTTCCCTCTTGAGTTGTTTCATGACGACATTCCTCCGGAAATGGCGGCGACCGCGCATGCGTCTCCGCTGCCGCCAAAATGAACAAACGGCTCCGGCCGATCCCGCCGGTAGCCTATGAATTCGGTTTCGAAAGCCCGCAAAGGTCAGCCGTGCACACGCACGAAAACGGGCCGTGTCCATAAGCGTCGACAAAAACATACGACAAGGTGACTGAAGTCACAGGACGCGACTGGGAACGGCACTGCATTCTCGATGCAGCACGGATTATGCCCGCTCAGCGACTGCACGCTAACAAACCACACTGCCGGGATCAACCGCGTGAGGAAAAAAGTTCCAGAAAACGCTGTCGCATATGAGTTTTTTGTCAGGCGTCGTCGATAATGGCGCCGCCGGTTGATTTATCGCGGCGCCCGCCATCATCGTCCAGCGCCAGACTGCGTATCTGCGGCAGCGAGTCGGGATGATGTTCCCGAAGATAAGCGATCAGCTTCTCCCGTACATGGCACCTCAGATCCCACGCTTGCGGCGACGTTGCGGCACTGACAAGCGCGCGTATTTCAATCGTTCGGTTGGTCGCATCCGTTACCTGAAGATTGACCACCTTTCCGTCCCACAGCGGCGACGACTTCGCCACCTCTGTCAGATAGCCGCGTAATTCGTCCACCGGCAGTTTGTAGTCCGCATGCAGAAAGACCGTGCCGATGATCGAGGCGCTCTCTCGCGTCCAGTTCGTGAACGGGTTCTGGATGAAGTAGGAAAGCGGCACGATCAGCCGCCGCCAGTCCCAGATGCGGATGACGACATAGGTGCCGGTAATCTCCTCGATCCAGCCCCACTCGCCTTCCACCACCACGGCATCGTCGATGCGGATCGGCTGTGTAACGGCAATCTGAATACCGGCAATGAGGTTCTCAAGCACCGGCCGCGCCGCAAATCCGAGCACCAGGCCGGCGGCCCCTGCGGACGCAAAGATGCTGACACCATATTGCCTCACGGATTCGAACGACATCAGCACCGCACCCAAGGTGAGCATGACGATCAGCGTGTCCGCGGCGCGCCGCAGGATGCGGATTTGCGTCACATGCTTCCGGGCCATGAGATTGTCGGCCACATCGATCCGGAAACGTGCCAGATAGACGTCGGCGGCAATATGCGTCGCCATCAGCACGGTCCAGCCGAGGATGACGACAAGACACGCTCCCAGAATGGCGCTCAGCAAGGAAAGGCCGCTGTCGGAGAGCGGCGCTGCCTGAACCACGACCGAGCAGACGATGAAGATGACGACCACCCGCGTCAGCAGTCGCGTGCGTCGGAGCAGCGTCTGCACATAGACCGCGCGTCGCGAGAATGTAGCAAGCAGCACTCTCACTGCAATCGTATGCACGACAACGGCAATGACGATCGCCATGGCCAACAGCAGCGCCGTCGCGCTCCACGCCGGCATCCAGCCGAACATCTCGTAAAAAAGGGCAAACTGGCGATCGGACAAGGCGGCTTCTCGTTGATGACACGAAAGCTGCCGATGGAACTAGATCGCCCGGCTCCGGGAACAAGCACGATCGGGGAAAAATGCACCGCGGTCGGAGAGCGAAGCCTACTCCTGGTCGCCCGGTTCGATGCGAAACGTGGGAATGGACCAGTTGCGTGCGATTGCCAGCAGGCGGATGATGAGAATGACCGCCATCGAGCACCAGAGGTTGAGCATCGATGGCACCTCCAGATACTGTCCGAGCACATAAAGCGTCGCACCGGTCAGCGCCGCCAGCGCATAAATTTCCTTCCGCAGGATAATGGGCGAGCGGTTCGCCAGCACATCGCGGATGATGCCGCCGAATATTCCGGTAATCAGACCCATCAGGATCGCGACGAAACCCGGTGTCCCGGCATCGAGCGCCTTCTGCGTACCCAGAACCACGAAGACCGCAAGCCCCACCGCGTCGGCAATGGAAATGGGTCGCCGTACCCTCTGGCTCCAGCGCGCAAGCGGTATGGTGGCAAGCGCCGCCGCCCCCGCCAGCACGATGTACCAGGGCGCGTCGATCCAGAAGACGGGCACGTCCAGCAGCACATCCCGGAGCGTCCCCCCGCCCACGGCCACGATGACGCCGAGTACGATCGCACCGAACCAGTCCATCTGGCGTTCGCCCGCGACAAGCGCTCCCGACACCGCGAAAGCCGCGATGCCGATAAGCTGCAGGGACATCAGAAGATCGAGATGGATCATGCCGCCGAACTTAATTGCCCGGCGTCGCAATAGCCAGCCGCACCGCCGACTACTCGCCTGCCTGCAGCAGGCGCCCGTTCAGTGGATGCGTCGGACGGTTGTTTGGCCCGATCAGCGCCGCGATATGCGCTATTGCCTCATCCCCCGCCACCGCGTGAGATCGCATGACGATCCAATGCACACCCTCGCTGCAGGGCGGCGTCGTGAGCGACCCCTCGAAAGTCAGATAACCGGTATCGTCCGGCAGCATGTCGAAGGGATTGAGCGGTGCATCCAGCGCCACTGTCCCGCCCACCTCCCCGGGCATCGGCAACAGGTCCAGAGGGCCGGCGCCGCCCGCCCGAACCATTACGGAAACCACGGCCAGCCGCCCCGCCCCATCCCGATGAACGAAATGAATTTCCAGCGGATGATGTGCGCCCTCGAATGTGTTTTCGCTTGGCGTATGGAAATGAAACTGAACCAGTTCGTAGCTCTCGCCGCCGAACTCGAGCGAATTGCCGGGCGCAACATTCACCTGCACTGTATGGCCGAGATTGACGACGCTCGCCGGACCCGCCCGGTAGGCAAATGAAACCGGCGGCGCGTCTGAAGAGGCTTCCCCGGAAATATCGATTGGCGACTGCCGTTGCCCGGTGCCGCATGTCGCGAAAGCGGGATCGATCTCCGCCCAGTGCTCCGGTCCCAGATCGCGGCCATAATCCCACTCGGGATGCCCATCCCTGTGCTCGTCCCCGGCCGCCAGCGCCAGCATGGAGATGACGCAAGCCACAAACACGCTCGCGAACGTATACCCTCGCCATCTCATGGGCATCCCCCCGTTTATTGACCGGCCTCATCCTGACGCCGATCAACGATGTGACGTTTATCATGTCATATAAACCGCCCGGCAGGTCGAGCGCCGGAAGGAGCTACACCTTGAGATTGTGGGGAGGTGATCGCTTTGGCACGGGCTATCGAGGAACCGAAAACACCGGGCGCGGCGGAAAGTGTTGTGAGTATCGGCACTTAGGAGGCCATCGACAAGCAGGAACATCGGCGCGCGCTTTGGCACGGAATGAGCGCGAATGAGCGGAAGCGATCAATTTGTGCACTCGTTTTGGCACGGGACCGAGCGGGAACGATCACCCTGCGCGCGTATCGTGAGCACTCGGAAAGCCGCAGAAAGCCTCGCCCTTCCTTCGTCGCACTCGCCACCGCACCGCCAAAAACGCGGTCCGACTTTCAGAGGCACATCCCGCAACTAGTGCACAGCCACACCATTCAAGTTGCTGGTTATACTAACCCATTGACACTAAAAGGAAAAATTGAGCGATGCGCAAATTCTCGTTGCGGCGCAAGTAGCAACTGAAATCACCATCCCCGAAGCCTCTTCCGTTCGCGCCCAATCGCCACCGCCAGCCCGCCCCGAACCTCGTCGTCGGTGTCCATGTCCCACACCTCTTCATAGAGCTGCGCCGCCAGTTCGCTTCGCTCTGAAGGCGGTGCCTTGCCGCCGAGCTCTTCGAACAGCGCCTCGACGGCTGCGATGACGAGGGCAAGCCTCTTGGGGTCGATAGCGGCCTTGCTCGGGTTCACATGGATCGGCGGAAACGCCGAGAGCATTTCGCCTTTTCCGTCAGCAAGCCAGTCGAGCGACACCCCCATTACCGCCGCCGCGTGTGCCAGGAGCCCGAAGCCAGGGTCCGCCGCGCCCGACCGCCACTTTTTTACACCGGACTCCGAAGTGCCGATTTCCTCGGCGAGCGTCTTGGTCGATTTGCCGGACGATTTCATCGCCACTTTCAGGCGCTCAGCGAAGCCCGTCCTGTCCAATCCGGGCACTTTAGGGTCACTTTCCTCCATATTTCGTTCCCGCCCCTAGCGCCTTAACCATTTGAAAAAGCTTGAAAATTCGTAATGCCTCAGACGCCCGTCTTGGTTAAGGGCCTGATAGTGACTTTTTCGCCTTGAAGAAAGGTCACTTTTAGGTACTATCATCGTCATTAACCAATCGAGGCCCTTATGCAAATACGAACTGAAGACATCCCAAAAGAACCCGCCGTTCGGCGGGCGTGGATCATCTATCAGCTCAAGATTCGCGGGATCACGCTAACGGCGATCGCCCGCGACGAAGGTGTTTCGGCGAACGCGGTCGCCAATGCTCTTCTCAATCCATCCAGCTACCTGGAAGAAGCGATTGCCCGGCGCCTCGACCTGACCGCGCGGCAGCTCTTCGCTGAACGTTTCAACAAGGCCGGCGAGCGGATCAACCAGACGAAGCCGCGCAATCGTATCAGCCCGGCCCCCGCGCACAATGTCCATTTCGCCGGGGCCCGCTGACATGGCGCGCCGCCCATCGCCGCACGCTCCCTCTCCCAATCAGCCGGGCTTCTTCGACCGGCCAGACACGATCCTCGAAGGCGCGGCACTTTCTACCGCGATTCGCGAGGCCGTCTCCGATGCGCTGGCCTTCGCCAAGGCGCAGGGCCGCGACCGCTTCGCCGTCGCCTCCGACATGTCGCGCCTCACGGGCCGCGACATGACCAAGAACATGCTCGACCGCTATGCCGCGCCCTCGGCCGACGACTGGCGGTTTCCGCTCGAAGCGCTGCCGGCACTCGTGAAGGCGACGGGCGATACGCGGCTCGTGACGCTCATTGCCGAAGCCTGCGGCTTCAAGGCGCTGCCCGGCGAGGCGACCGCCGTCGCCGAACTCGTGACGCTCGAACTCCAGCAACGCGCGATCAGCGCGCGCATCGCCGCCGCGAAGAAGAACCTTCCGCAACAGGCGCTCGACTGGGCCGAACGCGAAGCCGAAGCGCGGGGGCAGTAATGAAGAGCTGGCTAACCGCATCGCAGCTCGCCGATCTCCGCCTTCCGGGCCTCCCGGCGACCGCGTTTGGCATTCGCAAGGCAGCCACGCGGGAGCGGTGGCAAAACCGGATGCGCACAGATCGTGGTGGCGGTAGCGAATACTGCGTCCAATCGCTTTTGAAATCGCTGCCCGAAGGTGCGCGACGTTCGCTCCTGAAGGCCGTGACCAAGACGACAGACGATCTTCCGGTGCCCGCGAAACCTTCCCGCGCTATCGAGCTGGCCGCGCCCGCCGCTCCGCTCGCCGATTGGCAGCTCCGTTGCGCCGAAGCACGCGCCGCGATCCTCCTCGAAGTCGAGCGGCTGGCCTGTTTCGTGGGCGTCGAAGCCGCGATCGAGGAAGTCGTGCAGCTCGCCGCCGAAGGTCAGTTGCGCCCCGACCTGCAAGAACTGGTTGCCGCCGCCAATGCGCGGACGGGCAAAGATGGCAAGCGGGCGCTCTCGATACGGACAATCAAGCGCTGGCGCAGCCTTCACGGCGCGGGCGGTGTCGACGCATTGACGCCCGCCGCCCCGGCACCCACCGCGCCGCCGGCATGGGGCGCCACCCTCCTCAAGCTCTACAACACGCCCACAAAGCGCAGCCTCGCGGCTGTCATGGAAGACCTTCCCGCCGCGCTCCCGGAAGGCATTCTCTGCCCCGACTATCATGCCGCCCGCCGCTTCCTCGCCCGCGTCTCCGTCGTCGATCGCGAGCGCGGCCGTCACGGCCCGAACGGGCTCCTGAAATTCAAGGGCTTCAAGCGCCGCTCGACGGGAGGGCTGCAACCGCTCGATGTCGTGACGGCCGACGGCCACAGCTTCAAGGCCGATGTTGCGCATCCCGTTCACGGCAAGCCGTTCCGGCCGGAAGTCTGCGCATTGCAGGATGTCACGACCCGCTACGTCTTCGGCTGGAGCACGGGCCTCGCGGAAAGCTCGCATGTCGTCATGGACTCGATCCGTCATGGCGTTTCATCGCTCGGCCTCTTCGCGCTCTTCTACACCGACAACGGCTCCGGCTTCGTCGCCCAGGCGATGACGGCCGATGTGACCGGCTTCCTGTCTCGCCTCGGCGCCACGCCGGACAACTCGCTCCCCGGCCGCGCCCAGTCGCGCGGCAAGATCGAGCGCCTGCAATCCTCGCTCTGGAAGCGCGCGGCGCGGAAGCTGCCGAGCTATTCCGGCCGGGACATGGACGGCGAGGCCCGCCGCAAGGTCGTGAAGCTCATCACGAAAGACCTCAAGGAACACGGCGCGAGCCGCTTCCTGATCGGCTGGCAAGACTTCCTCGATTTCTGCACGGCGGAAGTCGAAGCCTACAACAACCGCCCGCACCGCAGCCTCAAGCGCATTCGCGACGAAGAGACGGGGAAGCTCCGTCATCAATCGCCCGCCGAGGCGCTGGAAGAGCATCGCGCGAACGGATGGCAGCCGGACACACTGACGCCGGAAGCGATGACCGATCTCTGGCGGCCCTACGAAATCCGCACGACGCAGCGCGGTGAGGTCCGCCTCCCCTGGGGAACCTATTACGCGCAAGAGCTTGTGCCCTTCGGCGGAGAGAAGGTCCGCGTCGGCTACGACATTCACGACGGTTCGAGGGCGTGGGTTCGCACGCTGGAAGAGGGCCGCCTGATCGCGATTGCCAGGCGCGACGCGAACGTCGTTCCCGAACAGCCCGCCTCGAAAGTCGAGTATGCGCGCCAGCGCCGCGCGGCCGGGCGCGAGAAATTGCTGACCAAGCATATCGAGGACGTGCGCGCCGAACTCGGCCCGGCCCTCATCGAGCTTTCCGCCGAACAGGAATTCTCGCCGGCGCTCGAAGCGCGGCAACGCGAGATCGAGGCGGAACTCCTTCACCCGATACCAGCCGAGCCGGACCCGATCGTTCATCAGCTCGAAACCCGCCGCACACGCTTCCTTCGCGCGCTCGACATCGAAGCCCGGATGGAGGCGGGCGAGAAGGTGAGCGCGGAGGACGAACGCTGGCACAGCGTCTACAGCACCCAGCCCGAGTACCGGGCGACACGTCACATCTATGAGGATTTCGGCGCGGACGCGCTGGAAGCGTGAGGAAGAAGAAAGGCGCTGCCCGCCGGAAACGGACAACGCCCTAAGCCATCAACAAGTGAGGCCAGAAGAATGACAAAATCGACTACCGCCGTCAATACCGCACCGACCATCGCGCCGCTTCGCAACGTGACGTTGCTTGCCGAACTCGTGGAACGCGTGCAGAACCGGGCGCCCAATCTTCCCGGCATGGCGACCTTCAGCGGGCCGTCCGGCTACGGAAAAAGCAATGCGGCGATGTATGCCGCCAATCGCTTCCGCGCCTATCATGTCGAGGTGCGGAGCGTCTGGACGCGCAAGAACCTCTGCCTTTCGATCCTGCAAGAAATGGGTGTCACGCAGCCCGCGACCACGGTTGCCGGCATGGTCGATCAGATTGGCGATCAGCTCGCGCGCTCGCAGCGCCCGCTTCTCGTCGATGAGGCGGACTACCTCGTGAAGAAAAGCCTGATCGAGGTCATCCGCGATATCTACGAGGCTTCCCAGGCGACGGTGATCCTCATCGGCGAAGAGAACCTGCCGAACGCCCTGAAGCGCTGGGAGCGCGTGCACGGCCGCATGCTCGACTGGATACAGGCACAGCCCGCCTCGCATTCCGACACCCGCCACCTCTCCAAGGTCTACTGCCCCGGCATCGAGCTTGCCGACGACCTCATGAGCGAGGCCCATGTGAAGGCGCGCGGAAGCGTGCGCCGCGTCTGCGTCAATCTCGACCGCATCCGCGAGAAGGCATCCACGCTCGGCAAGCCGCGAATGACGCTCGCCGACTTTCCCGCCGAAGCCTTCTTCACCGGCGAGCCGCCGGCCGGGAGGCAGTAATGGCGCGCAAGCCCGTTCACCTCACCATGAAGCGCGGCAAGGCGACCGGCAGGCAGGCGGTCTGGGAGGCCATCCGCGCGCGCCGCGAGTTCTCTTTGAACGATCTATGGCACGACACGAAACAGGAGCGCGACACGATCCGCTCCTATCTCACCGCGCTCCGTCGCGGCGGCTATGTCGAGGAGGCGGGCGTCAGGCCCGCTTCCAACGGTATCGTCGGCAGCAAGCACAAGAACGCCATCCCGATGAAGGTGTTCCGCCTCGTCCGGGATATCGGCGTGGAAGCGCCGCGTCTCAAGCGGGACGGCACACCCTGCGCGCAGGGCCTCGCGCAGGAAGCGATGTGGCGGACGATGAAGCGGCTTCCCGACTTCACCCTCCGCGACCTCGCCGTCATGTCGCGCACCGAAGAGGTGCCGGTAACGGAAGCGGCGGCGAAGGACTATCTGAAACATCTTTCGGCAGCGGGATATCTCGTCGTCGTACAGGAAGGCAACGCGCACCGCCTTGCCTCCTATCGCTTCGTGAAGTCGCGCAACACCGGCCCACGTGCGCCGATGATCCAGCGGCTGAAAACGGTCTTCGATCCAAACCTCTGCGAAGTCGTCTGGCAGGAGGAGGTTTCGGAATGACTTCCTCCATCGACAAGGCGCGCGAGGCGTGGGGCGGCGAGCTGCCGGAATGGGTGGAAGCGCTCGCCCGCGAATGCGATGCCCACGGCCAGCGCGCGACCGCCGCCCGCGTCGGCTATTCGCAGACCGTCGTCAACCACGTCCTATCCGCCAAGTACGGGCAGACCGGCGAGACGACGGCGCGCGGCAAGCTCTCGGCCGTCGAAATGGCCGTGCGCGGAACGCTCCTTCAGCAATCCGTCACCTGCCCGTTGCTCGGCGAAATCCCCGCCGATCGCTGCAACGAAAACCAGAAAGCGCCCTGGGCTTCTCACAACCCCACCCGCGTCCTGCTTTACCGCGCCTGCCGGAACGGCTGCGTCAACTCAAGGATCAAACCGAAATGACAATCGCATCGGAAATCAGGAATGCGACCGGCGCAATGGCCTCCCGTATTCGCGCGGGAACCATGTCCGAAAAGTACCTCGAAGCGTGGGGCGAAGTCATGTCGGCGCTGGCCGATCAGGTCGCCCAGCTCGAAGGCATGCAGGTGCCACCATCCGCACGGGTAAACCACGGCGACCTTCCGCCCGGCATCGTCTCGCTTCTCAACGAAAGGAAAAGAGCATGAGCGATAACCTCCCGACCGCGCCGGAGCTAGTGCAGAAGGCATATCACCTTCTTCGCAACATCCGGAGGGTTGAAGCAAACCAAGGTCGTCTTCCCTCCTATTCGGACGAAGTGAACGGCTTCCTCACCGAGGCCGACGCCTATCTGAAAAAGGCCGGCATGGACGGAGACGGCGCATGAGCGATCTCGTCGACGTTGTTGCGGTCGCACGCCGCATTCTCGGTGGAGGCGTGCGCGAGGAGACGGGCGTTTCAAACATGGAAGTGCGCGCGCTATGCCGTGCCGTTCTCGACATGCGGCTGCGGCTGGACTACGGCGCGCGTGCCGTCATCACCATCGACCGACTAGCAGACGACGTATCGCCGGATGGCCGGGTCGCGGCGAGCCAAGCGCTGGATACGTTCGCGGGCATTCTCAAGGAGGTCGGATTGTTGGAGCGTCGCCATGACACAACGCCCGCGTGACTACCTCCTGACAGCGATCGAAGCGCTAGACCACTACATGGCGGTTGCAATCATCGCGCTTCGCGACATCGCCCACCACATCCGCGCCGCACGAGCGGAGCGGATCGAAGCGCAGCGTCGCACCGCCGCCCTTCGCCGCCGCAAAGCCGAATACGAGCGCATCCACTACATCGCGCTCGGTGTCCACCTACAGAACACCTCTCGCACAAGGAACATTCATCAATGAAACCAGAACTTCTTCCCCCCACCGTCGAAGTCGGTGGCAACGTCTGCATGGTGGACGGCCAGGGCAGGTTCAAGCCCATCGATCTCGTAGAGCCGGAACACCGGCTCGAAGACGAGCTTGTCCGCGACCTCTTCGCACGCGCCCTTGGCGTCTACGAAATCCTTGCGGCGTTCAAGTCGCTCGCATTCGGGAACATCGACACGTTTCAAGACCTTCTCGCGGAGAAGTACGGCTTGAAGCGTCGCGGCGGCGCGAAGGGCAACACAACCTTTTCGAGCTATGACGGCCGTCTGCAAGTCATGATCCGCGTGTCGGACATTCTGAGCTTCGGGCCGGAACTCCAGACCGCCAAGGAAATCTGCGACGAATGCCTCATCGAGTGGGGCGCGAGCGCACCGCCCGTCATCCGCGATCTTATCCAGGACGCCTTCAAGACCGGCAAGGCCGGTCAGGTCGCCCGCGACCAGATTTTCCGGTTGCTGCGGACCGAGCATGACGACCCGCGATGGAAGCGCATGCAGGATGCGCTCCGCGCCGCGATCCGCGTCGACAGCAGCAAGTCCTACCTCCATTTCCGCTTCCGGCCGCATGCCAATGCGAGCTGGATCACGCTCACGCTCGACATTGCGGCCGTGCCGCTCGCGGGAGACGAGCGCACCGATTGGAAGGCGATTGCCGATGTTCTCAATCTCGGGTGGGCGGCATGAGCGTGCGGGTTCTTCGCGAGGGTATCGCGTGCGGTATTCAAGCCGCCATCGATTGGCATCGCGCGATGCGCGATGGAGCTAGGCGTCCGTCGCACCGCGACCTCGAAGCCCACGACACCGCAATCCGTGAACTCGGCAAGTTGAAGTCAATATTCATTGATGCGGCGGAGTCCAAAACAAATGGCTGAGAACCCCGACCTTCTCGCGCCCTTCCGCGAGGCCGCTCTCGCCGGCGAGCGCGTGCGCAAGGCAGTCCGGACCCTCCGCGCCTTTCAGGAAGACGATGCGATCCGGCCCGGCGATCTCGACGACACGCTTGTCGAGCTGGGCCTTATTGCCGCCTGCCGGCAGCTCAACTGGGCGGCCTTCGCCGCGCTTCTCGAAGACTAGGAACACCGGAAATGTCCGAACGGCAGATTAGCGCATTGCTGGAGGCCGAGAACGCGGCCACGACGGACGCGGCGCAACTCGCTTCCGTCGATGAGGCCACGCGGGAAATCCGCGATGCGTTCATCGTGACGATGCGCGATCTTGCCGCATCCAAGCGCGAAGCGAAAGCGCTCCAGGCAAAAGGACCGAACGAGCTGGAGCCTTATGCGGCCTTCGTCCTGCGCGAGCACACCAACCGCCTCTTTGCCGCCGTGAGTGCCCTCCTCGTGGATATGCGCCTCTATGAAGCGCAGGCCGTGCTCTCCTGCATCGACATGATCGTCGATCTCTCGCGCGACGAGGGCTTCCGCGACGAACTGGCGGCGCGTCTCAACCTCTATGAGAGCACGCTTGCCGACATGCGGCGTCAGACATCGCCCTTGTCGGCCGAGGAGCTGCGCATGGCGCGCTCCGTCGCGCGCATTCTCCGCTCCCGTGAAGAGCGTCTGGAGCGGGAGGCGCACAAATGAGCCGCCGCCAGCGCCGCAAGGGCCGGTATCTCGAAGCGCTCACCGCGCATGACATGGCCCGGATCGCAACCGCCAACGCCGATCTTGCGGCGCTTCACAACCTCTTGCTCGACGACGGTTACAGCCTCGTCCCGTCGTCGCGGCCCTATCTCCGCGCAGATCGCACCGTCACGCTTCGTTTTGTGTGGCGGAGGCGCGAGCCCGGCGTGTCGCTCACCGTCTCCCGTTCAATCGTCGTGAGGATCTGATGCAAGCCGCCCCCGACCTCCGCAAAAAGCTCTATGCGAAGCTCCACATCGCCAAGAAGCAGCTCGGCCTGGACGACGATGCCTGGCGCGATCTTCTCGAGCGGGTGACCGGCGACCGGTCGCTGAAAGTGCTGGACGACACCCAACTCAAGGGCCTTGTGGAGGAATGCCGCCGTCTCGGCTTCAAGCCGGCGAAGCAATCGAAGCCGCTCGCCGGCGGCCGGGAAATCCGCAAGGCACGTGCGCTCTGGCTCTCGCTCTGGCATCTCGGCGTCATCCCGGACCCCTCTGAAGAAGCGCTGGCGGGCTTCGCGCGGCGCGTAACGGGCGGAAAGGAACTCGGCCTCGCCGCTCTCCAATGGGTGCGCGGGGACGACGCCTTCGCCCTTATCGAGGCTCTGAAGGAACGCGCAGCGCGGGATGCGGGCGTGGATTGGTCGCCGTACCGGCAGGGCAAGCGTGTCGTTAGCCATAACCCGCGTGCACGGGTCATTGAGGCGCAACGTCGCATCCTCAAACAAGCAGGTGATTCGTGCCCATGGGTTGACATACACAAGCTCTCCGCAGTCAAGGCCGATGCTTTGATTGCGGAACTTGGGGAGAAGATACGAACCATCCGGGGGGCTGGGGCCGATGTCAGAGATTGAAGAAACGCAGGGATGGCCTGCATCGCTTGTTCAGGTCAAGGGGAGCATCGGGCTTGCCGCGACGCTCCGCCTCGTCGAAGCCTTTGGCGGCACCGCTTGCTACATTCCGGCGACACCCGATCCCTCTAACAGGCTGACGCAGGTGATTGGCATCGAAGCGACCGAGAAGCTTATTCGCGATCTCGGCGCCGGTTCCTTCGACGTGCCGAACCTTGCATCCGTCAGACACAAGCGGCGCCTCATCATGCGCGCCAAGGGCACGGCACGTGAAGTCGCCCGGAAGTTCTCGGTGACGGAGCGCTGGGTACGCATGGTCCGCGCCAATGAGCGCGGCGGCATTGACGAACGGCAGATCGATATGTTCGGCTCGCCACGCAACACGGATCACACCGGAAGCGCTTCCGACTAGGTAGCGGCGCATTAGGCGGCTTTCATGCTGCCATGAACATTCGGCACCTTCGCGATCACGTCATCCAACCGACGTTGCTCTATCTGGGCGACGAGCTTCCCGGCTTTGCGCGCGACGGCGCGGTTGAGCTTCTTCTCGGCACCATCGCCCAAGAGAGCAACTTCCGCCACCTCGTGCAGCTTAAAGGCCCCGCGCGCGGGCTCTACCAGGTCGAGCCCGCCACCTATCGCGACATTCAGGAAAACTACCTGCGCTTCAAGCCCGCCGCGCGCGAGGCCGTCATGTCGCTATGCGCGGCTTGGCCCGATCCTGAAGGCCAGCTCGTGACGAACCTCGCCTTCGCCACCGCGATTGCGCGCCTTGTCTACTACCGCTCTCCCGCCGCCGTTCCCGCACCCGGCGACATTGCCGGTCAGGCGAATGTCTGGAAGCGCGTCTACAACACGCCGCTCGGCAAAGGAACCGAAGCGGAGTTCATCGCCAACTTCAATCGTTTCGTCGCGCCCAACCTCTAGGAGGCTTCATGCCGCGCTTCAAATCCTTTGCGTCTGTTCTGTTCCTCGCCGTCTCGCTCGTCTTCGCGAGCGCGGTCGCCTTCGCCCTCCCGGCACTCGCGGCCGACGAGGCGACCTACACCATCGACCTCGCTCCCGTCGCTCTTCTCGTCATCGCCGCCATCGCGGCTGCAATCGGCCTCGCGATCCGCAAGGGCATTCATGCGCTCATCGACTATCTGGCGGAGCGCGCTGGCCTCGAACTGGACGAGAAGACGAGAACCTATCTCGATGCGGCGCTCGACAATGCGCTTGCCTGGGGAAGCCGCAACCTGACCGACTACGCGGCGGGGAAGATTCCCGACATCGAGACGAAGAACAAGGTTCTGGCCGATGCCGTGAACTATCTCACCGAACGCGTTCCCGATGCCCTCGATCATTTCGACCTGATGCCCGAAGACATCGAGATAATGCTCGAAGCGCGGCTCCTGAAGAAATCCGCCTGATGTGGGCGAAGCTCGCCGCCTCGCTCATCGCCTTCTTGGCCCGGCTTCTCGCCGGGCCAATTGCCGCGCGGGCGGCGGGCAAGAGCGAGGCGGCGGCAAGCCAGTCGGCCGAGCAACGGAAAATTCTCGATGAACAAGCGGACATTGCGGCTCGGCCTCACGCTTCTCGCGATGAGCTGCTTGAGCGCATGCGCAACGGCGACCTCTGACGCGCCGGTTTCGCCTCAAGCGTGTCCCGCCTGGCCGGTGGCAGGGCCGCAGGTGGCAGCCGAGCTGGAGCGCCTTGGCGACGACGACTTCCCGGCCCTCTGGGAATGGATGGCGCGTCTCGACAAGCTTCACGATCAACTGGAGACGACGCGGTGAGCGACGATTTCGACCGGGCATCCGCGCGCGAGACGGAAGAGCGCGATGCAATCATCGCCTCGCGGAAGCGCTTCCCGCTGCCGGCGATGGCCGCACCTTGCGAAACTGTTTACTGCGTCGATTGCGATGACGAGATTCCGGCCGCCCGCCTTGCGGCCGTGCCGACGGCGCGGCGATGCACATTCTGCGAAGAGCCGATCAGACGTCACAGAAAGTTGCGGGGAAAAGGGTGAGCGCGCTTCTCGAATATTGGCCGGTCGTCGGCTTTGTCATCAACCTCCTAATCGCGTGGTTCTTTTGGTCCATGAGAAAGCAATTCGCATCGAAGGATGAGTTGGCGGAAATCGAGCGCCGTCTCGACAAGACGGAAAGCACGCTCAGCCAGCTACCGACACGCCGCGACCTGACAGAGCTTCACGTCGCGATGGCGGGCATCGCAGGCGGGGTAAAGGAAACGAATGCCGAGTTGCGCGGTCTCGGCAGGCTCGTCGAGCGGGTGGAAAATGCGGTAACGCGGCACGAAGAAATCTTCGCCAACGCTGCGAGAGGACAGAAATGATGGAAGACGCCGCCCAGGCATGGACACAGCACCTCCGCATCGCGGTCTTGCGCTCGCTTCTCGACCTGCCGGAACAGACCGGCCACGAAAGCCTTCTCGTCGATCTCGTGAACGGTGTCGCGATCATGGCCGATCGCGACCAGGTGCGCGGCGCGATCTCCTGGCTGCATGAACAAAACCTCGTCGTCGCGGAAGTCCGTCGCGGCGCGCTTTGCGCCTCGCTGACCGAGCGCGGTGTGCTCGTCGCGGAAGGCAAGCGGAGCTATCCCGGCGTCAAGAAGCCCTCTCGCGCCCTTACCGCCGCTGCCACGCTCGCCATCGACAAGCTGAAGGGCTGAGGCATGGCGCATCCGCCCGAACTCCGCGCAAAAGTCAGAGCTTCCTATGTGCATGACCGGCTGCCGCTCGAAACGGCAGCCGAAAAGCATGGCATCGGATATGCGACCGCGCGGCGCTGGAAATCGGATGCGGAGAACGACGGCGACGATTGGGAGCGCGCCCGCTCGGCCGCGCGCCTTTCGGGCGACGGTATTCGCAATGTCGCACAGCTCATGCTCGAAGACTATCTGACGCTTCACCAGGCGACGGTGGATGCGGTGAAGAGCGCCGACAATATCGGTCCGCTCGCAAAGGCGGAAGTTCTCTCGCGCCTCGCAGATGCCTTCACGAAAACCATGTCGGCCGTCGGCAAGGCCTCGCCGGAGCTTTCACGCCTCGCCGTCGCGACCGACGTACTTCAGCGCTTCGCGGGCTATGTCGGCGACGAACGGCCCGATCTCGTCGGCTCTCTTCTCGAAGTCATCGAGCCCTTCGCCGCCGAGCTGGCAAAGGAATATGGCTGATGGCACAGCGCGGGCTTCGCTGGCAAAGCCAGAAGGTCACAAGGAAGGAATTCCGCGATCTCATCGCCGGTGTCGCAACCGAGCTGCGGCAGAAGGTCGAAGCGGAAGTAACCGGTCTCGACGACAGCCCGTCCGCGATTGCCGAACGCCGCGCGAAGGTGCTCGCGGGGGACGGCTATGAGTTCTTCGCGCGGACCTACTTTCCCCACTACATCAAATCGGAAAGCGCCTCTTCGCTTCACCAGTATCTCTTCAAGCGGCTTCCTGAGATCGTCGCCGACCCGCGCGGCCAGAACGATGTGATTGCCGCGCCGCGCGGCGAAGCGAAGTCGACGCATTGCTCCCAGCTCTTCCCGATTTGGTGCATCGTGCGTAATCTGAAGTTCTACATCCTGCTTCTCATGGACGCCTTCGATCAGGCGGCGTCCATGCTGGAAGCGATCAAGGTGGAGCTGGAGGCGAACCCGCGTCTCAAGCTCGACTTCCCTGAAATCTGCGGGCAGGGCCGCGTCTGGAAGGAGGGCGTCGCGATCACGCGTTCCGGCGTCAAGCTCCAGGCGTTCGGCAACGGCAAGCGCCTTCGTGGTATGCGCCACGGCCCGCACCGCCCGGACCTCGTTGTCCTGGACGACATTGAGAACGACGAGAATGTGAGGCGGCCGGAACAGCGCGACAAGACGGAAGATTGGGTGGACAAGGCGGTCGCCAACGTCGGCGCCGCCGATGGCTCGCTCGATCAGCTCTATATCGGCACCATCCTGCACTATGACAGCGTGCTTGCCCGCAAGCTCCGTAATCCAATGTGGAAGTCGATCAAACTCTCCAGCATTCGCCGCTGGCCGGATCGCATGGACCTCTGGGAGCGCTGGGAGGAAATTCTCCGCAATGAAGGCCGCGACGTTGCGGAGGCGTTCTTCCAGGCACGCCGCGCCGAAATGGAGGAAGGCGCGGAAGTGAGCTGGCCGGAAGTTCGTCCGCTCTACTCGCTCATGGAGCTGCGCGTTCGCATTGGCGTTGCCGCCTTCGATGCGGAACAGCAGAACGATCCGATCTCGAGCGAGGATGCACTTTTCGGCACCGTCACTTTCTGGGTCGAGCGGCTGTCCAATTGGATCTTCTTCGGCGCCTGCGATCCGTCGCTCGGCAAGAACAACAAGGGCCGCGACCCGTCGGCCGTCCTGATCGGCGGCATGAACCGCGAAACCGGCGTTCTCGATGTCGTAGAGGCGAGCATCCGGCGGCGTCTGCCGTCGCGCATCATCTCCGACATCATCGCCTTCCAGGAGGAATATCGCTGTCTCAGATGGGCGATCGAGGCCGTGCAGTTTCAGGAGTTCTTTCGCACTCAGCTCGTCTCGGAATCCGCGAAGCTGGGCGTGCCCGTTCCCGCCGTGCCCGTCATCCCACAGACCGACAAGGCGCTACGCATCGAGTGCATCCAGCCGCATGTCGGCAACGGCCTCATCCGACTGCACCCGCGCCAGCAAGTCCTTATTGACCAGATGCGGCACTACCCGATGGTCGATCATGACGACGGTCTCGACGCGCTCGAAATGCTCTGGTCTATCGCGATCGGCGGAAAGCCTTCGGCCGGCGCAACCGTGGAAGACAAGAGTATTCGATCAAGTGAACGGCGCGGCATGTTCGGCCGCAACGGCGGACGCCGCATGTTTGAGAGGCGATCATGGCAATAGGCGATTTCTTCAAGGGGTTCTTCGCCAAGACGAGGGTGAAGGAAGCGGCCGGGGCGTCGGCCGAAGAGGACGGCTGGCGGCGCGTCGGCGCGGATAAGGGCCGCGACCTCGCTCCGATGACGCAATCGAGGATGCAGAAGCTCGCCGCGCATCTCTGGGAAAGCAACAACATCGCCAACCGGCTCATCGAGCTGAAGACGGCCTTTCTTCTCGGTGAGGGCGTCACGCTTCAGGTCGGAGATACGGAGGCCCAAGTCTGGCTCGACAAGTTCTGGATGGACCCCATCAACAGGATGGACCTGAACCTTGAGAAGCATGTGCGCGAACTGGGGCTCTTCGGCGAACAGCTCTGGCCGGTCTTCGTGAACGAGCTGACCGGGCATGTCCGCCTGGGCAAGATCGACCCGTCGCAAATTGAAAGCGTGATCTGCGATCCCGATAATGCCGCCGTGCCGATCGGCGTCCGCGTCACACAGTCGAACGGTAGGAAGAAGCTCTTCCGGGTGATCTACAATGGCGACGATTACGATCTCTTTGGCATCGGCGCATGCAAGATGCGCGAGGCGATGAACGACGGCGAATGTTTCTTCTGGCGCGTCAACGATCTCTCGAACGGCCGCCGGGGCCGGAGCGACATTCTTTCGTCGCTCGACATGGCGGATGCCTATGAGGAGCTAGTCTTCGGGGAGATCGACGGCGCGGTGCAGAAGCGAAGCGTCGTCTGGGATGTGACGCTCAAGAATGCCACGCCGGAAGAGGTTGAAGACCGCGCGAAGACGATCCAGCCGCCCGGCCCGAATTCGGTGCGCGTTCACAATGATGCGGAAGAGTGGGAAGTTCTGACGCCGGACCTCAAGGCGGCCGACGCCGACGGCATCGCTCGCATCGCGCGGAACCACATCCTTTCCGGGTCGACCGTTCCGGAACATTGGTTTGGCGGCGGCGGCGATGTGAACCTCGCAACCGCTTCGAGTATGGGCGAGCCCACATACAAGGTCTTCGCGCAGCGGCAGCGCTTCCTGAAGGCCATTCTCGAAGAGGTCGCCAAATACGTCATCCGCCAGCGCCTCGCCGCCCTCGGGCTCATCGGCATGGAGAATGAAGACGCCTTGCAGCCGACGGCCGTCTTCCCCGAACTCACGGCGAAGGACATCGCCAAGTATGCGTCGGCGTTGCAGCAGGTCGTCGTATCCGTCACACAGGCGATCGCCGGCGGCGTCATGTCGGAAGACACGGGCGTCCGGCTCATCGCACTCACAGCCTCGCTTCTCGGTCTTGAAATCGATCCGGTGGAAGAACTGAAGATCGCCCAGTCGGAAGCAGAGAAGCGGCGCGAGCGCGATGCGTTCTCGCTTCCGTCCCTACCACCGATGGAACCGCTTCCCGCGCAGCCTCAGCCTGTAGAGGTCGAGCCGCAGGTAAAGGGCGATGAATGACCGCGAACGCGCGAAGCGTTTTGCGGCCGACCGCGAGGCGCGGCTGCGCGAAGGCATCCGTCTCACGGCCGACACCGGCAAGGAAGTCCGGGCACAGCTCATCAAGGCTCAAAAGGACATCGCCGAAATCCTCTCCGGTGCGCCCACTGACTACCGGCGCTGGCAGCTCGGTCAGCTTCAGCAATCGGTAGCCCGCGCCCTCGCGGAGCTGGAGGCAGGTGCGAACGCGGTATTGCAATCGGGCCTCTCATCGACATGGACGGCGGGCGTCGCGCTTGTCGATGGACCGCTCGCCTCGGCCGCCGTCGACATATCGGCCGATCTCTTCGCGATCGACAACCGCCGGCTTCTCGCCATGCGCCGCTTCACGACCGATCGCATCAAGGACGTGACGGTGACGCTGGCGAACAGCATCAACAGCGAACTGGCGCAAGCGGCCATCGGAACGCAGACGCCCTTCGAGGCGGCACAGAAGATCGCGGGAAGGCTCCAGACAGGCGGACTCGATCGGGCGGCAACGATCACGCGCCATCAGCTCGGCACCGCCTTCTCTACCGCCGCCCAGGAGCGGCAGGAACAGGCGGCGGCGGCCGTGCCTGGTCTCAGGAAGCAATGGCGGCGAAGCGGCAAGACACATAGCCGCATCGAACACGACCTCATCGACGGTCAGGTGAGAGAGGTGGACAAGCCCTTCGACCTCCCCGACGGAACCAAGCTGATGCACCCGCGCGATCCGGCCGGCCCAGCGAAGCACACGATCAACTGCGGGTGCAGCTCGATACCCTTCATGAAGAGCTGGGAGGTCATGCGGCCGGGCCGTCAGGAGTTCACCCCTGAGGAGATCGCCGCCAACCGGCAAAAGCGGATGATCGCGAACGCCCTCTGATTTGCCTCAGGCGCGCCGGGACGCCCTTACCCCTCCCCGACTACCCAAAAACCTCAAACGCCTCTCCTGCGCGATTAACAACCCGATTAACAACCGCGCTGTTTGCGTTCGCCCGGTCGCGGCGCCCTCAGGCGGGCTCCGAAGAGGGATTTGGGTGGAATTTTGTGCCTGGCCACACGCCGCACCGCACTGCAACGGGTGCATGACCGGAAGGGCTTCCGGCTAGAGAAGGCACGCTCACGTCGCGATGGTGCAGCACCAATCACGACGGAGCAAGAGCGTGTCTCAGAAAACTGCGAACGGCGGTGACGCCGCCGAAGATACTGCCGCCGACAAGGCCCGCATCGCGGAGCTGGAAGCGGAGAACAAGGCCGTCGCCGAAAAGCTCGCGGCGGCCGAAGAACAGGTTGCTGCCCTCGGCAAGCAGCTCGGCGCGGCGCAGGCCGCGTCCCAGGAGAAGGCCCTCGCCGACCTTCCCGAACGCAAGCCCTCCCGCGATTTCACGAAGGATGAGCTTGCCTTGGCGAAGAAGCTCGGCGTCCCGGCCGGCTACATCCAGGCGGTCAACACCAAGACTGGCACCGTGGTCACGGTGGACGGCCGCAAGCTTCGCGCTGGCGGTGACGAATGAAGCGCGAGCAACTGAAAAAGCTGCTCGGCAAGCGCGGCGTCTCGGGCGTCCGCCTTCGCGAGGCGACCGAGCCCGACATGCTGACCGTCCGCGATCTCTTGCAGGGCAAGATTCGCGAGGTACTGAAGTTGACGGGTGACGACGATCCATGGCCCTACGTCGTCGCCCTCTATCCAGAAAACGTCGTCGTCGATATCGACGGCAAGCTCATGTCCTATGGCTATACGATTTCCGGTCAGGACGTGGCGCTCGGCAATCCCGTCGAGGTGACGCGCGAATTCCGCCCGCTCGGCGAGACGCCGCCGCCCGTCGTTCCCGACACCGCCGCCACGCTTGCGGCGACCGTCGTCGAAGCCGTCGACGGCAGCGAGGGAACCTATCTCGTCCGCGTCATTCGCGCGGGCATGAGCGGCAACCGCAACTTCTACTCCGATGCGGTTCTCCGCGAAGCCGTTTCGCTTTTCGAGGGCGTCCGCGTCTTTGTGAAGTCCGATCTCGAACATCTCCGCGAAGGCGGCAAGGATGTCCGAAATCTTCTTGGCGCGCTTTCGGAGCCGGTCTTCGTCGAAGGCAAGCTTCCCGACAGCGGCGAAATCCGCGCCAAGCTCACGCTGATCGTCGGCGACGACGATCCCTCGGCCGTCCGTCTTCGCGAGGCCACCAAGAAGGGCCTCTCGAAACTCTTCGGTCTTTCCATCGACGCGAACGGTTCGGCCCGCAAGGGGGCTAACGGCGTCCGTGTCCTGGAAGCCTTCACCAAAATCAATTCGGTTGATCTCATCGTGGAGCCCGGCGCGGGCGGTGAGGTCATTTCGTTCCTTGAAGCGCTGGGAGAAGAAGGAACCAAGGTAATGGATCGCGACGAAATCATCGCGCTTATCCAGGCGAACGCCCCGCACCTGCTGGAAGGCAAGGATGTCGCGGCCCTGACCGACGATGAACTGAAAGCCCTTCTCGCCACGGCGATGAAGAAGGAAGAAGAAGCTGCTCCCGCCGGCGACAGCACCGCACTCGTGGAGGCGGTCGAACGCCGCACGCGCATGCGTGAAGCAGTCAATGCCTCGAAGCTCCCCGCCCCGGCGAAGCAGCGCCTCATCGAACGCTTCTCCGAAGCGAAGAGCTTCAGCGATGCGCAGGTGACGCAGGCGATCAAGGACGAGGCCGCCTATCTCTCGTCCAGCGGCATTCGTGGCGGCCATGTACTCGATCTCGGCGACGGCGGACGCTTCATCGAAAGCGAGTCGCGCCCCGACAAGATCGCGGACATGATCGACGCCTTCTTCGATCCGTCGCATGAGCATCATCGCCATGCGCGCTCGTTCAAGGAGTGCTACATCGAGATCACGGGCGACCGTCAGGTGACGGGCCGCGCGCGTGACGCCGTGCGGCTCGCGGAAGCTCTCGACAGCTCATCCTTCTCCGAAGTGCTGGGCGACGGTATTCACCGCCGCATGGTGGCCGAGTACCGCGGCGCCATCGAATACGACTTCTGGAAGCTCCTCACCGGCACGCCCGTACCCGTGAACGACTTCCGCAAGCAGGAACGCACGCGCATCGGCGGCTATGGCGACATGCCAGCCGTGGCCCAGGGTGCGGACTATGTTGCCCTCACCTCGCCGACGGACGAGAAGGCCGAGTACTCCGTCACGAAGCGCGGCGGGCTTGAGACGATCACGCTGGAGATGATCAAGAACGACGATGTCGGCGCGATCCAGCGTATTCCCGGCAAACTCGCCCGCGCGGCGAAGCGGACGCTCGCCAAGTTCGTGCTCGACTTCATCCGCGCGAACCCGGCGATCTACGACACCAAGGCTCTCTTCCACGCGGATCATGCCAACTTGGGTTCGGCGGCACTTACCGCTCAATCCTACGCGGCGGCGCGTCTCGCGATGGTGTCGCAGGTGGAGTATGGCGCGACCGACCCGATCGGCGTCGGTCCGAAATATCTCTGGCTCCCGCCCGGTCTCGAAGAGACGGCTTACAATCTCTTCCAGCGCTCGACCAACCACGACAAGACCTTCGTGCAGTCGCTCGTCCCGGAGATCATGCCGGTCTGGTACTGGACGGACCCGAGCGATTGGGCGGCGACGGCGGATGTGGCCGACATCCCGTTCATCGAACTCGGCTTCCTTGACGGGAACGAAGAGCCCGAACTCTTCGTCCAGGACAGCCCGACCGTCGGCTCTCTCTTCAGTGCCGACAAGGTGACCTACAAACTCCGTCACATCTATGGCGGCAACGTTGTCGACTGGCGCGGCGCCTACAAGTCCGTCGTCGCCGACTGACGAGCCTCGCCCCGCACGCGAAGAGCGCCGGGCGGCCCACCGCCCGGTGCTTATCCCTCAAAACGGTCCAGGCGCAATGAGAGCCGATTTCCTGACGATTAGCACCGACCTCCTGCGCGACGAACGCGCCCGCGTGAGCGATGCGCAGCTCGGCCGCGCGCTCGATCTCGCTCTCGCTCAATATGGCAAGGACCGCCCGCGCAGGATCGTGCGCGACGAAACGCTTTCCGCCGCCTCGCGGCTCGACTGGCCCGCCGACGGCAACGTCTCGGCGATCGAGCATCCGATCGGCAGCATTCCCCCCTCCCTTCTGCCCCGACAGAGCTGGCAGCGCTATGACGCGCCCGCCGGCGCGGAGCTGATATTCCCAGGCGGCCTTCCCGCCGGCACCACCATCCGCCTCACCATTCTCGGCCCCCATCTTCTCACCGACGAAACCGATACGGTGCCCGACGCCGATCGCGAAGCGGTGGCAAGCTATGCCGCCGCCCTCCTTTTCGATCAAATGGCCGCCGACACCTCCGGCGACGGCAACCCGCTCATCGCGGCCGATGCGGTCGCGCACGGAACGAAGCCCGACAATTACGCCCGCCGCGCCGAACGGCTTCGCGCCCGCTATTTCGAAATTCTCGGTCTCGACCCGAAGCGCACGCGCCCTGCCAGCGTCACGGTCTCGCAACCGACGCCCGCATCCGACGGCGGCCGGCGCGTGACGCAACGGAGGCCGCGGCTGTGACGGACGATCTTCGCATCTCACCTCGCGGCGCGACGATCGAGGCGGCGCTTGAGAAGTGCCCGGAGTTCTTCCTTGAGGAGGCCTTCGCCGCAACTGTCGAGAGCACGATGCTCATCGAGCGCGAAGTGAAGGAGCGGACGCCCACAAGCGGCGCGGCCACCTTGCGCGAAAGCATCGGCGCCATGCCGGTCGTCGTCTCGGCTCACGCGGTGCGCGGCCAGGTAGCGACGAGCCTTGCCTATGCGGCGCCGGTCGAGCATGGCTCAAAGCCGCATTGGGCGCCGATCGAGCCCCTGATCGACTGGGTGACGCGCAAGCTCGGCAAACGGGGCGAGGAAGCGGAAGAGGTCGCCAGCGCCATCCGCTTCAAGATCGCCGCACGCGGCACCGAAGGCGCGCATATGTTTCGCGACGGCGTGAAGGCGGCGGAAGGTCAGGTTGCCGCGTTTTACGAGGCTGCGGCACAACGCGCCCTGGCACGGCTTGAAGAGGCTGCGCGATGACCGGCTCCGCGCAAATCAGAGAGGCAATCGCGGCTCGCCTCGAAACCGTGCCCGCGATCGGCCGCGTTCACCGCTTCGAGCGCTATGCGATGAACGAAGGACCGTTCCGCACCTTCTATGCCTGGGAAAGCGGGGGTACGACGCATATTCGCGGCTGGTATGTTCGCCGCATCGGCTTTCGCCGTCGCCCGCATCTCAACTCGACCGTGCTCGTCACGACGGAATGGCGCATCGCCGGATTTCTCGCTGTCGTGGACGAAGCAGAGAGCGAAATCGTCATGGATGCGCTCGTGGACGCGGCGACGGCCGCCTTCGCATTGGATCTCACGCTGGGCGGCCTCTTGAACCCCGAGCCCGCCCAGGCGGGCGCGGAGCGCGGGCTCCAGCTTCTCGAAAGCCGCCCCTACATGCTGGCGAACGTGCTCTGCCACGGCGTGCAGCTCGGCCTGACGACCGAACACAACGAGCGCGAATACGACGAAAGCGCCCTCGCCGATCTCGTCACCATCCATGCGAATTGGGAATTGCCGCCGCGCGATCTCACCGGCCCGGCGCTGCCGGACGATGAAGACGCAGCGGCTACCGATCGTCTAACCAACCTCAACCAGGAAGAGGAAAGCTGATGAGCGAGACCGCGAAGGTCTGGGTCAAGCCGATGCCCGGCCGTGTCGTCAACATGCCGGGCACGAAGGAAGAGCTTCCGCCTACCGGGAAGCCCGTGATTTTCACATCGTACTGGGAACGCCGCAAGCGCGACGGCGACATCGAGATCGTCGCCGCGCCGAAAGCGCAGAGCCGGGCGCGCAAGGAAGGAACCGAGTAAATGGGCGAAATCCTCTTCGAGAACATTCCGGTCGATCTCCTGACGCCGGGCACCTTTGTAGAATTCGACAACTCGCAGGCCAATCAGGGCCTCGCGCTCATGCCGCACCGGATTCTCATCATCGGTCAGAAGCTCGCTGCCGGCACGGCGGAAACCGACCGGCCCATCCTCGTCTTCGATCATCGGCAGGCCGCCGCGCTCGGCGGACAGGGCAGCACGGCGCACCGGATGATCCGCGCGCTGAAGCGCGTGAACAGCACGACGGAGACGTGGGCGGCATTCATCGACGACGCCGATGCGAGCACAGCGGCGGCCGGATCGCTCAAATTCTCCGGCCCGGCAACGGCGGCCGGCGTCATCTCGCTTTATGTGGCGGGCGAGCGTATCCAGGTGGGCGTTGCGGCGACCGACACGGCGGCCGAGATCGCGACGGCCGTAGTGGCGGCGATCAATGCGAACGCCGATCTCCCGGTGACGGCCGCCGTCGATGGTGCAGATACCACGCTTGTCGTCGTCACCGCGCGGAACAAGGGCGAGTGCGGGAACGACATCGACCTCCGCGCGAACTACTACGCGGACGAGAAGCTGCCGGCGGGCGTCGGGATCGTCTTTGCCGCGATGGCGGGTGGCGCTGGCAACCCGGACGTGACGGATGTCTTCGCCGCGATTGGCGACGAATGGTACACGACCTACGTCATGCCCTGGACGGACGCCGCGAACCTCGCGGCGCTCGAAACCGAGCTGCGTGTGCGCTCCGGGCCAATGAAGATGATCGACAGCATCGCCTATGCCTGCAAGCGCGGCTCACAGGGCACGCTCGCCGCTCATGGCCTGACGCGGAACTCACCCTGGGTGACGACGATGGGCGCACACAAGGCGCCCGACACGCCCTGTGAATGGGCGGCGGCCTATGCGGGCGCGGCGGCCTTTGCGGCGGGTATCGACCCGGCACAGCCGGTCAGCGACATCATCCTGACCGGCCTCAAGCCGCCCGCGAAGCCAGACATCTTCACGCGCGAGGAACGCGACATTCTGTTGCACAACGGCATTGCCACATTCACGGTCGACGCCTCCGGCAATGTCGTCATCGAGCGCGCAATCACCGGCTATCGCCTCGACGGGAACGGTCTCTCCGACCGCTCCTATCTCGACAGCGAAACGCTGCGCAACCTTTCCTATCTGCGCTACACGCTCCGCGCCCGCTGGAGCGCGCGGTTCCGCCGCAAGAAAATCGGACAAGATGGATCGAAGGGTCCGAATGTCGTGACGCCCAAGAGAGCGCGCGGCGAATTGGTCGCGCTCGCCGGCGATTGGCACGAACTCGGCCTCATTCAGGATATCGAGCAGTTCAAGCGCGATGCCCGCGTCGAAATCTCATCGACCGATCCGAACCGCTTCAACGTGCTGATCCCCGCGCATCTCATCAACCAGCTCCGCGTCACGGCGGCGGCGATCCAGTTCATCCTCTAGGAGGCGACATGACGCAGTTTCTCGGCCGGGCGAAAATCTCGGCCAACGGAAAGACCATCGAGACGGCACCCGGCGCGTCGCTCGATCTCGGCGGGGTCAAGAACAACACCGTCGTCACCGGCTCGAAGATCGGCCGGGCGGAGGAACTCGTTCCCTCCGTCATTAACTGCACAACCTCGCTTGAGGCGGGCATGTCGCTCGAAGACCTGCGCAACCTCAAGGACGCGACGGTCATGTTTGAATGCGATACCGGCCAATCCTACGTCATCCGCAACGCCTTCCGTACCGATACGACGACGCTGAAGGACGGTGCGGGCGGTGAAGTCACCCTCGTCATCAATGGCGATCCGGCGGAGGAACTTCTCTGATGGACAACACGCTCACGCTGACAAAGCCTCTCGAACGGAAGACGAAGGATACCGGCGAAGTTGTCGAGCGCATCGACACGCTCACCTTCCGCCCGCTCGTCGCGGGCGATCTCTTCGCCGCGCTCGACGCCGGCGGCGAGGCCGGACAAGGTTCGCTTGTCCGCGCGCTTCTCGCCCGCTCGGTCAACATGGGGCACAAGGACGTTGACCGTCTCGATCTCGAAGACCTCGTTGCGGCTATGGGGAAACTCGAAGGTTTTTTGCCCGCTTCCCTCCGGACTGGAGGGAAGCCATCGGCCTTGTTGCAGGGACTTTCGGGTTCCCGGCCGGATGGGAGCGATGGGGCCCAGCCGAGCTGAGGTTCTGGGTTAGCCAGGCGCGCGCCTGGCAAAAGCGGATCGGAGCCGGCACGTGATCAATCTCGGCGTCATTCTGGAGCTTGTCGACCGCGTGTCCGCCCCTGCAAGGCGGATCGCGGCTTCGGCGCGCCGATTGAATGCCGATCTCGGTTTCTCGCGCATCGCCTCCTCGGCCGCGAATGTCGGCAAATCCTTTCAGGCTGTCGGCCGCGACGTTTCGACGATGGCCAGGAGGATCGTCGCCGGCGTCGGCATTGTCGGCGGCGCGCTGTTCGCTCTGACAAAGAGCGCGGCGAGCGCTGGCGACGCGGCGGCGAAATCGGCCCAGATCGTCGGCATGAGCGCTCGCGACTGGCAGCGTACAGCCTATGCGGCGGAAGCCTATGGCGCGGAAGCGGAACAACTCAAACAGGGCCTCTTCGATCTCAACAAGCGCACGGTCGAAGCGATCCGTGGCAGCGAGGATGCGCAAGGCGCTTTCAAACGCCTTGGCATCGAGCTTCTCGACAACAACGGCAAGGTGAAATCGACTTCGGTTCTTCTCGCCGAAATCTCCGACCGCTTCGCCGCGATGCCCGACGATGCGCGCAAGGCCGAAGCCGCCGATCGTCTCTTCGCCGGCGCGGCCTTGCAGCTCATCCCGATCCTCAACAAGGGCTCGGGCGCGCTTCGCGAGCTGGGCGACGAAGCCGAGCGTGTCGGTTATGTCATGGGCGATGAAGCCCTCGCGGAGAGTGAAGCCTTCGGCAAGGGCCTCGCCCGCCTGTTCGCCCTGGTAAAGGGGCTCGGCAGCATCCTCGCGACCTATCTCCTGCCGATCCTCAATCCGCTTATCGCGAGCATGGGCGACTGGATCGTCGCCAACCGGGAGTTCATCGACACCAACATCGCGGATTTCGTTCAGCGATTGCCGGGATATTTCAAGACGCTGCTTGAGGTCTTGAAAGGCATCCGCGCAGCCTTCTCGCCGTTCCTCGCGGCATTGCGCTGGCTTGTCGCCCTCATGGGCCCGGCAAATGCCGCGCTCCTCATCATGGGTGTGTTGATCGGCGGCAAGCTGATCTTCTCCGTCGCCAAACTCATCCTCACCTTCGGCGGGCTCGCGAAGGCGATCGCGCTCACCACCTTCGCGCTCGGCCGCCTCGCGATCGGCGGCCTGATTTCGATGCTCGGCCACCTCTTCCTCGCCATCAAGGCCGGCGCTGGCATCATGGGCGTCTTCAACGCAATTCTCGTTGCCAATCCCATCGGCCTCGTCATCGTCGCGGTCGCAGCACTCGCGGGCGCGGCCTATCTCATCTATCGGAACTGGGGCGATATCGTTCCCTTCTTCGCGGACGCGCTTTCCGCGCTCACGAAAATCTTCACCGGCTTCGTGGAGATCGTCGCGGGCCTCTTCACGCTGGATTTTACGCGCGCCTTCGAGGGGCTGAAGTCCTTCCTTTCCGGCTGGGTCGACTGGTTCTCCGTTCTTTTCCGGCCCGTGCTTGCGATCGTGGAGGGTGTCAGCGGCTTCGCCTCCAAGGCGGGAAAGTTCATCGGCTTCGGCGGCAATGACGATGTGCCGCCCGGCGCGCCGACGGGCGCAGCGGCTGTGCCCGTCGCGGCGCGAAACGAAGTCGGCGGTGAGGTTCGGATCGGCGTCGACGATGAGCGCGTTCGGGTCAAGCAGGTGAAGTCCAAAAATCCCCGCGCTCCGCTCGTGCCGGACACCGGAAAGGCGATGGCGCCATGAGCTTCCTGGACAGCCTTCGCCCGGCAAGCTTTCGCGGTGTCGCCTTCTTCGTGGATATCGCCTCCAAGGAATTCGGCCCGCGTACCGTCTCGCATGGGATGACGCTGCGAACGTCGCCCGTCCATGAATTCCTTGGCACACTCCCCGAAAGCTTCACCATCGAAGCCTTGCTCTATGGCGACGATCTCGAAGCCCAATCGCGCGTCTTCGACGGCGCGCTCACCGAACAGGCGACCGGCCGCCTCGTCCATCCGCTCTATGGCGAGCTGGACGCCGTTGTTATGGGGCCCGTGCGCTCCAGCCTCTCGACCCGCGAAGGCCGCGTGTTGCGTTATTCGATCCCGTTCCAGCGCGCTGGCGGCGAAGCATCGCCAACGACGCGTGTCGATACCGTAGCGCGTGTCAGCTCGGCGGCGGCACTCGCGAAGACGGCCGCGATCGAGGAATTCAACAATGCCTTCGCCGTGGCCGGTCAGCATGCGCTTGTCCTGGACGCGGCGCGCGCCTCGCTCACGTCGCTCACATCCTCGATCCTAGGTCAGTTCCGGGGCTGGGCGGCCACGTCGATCGTAACCAACGCCTCGCCTGCGGCCGTGCGCCTGGCGGACGCGCCGGAAGCGCTTCTTGCTGCTCCCGCGAGCCTCGCAAGCGAGCTTTACGGCCTCGTTCAGGCCGGCGCTGGCGCCGCGAGCGGTGCGGGACTGTTGCTCTCGATCGCGGCGGATGGCGCGCTCACCCTACCGTCCGCACCCGTCACGACACCCGCCCGCATTCGCGCGGCCGAGAATGACGCCGCACTCGTCCAGTTGGTGCGTGCGGCGGCGGCGATCGAGGCGGTCACGGCCGGGACGACGACGGGCTGGGAAAGCCGCGAGGAGGCCGAGGCGTGGCGAAACGATGCTGGCGACTTGCTCGCGGCAATCTCGGAAAGCGCCGGCACGGAAACGACATGGAAGCGCATGGCCGATCTCCGGGCGGCCGTGACGCGGGATGTGGCGGTTCGCGCTCTGCCTCTGCCACGGCTGCGCGCGACGGTGCCCGCGCAAACGGAAAGCTCCCTCCTCATCGCCTACCGCCTGGACGGCGACAATCTGGCGACGCTCTTCGACCGCGCCGGCGAAATCGTGACGCGGAACCGCATCCGGCATCCGGGCTTTGTGCCGGGCGGCCGGTCGCTGGAGGTGCTTGTCGATGAGTGACGCGGTGGAACTGGCGGTCGACGGCGCGATTTACGGCGGCTGGCAGGAGTTCTCCTTCACGCGGCGGATCGACGATTGCGCGGCCTTGATGTCGCTGACAGTCACCGAAAAATGGGCGGGCATCGAGGCGCGCCGGCCGATCCGGCAGGGTTCGGCCTATTCGCTTTCCCTGGGCGGCGTGGAAAAGGCAGCCGGCTACGTCGACGGGCTCACGGTCGATTACGACCCGGACAATCACAACGTGAACATCGAGACGCGCTGTGCGATGGCGGACATCGTCGATTGCGCGGCGGCCGTCGACGGGCCTCACGAATTCCGCAACCTCACCCTCACCGCCCTGGCACAAAAGCTCTGCCAGCCCTACGGCCTGACCGTGCGCGCCGAATGCGACACGGGCGCGCCCTTCGCCCGCTTCGCCATCCAGCCCGGTGAAACCGCCTGGGCGGCGATCGAGCGCGCGGCGCGGCAACGCGCGGTGCTCGCCTTCGGCGACGGCCGCCGTGAACTTGTAATCACGCGGGCCGGGCTCTCCGGATCGGCCTCCGGTTCGATCCGCCTGGGCGAGAACGCCAAATCCGCTACCGGGCGCTTCAGCCAGGCCGAGCGCTTCAGTCTTGTCGTTGTGCGCAGCCAACAGGAGAGCGCAGACGGCCTCGATAGCGAGAGTGAGCTGCACCCGGAGGGCCGCGCGCAAGACGAGGCGATCACGCGATACCGGCCGACGGTGATTGTCGGCGAGGAACCCGGCCCCGGTCAGACGCTCGGGCAACGCGCGGCATGGCACAAGGCCGTTGCTCGGGGGCGCGGCGCGAGCGTCACTTACGTCATGCAGGGCTGGCGCGACGACGGCGGAGCATTCTGGATGCCCAATACGACCGTTCATGTCCGCGATGACTACATGAACATCGACCGCGAGCTTTTGATTGGCGCCGTGACACACCGGCTCACGGAAAGCGCCGGCCGGGAAACCGAACTGGAGGTTGCGCCGCGCGAAGCCTATGACCTCCTGCCGGAGGCCGAAGACAAGAGCGGCGGCGAAGGCAGCGCCGGCGGTGTCGTCTACGACGAAAACTCGGTCTGGAACTGAGCATGACAGAGCGCACTCTCCGCGACCGCGTGATGCTGATGCTCGCCAAGGCGCGAGCCCGCCTCTTCGACGATACGGGCGGCTTCCAGCGGGTGCAGATCGAAGTCCTGAAGGGCGAGGTCCGCGACGACGCAGTAAGGTTGCAGGAATACGGCTTCAGCTCGCATCCCTTCGCCGGGGCGACGGCTCTGGTCGCCTTCCTTTCCGGTAACCGCTCGCATCCGGTCATCGTCGCGCTTGACGATGCGGCGCGCCGAAGGAAGGGGCTCCAGCAAGGCGAGGTGATCATCTATGACGATCTCGGCCAGGAGGTGCATCTGACGCGCGACGGCATCTTCATTCGCGGCGCCGGCAAGCCGGTGACGATAACGAATGCCGGGAAGGTGCGGATGGAAACGCCGCTTCTCGAAGTAACCGGCGAAATCCGCGACCTCTGCGATACGGGCACCGGCCAATCCATGAGCGGAATGCGTTCCGTCTACAACGGCCACACGCACCCGGAGAACAATATCGGCAGCACCGACGACCCGAACCAGAAGATGTCTGGCACATGATCGCACTCGAATGGAACGAGAGATTTCAGGCGGCCGACCTCGTGAACACGGGGAGCGGGCTCGCGCGCGACGACACGCTTGCGACCGCCATCATCGTTTCGCTCTTCACCGATGCACGCGCCCGGCCGGACGATATTCTTCCTTCCGGCGAAAGCGACCGGCGCGGCTGGGTTGGCGACACGCTCTCGGAGGATGGCGACCGCATCGGTTCGCGCCTCTGGCTTCTCCGCCGCGCCAAGCAGACCGAAGAGACCCGCCGCCGTGCGATCGACTATGCGCGCGAAGCTCTCGCATGGATCGTAAAGCGCGGTCTTGCCCGCACGATCGAGGTCTCCGCGCAATGGATCGGGCGAGGTCTTCTCGCCCTTTCGATTGCAATCGTCATGCCCGGCTCGCAAACCGAAACCTATTCTCACATCGTTTCGGCAGGTGCCTGATGCCTTTGCCGCGCTCCACACCGCCGCAAATTCGCGATCGCATGGCCACCGAGATGGAGACCGTTATCAGCGGCAGCGATCCGCGTTCCACGCGAAGCGTCGAAGGCGCTCTCATCCGCGCGGTTGCCCTGGTATCGCACGAGCTGCAAGGCCGGATCGAATATGTCTTCCGGCAACGCTTTCCCGACACGGCAGAGGACGAATATCTGGAGCGGCATGGCGCTCTCTGCCGCCCTATCGTGACACGAGGAGCTGCCATCGCCGCATCCGGCTCCGCCACGCTCACGGGCGAGCCTGCAACGACGGTTCCCGCATGGACCGAGCTTCGCCGCAGCGACGACGAGCGCTATGCGACACTCGACGACGCGACGATGGACGGGGCCGGCGCCGCGACGGTGGAGATCACCGCCCTCGTCGCCGGCGCGGCGGGCAATACGGCGGCTGGAACCAAACTCACTTTCATCTCACCGGTCGCCGGCGTCCAGTCGCAAGCCACGGTCGCCGCGCCTGGCATAGGCGGCGGTGCGGATATCGAACGCGACGAATCTCTCCGCGCGCGCATCATCGAGCGATTGCAGGAAGAAGCAGACGGCGGCAACAATGCGGATTGGCGCGGCTGGGTGCAGGAAGTCGTCGGCGCGACACGCGTCTGGCCCTACCCGCTTCATATGGGGCCGGGCACCGTCGGCGTCACGTTCATCATGCCGGACGGTTCCATGCCAGACGCTCCGACGCTCGAAGCGGTAGCGGCCAATCTGCATGTGAAGCGGCCGGTGACGGCAACCCTTCACCTCTTCGCGCCCGCCGTCACTGCAATCGACCTCACAATCGAGATATCGCCGGACACGGCGGCCGTGCGCGCCGCCGTCGAAGCCGAAGCCGCCGACTTCTTCATCCGCGAGGCCGAACCGGGCGGGACGCTTCCACGCTCGCGGCTCTCCGATGCCATCTCTTCGGCGACGGGCCAGTATTCGCACAAGTTCGTCGGCGTGCCCGAGGAAATCACGACTGCGGCCGGTCACATCGCTCGTCTTGGCGCAATCACCTGGGCGGCGCCATGAATGCGGACGCTTACAAGGAACTCCTTCTCTCCCTGCTTCCGACAGGCACCGCATGGCCGCGCGAGGAGGGAAGCATGTTGCGGGCACTTGCCGAAGCGCCAGCGCAGGAGCTTGCGCGCGTGGACGCCCTCCTCTCGCTGCTCGAAGACGAGCTGGACCCGAACACGACCGACATTGCACTGCCGGAATGGGAAGGTGCCTATGGCCTTCCGGACGCCTGTGCTGGAGAGGATCAACCGTTCGAGGCGAGACGAGAGCGTGTCGTCCAGAAGGTCACGACAAAAGGCGGACAGTCCATCCCCTTCTTTGTCGGCCTCGCCGCCGCTCTTGGCTATGAGGTGACGATTACGGAATTCCTTCCGTTTAGCTGCGAAAGCGACTGCGAGGATATTCTCTATACCGAGGATTGGGCCCACGCTTTCCGCGTGAATGCCCCCGAAGTCACCGTCAGGGAAGCAACCGTCGATATGTCGTGTGAAGACCCGCTCAGGTCATGGGGCAATGAAGTGCTGGAATGCGCGCTCCGCCGTCGCACGCATTCGCATTCCATCATTCAATTCGGCTACGGAGACGCGGAATGAAGCGTATCAACACGGCAACAAAAGCCGTCGACCTGTTTGGACCGGGGAAGCACGGCTTCAAGCCCGGCAACGTTCTCGGGGGCGAGTCGCCTACCAAGCTCTCTGCCGAATGGTTCAACGCCATACAGGAAGAAGCCGCCAATCTTGTGGAACAACTCTTCGGCGCGGAGCTTGACGGCGAAGCCGTAAACCAGCTCGCGACACTCTTCGCGGCGAAGTTCGCGACGCTTGCTCCCTTGCATGACGCGCCGCTTACCGGCATCCCGACCGCGCCGACGGCGGCGCCGGGAACCGACACAAACCAGATCGCGACGATGGCCGCCGTCAAAGCCGCGCTCAATGATCTCGTCGGCGCCGCGCCGGGTGTGCTCGACACTCTCGAAGAATTCGCCATCGCGCTCGCGAACGACCCGAACTTTGCCGCGACGCTCACCGCCTCTCTTGCGCTGAAAGCGCCCCTCGCTTCTCCGGCTTTGACCGGCGACCCGACAGCGCCGACGCAGGCATTGGGCGATGATTCCACGCGGCTTGCGACAACCGCCTTCGTGGCCGCCGCGCTTGCGGCCGTCTATTCGCCGCCCTTTGAGAGCGCGGAGATTGCCTTCGCGCCGGGCGCCTCGTTCCGCGCGCTCGCGCATGGGTTGGGCTCAAGGCCGATGACGGTTCGATCCTTCCTCCGTTGCAAGACCGCCGACTTGGGATATCAGGTCGGCGACGAAGTTCCTGTCATGATTTCGACCGGTGGCACGACCTCCTACAACATAACGGCATACGCCATCGACGAAACCTATCTCGGCTACATCATCGGCTCCGGGCTGCACATTCACAGACTGAGCGACGGCGCCATCGTCGACAACTCAGCGAATGCCGCGCGATGGCGCTATTTCATTCGCGCGTGGAAGGTATAGTCCCATGACCAAACTCAAAATGCCGCTCGACAATAACGCTCACCCGGTCCCGGTTCTCGCCGCGCGCGGCGGTGGGGCGAAGCAAGGCAGCGCGCAAGCGGCGTCATCCACAATCGGGCCGTTCGGCGCAGGTACGCGCGTCATCGAAATCTACGCGGACGAAAAAATCCGGTACGAAATCGGCGGCGAGGACGTGGAAGCAAGCGGCACGTCGCATCTTCTCGCTGCGGGCGAGCGTCACACGCGCGCGGTGCCAGAAGGTCACACACACGTCGCCATCATTCGCGTCGGCGCGGCCGACGTGCCAGTGGATGTGTCGGAGCTTGAGTAGGCGCATGCTTCCGCTCGCGACATTTCAGACCCGCCAACGGCGGCTGACGCGCTATCCCTGGCTGATCCCGAATGCCGTTTGGGGCTTCAAAACCCATAACCTCACGGCGCCGCAATTCTGGCGAAACGATCAGCCTTCCGCCCTCGCCGACGTGCTTGCGAACACGCGCGCGGGCGATGCGATCAAGGCGGACGTTGCTTTCAATCACCATGTGTTCGGCACCAATGCGCCCGCCATCCTCGGAGGGCTCGGGCTGGACTGCTGGGGCCAATTCAGTTCTCGGCTGGCTAACGGTCACAACCTTGCGGCGGCTGGTTGGGGCAGTGTCGGCGGGCTGACGGTCGCCGATCTCGGGCCGTCGCCGCTCGGAGTGTTCCAGCGTGCGCGCCTGGCGAGCGGCGGTGCCACTGCGGACCGTCGGCGGCAGACAGCGAACATGTCGGCGGGCGTCAAATACTACGTGACGGCTCTTTACGAGCCGGAAACCAGCGGCAACTTCCGCGTTCAGGGCTTCGGCGGAGGCGACAACATCGTGATCGTCGGAAGTCCCGGCAACCCGAATACCAGCACTAACTCAGGCGGTTTGCTTGGGGGGCTGGCGGAGGTCAACGTCGTCGGGAACCTTTGGCATCGCAGCTTCTTCTGGACCCCTTCCGTAAACACAAACTATGAGTGGAACGTCGGCCCGCAGTCGGGTGTCGAAGGAGCATCGGTCATCGTGCATGGCTTCGATGTCGTGGCGGCCGGCATCGCGACACCGTGGATCAGCAATGCGTCGCCCGCTCCCACACGCTTCGCCGATGCACTGAGCATCCCGGACTTCCCGTCGATTGTCTCCACCCATGGCTTGCAGGATGGCTTTGCGGGGCGCGACACCGTCAATCTGGCGCGGCTGGGCGACAGCAGCAATCGTTACATCTGGAGCTACGGCACCGTCACCGATGGAGTGCGCTTGTTCTACACGACCGCCAATCTGCTGAGGATGGAAACCCGCAAAGGAGGCTCGGCCGTCGGACTCGTCACCACGTCGGCTGTGAACGCGCCTGGCGTCTGGACCATCGATTATCAATGCAAGCCCGGTGCATACTGGATGAGGATCAACGGCGGCGACCAGATTGCGCCTTTGTCGGGCGCGGGGGAGACCCTTCCTGACATTTCCGGCGAGCGGGCCATCGGCCGGTTGGTCACAAACAGCAATTCCTACTTCAGGGGCGCGATCCTCTCTTCTCAGATTGCGAGGGCGGCATGAGCGAGGTCATTTATCGCCTTCGCGCCGAAAGCGAAGCCGCGCTGATAGCGATGCTGGAAGCCGCGCGAGCCGACCTCGTGGTCACGGACGAAGAGGGCGTGAAGCACGTTGCCGAAAACCTCGTCAAGCGGCCCTACCCGGAAATGGTCGACGGTGAACCTGTCGTCGACGAAGAAACCGGCGAGACCACCACGCCGATAGAGCCGACAGGATATTGGCGCTGCGCAGCGCGTCTCGCGGAATCGGATGCGGAGCTTTCCGCCGTCTCGTTCCAAGAGATCGAGATATCGGAATGACTTCCGTGATGCCCGAAGAAGGCTAGCAACCGAGCATGGTAAAGATCGACACCACCGTGGCGGCCGCCGTCGCTGCAAAGGCGACAGTAGCGACCGATAAAATCCAGAGCCGTCGACGGCGCGTAAGACGCTGTTGCATGGAGGCTGACTGATGGCACAGATTCTATCGCTTGAAAAGGTACGCAGTGATCCGCTCCGCTGCCCTGGCATCGGCCGGGACAGCGAGAACCCCAAGACCTTAGTCATCTACCTCAATCGGCGGGCCACCGACGACGAGATGCGCTTCCTCCATGAAGTCCTTCAGCGCGCCGCGCCTAGCGCGCCGAAGGACGATTAGGAAGAGCTTCCGCTCTTTGACATCGTGAATCTGGTTAGCTGCCCAGCGCTGCGCGGCAAAAGGCGAGCGACGAACGCAGATTGTCGTCGTCCGCACAATATGTTGCCGCCGCCTTCTTGCCGAGCGGAGTTGCGGTCACGGTCGCGAGGTTGAGAAGCTGGTCGAAGCCGATGCCCTCCCAGTTCACTTGAACATAGTCCTCCGGCTTGATCTCCAGGACGAAGGCCAGGCCGACACCGGAGTTGCCGTATTTGTCCGTCGTGGGCGTCCAGGCGGCCAAAGAAAAACCCTCAACGGGAACCCCGCTCTTCGTCGCATACCGGCCTATGTCGTTTAGCTGCATGCCGAGCCCTGACACATAGGAGGATGTTGACCATATGGCGGTGGGCTTGTAGGTCGCGGCGATCTGGAACTTGCCGTTGCGGTCCTCCAGCTCGACCGTGATATCGGCCATCTTTTCGACGGCCGCCTTGAGCGTTTCGGCTGGATCGGCCGGCGGCGCTGGCTGGGGCTCAGGCTCCGGCTCTGCGGCGGCCGTGTCGATTACGGGTTCTTCTCCGGCCACTTCCCCCTCGGGAGGAAGGGAGTTGCCAAATGCAGCGAAGAGAATTGCTGCCAGAAAGCCATAAATGAAGCCAACACGGCCGCGCGTGCGGGGCTCGCCGAAAAGGACGAGCCGAGGCCGGACAAGGCCAACGGTCAAAACGATGAGGGTGATCAGCAACAGCACGGTAAGGATATCGGTCATGGCAGCTCCCCAGCTAAGAAACGGAACCGGGACTTTAGCATGGCCCGCACCGGAAGTTTCACCCTCCGAGAAGCCAAAAATCCAGCGATTGGGAAGCTTTTCACCGTGCCAAATCAGGCGCAAAAAAGTGCCAAATCGCGCGCCGCGCTACAAGATAAAGCGTCCGGTCCCGGAATCGGGCCAATTTGTCTGACCAATTTGTCTGACATGTATCGGGGGGATGGCGGAGAGGATGGGATTCGAACCCACGGTACAGCTTTACACTGTACAACGGTTTAGCAAACCGCCGCCTTCAGCCACTCGGCCACCTCTCCGGCTCCCCGTGTATGCCCAAGATTGGGCGCCGCATCAAGCGCGATTCCGGGCAAGGCCCCGGGCTCGTCAGCCTTTCGGCTTGCCGTGGTAGCGAATAAGCCCTTCCTGCGCTACCGAGGCGACGAGCTTGCCGTCCCGCGTGTAGAGGCTGCCCCGGTTGAAACCGCGCGCGCCCGAGGCGCTCGGGCTGTCCTGCGTATAAAGCAGCCACTCGTCGCTCCGGAATGGCGCATGGAACCACATAGCGTGGTCGAGGCTCGCGGACTGCAGCTTCCCCGACAGCCAGCTCACCCCGTGTGGACGGATGCAGGTATCGAGCAGCGTCATGTCCGAAGCATAGGCGGCGATGCACTGGTTGAGCGCGATGTCGTCGCCGACGCTCTTGCGCGCCCGAAACCAGACATGCTGAAACGGCTCCATCGGCGCCGGATCGATATAGTCCTGCGGATTGACCGGACGGATTTCGATCGGCCGCGGACGCGCGAAATGCTTTGCAATTTCCGGCGGCAGCCGCGACTCGATGGCTTTCCTCAGTTCCCGCTCGTTCGGCAGGTCTTCCGGCTGCGGCACATCGGGCATCGTGCTCTGGTGCTCGAAGCCCGTCTCCGGCGTCTGAAACGACGCGGCCAGATTGAATATCTGCTTTCCGTGCTGGATGGCGACGACCCGCCGCGTGGTGAAGCTCTTGCCGTCGCGCGCGCGATCGACCTCATAGACGATCGGCACCTTCGGATCGCCCGGCCGGATGAAATAGGCGTGAAGCGAATGACAGACCCGCTCCTCCACCGTCCGGTACGCGGCGACCAGCGCCTGCCCGATCACCTGCCCGCCGAACACGCGCTGCCAGCTCACATCGGGGCTGTGGCCCCGGAACAGGTTCATCTCGATCCGCTCGAGATCGAGAAGCTCGATCAGGTCTTCGACGGCGGACTGGTCGGCTTCGGGGGAATTGTCGGTCATGGCCTCTCCTGCGGCGCGGGCGCTACGGAAGGCCGGAACATAAGCGCAAGGCCCGGCGCTGTCACCGGCTTTGGCTGAACCGCAAAATACAAGGAAATGCGAGCCGTTACTGGTGGGCCAGCCACTCGCGCGCCTGGCGTTGCGCCTCGGCGATCTGCGCCGGCGTCATCTCGACCGTCAGCTCCGCCCGGCATGTCCGCGCGGGCAGACTGCCCTGCATCGCCGCCAGGTTGAACCACTTGTGAGCCGTAACGAGATCCACCTCGACGCCGTTACCGGTCGAATACATCAGCCCCAGATTATAAAGCGCATCACACTTGCCACCTTCGGCGGCAAGCTCGCCTTTCTCGAGCGTATCGAGCTGCATGCGAGCCATGTGCGTTCTCTCCTCAGGATATCGGCTTCAAGCCCAGTGATTGCCGTATCGGCGGAACGTCGAGTTCTGCCCCCCGCAATCAATTTCCATGACCCCGCTGAAAAAATGGTTAACGGCCGCCCTCATGTTTCCTCATGGTGAGCGGCCGTTAAAGAATCCATCGAGAGATCGGCCGTCCTCAGACCTTCGGAACCGCCATGCCGCGCTGCACCGCCGGCCGCGCGCCGACGGCGGCCAGCCAGCGTTTCACATTCGCGCCCTCACCCACAATTTCGGGCTTCCCCTGCGCGATCAGGTCGAATGCGACCGCGAGCCAGGGATATGTCGCCATGTCGGCAATGGAGTAATCGCCACCCATATATTCGGCCTTGCCGAGCCGTGTATCGAGCACCTTGATGAGGCGCGCCGCTTCGGAAATGTAGCGATCGATGGCGTAGGGAATTTTCTCGGGCGCCGCATTGACGAAGTGGCTGGCCTGCCCAAGCATCGGCCCGACGCCACCCATCTGCCACATCAGCCATTCGAGCGTCTTCGCGCGTTGCTCGCCTTTGGCGGCGAGGAACTTGCCGGTCTTCTCCGCGAGATAGAGGAGGATGGCGCCGGACTCGAACACGGAAAGCGGACCGCTGTCGGCGTCGCGATCGACGATGGCGGGGATGCGATTGTTGGGGCTGATCTTCAGGAAGGCCGGTTCGAACTGCTCGTTCTTGCCGATGTTGACGGCATGCACTTCATAGGGAAGCCCTGTCTCCTCGAGCATGATGGAGACCTTGCGGCCGTTCGGCGTCGTCCATGTGTAGAGATCGATCATCGTTCTCGCCTTTCGCATATGCGAGAAGCGCACGGATCGTGCCGCCCCCCGCCGGATATCTGGTCGCCGGGATATGGGGAGGGCACCGCGCGTCGGCGAGATAAAAAATCCGGCACGGACAGCGAAACGTCAGTACTCGACCGTCAATTCGACGTGATGATGCCGGTGTTTCGCGCAGACATATGGCCGCAGGCTGTATTCGCCCGCCGCAAGTTCGAGTCCCAGCGCCTGCTGCGGCAACAGGAAATCGCCAACCGACTCACCCTCGGCATTCAGGATGGAGAAGCCGTAAGTCGCATCCATCACCCGCACCACCTTGCCCGCGCGCGGCAGTACCAAGCTGCGTCCCCACGCCTGCTCGGTGCCATAGGCGTCTTTCATCTGCAGCGTACCCGTCGCCGTCACGGTTTCCGCCGAGGCGGCACCCGTCAACGCCGCACCGGCCAGCGCCAGTCCGGCAATCGCCGCAATCGTCGGTCGTTTTCGCATCGGGCAACCTCGCAAAGCCTGAACGCACCGCGTGAAAGGCAAACAGCGCCCCCGGTTTCCCGGAAGCGCTGCAAGCTTATCATATGAGGAGGGGCCGTTAAGCCCCGCACCCTCTTATTGTGCGCGTTGTCCGAAAAGGATCTTGCGAGCCTTCTCGGCTTCCTTGGATTCGTCACCGATGGTGCCCCGGCGCCAATCGCGACCGAGGGCAAATCCCCGTCTGACGGCCGGGCGGGCACTGACCCGCTCGAACCAGTCTTTCAGGAATGGGAAATCGTCGATCTGCTGGCCCTGGTTCTTGTAGGGTACGATCCAGCCCCAGCAGGCCATATCCGCGATCGAGTAGCGGCCGGCGAGGTAGTCGCGGTCCTTCAGGCGCTTGTTCATCACGCCGTAGAGCCGGTTGACCTCGTCGGTATACCGTTTGATCGCATAGGGGATCTTTTCCTGAGCGTACTGACGAAAATGATGGGCTTGGCCCGCCATGGGACCAAGCCCAGCCATCTGCCAGAACAGCCATTGGTCGACCTCAACTCTCGAGCGCTCGCTGTCGGGATAGAATTTCCCTGTCTTGCGCCCGAGATATTGAAGGATTGCCCCCGACTCGAAGATCGAGATCGGTTTCCCCCCTGGACCGCCGGGGTCCACGATGGCCGGCATCCGATTGTTCGGCGCGATCTTCAGAAAGGATCGCTTGAACTGATCGCCAACACCGATATTCACCGGCTTGACCTCGTAAGGCAGCTTGCATTCCTCAAGCATGATCGAAACCTTCCAGCCGTTAGGTGTCGGCCAGTAGTAGAGATCGATCAGCTTGGCGTCGCCCCGCTTTGTCGCGGGACTCCGCCTCGCTGAGGAATGTTTCGCCGCTGCCTTCGCAGGCTTCGGCCGGCGTCTATCGCTCATTGCGGCGCTTTAGGCCGCCTTCTTGCGAGCTGCGGGCTTGCGCTTCGCAGCAGGCTTCTTGGCGGCGGGCTTGCGCTTCGCCGGTGCCTTCTTCGCGGCGGTCTTGCGAGCAGCCGGCTTCTTGGCGGTCGTCTTCTTCGCGGCGGGCTTGCGCTTCGCCGGCGCTTTCTTGGCGGCCGTCTTCTTGGCTGCGGGCTTCTTCGCAGCCGGCTTCTTCTTGGCTGCGGGCTTCCGCTTCGCAGGCGCCTTCTTGGCGACGGTCTTCTTCGCCACGGCCTTCTTCACGGTCTTCTTGGCAGCGGGCTTCTTCTTCGCTGCCGGCTTCTTCTTGGCCGGGGCCTTCTTCGCGGCCGTCGTCTTGGCGGCGAGCTTCTTCACGGTCTTCTTCGCAGCCGGCTTCTTCTTGGCTGCGGGCTTCTTGGCGGCCGGCTTTTTGGCGGCGGCGGCCTTCGGCTTAGCTTTCGTCTTCGTGGTGGTAGCCATGTTTCTCTAGCTCCTGATGTGCCGTTTTGTTTGGCGACAATCCATTTACTCGCAACGCACACATTGCTGGCGCCCTCGTACCCCTCAGGCGCTCGCGAATAATATGAGCGCCGAATTTGCGCTCGGCAACACAATGCAAAGGTTTTGTGCAAGCGCGCCCGTTCCCACTCTTCAGGTAAAGTGGTTTACAAACGGTTCACTTGGGGGCCGAAATTTTCGTCAGCCGTCGGACGATAGCCCGAGTTTTCGCGCCAGAATTTCGTTCACGACGCGCGGATTAGCCTTGCCAGACGTGGATTTCATGATTTGACCGACAAACCATGCGGCAAGTTGAGGCTTGACTTTTGTTTGCTCGACTTTATCGGGGTTTGCGGCGATGACGGCGTCGATCGCGGCCTCGATTTCCCCAAAATCCGTGACTTGCTGCAGGCCTTCATCCTTGACGATTTTGGCCGGGTCTCGACCCGTTTTGTACATCGAATCAAAAACCTGCTTCGCGATTCGCCCCGAGATCGTCCCGTCCGAGATGAGATCGATGAGCTCTCCGAGCTGTTTTGCGGTCACCGGAGTCTCCTCGATGGAGTGCCCTTCGCGGTTCAGCGCGCCGAAGAAATCGCCCGTCACCCAGTTCGCCGCGAGCTTCGCATCGCGCCCTTTCGCGACCGCTTCGAAGAAGTCGGCACGCGCCGCTTCGCCGACCAGCACGGTCGCGTCATATGGCGATAGGCCATACTCGGATATCAGCCGGGCCTTTTTCTCGTCCGGAAGTTCCGGCAGCGACGCCTTGATCGCGTCGACATCGTCCTGCAGCAGTTCCAGCGGCAGAAGATCGGGATCGGGGAAGTAGCGATAGTCATGCGCCTCTTCCTTGGAGCGCATCGAGCGCGTCTCGCCCGTCTTCGGATCGAAAAGCCGCGTTTCCTGCGAGATGCTGCCGCCTTCTTCCAGGATTTCGATCTGCCGGCGCGCCTCGTATTCGATCGCCTGCCCGATGAAGCGGATCGAGTTCACATTCTTGATTTCGCAGCGTGTGCCGAGCGGAGTGCCGGGCTTCCGCACCGAAACGTTAACGTCCGCGCGCAGGCTTCCTTCTTCCATGTTGCCGTCGCACGTGCCGAGATAGCGCAGGATCGTTCTGAGCTTCGTCACGTAAGCCCTTGCTTCGTCTGCGGAACGCATGTCCGGCTTTGAAACGATTTCCATCAGCGCAACGCCCGAACGATTGAGATCGACGAAGCTCATCGCCGGATGCTGGTCGTGCAGGCTCTTGCCCGCATCCTGTTCCAGGTGCAGCCGTTCGATACCGACCGTCACCGTCCGCCCGTCCTTCATGTCGAGCACGACTTCGCCCTCGCCCACGATCGGGTGTTTGTACTGGGAGATCTGGTAGCCCTGCGGCAGGTCCGGATAGAAGTAGTTCTTCCGGTCGAACACCGAGCGCAGGTTGATCTGCGCCTTGAGGCCGAGCCCGGTCCGCACCGCCTGCTCCACGCAATAGCGGTTGATGACCGGCAGCATGCCCGGCATCGCCGCGTCGACGAAGCTCACCTGCGTGTTCTGCTCCGCGCCGAACTTGGTGGAAGAAGCCGAGAAAAGCTTGGCGTTCGACGTCACCTGGGCGTGAACTTCGAGCCCGAGAATGATCTCCCAGTCGCCCGTCTGCCCTTTGATCAGGTCTTCCGGCCGCGCCTCGCGCTTGCGCATCGTGCGCTCGAAATCGCTCACCATCGTTGTCATGCTTTCCACCACGCTTCGGGTGCCGCCTTGAAATCCGCCGCCTGCTCGATCGCATAGGCCGCCTTGAGCAGCGTCTCTTCGTCGAATGTCCGCCCGATCAGTTGCAGTCCGAGCGGCAGTCCGTCGCTCGAAAGCCCGGCGGGAACCGAAATGCCCGGCAATCCGGCCAGGTTCACCGGCACCGTGAACACGTCGTTCAGGTACATCGACAGCGGATCGTCGGTTTTTTCGCCGATGGCGAACGCCGCGGAGGGCGCCGTCGGCGTCAGCAGCACGTCGACCTCGGAGAACGCTTCCGCGAAATCCCGCGCGATCAGCGACCTCACCTTCTGCGCCTTCAGGTAATAGGCGTCGTAATAGCCCGCCGACAGCACATAGGTGCCCATCAGCACGCGCCGCCGCACTTCCGCGCCGAAGCCCGCCGCCCGCGTCTTCTCGTACATGTCCGTGATGTCGTGCCCGTCCACCCGCAGCCCGTACCGCACGCCGTCATAGCGCGCGAGGTTGGAGGAGCATTCGGCGGGCGCCACGATGTAATAGGTCGGCAGCGCATATTTGGTATGCGGCAGGCTCACTTCCTTGACCGTCGCACCGGCCGCCTTCAGCCACTCGATGCCGCGCGTCCAGAGTTCGTCGATCTCGCCCGGCATGCCGTCGACCCGGTATTCCTTCGGAATGCCGACGCTGAGGCCCTTGATGCTCTGCCCGAGTACCGCCTCGTAGTCCGGCACCGCGCGGTCGACGCTCGTCGTGTCCTTCTCGTCATGTCCCGCCATGGAACCCAGCATGATCGCCGTGTCGCGCACGTCGCGGCCGATCGGCCCCGCCTGGTCGAGCGACGAGGCGAACGCGACGATCCCCCAGCGCGAGCAGCGCCCGTATGTCGGCTTGAGGCCCACCGTGCCCGTGAACGCCGCCGGCTGGCGGATGGAGCCGCCCGTATCCGTCGCCGTCGCCGCGAGGCAGAGCCCCGCCGCCACCGCCGCCGACGAACCGCCCGACGAACCGCCGGGCACAAGCTTCGCATCCGATCCCTTGCGCCGCCACGGATTGACCACGGAGCCGTAATGGCTCGTCTCGTTCGACGAACCCATGGCGAACTCGTCATTATTGAGCTTGCCGAGCATCACCGCCCCGTCGCGCCACAGATTGGCGGTAACGGTCGACTCGTAAGCCGGCTTGAACCCGTCGAGGATATGGCTGCACGCCGTCGTCAGCACGTCCTTCGTGCAATAGAGATCCTTGATGCCGAGCGGCAGCCCTTCCAGCGGTCCGCCCTCGCCCTTCGCGAGCTTCGCGTCGGACGCCTTCGCCATCTCCATCGCCTTGTCGGCCGTCACCGTCACATAGGCGTTGAGCGGCGCGGCGGCCTCCATCTCCTTGAGATAGGCGCCGGTCAGCTCCGTGGAGGTGATCTCTTTCTTCTTCAGCGCGTCGCGCGCGCCGGCGAGCGTCAGTTTTGTCAGGTCGCTCATCGCTTACTCCACCACCTTCGGCACCACATAGAACCCGTCCTCGGAGTTCGGCGCGTTGCGCGTCACTTCCGCCTGCAGGTTCTGCACGGCCACCACGTCGTCCCGCATCTTCATGGCGACGGCGACGGCGCTCGTCATCGGCTCCACGCCCGACGTGTCCACCTCGCCGAGTTGCTCCACCCAGTCGAGAATGCCGTTGAGTTCCTTCGCAAGCGCTTCCAGCTCATCGTCCCGCACGGCTATCCGCGCAAGCCGGGCGATGTGCCGGACCGTTTTCTGATCGACCGACATGGGTCCGCCTTTGTTGGTGGTCGGAAAGGGGCCGGCGAAGGCCGGAAGCCTGCGGGCGCCCCTTGCTCGTTGAATCGCGGGGGAACATAACAAGCCGAGGCCCCGCGCCGCAACGGCGCACCTCTATATATATGTACCCGCCGATTGCCTCCCGCGCGCGCCCCGCCTATGGTCCGCGCGTCGGATATTATTCAAGGATCGCAACCACTTGAGCCCCAATCTGAAGTCATTGTGCGAAGTTCGTCAGTAGCTTGTGGGATATGACGAAATTGCGCACCATCGCTCGGGAGCAAAGCTTGGCCGTGCAATGGGAGGGCTCCGTGGATCACTTTGCACTTTTGTTTCGTCTAAACTCAAACCATTGGAAGGATTGGCGATCAGACCTAAGAGACCATCCAGAGCAATGGTTTCGTACGGGCCGCCGACGGCCACAGGAAATATCGGCAGGCATTCCTGCGATCATTCTTGGAACCGGCTCGCTAGGGCTCGTCGGCTATGGCAAGACGATTTCGGCGGTCCACACCAAAAGCGACCCCAATTGGCATCTAGCACCGAAGGAGCATCAAGACTGGTACAAGCAATCCGAAAGTCGGGTAGAGGTTCGAATCGTGATCGCCAGATGCCCGCTGGAACGCTTAATCTCCAATTCGGTTGTCGATCACATTCGTCGAACTCGCCGGGAAACCGCAACTTGGCTTACTTCCGAGCAATACCGCGAATTTCGCTCAATGATGCCGTGATCACCTTGACGCCTACATCAATCAATCACGCCCGCCGTTGGGGCGTCAGCACTTGAGCCCCAATCTGAAGCCTCTGGAAGAGCTGAAACCCGGCCTGAAGCGCAACCAGCGCCTGATCGGCGTCGATCTCGGCTCGAAAACCATCGGCCTTGCCCTCTCGGACGTCTCCCTTTCGATCGCCAGCCCGCTCGAAACCATCCGCCGGACGAAGTTCACCGCCGACGCAGAACGCCTCATCGCGCTCGCGAAGCAGCACGACGCCGGGGCCCTCGTCTTCGGCCTGCCGCTCAACATGGACGGCACCGAGGGGCCGCGCTGCCAGTCCACCCGCGCCTTCGTCCGCAATCTCGAAAAACTGACCGATCTGCCCATCGCCTTCTGGGACGAGCGCCTCTCCACCATGGCCGTCACCCGCACTCTGCTCGACGCCGACGCCAGCCGCGCGCGCCGTGCCGAACTCGTGGACAAGATGGCCGCCGCCTACATCCTCCAAGGCGCCCTCGACCGCCTGCGGAAGCTCTGAGCCAGCATCATCATTGCGAGAAGCGCGACAGCGCGGCGAAGCAATCCAGGGGCGGCAAGGGCAGAGCTGCAATTCTTCTACAATCTCGTCCCGGCCGGTCTCTAGCCTTTCTCCCGAGCCGCCTTCAGCAGCGGCTCGTTGCTGAGAACGGTCATGTCGCCACTCGCCTTCGCAGCGAGCTTTCCATCCGGCGTCGTGAACGTCACGTCGACATGCACGCTTTTCTTCGCGCGGTTGACGACCCTGCCCTCGATTTTCACGGGCCCCGCCGCAATCGGCCGGAAGAACCGAATTTGCATGTCGCTGGTTCGGAGACTCTCATGATCTTCCAGCACCGTCATTGCCGTGAAAGTGAACACCTGGTCCGCCAGCACACCGACATAGCCGCCGAACAACACATTGGCCGGATTGAGCATGTCGGGATCGAGTTCCCATTCCTTCCGCACATACCCGGGCGACCATTCCGCGATGCGGCCGATATTGAGCCGTTGCACGACCTTCGGCAGTTCCGACGATCCGTCGATATTCCGATCGATTTGCTCCGCCCACCATCCCATAGCCTGCCCCCCCATCATCTGGTACGACAGAAAAACACCGCCGCAATCCGACAAAAATAAGGCGGGAGATAAAGACTGGACCTGCCCATGCTCCCCATCCTGAACGCCCTCGTCCCCGTCTTCCTCGTCATCGCGCTCGGCTTCGTCATCCGCCGCAAGGATTTCCCGGGCGAGGCGCTCTGGGCGCCGCTCGACCAGATCAACTACTACGTCCTCTTTCCGGCGCTGCTCTGCTACACGCTCGCCGTCGCCGACATCGCGCTTGGCGAAGTCGGCGCGATGGCTGCCGCGCTCGCCGCCGGCATGATGGCGATGGTTGTCGTGCTGATGCTCTCGAAGCGCTTCCTCCCCATGACCGGCCCGGAATTCTCGAGCGTCTTCCAGGGCGCCGCGCGCTGGAACAGCTTTGTGGCGCTTGCCGCCATCGCCTCGCTATGGGGAAAGCCGGGCCTCACGCTCGCCGCCGTCGCGGTCGCGGTGATGGTGCCCATCGCCAACATCGTCTCCGTCACCGTGCTGACGCGCTATGCGGGCGCGACGCCCGCCGGCCCCGCCACGGTCGCGAAGCTCCTCTCGCGAAATCCGCTGATCCTCGCCTGCGCGGCGGGCATCGCGCTCAACCTCACCGGCATCGGCCTCCCCGGTCCGCTCGCCACCACCTTCAAGATCGTCGGCGACGCCTCGCTCACCCTCGGCCTCCTCGCCGTCGGCGCCGGCCTTCAGATCGTGAACGTGCTCGAAAAGAAATGGATCGTGCTCTACACGAGCTTCCTGAAGCTCATCGCGATGCCTTTCATCATGATGGGCTTCTGCCTCGTCTTCGGCGTCGAAGGCTTGCCCCGCCTCGTCGTCCTCATCTGCGCCGCCGTCCCCGGCGCCACATCCTCCTACATGCTCGCCCGCCAGCTCGGCGGCGACATGCACCTGATGGCGAGCCTCATCACCGGCGGCACTATCCTCGCCGTCGTCACGATGCCGCTGATGTTGTGGTTGCTGGGGTAGCTAGGCCACCCGCGCCCGCTCCACGATCGCGGCAATATCCGCCCCCGCCGGCAGCGTCCCGTACAAATCCCCCCAGTCGCGCCCGAGCCTCGTCTGGCAATAGGCATCCGACACGAACGACGGCGCGTGCTGCAGCAGCACCGAACCCGCCGCCACTTTCGCCATCTGCTCCACCACCTGCCTTGAGCGCCCCTCCAGCGAGCCGAAATCCGCGAACGCCTCCTTCAGCGCGTCGAGTGCGCCGTCATAAGCCGCATTCGCGCCCTTCGCCTTGTCGAGTTCCGCGAACACGACATCGAGCGCCTGCGGCTCGCGCATCAGCGCGCGCAGCACGTCGAGGCACATGACGTTCCCCGACCCCTCCCAGATCGCGTTCACCGGCATCTCGCGATAGATGCGCCCCGCAATGCCCTCCTCGACATAGCCATTGCCGCCGAGACACTCCATCGCCTCATAGGCGAGGTTCGGCGCGCGCTTGCAGACCCAGTATTTCGCCACCGGCGTCATGATCCGCCGGAACGCCGCCTCTGCCTCGTCCTCATGCGCCCGGTCGAACGCGCGTGCCACGCGGAAGGAAAGCGCCGTCGCCGCTTCGGTCTCCAGCGCAAGATCGGCCAGCACATTCGCCATCAGCGGCTGGTCGATCAATTTCTTCTGGAACACGGTGCGATACGAACAATGATGCACGGCCTGCGATACCGCCTGCCGCATCATCCCCGCCGTCGCCACCGCGCAGTCGAGCCGCGTATAGGTCGCCATCTCGATGATGTTGCGCACGCCCCGCCCCTCCTCGCCGATCAGCCAGCCGCTCGCCGCCTGGAACTCGACCTCGGAAGAGGCATTCGACTTGTTCCCCACCTTGTCCTTCAGCCGCTGGATGCGGATCGCGTTCGGCTCGCCGTCCGGCGTGAAGCGCGGCATCAGGAAACAGGAAATGCCCCCACCTTTTCCATTCAAGGAGGGCGCCTGCGCCAGCACCAGAAACGCGTCGCACATCGGCGCCGAGAAAAACCATTTATGCCCAGTGATGCGATACTCCGCCCCCGGCCCGCCGCCATTGACCGGCACAGCCTCTGTCGTATTGGCGCGCACATCCGTCCCGCCCTGCTTCTCCGTCATCCCCATGCCGAGCGTCACGCCGCGCTTTTCCGCCGCCGGTATAAACCGCTCGTCATACTCGCGAGAGAGAATCCGCGGAATCCATTCCTTCGCCAGCGATGGCTGGAACAGCAGCGCCGGCACGGCGGCATTCGTCATGGTGATCGGGCAGCCATGCCCCGCCTCCACCTGCGTCATCATGTAGGTGCCGGCAAGCCGCGCCACGACGGCGCCCGGCTTCGGCTTCGCGGCGAGCCCGTCCTTGAGGTGGTCCCAAGGGGAGCCATGCAGCCCCTGAGCGACCGAAATCGCCATCAGCTTGTGATAGGACGGATGAAACTCCACCCGGTCCGCCCGGTGCCCGAACCGGTCGAAGCTCTTCAGCACCGGCAGATAGGCATTCGCCTGCCGCCCGAGATCGATCGTCTCTGCGCTCCCCACAATCTTCCCGAATGCCGTCAGCGACGCCTCCGCATCGCCCGCCCCCTCGCGCTTCACGGTCTCGCGCAGCGCCTTGTCGGCGGTAAAGAGGTTCACATCCTCCAGCGGCGGCGGCTGGTTGAACACCTCATGGGTCGCGAAATCCGCAGGCGTTTCCACATGCTTGTCCATCGGGCGCTCCTCTTCTTGCGAAAGGTCGTTAACCGAAGCCTATCACCCGCCCTCCGGCCCGGCCAATTCCACCTTGCCGCACTCCGGAATCGGCCCTATACAATGCGGCTTTAATGACCAGCGCTGAAAAACAGCTCCCGCCCCTCTTCCCGCACCGGCATCTGCTGGGAATAGAGGGCCTTTCCCCCGACGACATCACAAGCCTTCTCGATCTCGCCGATACCTATGTCGAGCAGAACCGCCAGGTCGACAAGAAGGGCTCCGTCCTTCGCGGCCGCACCCAGATCAATCTCTTCTTCGAGGCCTCCACCCGCACGCAAAGCTCCTTCGAGCTGGCGGGCAAGCGCCTCGGCGCCGACGTCATGAACATGTCGGTCTCCTCCTCCTCCGTAAAGAAGGGCGAGACGCTGATCGACACGGCGGTGACGCTGAACGCGATGCACCCCGACCTCATCATCATTCGTCACCAGAATTCCGGCGCGGTTGAGCTTCTCTCGCAGAAAGTCTCCTGCTCGGTCATCAATGCGGGCGACGGCGCGCATGAGCATCCGACCCAGGCATTGCTCGACGCACTCACCATCCGCCGCCGCAAGGGCCGCCTTCAGGGGCTCACCGTCGCCATCTGCGGCGACATCCTCCACAGCCGCGTCGCCCGCTCCAACATCCTGCTGCTGAACGCGATGGGCGCCCGCGTCCGCGTCGTCGCGCCGCCGACGCTCCTCCCCGCCGGCGTGGAGCGCCTCGGCGTCGAAGTCTTCCACGACATGATGAAGGGCCTCGAAGGCGTCGACATCGTGATGATGCTCCGCCTCCAGCTCGAGCGCATGGCCGGCTCCTACGTGCCCAGCCAGCGCGAATATTTCCACTTCTACGGCCTCGACTACGCCAAGCTCGCCGTCGCGAAGCCGGATGCGCTCGTCATGCACCCGGGCCCGATGAACCGCGGCGTCGAGATCGACAGCGCCGTCGCCGACGACATCGACCGCAGCCTCATCCGTGAACAGGTGGAAATGGGCGTCGCCGTCCGCATGGCCGTGCTCGACGCCCTCTCGCGCAACCTGCCGAATGAGTTGCCTCTCGCCGGAGGCCGCTCATGAGCCGCACCGCCTTCGTCAACGCCCGCCTCCTCGACCCCGCCAGCGGCTACGACGCCAAGGGCGGCCTTCTCGTCGAGGACGGCCGCATCGCCGATCTCGGCCCGCAACTCTTCAATGACGGCCTGCCGGAAGGCGCCGAAGTCGTCGACTGCAACAACCGCGTCCTCGCGCCCGGCCTCATCGACTGCCGCGTCTTCACCGGCGAGCCCGGCGCCGAGCACCGCGAAACGCTCGCGCTCTCCAGCCAGGCGGCAGCGGCAGGCGGCGTCACCACCATGATCGTGATGCCGAACACCGATCCCGTCATCGACGACGTCGCACTGGTCGATTTCATCGAGCGCCGCGCCCGCGCGACGGGCGTCGTCAACGTCCACACCATGGCCGCGCTCACCAAGGGCCTCCACGGCGAACAGATGACCGAGATCGGCCTCCTGCGCGACGCCGGCGCGGTCGGCTTCACCGACGGCGTGAAATCCGTCGCCAACGCACAGGTCATGCGCCGCGCCCTGAGCTACGCCGCTCATTTCGGCGCCCTCGTCGTCCAGCACGCCGAAGAGCCGACGCTCGCCACCGGCGTCATGAACGAGAGCGAGCTCGCCGGCCGCCTCGGCCTCGCCGGCATCCCCGCTGTCTCCGAAACAATCATCATCGAACGCGACCTTCGCCTGCTCGAAACGACCGGAGGCCGCTATCACGTCTCGCAGGTCTCCTGCGAGGCATCGGTGGACATCATCCGCCGCGCCAAGACGCGCGGCCTCCCCGTCACCTGCGGCGTCTCCGCGGCCCATCTCCAGCTCAACGAAAACGACGTCCAGAGCTACCGCACCTTCTTCAAGCTCTCGCCGCCGCTCCGCTCCGAGCAGGACCGCAAGGCGCTCGTCGCGGGTCTCGCCGACGGCACCATCGACGTCGTCGTCTCCGGCCACGATCCGCAGGACCCGGAAGTGAAGCGCCGCCCCTTCGCCGAGGCGAATTTCGGCGCCATCGGCCTCGAAACGCTGCTGCCGGCCGGCCTCGCCCTCGTCCACAACGGCGACCTGCCGCTCGGCCGCTTCCTCGCCGCCCTCACCTGCATTCCCTCCGACCTGCTCGGCCTCGGTCGCGGCCGCCTCGCCACCGGCCTCCCCGCCGATCTCGTCCTCATCGATACGGACGTGCCTTGGCGCCTCGATCCCGCTAGGCTCAAATCGATCTCGAAGAACACACCCTTCGAGGACCGCCTCTTCCAGGGCCGCGCCTTGCGCACCATGGTAGGCGGCCGCATGGTCTATGTTCACGGGGAAGACGCAGACCGATAATCTGTCGAACAATCTGAGGGATTGTTTGAAGGGGTACGGGGGAGGATACCAACACAATGCCCGCTGAAATCGATTTCATGGCCGCCGCGCCGCTGCTGCTCGTCGCGCTCGCGCTCGGCTACTTGCTGGGCTCCATTCCCTTCGGCCTTCTGCTCACAAAGGCCGCCGGCCTCGGCGACATCCGCGACATCGGCTCGGGCAACATCGGCGCGACCAACGCGCTGCGCACCGGCAACCGCTGGGTCGCGATCGGCACGCTGATCGGCGACGCGGGCAAGGGCGCGGTCGCGGTTCTCGTTGCCGGCCTCCTCGCCGCCCGCACCGGCGTCGATCCCACATGGATGGTGAGCATCGCCGCGCTCGGTGCCTTCCTCGGTCACCTCTTTCCCGTCTGGCTCGGCTTCAAGGGCGGCAAGGGCGTCTCCACCTTCATCGGCATCCTGCTCGCGCTGCACTGGCCGGTCGGTCTTCTCTTCTGCGCCACCTGGGCGATCGTCGCCACCGTCTCGCGCTACTCCTCGCTCTCCGCGCTTGTCGCCGCGCTGCTCACGCCCGTCTATCTCGCCTGGCTCGACCAGTGGCATCTCGTCGGCCTCGGCGTTCTCCTCGTCATTCTCATCTACATCGCGCATCGCGATAATATCTCGCGGCTCCTCTCCGGCACCGAGTCGCGCATCGGGCAAAAGAAAACCGGGGCCTGACCGCGAATGGCATCGCCGCTCTCGCCCGCCGAGCGGCTTGCCCGTCTCCGCCTCGCCCGCAGCGAGAATGTCGGCCCCGTCACGTTCCGCGATCTTCTCGGCCATTTCGGCAATGCCGTCGCCGCGCTCGACGCGCTGCCCGAACTCGCGTCGCGCGGCGGCGCGAAGCGGCGGATAGAAATCGCAACCGCCGCCGACGCCGAAGCCGAATTCGCGAAGACGGAAAAATCCGGCGGCAGGCTTCTCGTCCTCGGCGACGAGGAGTTTCCTTTCAGGCTTGCCGCCGTCGATCCGCCCCCGCCGGTCATCTCGGTCGCGGGCGACGTCGCGCTCCTTGCGCGCAAATCCATCGCCATCGTCGGCTCGCGCAACGCTTCCGCCGCCGGCCGCCGCATCGCCGCCACCATGGCCGAAGCCCTGGCCGCCGAAGGCTTCGCCATCGTCTCCGGCCTCGCGCGCGGCATCGACACCGCAGCGCATCGCGCCTCGCTCGCCACCGGCACCGTCGCCGTCCTCGCCGGCGGCCTCGACATCGTCTACCCGGAAGAAAATCGGGACCTGCAAACCACGATCGCATCGCAAGGCGCGCTCGTCACCGAAATGCCGCCCGGCACCAGCCCGCAGGCACGTCATTTCCCGCGCCGCAATCGCCTGATCTCCGGTCTCTCTCTCGCCGTCGTCGTTGTGGAAGCCGCGCTGCGTTCCGGCTCGCTCATCACCGCGCGTTTCGCGCTGGAGCAGGGCCGCGATGTCTTCGCCGTGCCGGGCTCCCCGCTCGACCCGCGCGCGCAGGGCGCGAACCGCCTCATCAAGGAAGGTGCGCCGCTCGTCGAAAATGCCGCCGATGTAATTGCCGCTCTCGCCGAACCTCCGGGCCGCCGCTTCGGGGAGCCGGAACCTCCCTCCTGGGCACCGCGCGCCGCGCCCGGCATCCCCGACGACGAAGATGCCCGCGCGCGCATCCTCTCCGCGCTCGGGCCGACGCCAACGCCGCTGGATGACATCGTGCGTCAGTCGGGCGCTTCCGTACCGCTGGTGCGGTCGGTCCTTCTGGAACTGGAGCTTGCCGGCCGTCTCCACCGCGATCCCGGCGACCGGGTCAGCCTCCTTCCGGAGGCGTGACCCTCAGCGCTTGTCGGCGGTGCCCTTTTGCCCCGCGCCGGAGCGGCCAAGCGTCAGCAGCCGGGATTCCTCCGCTGCCACGCCTGTCAGGTAGGCGAGAAAGCTGAATCCCCTTGTTGCCGCCACCCGGCGCGCCGCGATCATCAGGTCGAGCAGATAGGCGGCCACCGCCTCGTCGTCTGCATCGGCCATCGGATCGGCCGGCTTCTGGTAATTTCTCAGCCTCAGGGGCTCCGCAGGCATGTCGCCGACTTGCGGCACGGTTTCGGCTCTCAGCAACGTCTTCCGCATTTTGACGATCCTGTGCTTCGTGCCCGCCGGCAGGCGAGCGATGCTGCCTCTCCCGGGTCGATCTACGCACGCCCAAGGAACTAGACCTTAAGTCTATAATATATTATGGCAACCGGTTTGTGCCGAATAGCCGACTTGGTTCATCCCGGACGGAAAACCGGCCTCCAGCTCGAAAACCCCTTCATTTCCGCGATATTTCCGCCGGATTTGACAGGCCCCGCCCTTTTCACCATGTTCAGCCGGCGGCTCAGGACGGCCGGATGCGGCGGCGCCTCTTGGCTTTTCCCGATTTTTCGGTGACAAGCGCGTCCGGTCTCTCTCGGGCCGGACCGTTTCCGCGCCCCGGTTCAGTCGCGTGCAGGCCACATTATAAGAGAGTTCAGCGGTTCCGATGGACGTCGTAATTGTCGAGTCGCCTGCCAAGGCGAAAACCATCAACAAATATCTCGGCAAGGACTTCAAGGTCCTGGCCTCCTACGGCCATGTCCGCGACCTGCCCTCGAAGGACGGCTCCGTCCTCCCCGACCAGGACTTCGCGATGGCCTGGGACGTGGACGCCAAATCCCAGAAGCGCCTCAACGAAATCGCCACCGCCGTGAAGGGTGCCAACCGTCTGATCCTCGCAACCGACCCGGATCGCGAGGGCGAGGCCATTTCCTGGCATGTGCTGGAAGTCCTGAACAAGAAGAAGGTGCTGAAGGACGTCGAAGTCCAGCGCGTCGTCTTCAACGCCATCACCAAGAAATCCGTTACCGAGGCGATGGAGCATCCGCGCGGCCTCGACAAGGAGCTGATCGACGCCTATCTCGCGCGCCGCGCCCTCGACTATCTCGTCGGCTTCACCCTTTCGCCCGTCCTCTGGCGCAAGCTTCCGGGCTCGCGCTCGGCCGGGCGCGTGCAATCCGTCGCGCTCCGCCTCATCTGCGACCGCGAACTCGAAATCGAGGCCTTCCGCGCCCGCGAATACTGGACCGTCGAAGCCGACATGAAGACGGGCGCCGACGCCGCCTTCGTCGCCCGCCTCGTCATGCTCGACGGCCGGAAGCTCGACAAGTTCGACATCCCGGACAAAAAGTCCGCCGACGAGATCGAAGCGCGCATCAAAACCTCGCGCTTCTCCGTGAAGTCGGTCGAGAGCAAGCCGACGCGGCGCAACCCGAACCCGCCCTTCACCACCTCCACCATCCAGCAGGAAGCCTCGCGCAAGCTCGGTTTCTCGGCGAGCCGCACCATGCAGGTCGCCCAGCGTCTCTATGAGGGCGTGGAGATCGACGGCGAAACGACGGGTCTCATTACCTACATGCGAACCGACGGCGTGCAGATCGCGCCGGAAGCGATCGCGCAGGCCCGCACCGTCATCAACAACGAATTCGGCGAGGCCTATCTGCCGGACGCGCCCCGCGTCTACACCACCAAGGCGAAGAATGCGCAGGAAGCGCATGAAGCGATCCGTCCGACCGATCTCGCCCGCCTGCCGAAACATGCCGCGAAATATCTCGACGACGACCAGCGCCGCCTCTACGAACTCGTCTGGAACCGCACCGTCGCCAGCCAGATGGAAAGCGTGCAGCTTGAGCGCACGACCATCGAGATCGAGGCGGACGACGCGCCCATCGGCCTGCGCGCCACTGGCTCCGTCATCGTCTTCGACGGTTTCCTGCGTCTCTACCAGGAAGGCCGCGACGAACCGGAAGAGGGCGAGGATGGCGGCCGCCTGCCGAAGGTCGCCCGCGGCGACAAGCTCGGCCTCGAGAAGGTCCGCCCCGAACAGCATTTCACCGAGCCGCCGCCCCGCTTCACCGAGGCGAGCATCGTCAAGCGTATGGAAGAGCTCGGCATCGGCCGTCCCTCGACCTATGCCTCGACGCTGCAGACGTTGCGCGACCGCGACTATGTCCATATGGACAAGAACCGCCTCGTGCCGCAGGACAAGGGCCGCCTCGTCACCGCCTTCCTCGAAAGCTTCTTCACCCGCTATGTCGAATACGACTTCACGGCGGAACTCGAGGAGAAGCTCGACAAGGTGTCGGCCGGCGAGCTCGACTGGAAAGATCTGCTGCGCGAATTCTGGAAGGAATTCACGGTCAACGTCGCCGAGGCGCTGGAGCTGCGCATCACCGAGGTGCTCGACCGTCTCAACGAAGTGCTCGGCCCCCATGTCTTCCCGGAAAAGGAAGACGGTTCCAGTCCTCGCGCCTGCCCGTCATGCGGCGACGGCATTCTTTCGCTCAAGGTCGGCCGCTTCGGCGCGTTCGTCGGTTGCTCGAACTATCCAGACTGCAAATTCACGCGCCAGCTCACTGTCGGCGCCGAAGGCGAGGAGCAGACGGGCGACCGCGTCCTCGGCACGGACCCTGAGACCGGCGCCGAAGTCTCGCTGAAAACCGGCCGCTTCGGTCCCTATGTCGAGCGTGCGCCGCTCGGCGAGGACGAAAAGCCGAAGCGCAGCGGCCTGCCCGCGAAAATGTCCGCCGCCGATGTCGATCTCGAAACGGCGCTGCGCCTTCTCACACTCCCGCGCGAAGTCGGCATCCATCCCGAAACCGGCAAGAAGATCACCGCCGGCCTCGGCCGCTTCGGTCCCTTCGTGCTCCACGACGGCACCTACGCCAATCTGAAAGACCCGGAAGAGCTTTTCGACATCGGCCTCAACCGCGCCGTCGCCGTCCTCGCCGAAAAGATCGTCCGCGCCGAGGAGCGCGCCGGCAAAATCCTGAAGGAACTGGGCGAGCATCCCGACACCGGCAAGCCCGTGCAGGTCCGCGAAGGCAAATACGGCCCCTACATCAAGCACGGCTCGACCAACGCGACGCTGCCCAAATCCGCCGATCCTTCCGCCGTAACGCTGGAAGAAGCATTGGCTCTCGTCGCCGAAAAAGACGCGAAGAGCGGCAAGAAGAAACCCGCTGCGAAGAAGGCGGCGAAAAAGCCCGCCGCCGAAAAGAAACCGGCCGCGAAGAAAGCGCCAGCGAAAAAGAAAGCGCCGGCGAAGAAGAAGGCGCCGGCGAAAAAACCGGCGGCGAAAGCAAGGAAGACCGACAAAGCCTCCGAACTGGCGGATTGACCTTTGCCCTCACGCAAGCCCCCGAAAAAGACCGGCCCCGCACAAAAGGACACCGGCTCGAAAAAGAAAGCCCGAGGCCTTCCCTCGCGTGAGGAAGTGCTTGCCTTTCTCGCCGACAATCCGGGCAAGACCGGCAAGCGCGAGATCGGCCGCGCCTTCGGCGTGAAGGGCGACGACCGTATCGGCCTGAAGCAGATGCTGAAGGCCATGTCGGACGAAGGCCTGATCGCGAAGGACGAAACGAAAAGCCTCCGCCGCGTCGGCGAGATGCCGCCCGTCACCGTGATCGAGATCACCCACACCGACACCGACGGCGAACTGATCGCGCGTCCCGTCTCCTGGCCCGGCGAAGACCCCGCCCCGCTCATCGTCATCGCGCCGGACACGCGCCGCCGCGGCAAGCACGAAGTCGACGAACCGCCCGCCGGTGTCGGCGACCGCGTCCTCGCCCGCGTCGCCAAATCGGACGACGAAACCTATCCTTACGAGGCGCAGATCATCCGCCGCGTCGGCAAGGGCGCGGAGCGCGTCCTCGGCCTCTTCCGCCACGCCCCGAAAGCCAAAACCGCGCGCCTCATTCCCGTCGACAAGAAGATGCGCGTCGAATTCGAGATCGCCGTCGAGGACATCGGCGACGCCGAGGACGGCAGCCTCGTCCTCGCCGAAACCATCCCCGGCAAGCGTTACGGCGTCCCGCGCGCGCGCGTCCGCGAAGTCTTCGGCGACATCGCCGACCCGCGCTCCATCAGCCTCATTGCCATCCACACTCACGGCATCCCGGATGCCTTCCCGGATGCCGTCATCGCCGATGCCGAGGCCGCGAAGCATCACGGCCTCAAGGGCCGCACCGACCTGCGCGACATCCCCCTCATCACCATCGATCCCGTCGATGCGCGCGACCATGACGACGCCGTCTGGGCGGCGCCGGACGACGATCCGAAAAACGAAGGCGGCATCGTCGCCATCGTCGCCATCGCCGACGTCGCGGCTTACGTTCGCCCCAACTCGCCGATGGACCGCGAAGCTCTGAAGCGCGGCAACTCCACCTATTTCCCGGACAGCGTCGTGCCGATGCTGCCCGAGCGCATCTCCAACGACCTCTGCTCGCTGATCGAAAAGGAAGACCGCGCCTGCCTCGCCGTCCGCATGACCTTCGACCGCAACGGCAACAAGCGCGGCCACGATTTCATCCGTGGCCTGATGAAGTCCGCCGCCAGCCTGAGCTACAAGCAGGTCCAGCAGGCGATCGACGGCCATCCCGACGACGCCACCGGCCCCCTGCTCGAACCCGTGCTGAAGCCGCTATGGGCCGCCTACAAAATTCTCGTCGAGGCCCGCGAGGCACGCGGCCCCCTCGACCTCGACCTCCCCGAATACAAGATCGACATCGACGAAAAAGGCGGTGTCGGCGGCATCCGCGTCGGCGAGAAATTCGAATCCATGAAACTCATCGAGGAGTTCATGATCCAGGCGAATGTCTGCGCCGCCGAAACCTCGGAGGCCCAGCGCCGCGCCGTCATCTACCGCATCCACGACGCGCCCTCCCGCGAGAAGCTCGTCGCGCTCGCCGAATTCCTCGCTACGCTGAACCTGAGCTTCGCCAAGGGCGAGAACATCCGCCCGGCGAACTTCAACCGCATCCTGAAAGCCGTCGACGGCACCGAGCATGACCAGATCGTCTCCGACGTCGTGCTGCGCTCGCAGGCGCAGGCAATCTATTCGCCGGAGAACATCGGCCATTTCGGCCTCAACCTCCGCCGCTACGCGCATTTCACCTCGCCCATCCGCCGCTACGCCGACCTCACGGTCCACCGCGCGCTGATCGCCGGCCTCGGCCTCGGAAAAGACGGCCAGCACGACGACGAAGCCGCCTCCCTCGTCGAAATCGCCGAACACATCTCCACCACCGAGCGCCGCTCCATGCTCGCCGAGCGCGACTCGAAGGACCGTTTCATCGCCGCCTTCCTCGAAGCCCGCATCGGCGCAGAGTTCCGCGGCCGCGTCGCCGGCGTCACGCGCTTTGGCCTCTTCGTGAAACTGGACGATACCGGCGCCGACGGTTTCGTGCCGATCTCGACGCTCGGCGGCGATTTCTACCACCACGACGAAATCCTCCACGCGCTGACCGGCGAGCGCACCGGCAAAACCTACCGCCTTGGCGATCTCGTCCTCGTCCGCCTGGAGGAAGCCGTCCCCATCACCGGCGGCATGCGCTTCGCGCTCCTCGAAGGCGGCAGCGAAGGCAAGCCCACCGGGCCCCGTCCCCGCACCGGCCGCCGCCCTGTCGGCAGCGCCCCCCGCTCCGGCCACAAGCCTGGCGAGAAGAACAGGAAGCCCAAATCTTCCCCCCGCAAGCGCCGCTGACGCCCCGCGAAGCAACCCTGCCGCGCGGCAACCTGCCACATTTCGCCGGACACGGATTCCGACCATTTTAGTCGGGCATCGCCAGACGCTGCATTCCCGGACCCTCAAGTGACCGCCATGAGCATTTCGATGGACATGTCAGAGCCCCGCATCTACGAGACGGTCGAAGCCGCGCCCCGCCCGGCCTTCCCCGCGATCCTGCGCGGCTTCACGGGCCGCTGCCCCGCCTGTGGCAAGGGCAACATGTTCCGCCGCTTCCTCAAGGTGTCGGATACCTGCGGCCATTGCGGCGAAGAGCTGATGCACCACGAGGCGGACGACGCCCCGCCCTATTTCACCATCATGATCGTTGGCCACATCGTCGTGCCGCTCATGCTCTGGGTCGAGCTCGCCTATCTCCCGCCGCTCTGGATCCACGCCCTGGTCTGGCCCGCGCTCACGCTCGCCCTCTCGCTCTGGCTCCTGCCGCGCGTCAAGGGCGCCGTCGTCGGCTGGCAATGGGCGCTGCGCATGCACGGCTTCGACGGCGTGAAGCACGACCTCTGACGCCGCGTCCGCCCCGCTTTCCCCTCCGCGCTGGACTTCCCCTCCCGCCAGCGGGCATCCTGTCTCCAACACGCAATCAAGAGAACAGGACAGGAAATGGCTGAGGAACAACGGGCGGCGTTCGACCCGAAGAAATCGCGCGAGCAGGAATATCGCGAGACGACGCAGGGCAAGGCCGTGCGCCCGCGCGACGCCTCCACGCTCATCATCGTCCGCCGCGACGGCGCGCGCCCGCAGGTGCTGATGGGCCAGCGCCACGCCGATCACAAATTCATGCCGAACAAATTCGTCTTCCCCGGCGGCCGCGTCGACCGCGCCGACAGCCGCATCCGCCCCGCCGAGGATCTGCGCGCACCCGTCGCCCGCCGCCTCCTCGCCCGCATGAGCGGCAAGCCGTCGGAGCTGCGCGCCCGCGCGCTCGCCATGGCCGCCATCCGCGAGACCTTCGAGGAAACCGGCCTCGTCATCGGTAAGCGCGCCGCCCTGCCGCAAAAGAGCAAGCACGCCGACTGGAACGACTACTTCGCGCAAGGCTTCGCGCCCGCGCTCGGCACACTCGATTTCGTCGCCCGCGCCATCACGCCGCCCTATCGCACGCGCCGCTTCGACACGCGCTTCTTCATCGCCGATGCGGAAACGATCCAGGGCGATCCGGCGAAGGTCGCGGGCTCCGGCGAATTGCAGGGCCTCCACTGGCTCACCATCGCCGACGCGCGCGACCTCGACCTGCCCAACATCACCCGCGTCGTCCTCGACGAGCTGGACGAGCGCCTCGCGCTTGCCACCGCCGCGCAAAGCCGCCGCCACGTCCCCTTCATCTATTTCCGCAATGGCAATGCCATCCGCGACGCCATCAAGGATTGACGCGGTGACCGTTCAGCCTCCGGTCGCGCGCGGCATCCGCCCGCGCGACGCCGCCAGCCTCGTCCTGATCGACACCGCGGAGGAAGGCGAGCCCCGCATCCTCATGGGCCGCCGCCACTCGCGCATGAAGTTCGTCCCCGACGCTTTCGTCTTCCCGGGCGGCAAGCTCGACGCGGGCGACCTCCTCGCGAAACCCGCCACGCCCTTCACCGGCGAAACCGCAAAGCGGATGGAGCGCGCAGCTTCCGCCCGCGCAACGGCGCAGGCCCTCGCCATGGCCGCCATTCGCGAAACCTTCGAGGAGACGGGCCTCATCCTCGCCGGCCCCGGCCATGTCGGCACCGATGCCGGCGCCGGCTGGCAGCCCTTCCTCGAGCGCGGCCTCGCGCCCCGTCTCGACCTTCTCGAAATCGTCGCCCGCGCCATCACGCCGGCCTCGAGCCCGATCCGCTTCCACGCCCGCTTCTTCGCCGCCGACGCCGCCGCCGCGACCGGCGAGTTGCAAGGCAGCGGCGAACTCGAAGACCTCGGCTGGTACACGCTCACGGAAGCCCTGAAACTTCCCGTCATCGACGTCACCGAATTCGTGCTGAACGAAATCGCCCGCCGTCAAACCAACCAAACCCGCCCCCGCATCCCCCTCTACTGCTACCGCAACGACAAACCCATCGTGCGCGGCTAGGCGACGCAGCAGCGCTCCAACTGAAAACTCCCCGTCATTGCGAGGAGCAACGCGACGAAGCAATCCAGGGCGGCAGACACTGTGCTTGCGGCCCTGGATTGCTTCGCTTCGCTCGCAATGACGAGTTCTTGCTCCGCGTCTCCGCGCCTCTGCGTACAAAATCTTCCCACCCTCCCCCTGCGGGAGGGTCGAAATTTGCATCGCAAATTTCGGGGAGGGGTAAGCGTTCGGCGAAACGGTGCTATATCTCCCCCGCCGAAGCCGCGAAAAAGAACAGCAATGCCAGACGGTACCCTCACCATGCTTGGCCCCGACGCCCCCCTCACCCAGGCCGAGCGCAAGCGCAGCCTCGTCGCCGTCATCGCCTGCATCTCGGTCGTCGGCATGGGTCTCGGCGTGTCGATCCCGCTGCTCGCCCTGATGATGGAGCGCAACGGCGTCCCCGCCTCCATCATCGGCCTCAACACGGCCATGCCCGCGCTCGCCACCTTCCTGTTCACGCCCTTCATCGCGGGGCTCCTCCGCCGCACCTCGGCCATCTCCTTCCTGCTCGCCTGCATCCTCCTCTCCGCGCTCGCGATGCCCGCCTATTATCTCTTCCCGAATGTCTGGCTCTGGTTCCCGATCCGCTTCCTGAACGGCCTCGCCTTCACCGGCCTCTTCGTCGTCAGCGAATTCTGGATCAACACGCTGGCCGAGGAGAAAAACCGCGGCCGCCTCATCGGCATCTACGGCACCGTCCTCTCCTGCGGTTTCGCCGCCGGGCCGGTCATGCTCTTCCTCGTCGGCACCGAGGGCTTCGTGCCCTTCGCCACCACCGGCATCCTCATCGCCGCCGCCGCCCTGCCGCTCCTCCTCTTCGGCCGCGGCCTCGCGCCGCGCATCACCGAAAAACCGAGCCACGCCTTCACGACCTTCCTCGTCGCCGCCCCCGCCGCCACGCTGGCGGGCCTCGTCTATGGCGCGACCGAAACCAACATCTTCAACCTGCTGCCGGTCTACAGCGTCCGCATCGGCATGACCGAACAGACCGCCGCCTTCGTGCTGTCGATCTTCGCCGCCGGCAACATCTTCTGCCAGATCCCGATCGGCCTCTGGGCGGACCGCGTGAACCGCCGCTTCGTTCTCCTCTTCTGCGCAACTGTCGGCCTCCTCGGCAGCCTCGCCATCCCTTTCGTCGCCGGCTCCCTCTGGCTGTTCGCGCCCACGCTTTTCATCTTCGGCGGCGTCGTCGCCGGACTCTACACGGTCGGCCTCACGCTGCTGGGCGAGCGCTTCCGGGGCGCCAACCTCGCTTCCGCCAACGCCGCCTTCGTGATGATGTATTCGACCGGCGCCCTCATCGCCCCGCCGCTCTCCGGCGCCGCCATGGACCTGTGGAACCCCCACGGCCTCATCGTCGCCATGGCCGCCATCTGCGCCCTCTATGTCGCGGTGGCGGGCTGGCGCTATGTTACCGCTCCGCGCCCTGTCCGGCCGGCAGGCTAGCGCCCCGGCCCGCCGTCATGCTTGCATAGAGCCGGAGGTATCCGATGACGCCAACCATCACCGCCTTTGAAGCCTCGCCCGATCGCGGCCGGGGTCTCGCGCGCGACACGCGTATCCGTTGGGCGCTGGAAGAAGTGGGCCAGCCCTACGAGGTCCGCCTCCTCTCCTTCGCCGCCATGAAGGAGCCCGCGCATCTGGCGCTGCATCCGTTCGGACAGATCCCGACCTACGAGGAAGACGGCCTCGTCCTCTTCGAGTCCGGCGGCATCATCCTCCATATCGCGGAGCACCATGCGGGCCTGCTGCCGGAAGACGCGCATGCAAGGGCGCGCGCCATCGCATGGATGTTCGCCGCGCTCAACACGGTCGAGCCGCCGATCGTCGAGCGCGAAGCCACCGGCTACGCCGAGCGCGACAAGAGCTGGTACGAAGAGCGCCTGCCCCTCCTCGACGCCCGCATCCATACAAGACTGAGCCAGCTCTCCGCCCGCCTCGGCGATGCCGCCTGGCTCGACGGCGCCTTCAGTGCCGGCGACCTCATGATGGTCTCGGTCCTGCAAAGGCTGAAGGGCTCCCCCCTGCTCGATAAGCACCCCACCCTCAAATCCTACATCGCCCGCGCCGAAGCCCGCCCCGCCTTCAAGCGCGCCTTCGCCGCGCAACGGGCGGTGTTCGAGGCACGGAAGGACGGCTGACAAGCCTCCGCTTCGGGCCGGACAAACGCGAATCAGGAGCGGCCGCTCACCCGTTAGGGTGGGTTGTCATGCGTCGTCCCGGGCCTAGTCTCCGGTCTTGCGGAATAAGACCACGGAGCAGGAAATGGCGCAGTTCGATCTGAAGCTGGAACACGTTTTCTCCTACAACGCGACTCTGACGCCGCCGGAACTGATCGGCCCGGTCCCCGACAACATTCGCGCGAATATCTACGTCCTCGGAGGAGATGTGTGGACACCGGACGGTACGATGATCGGCAAGGTGAAAGGTGTCGGCGGCGATTGGCTGACCGTTCGCAGGGACAACAAGGGACAACTCGATGTCCGTGCAACGGTGGAAACCTTCGACGGCGCGCTCCTCTATGTCACCTATAGCGGCTTCGTCGATCTCGGCGAGGGAGGCTACGACAATCTCCTGAAGGGCAAATTTCCCGCCAGCGCGCAAGTGCGCGCCGCTCCCCAGATCTGCACCTCCAGCCCCGCCTATGAATGGGTCAACGGCTGCCAGTTCGTGAACATCGGAGAAGTTTCCTTCGACAAAAACCTCATCACCTACGACACCTACGTCATCCGGTAGAACTACCGGGCTTCCCGGATTCCGCACTTGCCGAGGGCGGCACGATCTTCATCTTCGCGAGCGAGAACGGGAGCGGTGAGGGCTTGGTCCTTCAGCTAAAAGCGGACCGGCGGCGCCACAGCGCAAACCCGGCGACAAGTTGTACAAGCAGCAGAAGGGCTGCGGCGGAAGCGGCCATCCTGCCGGGAAGGCCAAGGACGGCCCCCGAGTGCAGGGGCAATGCAAGGTGCCGCAGGCGTTCGGCTGGCGGCGCATCTACCCAGCCCTCGCGCCTGAGCAGCGCGCCCTCGGCTGCATCGAGATAAAGCCGCTCATCCGGCCGATGCCAGAGACCGCCGGCAGGCACATGCCGGAAATCGAGCCGGTAGCTGTGATGCTGCGGATCGCGACGCAGCTCGCGCAGGGTGTAATCCTTGCCGTTGTCGGGCAGATGCCGTGCCGCTGCGGCCAGGACGTCATCGAAACCGAGAGTTGCCTCGGCCGGACCGGATACCGGCTTGTCCGGCGCGCCGAAAATACTGTCATCGAAGACAAGCAGCACAGCCGTCAGCGCGAAAATGGAAGCCGCGCCCGAGAGCCAGAGGCCTCCGGCGCGGTGTAATTCATAGGCCGAACCCAGCCTGCGCAACGTCCATGCAAAACGCCACCTCGCCCATGAAAAGTTGCGCGGCAGGCTCAGATAGAAGCCTGTCGCGCCGCTCAGCAGCCACAGAAAGGCGACTGCGCCAAGCACATTCTTGCCGATATCGCCGGCCAGCAGCTTGGTGTGCAGTTCCCGCAGCGTGGGCACGATCGAGCTGCGCGAAAGCCCCAGCGACTTGTGCGGCCGCCATCCGAGCACCTCGCCGCCCGGATCGAGAAATGCCTCGATTTCGGCGTGCGGCGCCTCCCGCTCTCTCATCCGCACACGGATCGCAGCGTTTTCATTCAGGCCGAAGCCCAGCCTCGTGACATCGAGCTGCCGGCTCTCCGTGGCGGCCGGAGCCGGTAATGAAGCCTCGGCGTGCAGGGCGACCGTATCGAGGGGCATAGCCTCTCGATACGGCGCCTCCGTGCACATAAGTGCGGGACTGAGAAGGCATTCGATCTCCTCCTCGAAGACGAGCACCGTCCCGGTGATGCATTGCGCGCCGAGCAGGACGACGAGCGTCAACCCGAGCCAGCGGTGGATACGCTGATACATGCTCCGCCGGGTCGCCGCCGCCATGGGGAAGTCGCTCATCGTTCCTCAGAACACCCATGTCAGGCGCGCAAAGAACCCGCGATATGTTTCCTCGGTCGTCTGGGCGGACGAAACCGGCGCACCGCCTGCGTCGAACTGCTGGTCAACCCGTTTCTCGGTTTCGCCCAGCAGGTTGGTGGCGCTGAGCGTGAGAATGGCATTCGGGGTGATCTCCGTGCGGGACGAGAGATCGAGTCGGGTGCGGGAGCCGATGCTCTGCTCGAGCCGCCCGCCGCTGGCCAGCGATTGCGTCTGATCGACCGACACGGTGTGGTTGAGCGCGACGCCGATCACCGTGCGCAAAGGCGTGAAGGCATAGTCGAGCCCGATATTGCCGACCGCGTCCGGCTGGTCGAGGAAGGGGCGCGATCCGCCGCCCGGCTCGTCCACGCTGGTCTTCGTGAAGACACCGTTGCCCCAAAGGGTGAAATCGTCGAACCCGGCGAACCCGAGCGGCAAACGTGCCGAAAGCTCGATGCCGCCCGCACGGCCATCGCCCACATTCTGCGGCGTGGACACGAAGCGCCCGCCACCGAAGGTCGTGACGTTCTCGATCTTGTCCGTGAAGAGGCGCCCGAAGAAATTGAGCGAAACCGAGCCGCGGTCATCGGCGAAATAGTGGTCGATGCCGGCGTCCGCTCCCCAGATCGACTCCGGCGCCTGGTCCGGATTGCCTTGAACGTCGGGATCGGCGGCCGTGCCCGCCCGGGTTTCCACTGCGGGAGAGAGCTTGCGCAGATCCGGACGGCGCAGCGTGCGTGCCACCCCGACGCGCAGATCGGTTTTGTCCACCACCTCATAAACGACATTCAGCGAGGGAAGCGCGAAGGTTTCGCGGCCGCTGGTCGTCGCACCGAAGAAATCGGTCGTCGCCGTCTTGGACTGCTCCATGCGAATACCGCCCGTGACCGTGAGGTCGGAAGCAGCCTGCCAGACATCCTCGGCAAAGGTGAAGACGATATCTTCCTCGATCTCGAAAATGCGGTCCGCGCGCGGCGCCTGAAGTACGCCGTTCGTGATTTCCCAGTTGTTTTCCTCGTGCTTCTGCAGCCGCGCCCCGGCGCCGAAGCTCAGGTCATGCGCACCCCTGTCGAGCGACAGCACCATTTCGGGGCGGACGCTCCGCATGTCGATGCGCTCGCCGCGCTGACGGGTCCGGTTGATGGTCCCGTTGGTGTTGTAACGGATTTCGTCGCGCGCGGTGTCGGTCTTGCCCTTCTGCCAGTCGAGGCCGAGGGCAAGTTGCGATGCGTCGTCCAGATCGAACTCCCACCCCGCATTGAAGCCATAGGTTTCGCGCACGCGTTCGCGATCTTCATCGGTGACGCGTCCGGGCGTTACGAGATCGGCGTTGTAGGGTGTTCCGATGTCGTCGCGATATTCCTTCGTCCAGAGATAGAACGGCTTGAAGCTGACGCGTCCGGCATCTTCGAGATCGGCGAGGAAGGCGGGGATCAGGTTGGTCTGTTCGAAACGGCGTTCGTTGACGCCGTCCGCGGCGCCGGTCGGTGCGCCCGCGCCGTCGTAATTGGTGACGAATTTGCTCTCGTTGCGGCGGAACTGCTGCGCCGATCCGGCCAGCGTGTAGCTCAGACGGCCGACACTGCCTGTGGACGAGACCGTTATCTCGCCCTGATTGCCGTTGTCCTCCAGATAGCCGCCGCCAAGCGTCACCTGCGTCTCGGGCGGAAGCTCGGCACCGCTTTTGAGCACGATATTGATGGTGCCCGCCGCACCGGCGCCGTCCTGCCCGGCACGCGGCGAGCGGATCACCTCGACCCGTTCGACAAGGCCGGTGGGGATACGGTCCACCTCGAAGTTGCGCCGCGATTCACCGTCGATGAGCGGCCGTCCGTTGACGAGAACCTGCGTGTATTCTCCGGGCAGGCCGCGCAAGCGAATCTCGCGCGCCCGGTTCGCGCCGTCGAACGTGATGCTCGGGACCCGTCTCAGCGCATCGCCCAGCGACTGCTCGTTGAACTGTTGCAACTGCTGGCCGTCGATGACCTCGATTGCGTTGGGAGCCGATGCCTTGATCTGCGCCGCGCGCTGCGCCGAGGATTCGATCGGTCCCGCATTGACCAAAAGCGGACTGAGGATAAGCGTCTCGTCTGTATCGGCTTTTGAATCGTCCGCCGCAATCGAAACGTCTGCATATGACGGCACGACAAGCATGCTCAATGCCAGGCCTGTGCATGCATTCAGTAAGGCCAGCCTGCTCGTTTTCATAATTTCCCCCAGGAAGTTTAGGCACACTTGAACGGCTGCACGATCGCAGCGTCATTTTCCTGTGGTTACTGCAAATAATTCTCATATGCAACACATGAGTTTCGGCTTTACGCAGACCTGACCTGCGTTGCATCGAAATTCCCGCGCCGCCCGCTGACTGCCCCCCGCCCCGCTTGACTTCCCCCCGCCCTTGAGTAGTCTGCGCCCAAATCGACCCATTCCGGTGCCTGGGGCATCGCCTGCGGGCTGCCCAAGCCCCTGTAACTTCAAGGATTTCGCGCTATGGCGAAGCCAGCCTCCATCAAGATCAAGCTCGAGAGCACCGCCGACACGGGCTATTTCTACGTCACGAAGAAGAACAGCCGCACCATGACCGAAAAGATGGTCATCAAGAAATACGACCCCATCGCGCGCAAGCATGTCGAGTTCAAGGAAACCAAGATCAAATAAGGATCTTCGGCTTCAGCCGACACGACCAGAGATACGACCAAAATACGAAAAGAGCCGGTCCCCTGAATGGAGACCGGCTCTTTTGCGTTCGCCCTCGAATGGTGGCCGGCCAGGCAATCGCGGCTTATCAGAGGAGGCCACTCCACAACCACGGACCCGGCCGGCCGTGCCCCGCGGACTCAGGAGATGCGGCGGACCTGAGCGCCCCACGAGGACACGCTTCGTTGCCCGAATACCGGTTCCGGCTTGCCCCCCAGCAAGAAGCGGAACGGCCCAATGGCAACGAAACGAAGTAACCCATTAAACTTAGCACGGCCTGCTGTCCCAATAAAGGAATTAGGCGCGCAATACGCGCGGGGGCCCGCATTCGACTTCATTAACCATGAATATATAAGGTTAACGCACCGCCTCGCCCGCCCGCCGTCGCGAAGACTTCACGAACACTTGGGCCATGACTTGAAAATACCGGGGCTTACGCCGCTTCGGCGACCACACGGTTGCGCCCGTCGCGTTTCGCGCGGTAGAGGCCCTGGTCGGCGCGGCCGAGCAGCTTCGCCGCCGTGTCCTTCGCCCCCTCCGTCACCGCGATGCCGATGCTCACCGTCACCTCGAGCGTCTGCCCCGCATCGTTCAGCCTGAACGGCCTGAGCGCGATGCACTGCCTGAGCCGCTCCGCCACCGTCATCGCATAGGAAAGATCGGTGTCGGGCATCACCACGACGAATTCCTCGCCGCCGAGCCGGCACGCGAGGTCGATGCCGCGCACATTGGCCGCGATCCGCCCCGCGAATTCCTTCAGCACCTCGTCGCCCGCCTGGTGGCCATAGGTGTCGTTGACCGGCTTGAAATAATCGATGTCGAAAATCAGCAGCGCCACCGGCTTGCCCGTGTTCACCGCGTCGTCGACCAGCGTGGCGAGATGGCCTTCCATGTAGCGGCGGTTGTAGAGCCCGGTCAGCCCGTCCGTGATCGCGAGTTCGAGCCCCTGCTGGAACTTGTCGCGCAGGTAATCCTGATAGCGCTTGCGGCGCAGCTGGCTGCGCGCCCGCGCCACCAGTTCGTTGCGCTCCACCGGCCGCACCAGATAATCGTTCACGCCCATGTCGAGCGCGCGCACGAGGCGGCCCGTGTCGCCCTCTTCCACGATGACGAGAATGGGCGTCTGCCGCGTTGCCTCGAGCGAGCGGAGCTGCGAGCAAAGCCTGAGCCCGTCATATTCCTGCAGCGTCAGGCTGACGATGTGAAGATCGAAATTGCCGCTGTTGGCGAGCTGCAGCAGTTCTTCCTGCGTCTCGGCCACGGTCACATTGTGCTCGGCGGCCAGCGTCTCGGTGATCCGCTTCAGCGATGTCGGCCGGTCGTCGATCGCGAGAATGCGCCCCGGCTCCGTCATCAGGAAGCCGCCGCCCGTACCCGCGCCGAGCGCGCCGATGCGCTGCCCCGTCGCCTCGCGCATGCGCAGTTCGTCCGTCACCATTTTCAGGCGGACGAGGCTCTTCACCCGCGCGAACAGCGCGAGGTCGTTGAGCGGCTTGGTCAGAAAATCGTCGGCCCCGGCTTCCAGCCCCTGCACGCGGTCCTTCGGCTGGTCGAGCGCCGTCACCATCACGACGGGAATGTGTTCCGTCTCCGGCATCGCCTTCAGGCGCCGGCACACCTCGAAGCCGTCCATCCCCGGCATCATCACATCGAGCAGGATGATGTCCGGCTGCTGCTCCTTCGCCGCCTCGATCGCCTCGGGGCCGGACGAGGCCTTGAACACGTCGAAATACTCGGCGGTGAGCTTGGCGTCGAGCAGTTTCAGGTTGGCGGGAACGTCGTCGACAATAAGTACGCGCGCAGTCACAGGTTCTCTTTCCTTGTCGAAGAGAGAGTGCTCCCGTCCGGCATCAGCGCAGGAAGCGCTGGACCGTTTCCAGGAACTGGGTCACCGAAATCGGCTTCGAGATATAGGCCTCGCAGCCGCCTTCGCGGATCTTCTCCTCGTCGCCCTTCATGGCGAACGCGGTGACGGCCACGACGGGGATCGAACGCAGGCTGTCGTCTTCCTTGATCCACTTCGTGACTTCGAGCCCCGACACTTCCGGAAGCTGGATATCCATGAGGATGAGATCGGGCCGGTTCGTGCGGGCGATCTCGAGTGCCTCGATGCCGTCCCGTGTCTGCAGCGTCTCGTAGCCGTGCGCGTCCAAAAGATCGTGAAAGAGCTTCATGTTCAGCTCGTTGTCTTCGACGATCAGGACCTTCTTAGACATTGCGTCCATAGCTCCAGAACTCCACCTGTACCGGGAATGCCCGTATTCGAAGCCGCGCAACCCCGGGTTCATCGGGGGCCGGCTTTCGTCTCTCTCTGCTGGGTCATCTGACCCGAATATCGTTAACTAAGTCTTTATCTCCGGACCGCGACACCGCCGCTTTCCTTCGGTTTTTCATTAAACTCTCCCTATGATTAAGTTTGCGTGTCCGCGCCGGCCCCCGGTGTGACGCAATGCAAAAAAAACAGGCGGAAAATCCCTCATGAACCCCGACGAGGCCGAATTCCTGGCGATCCGCGCCCTCGGCCACATCGCCGCCGACGACGACCTCCTGGGCGATTTCCTCAGCCTGAGCGGTCTTTCGGTCGATGAATTGCGCGCCCGCGCCGGCGAACCCGAGTTTCTGGGCGGAATCCTCGACTTTCTCCTCGCCGACGAGGCCCGCCTTCTCGCCTTCTGCGAATCGGCGGACATTCCGCCCCGTCTTCCCGCTGCCGCCCGCCGCGCCCTTCCCGGCGGCGAAGAGGTCCATTGGTCATGAGCACGACAGACGATCCCGGCGCCACCGCGAGCGAAATCCCCGGCCCCCGCCCCGACATGCGCACCACCGCCGCCGCCCTGCGCGACCCCCTCGCCATCGACGACGCCGTGATCGCCCAGATCGACGCGCTGACCCTCATCCCCGGCCGCCCCCTCATCGTTTCCGACGCGGACGAGGTGCTGATCCAGTTCGTCGTCGGCCTCGAGCGTTACCTCGAGACGCAAAAACTCTGGCTCGACCTCAAGAGCTTCGCCCTCACCGGCAACATCCGCCATGTCGGCACCGACGAGCCCTATGACGCCGCCGCCATGCCGGCCCTCCTCGAAGCCTTCTTCGAGGTCAGCACCCACGCCCTCGACATCGTTCCCGGCGCGGCCGAGGCGCTCGCCGCCCTGTCGGAGCGCGCCCAGATCGTCGTCCTCACCAATATCCCGCTGGAATCCCGCGCCGCCCGCGCCGCCAGCCTCGCCGCGCAGGGCATCGGCTATCCGGTCGTCGCCAACAAGGGCCTGAAGGGCGGCGCCGTCCGCCGCATGGCCGAGCGCGTGGAAGCCCCCGTCGTCTTCCTCGACGACATCCCCCACAACCTCGCCTCGGTGGCAAAGGCCCACGCCCCCACCCACCTCATCCACTTCATCGCCGACCCCCGCCTCGCCAAACTCCTGGGCCCGGCCAAGGACAGCCACTTCCACACCGGCCACTGGCCCGAAGCGCGGGAATTCATCGAGAAAAAACTGACGGAAGAAGGCTTCTGACGAATAGCTTCTGCGGAAAATAAAAATAGAAGTGTCATCCCGGCGAAAGCCGGGAACCATGGACCTCACCGCCAATACAAAGCGGCAACTAAAAATTCCCCCGCCTCACATCCTTCCCGCAAGCCGCCGCAATCTCCCCCTCCCGCGCCGAAACTTCCGGCTCGCGCCACCCCGCGCAGCGCCCATCCGCCGCCCCGGCCGCGCACCAGAGCCCCGTTCCATCCGCCTGCGGACGAAACGCCGCACCGCCCTCTCCAAGCCGCCGCCCCAGATAGTTCAGCACCTCCACCCGGAGCCGCCCCGCCTCGCCGCCCATCGGCGCCGGCTGCACATGCATGCCCGTGAGCGGCACGGCTTCCACCGTCTCCACCCGAAGCCCGTCCGGTCCCCGCGCCAGCCCCACCTTCGCGAGCAGCCCGAAATCCCGGCAGATATCGAAGCGGCTCATGTTCTGCGTGCCGGGATGCAGGAAATTCCCGAGCCCGTAAAACACCACCCGCCCGCCGGAAATTTCCTCGGAAAACGAAACGCCCCGCGCCACATGCTGGTGATGCCCGGCAATGATCGTCACGCCCCCATCCGCCTTCACGCCCCGGAACCGCGCAACATTCATATCCTCCGTCAACGGCGCAAACTCCGCCCCGTAATGCACCGACAATATCCGCAAATCCGCAGGCTCCGCCGAAAGCCGCGCCGCCACCGCCTGAAAATCCGCCTGCTCCCGCAGCATCCCGGCCTGCGCCTCGCGCGCGGGGAGCCCGCCGCCCGCATTCCCCACCGCCGACACGGCGACGCGCGTCTCTCCCAGTGCAAATACATGCGGGGCCATCGCCTGCCCCGCGTCGCGCCCGAGCCCCGGCCATGCCCGCAGCCCCGCGCCGCCGAGGCCCGCCACATGCCGCAGCGTCTCGCCCGCGCCCTCACCGCCGAAATCCATCGCGTGATTATTCGCCAGCGAGAAGACGTTGATCCCCGCCTCGACAAGCCCCCGCACGGCGTCGGGATGCGTTCGGAACACGAACATCTTGTCCCGCGCGGCAATCCCGTTCCGGTCCGTCACCACGGTTTCGAGATTGGCGAACACGATGTCGCCTTCAAGCCAGGGCGCAATCTTCGCCGTCGCCTCCGGCACCGTCACCAGCCGCCCGGCCTTGAACCCGCCCTCCGCCGCCACCCGCGCCCCCGGCCCGTTGAAGCCGGTATCCCCCACCAGCACCACACTCAACCGCTCCCCCGCCCCCGCAGGCAGCGCGAGCAAGACAAGCATAAGCAGCGCCATCCCCAATCTTCCACCCTCCCCCTGTGGGAGGGTCAAACGGTCGTCAGACCGTTTGGGGAGGGGTCGCGAAAAAAGAGCCACCCAAAATCGGCAAAGAACTTGATTCCGCAAAAGCCGCCCCCGAAACACCAGCCCTCTACACAACCACAGGTGTCATCCCGGCGAAAGCCGGGAACCATGGGCTTGCCCGCGTTCTCGAATTCTCGTTTCCCTCCACCCCATCCACGTCATTGCGAGGAGCAAAGCGACGAAGCAATCCAGGAGCCGCAAAGCGGCGTCGGAAAAAGACTTTTCCGCTTGAGGCACGACAAAGACCAAAAACAAAATTGTCATCCCGGCGAAGGCCGGGATCCACTCGCAGTGCCGCTTGTCGAAGTTGTTGAAGGAAGTTTGTCTTGCCCGCGGTTAAGGCGGGGCGTAGTCGCGTTTGCTGGGGGAACCAATGGGTCCCGGCTTCCGCCGGGATGACACCTCATTTTTCTCCCCTCTGCGTCTCTACGTGATTTCCAAACCTGCTATCCTCCGCGCAAAAAGGATCCCCCATGCGCATCGGCATCGACCTCGGCGGCACAAAGATAGAAGCCCTCGCCCTCGACGGCGCGGGCCATGAACGCGCCCGCCGCCGCATCCCCGCCCCGCACGGCGACTACGCGGCCACCGTCGCCGCCATCCGCGATCTCGTCGCCGCGCTCGAATCCGAAACCGGCGAAACCGGCACCGTCGGCATCGGCATGCCCGGCACACTCTCCCCCGCCACCGGCCTCGTGAAGAATGCCAACAGCACCTGGCTCATCGGCCATCCCTTCGGCGCCGACCTCGAAGCCGCCCTTGCCCGCCCCGTCCGCCTCGCCAACGACGCCGACTGCTTCGCCCTCTCCGAAGCCTCGGACGGCGCGGGCGCCGGCGCGCGCTCCGTCTTCGGCGTCATCCTCGGCACCGGCGTCGGCGGCGGCATCGTCATGAATGGCGCGCTCGTCTCCGGCCCCAACGCCATTGCCGGCGAGTGGGGTCACAACCCGCTCCCCTGGATGCTCCCGGATGAATATCCGGGTACGGATTGTTATTGCGGCAAGAAGGGCTGCATCGAAACATGGCTCTCAGGCCCCGCCTTCGCCCGCGAATACGCGGCCGAAAACGCCGAACCCCTGACACCGGAAGAAATCGCCGCCGCCGCGCTCGAAGGCGCGCGCCCCGCCCGCCTCGCCATCCGCCGCTATTCGGACCGCCTCGCCCGCGCGCTCGCCCACCTCGTCAACATCCTCGACCCTGAAATCATCGTCCTCGGCGGCGGCATGTCCAACATCGCCGCCCTCTACGAAGAAGTCCCCGCCCGCTGGGGCGCCTACGTCTTCTCCGACACCGTCGCCACACAGCTGCGCCCCCACAAACACGGCGACGCCAGCGGCGTAAGAGGCGCGGCCTGGTTGTGGCCGGCGGAATAAAATTAAGTGTCATCCCGGCGAAAGCCGGGACCCATTGGTTCCCTCAGCAAACGCGGCTACGCCCGGCCTCGACCGCGAAAAAGACAAACTTCTTTCAACTGCCCTCAAACTCGGCACCACGAGTGGGTCCCGGCTTTCGCCGGGATGACAATCTTTATTTGTATACAGAAGAAATATCCGTCATTGCGAGGAGCGAAGCGACGAAGCAATCCAGTCTTCCCACCCTCCCCTTGAGGGAGGGGTCGCTGATTCTCAGCGAGTCAATGTCGCTCCCAGCGTGAGGCGATTTGTGTATGATAGGATCGTCCATAATCGCCTGAAAGTATAAAGATGGAAAAGAAAGCCGATTGTGAGAAAGCGATCAGAAGTCTCTGTCACGAATGGGCGAAAGAAACAGGATTTCAAATTTCATCCGGAGTTCAACCGCACTTTTCCGACTTCAAAACCTGGCTCCGGTCTAACGGCCATGCACGCTACCTGAATTTCCGTTCGACAATTGGCGCGAGTGACAATGCAGAGATCTGGTTCGATGAGGAATTGAAGCAGACTTGGCGGAACTGATGCTCCGAAATTAGCTAGCTTTCAGATCAGGGCACAAACTCGCTTCGGCGCAATATCTCAAGAGGAAATCGCGGCGAACGGAAGCATGACTAAAAATGCTACTGCGATCAAAATTATTAAGGCTGGAATCGAAGCAATTGCCGCCTTGACCATGAATATCACGATTGACCAGAACGGCATCCTGATATCAGTAACAACAACATTATTTGTTCCGTTTTCCATTGCCTCATCTCCAACTGTTGCACGTCTGAAATAACCGGTCACGTATCGATAATAAACTTGGCGTCATGGAAAAGTCGCTCCCAATGTCCGGCATTCATTAAGTGCGGCGTCCCAAAAAGCGCAACGCAATGTTTAATGCTATAACTCCGCATAGAAAAACACATCGTTCACAGATGACCACAACCACAGGCTTCTGCCGCGACTGCTTCGCCTCCGTGCCGCCGGACGCGACCCGTTGCCCTGCCTGCAAGCGCCCGCGCCTGAAATTCCATCCCGAACTCCACACCCTCACCATCGCGCATATGGATTGCGACGCCTTCTACGCCGCCGTCGAAAAGCGCGACAACCCGGAGCTGCGCGACAAGCCGCTCATCATCGGCGGCGGCACGCGCGGTGTCGTCTCCACCTGCTGCTACATCGCGCGCATTCGCGGCGTGCGCTCCGCCATGCCCATGTTCAAGGCGCTCGCCGCCTGTCCCGAAGCCGTCGTCATCAAACCCGACATGACGAAATATGCGCGCGTCGCCCGCGACGTCCGCGCATTGATGCGCGACCTGACGCCGCTCGTCGAACCCGTCTCCATCGATGAGGCCTTTCTCGATCTCTCCGGCACGGAGCGCCTGCATCATGCGAGCGCGGCCGTCAGCATGGCGCGCCTCGCAAAGCGCATCGAGGACGAAATCGGCATCACCGTTTCCGTGGGCCTCAGCCACAACAAGTTCCTGGCGAAGATCGCCTCCGATCTCGACAAGCCGCGCGGCTTCGCCGTCATCGGCCGCGCGGAGACCATGTCCTTCCTCGCGGAAAAACCCGTCTCCGTGATCTGGGGCGTCGGCAAGGCGCTCGAAACGAAGCTCGCCCGCGACGGCGTGACCCGCATAGCGCAGCTTCAGCGTATGGAAGAGAACGATCTCATGGCGCGCTTCGGTTCGATGGGCCGCCGCCTCTTCCGCCTCTCGCGCGGCCTCGACGATCGCGGCGTCGAGCCCGTTCACGAGGCGAAGAGCATTTCCTCGGAAACCACTTTCATGCGCGACATCTCAAACGCCGCCGAACTCGACCACAAGCTCTGGCCGCTCTGCGAAAAAGTCGCCGCCCGTGCCAAGGCCGCCGGTCTCGCCGGTTCGACAATCGTGCTGAAACTGAAGACCGCCGACTTCAAGACCCGCACCCGCAACCAGACGCTGCCCGATCCGACGCAGCTCGCGGAAGTCATCTACCGCATCGCCGCGCCCATGCTCGCGCGCGAGGCCACGGGGACAAGTTTTCGTCTTCTCGGGGTGGGGATTTCCCAGCTTGCCGATGGCGACCTCGCCGACCCGAACGACCTGCTCGACCCCGCCGCGACGCGCCGCGCCGCCGCCGAACGCGCGATGGACAAGCTGCGCGCGAAATTCGGGGATAAGTCCATCGTCAAGGGTCGCGGCCTGCGGAGCTGACGGGCGGGGATAAAGTGCCGCGCGCCGGACCGGTCCGTATACTGATTAAATGGGAAACCCGTTTACGACAGAACGATGACAGTTCGGTGACAGTCGGCGACCGCGTTTCAAGAACCGCCGGAATCCGCCGGAAACGAATTGTGACAGTCAGCAGGAATCCGGCTTGAAATAAGTCACCTCGCTGAGCCGTCCCTTGAGCTGCACATCGAGGTAGTCGAGCGTGAGCGCGGCCGCTATCCCGTTGGGAAACAACACATATCCCATCTCGAAGCTCGGCACGCCCTCCTTGTCCGCCGGGTCGAAATAGCTCACCCGCACCGGCCAGGGCTGCATCTGGCCGAGCGCCGGGCCCTCGCCATCGACCGTCGTCCCATCGCCATCCCATTGATCGGCAAGGGGTTTTCCGATGAAAGCCGTGGTCGGGTTCTCCCCCGCCTCGGTCCCGTCGAACAGCGGCTTGCTGAAAATCCGCTGTCCGGCCTGTGCTTTTTCGATCAGCGCGAGGTTGTAGGCGACCGGGAAAAACACGTCGCCCGGCATCGCCAGGGGCTCCTCCCCGTCGCGGGAAACCCGCACGTTTCCACCATTTTTCTCACGTTGCGCGGTGCCTTCCTCCTGCGAGGTCAGCCGTCCGTCGGTATATTCCGTCCGTGTGAATTTGAACTCGCTGCCATCCGCCGCTTCCCAGTAACTGAGCCTGACATCGTTGCTGACGGTCACCTCGTCCGCGCCCGTGACATGCGTCACGACGCGCTGCAGCGACGTGTAGCCACCACATGTGGGCCCGCCACGCCACTCGACCACCATACGTCCCTCCAGCCCGGTAATATCGCTCACCGGCTGCGTCCGCCCGAGCGTCAGGTCATAGACCGCCCGGTGCATCTGCAGCGCCGGCGCCGCCTCCACGGCTCCCGCCCCCGCCAGAAGAAAAACGGCGGCAATCCGCGCTGTTTTCAGGCTTTTCGTCAATTCGACCTCTCTTGTATCCACCCTTTGGGCTTATGCGAGCTTACACCATCGGATAAACCAGAGTTCCACTTCAACCGAAAGTCCCTCCATGTCCCGTCCCCGCATTCTCGTCACCCGCAAGCTCCCCGGCGACGTCGAAGCCCGCGCCGCGCGCGACTACGACGCGCTGCTAAATACCGGGGATCGCTTGCTGAATCGCGACGACATCGTCGCTCGCGCGCAAGGCGCGGATGGCCTCCTCGTCACCGTCACCGACCGCATCGACGCCGCCCTCCTTGCCGCGCTGCCGGTCAGTATACGGATCGTTTCCACCTTCTCCGTCGGCTACGACCACATAGATATCCCCGCCGCTACCGCTCGTGGCATCGCCGTCACCAACACACCCGATGTGCTCACCGGCGCCACGGCCGAGATCGCGTTGCTGCTCATGCTCGGCGCCGCGCGCGGTGCAACCTCCGCCATTTCCACGCTCCACAACGGCGCATGGAACAAATGGTCGCCCACCGGCATGCTCGGCATCGAGCTCTCCGGCAAGCGTCTCGGCATTCTAGGCTTCGGCCGCATCGGTCGCGCAACGGCCGCCCGCGCCCGCGCTTTCGGCATGGAAATCCACTACCACAGCCGCCACCGCGTCGCCCCGGAGCTTGAGGAGGGCGCCTTCTATCATGCTGATTCCGCTTCGCTTTTCCGCGTCTCGGATGTCCTGTCCGTCCACTGCGCCTCGACGCCTGAGACGCGCGGCCTCGTCAACCGCGACACCCTCGCCCTCCTCCCGCCAAACGCGATTATCGTCAACACCGCGCGCGGCGACATCGTCGACGACGAGGCCTTGATCGAGGCCCTCGCCTCCCGCCGCATCGCCGCCGCCGGTCTCGACGTCTTCAACAACGAGCCGAACTTCCACCCCGGATATCTGGCTCTTTCCAACGCTTTTCTGCTTCCCCATCTCGGCAGCGCCACGCTCGAAACACGCAACGCCATGGGCTTCCGCGCCCTCGACAACCTCGACGCCTTCTTCGCCGGCAAGACGCCGCCGGACCGGGTGAACAAATGATCCGCATCGCTCTCGCGCTTGCCCTTCTTGCACTTTCCGCCTGCGATTCCAGGCCTTTACGCGATTGTGGGGACTGCCCCGAGCTCGTCATGTTCGAACCGGGACGCTTCATGCGCGGCAGTCTCGAAAGCGATCCGGCTGCGGACGAAACCGAATTCCCTCGCCATGAGGTCCACATCCTCCGCCCCTTCGCCATGGCCGTCACCGCTGTGACCTTGGCCGATTTCGCGGCCTTCGCCGCCGCCACCGGCCACACCCCGGAAAACGGTTGCCACACGCTCACCGCGGACGGCTGGCGCCTCGATCCCGAGGCAAACTGGCGCAATCCGGGCTTTCCTCAAGGCCCGTCGCATCCCGTCGTCTGCGTCTCCTGGCACGACGCCACGGCCTATGCGGCCTGGATGTCTGAAAAGACAGGGAAAACCTACCGCCTGCCGAGCGAAGCCGAATGGGAATACGCCGCCCGCGGCGGCACCACCGGCACCAATTTCTGGGGCGAAGACGATCGCCTCGCTTGCGACTACGCCAACGTCAACGACCTCACCGCCAAGAACAAGGTCGCAAAAGTCGCGGAGCCCTGCACCGACGGCTTCCTCCACACCAGCCCCGCCGCCAGTTTCCGGCCCAATCCCGCGGGCCTTTATGACATGGTCGGCAACGCTTGGATGTGGCTCGCCGATTGCTGGCTCGGCGACTACAGGCTCGGTCCGCGCGACGGCACGCCGCGCACCGCCATGAACTGCCAGATCCGCACCCTTCGCGGCGGCTCATGGACCGATACGCCGGGCCCGATCCGCATCGCAGCCCGCGAAAGCCGGCTGGCGCGGGAGCGTCTGGCGATAGCCGGTTTCCGCCTCGCCCGCGACGCCGACTAGGCCGCAACTTGCCCGGCGAGCCCCGGTCATCCGGCATATTTTTCCCCGTTACCACTCAATCCTTCCGGCACAACCTGTTGATTTATATAGCTTTCCCGGATGGCAGGGGCTTTGCATTGTACAGACTGATACACACGCCTTTGAAGGGGTCGCAGGCAACTGCGAGTGGAGCAATGGCCTACGTGAAAAGAGCGATAGGAACCGGAACCGGCGAAGATTCGGGATCGTCCGCCCTCACCGATGCGAGATTTCCTTCCGATCCGCAGACGGAGCGCTTCCGCAGAAGCCTGGGTGGCGCGCAGCGAAGCGCCGCCAACAAATTCCTGCTGGCCCGCGCCCTTGCCTACGCGGATGAAAGCGAAACCCGTATCGTTGAACTCAACGCACGCCTCCGCCAGCTCGAAGCCCTTACCCAGACAGATGAATTGACCGGTCTGCTGAACCGCCGCGGCTTCGACGAGGTGCTTCGCCGCAACCTGCTCAGCGCCTCGCGCTATGAGGAGGCCGGCCTTCTCGCCTATATCGATCTCAACGATTTCAAGGCTGTCAACGACCGCTACGGCCACCTGGCCGGCGACGAAGTCCTTCGTGCCGTTGGTTCTTTTCTGAGCCGCAGCATCCGGGCGACCGACTATGCCGCCCGCCTCGGCGGCGACGAATTCGCAATCCTGTTCGTCCGTGCGGACCACAAGCGGGCGCGTGAGCGGGCCCGCGAGATGCTCCGTGGCATTGCGCAACTCGAAATCGTCTGCAAATCAGAGAAAATTTCCGTGACCGCCAGCCTCGGCCTTGCAAGCTACAACGGCGAGACCCGCCAGACCGACCTGATCGAGCGCGCCGACCGTGCCATGTATGCCGACAAGAAAAGCGGCGGCCGCGCCATGCGCCTGACAACGCACGGCTGATGGTCTTACTTCAGCGTGGTGCCCTTCGGCTGTTGCTGGGTAATGCAATGAATGGAGCCGCCGCCCCGCGCGATCTCGAGCGCCGGCACGGATAAAATCTTTCGGCCGGGAAATGCCGCAGCCATAACCGCCGCCGCCTTCCCGTCGTTCGGATCGTCGTAAGTCGGCATGACGACACCGCCATTGGCGATATACGCGTTCACATAAGAAGTGCAGAGGCGGCGCCCGTCCTCTCGCCTGAGATTCCTTTTTGGCTGCGGGATTTCGATCACTTCCAGTTTCTTCCCTCGGGCATCCCGCGCCGCTTCGAGCCGCGCCTTGTTCTCCTGCATGCGCTCGTAGTTCGGATCGTGCTTGTCCTCCGGCATGTGAAGAAGTACCCGCCCGGCACTGGCGAAAGAAGCGATCATGTCGACATGGCCGCTCGTTTCATCGTCCTCCAGCCCCCGGTCGAGCCAGATAATCCGCGCCACGCCCAAATTCAGAGCCAAGGCTTCCTCGATCTGCTGTCGCGTCAGCTCCGGATTGCGATTGTCGTTGAGAAGACATTCTTCCGTCGTGAGCAACGTTCCATAGCCGTCGACCGAAATGGAGCCACCCTCGAAGACCATGCCGCCCTTGTAGGTCCTCATACCCATTCCGTCCAGAATGAGCCCGCCGACGGCCGCATCGTTTTCGTAGTTGTTGTAGGCGTTGCCCCAGGCGTTGAAACGCCAATGTGTTCCCGCCACATGCCCCTTACCGTCCGTGACGAAAATCGGCCCTGAATCGCGCGCCCAGCTATCGTCGATAGGCAAGGTCACAAGGTCTATATCGCGTCCGCAGGCGAGCCTTGCCTGCGCCTCATCCTCCGGCTTGCACACCATGCTGACGGGCTCGAATGAAGCGATCGCACGCGCGACCTGCGCATAAGCGGCATAGGCTTGCGGCAGGCGCTCGCCCCACACCTCGTTCCGGCTGGGCCATTGCATCCAGCAGCGTTCATGCGGCTCCCATTCCGCCGGCATGAACAACCCGTCATCGGCCGGCATCCGCGCCTCGCTCATTTCGAATCCTTCCCGGACTTTCACACATCTGCGTTAGGCGTTAGGTATAGCGGGCCGGAGTAAAGCGGCAACAGCCGGATCAGGGAGATCGAAGCAATGGCAGGAAAAATAGAAGCGCGCCTCAAGGAACTCGGCATCCAGTTGCCCGCACCTGCAGCGCCTGCGGGCACATATGTGCCCTATGTCGTCACCGGCAACCTTGTTTTCATCTCCGGCCAAGGTCCCATGGGTCCGAAAGGCATCGAATATCAAGGTAAGGTCGGCAAAGACCACGACGCCGACGCAGGCAAGGCTGCCGCGCGCCTCACCATGATGAATGTGCTCGCCCAATTGAAAGCCGCATGTGGAGGCGACCTCGATCGCGTGACACGCTGCGTGAAATTGCTTGGTTTCGTCAACGCCACACCCGATTTCGATCAGCAGCCGGCTGTCATAAACGGCGCATCGGATCTTCTCGTGGAAATCTTCGGCGATGCTGGCCGGCATGCGCGCTCCGCCGTTGCCGCCCCCTCGCTCCCTTTTCAGATCACCGTCGAAATCGAGGCGATTTTCGAGATCGCGTAAGTAGCTCCGCTGATCTAGAATCCTGCCATGGGCGACAGCGAACAGGCCATTATCCGCATCGTCGACAGCCTTGCGGCGGTCGACCCCGTGCAATGGGACGCCTGTGCGAACCCGCCGGGCGAACCGGCCAATCCGTTTGTTTCGCATGCCTTTCTGGCCGCGCTTGAAGAGAGCGGGTCAGCCACACGCCGCACCGGCTGGCTGCCTCAGCACATCCTGCTCGAAGACGACCAATGCCGCCTGGCGGGCTGCATGCCGCTCTATCTGAAGAGCCACAGCCGGGGCGAATACGTATTCGACCACGGTTGGGCCAACGCCTTCGAGAATGCCGGCGGCCGCTATTATCCGAAGTTGCAATGCTCCGTTCCCTTCACGCCCGCGACGGGCCCCCGCCTGCTGGCGCCGTCGGGCCCCGGCCGCGAAGCGGTGGAAGAGGCTCTGATCGCCGGCGCGGTTGAATATGGCAAACGCCTCGGCGTCTCCTCGCTGCACATCACCTTCCTGCCCGAGCGGCAATGGGCACGTCTGGGCAGGGCCGGACTTCTGCAGCGTACCGACCAGCAGTTTCACTGGCATAACCGAGGTTACACCTCCTTCGACGACTTCCTCGCCGATCTCTCTTCGCGCAAACGCAAGATGATCCGGAAGGAGCGCGAGCGGGCACGAGACAATGGCGTGACCGTCGAATGGGTAACCGGGAGCGACCTGACCGAAGATCACTGGGACGCGTTCTTCGCATTCTATATGGACACCGGCTCGCGCAAATGGGGCTCGCCATACCTCAGCCGCGAGTTCTTCAGCCTGATCGGCGAAAGAATGGCCAAGGAAACGCTTCTTGTGATGGCGCGGCGTGACGGTCGCCTGATCGCCGGCGCCCTGAACTTCATTGGCGGCGACGCATTATATGGTCGCAACTGGGGCGCACTCGAACCCCATCCCTTCCTGCATTTCGAATGCTGTTACTATCAGGCGATAGAGTTTGCCATTGAGCGTGGGCTCGCCCGTGTCGAGGCCGGGGCGCAAGGCGAGCATAAGTTGGCGCGCGGATATATGCCGTCGCGCACCTACAGCACCCACTGGATCGCCAACGCTTCGTTCCGCGATGCCGTGGACGAATATCTGTCGCGCGAACGACAGCACGTCGATCGGGATATTGCAGCACTTGGCGAATACGCGCCCTTCCGGCACGATAGTGTCAGGGAAGAACATCAGGAGGACGATTTCTGACCGTGGCTTACGATCAAAAGAACATTTTCGCAAAAATCCTGCGCGGAGAGGCCCCCTGCTTCAAAGTGTATGAGGACGACATGACGCTCTCCTTCATGGACGTGATGCCGCAGGCCGAGGGGCACACTCTCGTCATTCCCAAATATCCCGCCGAGAATATTTATGACCTCGATCCGGAATATGCGGGAGCAATGGCGAAGACGGTAAAGAAAATCGCCGCAGCTGTGAAAACCGCCTTCGACGCGCCGGGAATACTCATCGCTCAACTTAACGGTGCCGCCGCCGGACAAACCGTCTTCCACATCCACACACACGTCATCCCCCGATCGCAAGGCATAGACCTGAAACTGCATGCGCGCGAGATGGCCGACTTTGAAGAACTCAAGAAGCACGCAGAAAAAATCAAGGCGGCACTTCAATAGACACAAAGAGAATAGCCGCTGCGATGAACGAAAATTTTCATCGCAGCGGCACAACATAGGGGAGGAATCATGAAACGCTTGCAGGGGGCGGCGATCTTCGCCGCCGTGATCGCGCTTGCGGCCGCTTGCTCCGACAAGGAGGAATACGCGCAGGAAACAGTGACCCCGCCCTCTCCCTTTCACGGGATTCACGGTATAACCGTCACGAAAGAAGGGAGGATCCTCGCAGGCAGCGTCGTTGGCCGGGCGATCTATGAGGTAAACGGAGAAACCGGAGAAACCGGCATTTATGAAGGCCCGCCCGAAGGCATGGCCGACGATCTCGAACAAGGTCCGGACGGCACCCTCGCATGGACGGCCTTCCTCGATGGTAAAGTCTATGCTCGAACCCTGGATGGAACCCTGCTGACGCTCGCCGACGGCCTGCCCGGCATGAACTCGCTCGCATGGACCGATGACGGACGGCTTTTTGCAACCCAGGTATTTCTCGGCGATGCCCTCTATGAACTCGATCCCTCCGGCAAAAATCCGCCTCGCAAGATCATGGAAGGCATGGGCGGACTCAATGGCTTCGACTTCGGCCCTGACGGCCACCTTTACGGACCGCTCTGGTTCAAGAAGCAGGTGGTAAGGGTCGACGTAGACGCCGGCACCCTCGACGTTGTCGCGGAAGGATTCAAAACGCCCGCCGCAGCAAATTTCAATTCAAAGGGCGATCTCTATGTGGTGGATACCGAAGCCGGGCATGTCTATCGCGTAAACACGAGCAACGGTGAAAAGACGCTTGTGTCCGAAGTAGCGCCGGCGATCGACAATCTTGCATTCGACGCGGCCGACAATCTCTATATCACCAACATGGCCGACAACGCCGTTATCTCGATCGACACAGAGACCGGCTCTTCCCGCACGCTCGTCTCCGGCGTTCTTGCCGTTGCTGGCGGCATAGCCTTCGGCGGCACCGCAGACGACAGCGCGCTTTATGTAGCCGACCTGTTCGCCCTGCGGAAAATCGATCCTGTCACGGGCACTGTCACCGAAATGGCGCGCGTCTGGTCGTCGAATATCGATTATCCGCTGAGCATCACGGTTGCCAACGGCAAAATCGCAGTCGCGGCGCTGACCGCAGGAGCGGTCCAGATTTTCGATCAGAAAACGGGTGAATCGCTCGGCCTGCATCACGGCTTCACAACACCGGCGGATGCCATAGCCCTTGCCGACGGCGACGTCCTTGTGTCGGAATATGCGCGGGGCGCAATCGTCCGCGTGAAAGGCAACGATTGGTCGAAGCGAACGGATATCGCAACAGGCCTTGCCGGACCGGCCATGATCAGGTTCGACAGCAACGGAAAGCTATATGTGAGCGAACGGGAGGCGGGCACCGTTTCGAGCATCGACGCCGAAAGCGGTGAGCGTTCAATCGTTGCGGACGGGCTTTCCTCACCGGAGGGTTTCGATATCGCGTCCGACGGGCAGCTTGTCGTGGCGGAAGTCGGCGCAAAGCGCATCACAGCTGTCGACCTTGAGACTGGTAAAAAGGTAATTCTGAAAGAAAACCTCCCGATCGGATTCGATGGTCCAGACTCGGCACCCGCGATCTTCATTCCGACCGGCGTCGCCGTGGTTCCCAACGGGGATATCTTCTATTCATCCGACATCGATGTTGCGATTTACAAGCTGAAGAAGGGCTGAATCTCCGCCGGGCTTTGAACATGAAAGAGGCCGCCACGTCACCGTGGCGGCCTCTCCTTCTATCGGTTCCGAAATGCCGCTTACATATGAAAAGCAACAAACTTGTTGCCGTCGAGGTCGCGGAAATATCCGCCGTAAAATGTGCCACCGCGCAACCCGGGCGCGCCCTCATCCGTTCCGCCGAGGCTCATCGCCTTCGCGTGAATTTTATCCACGGCCTCCTGCGACCCTGCCGCCAGCGCTACCATTACGCCGTTTCCATAGGTTGCCTTGTTGCCATCATGAGGTTTTGTGATCGCAAGCATCGGTCCAGCACCGTTGCTCCAGCCGATAAAGCGACCGGGGTCCGACATGGCGCGCTTCGCACCGAGCTCCCCGAGCAACGCATCGTAAAAGACCGCGGCCCGATCGAGATCGTTGGTGCCGAGCATTATGTAGCCGATCATGAGTATTCTCCCCAAGGTTGTTTCTGCGGTCGATTGATACACAGAAAAAAGGCGGGCACGAAATCAATCTTTCGTGCCCGCCTGGATCTCAAATATCGTTCCGTCGCTAGTCGACCAGCAACGGCACCTTCGGCACGGTACCCCCGCCCGACCCGCCAGACCCGTCCCGGGGCTTTCGTGCGCCGGGTTTCTTCGGTCCGCCGCTCGGGCTGCGAGGAACGACCGCCTCTATCTCGAAATCGAGCACGTCGTCCCTCACCGTCACGACCACATGACCGCCCTTGACGAGTTTGCCGAACAGGACTTCGTCGGCAAGAGGCTTTTTGATGTTTTCCTGGATAACGCGCGCAAGAGGACGCGCACCCATTTGCTCGTCGTAACCCCGCTCGGCCAACCAGTTGTTCGCTTCCGGTGTCAACTCTATCGTGACGTTGCGGTCCGCGAGCTGCACCTCAAGCTGCAGGACGAACTTCTCGACGACCTGCGCGATGACTTCCTGCGGCAAATGTCCGAAGGCGATCACGGCATCCAGACGGTTGCGGAATTCCGGCGTGAAAAGCCGCTTGATTGCATCTTCATCGTCGCCGGTTCGCTTCTTTTGCGAGAAGCCGATGGTTGGTTTCGCCATGTCGGCGGCGCCGGCATTCGTGGTCATGATGAGCACGACGTTCCGGAAATCGATCTTCTTGCCGTTATGGTCGGTCAGCTTCCCGTGGTCCATCACCTGCAACAGGATGTTGAAAAGATCGGGATGAGCTTTTTCGATTTCATCGAGCAACAAGACGCAATGCGGATGCTGGTCGACGCCGTCTGTAAGCAGACCGCCCTGATCGAAGCCGACATAACCGGGCGGCGCGCCAATCAACCGAGATACCGTGTGCCGTTCCATGTATTCCGACATGTCGAAGCGGAGCATTTCCACACCGAGCACCGAAGCAAGCTGTCTCGCCACTTCCGTTTTGCCCACACCGGTCGGGCCGGAGAACAGATAGCAACCGATAGGCTTCTCCGCCTCCCGCAGCCCCGCACGCGCGAGCTTGATCGATGCCGCCAGGGCATCGATTGCCGCATCCTGACCGAACACGACGCGCTTCAGCTCGGTGTCCAGATCCTTCAGCTTTTCGGTATCGCTCTTGGAAACCGACTTCGGGGGAATGCGGGCCATCGTGGCGACGACAGCCTCGATCTCGGCAACCCCGATCGTCTTCTTGCGACGCGACTCGGGCAACAGCATCTGCGAGGCACCCGCTTCGTCGATAACGTCTATGGCTTTGTCCGGCAGTTTCCTGTCGTGCATGTACTTCGCCGAAAGGTCCACCGCCGCTTTCACGGCATCGCTCGTATAGCGAACCTTGTGGAATTCCTCGAAATAAGGCTTGAGCCCTTTCAATATCTTGATCGTATCCGGCACGGACGGCTCAGCCACGTCGATTTTCTGGAACCGGCGCACCAGTGCGCGGTCTTTCTCGAAATGCTGCCGGTATTCTTTATAGGTAGTAGAGCCGATGCAGCGGACAGAACCGCTCGCCAAGGCGGGCTTGAGCAGGTTTGAGGCATCCATGGCCCCCCCGCTCGTCGCACCGGCGCCGATCACCGTGTGGATTTCATCGATAAACATGATCGCGCCTGGGTAGCCTTCGATCTCCTTGATGACCGCCTTGATGCGCTCTTCGAAATCGCCCCGGTAGCGCGTACCGGCAAGCAACGTGCCCATATCGAGCGAGAAGATCGTGGCGTTCCTCAGAACCTCGGGCACCTCTCCCTTTACGATACGACGCGCCAAGCCTTCTGCGATGGCGGTCTTCCCGACACCGGGGTCGCCGACGAAAAGCGGATTGTTCTTGGACCGGCGGCAGAGAATCTGGATCGTCCGCTCGACCTCCCGCTCGCGCCCGATCAGCGGATCGATCTTGCCCTGCTTCGCCTTCTCGTTGAGGTTCACGCAGTAGTTATCGAGCGCCTCCGTGGTCCGCTCCTTCCGGGTTCTTTCGCTCGGCTCCGGCTCTTCCTGGGCGCCGCGTACCGGCCGCGTCTCGCTCATATCGCCGCGCTTGGCTATGCCGTGACTGATGTAGTTCACGGCATCGTATCGGGTCATGTCCTGCTCTTGCAGGAAATAGGCGGCGTGGCTCTCCCGTTCCGCGAACATGGCAACAAGCACGTTCGCGCCGGTGACCTCTTCGCGGCCCGACGATTGCACATGAATAACGGCGCGCTGGATCACGCGCTGGAAGCCGGCGGTTGGTTTGGAGTCCTCTCCATTCTCGACCACCAGGCTCGAAAGCTCGTTATCGACATAGTTGGTGAGTTGCTGCCTCAGCAAATCCATATCGACGTTGCATGCGCGCATGACAGCGGCTGCATCCTGATCGTCCATCAGCGAAAGCAGAAGATGTTCCAGAGTTGCGTATTCGTGGTCGCGCTCGTTGGCAAGCGCCAGCGCGCGGTGAAGGCCCTCTTCTAGGCTGCGTGAAAACGTCGGCACTTCCGAACCTTCCCTTCTGCTGAACCAAAGTACAGCTACGACGCGCTACTATTCTTTCTCCATCGTGCACTGCAGCGGGTGCTGGTGCTGCCGCGCAAAATCCATCACCTGGGTCACTTTTGTCTCAGCCACCTCATATGTATAGAGGCCGCAAATCCCCACTCCGTGCTGATGAACATGAAGCATTATTACCGTCGCCTCATCTCGCCCCTTATTGAAAAACCGCTCCAACACATGCACGACGAACTCCATGGGCGTGTAATCGTCGTTGAGCAGCAATACCTTGTAGAGCGATGGCTTTTTGGTCTTCGGCTTCGTCTTCGTGATGACGCCGGTACCCGAACCTCCGTCGTCATCCCCGCGCCGCCTGTCGTCGGACATCCCCGTTCCCGCCGAAATCTCATGGAGCGTCCGGGCTTTGAACTGCTCGGTCGCCTTGCCACTACGTCTTTGCAACCAACACATTAGATAGTCGAACATCGCGAAATTCAAAGCCCATCCTAATCATAGCGGTGCATCTCGGCGATTTTGCGATGCGTCGGGAACCTTCGGGGGCGTGGCTCGCCGGGGCCGGAGATGCGTCGGACGTGTGTGACAGAGGCACGGAAACATATCCAGCCCATCCATAGGTGCGCACCCGACGCGAAGCATGACAGTCGACATCGAGGCTCAAGACTACGCCTACGCCGATTCCCGCAGCGCCTTCCACCAAAATTAGGGATTCGTTAACCTTGTTAATAAATTGGTAATACCTACGGCATATCGTCCGGTCATTCTGGCAAGCGCCTAAGATAGCTACGGTTTTCGACATTTTGGCCCCCGAGGGGTCTTCGCAAGCTGTGGTTCTCGCGCTACAGTCTGACCGGGACGAGTTTCGGGGCGGCACGCACAGGCAGGGTGTGCCAAAAAAGAGGGATTAAGTCGGTATGCAGGGGTCTGCGCCCACGAGTTTTGCGCGCATTTCCTCAGGTCGGAGCGGTTTCGCGGCCAGTTTTGGTATAGCTGGTTTAGTGGCACTCTTCTTCCTGGCGTTAGGCTCGCCTGTTCATGCGGCAGCGCCCAAAGAGGCGGCGCTCGTTATGGATGCCTATTCGGGCCAGGTCTTGTATGCCCGCAACGCGGACGAATACCGCTATCCCGCCTCTCTCACCAAGGTCATGACGCTGTATCTTCTCTTTGAGAAGCTGCAAGCGGGCGACGCCACTTTGAAATCCCGCATTACGATGACGCAGCGCGGAGCTGGCATGCCCCCGTCCAAGCTTGGACTGCGGGCCGGTGAAACGATCAGCGTCGAGGACGCCATTCTTGCGCTCGTGACGCGCTCGGCAAACGACGTGGCATCGGCCACTGGCGCTTACATAGCCGGCACGGAAGACGATTTCGCGGTCTTGATGACCAAGAAGGCCCGCGAACTTGGCATGGCACGAACAACCTACAAAAACGCGTCCGGCCTCCCGAACAGCGCGCAAAAGACGACTGCGCGCGATCAGGCAACCTTGGCAAAGCGCATGCGGGCCGATTTTCCGCAATATTATCATTACTTCAGCACCGAATATTTCGCGTGGGGCAAAGCTCGCATCCGCAACCACAACCGGTTGCTCGGCGAATACAAGGGAACGACCGGCCTCAAGACCGGCTACACAAATGCTTCGGGCTTCAACCTCACGGCTACGGTAGAGCGGGACGACAAGTTCCTGATCGGTGTCGTGATGGGCGGCAACCAGGCAAAGACCCGGGATGCTCATATGATCGAAATTCTCGATCGCGCCTTCCCTCGCGCCATTGCCATGAAAAACGGCAATACCCTGATGGCCGCCAATGCCGGACCGGCTCCGAAGCCGATCGTTCGTCCCCTGGGTCTCGCGTCCCAGGACGATCGGGCGGCGCTTCTGCAACTTGCTTCGTCCCTGGAGGACGAACGCGATCCCGACGAAGAAACATATGCCCAGGGAGATTTGTCGGCCGACGTGCCTGCGCCAGTCGAAATGGCGGTACTCGTAGCACCGACTCCCCAGCCCGTTATCCGGGCCAAGGCGATCACCCAACCGGTTTCGCCCCCTGAAAAAGTCGAAGTGGCAGCCCCGGTCGACAGCGTCACCGCCTATGCGGTCGCAGCGCTTCGGAGCGCAGAAGGCCCCGTCATGCAGGCAGGCCGCGAGATTGGCAATTTCCTGGTGGCGCCGGCCAATGCAAGCGTCAGCCCGGAAGCCGCTGCCAATCCCTTGCTCAGAACGGCCGCGAACGACCCGGCACGCCGCGAACCGCCGGCATCTCAGTCATGGCGAGACGGCGATCCCCTTATTCCCGAGGGCACATGGATCATTCAGATCGGTGCCTATGCGGAACAGTCGGATGCGGTGGATAGCATCCGCAAGGCCATGCGCGCCGCCCCCACGGAACTTGGCGATGCCGTTCCGGTCACGATTCCCGTGAAAACAGCGAATAACCGCACACTCTATCGCTCACGTTTCGGCGGGTTCGATGGAGAGAGCGCGGCCAAGAATGCTTGCGGACGGCTGGCTCGTCAGGCCATCCAGTGCATTCCCATTCCGCCTTCGAACTGGACTCTGCCTCAGACGGTGGACGGGGCGGAAAAAGGGCGCGGCTAACCGGCGCGCGCTTTTTTTCTTTCTTCAATCGGAAGCTGCAGCGCATCGACCAACGCCCGAACTTCTGCACGTGCCGCCACATGGGACATGGACATTTGTGTGTCCACCCCCTCCTCCCTCAGATCGAGCAGTGTGAGCCCCGAAGGAAACATCTCGCGGAAAATCACACGCTCGCCGAACCCCGGGCCGCTGCGAAAGCCGATCCGATTCGCCAAAGCCTCAAGGACGGCCTCGACGCGCCGCTTGTTCTTGGCATCAAGGTGAGACAACCGGTTACGGATCACGATCCAGTCGATTTCCCCACCGTCGCGCACAGCACGCCGCTTGCGGCTTTCCCACACCATTTCGCTGTAAACGCTCGGTCCTTTGATCCTGTAAGTCTGGGGATCGACCCTGCCGAGCAAGTCAAAATCGATAAAACTGTCGTTCATGGGCGTGAGCAGGGTATCGGCGCGAGCATGACCAAGCCGCGAAAGGTGGCTGTCGCTTCCAGGACAATCCACGACCACAAAATCATTCTCGGCGGTGAGTCGTGCCATCGCAGCGTCGATATCGGCTTCCTCCGCCGCATTCGCCTCGCTCACGGTTCCGAGCGTGGATCGCGTGATGACAATATGATCGGGCATGACAAGGTTCACGCCCGCGGCTTCCGCCCACGCCCGTCGGTTCTCAACATAGCGCGTCAGAGACCGCTGACGGCCGTCGAGATCGATCGAGCCAACCCTCATACCTTCATGGAGAAGGAGCGCGATAACGTGCATCGCGGTCGTGGTCTTCCCCGAACCGCCTTTTTCGTTACCCAGAACGATAACATGAGCGGGCAGATGCTCCCGCAAGCCGACTTCCATAGGCCCCCGCCAATTCCCGTCACCGCAATACGATGGACGAATCGCGCGGAGTTTGGGTGTTCATCGCTGGAGCGTCAACTGCGCGAAAAGCGGCCGCCGATCGGGCTATGACAGGCCTTGCGGCCTCCCCCGTCTCTCCGGCTACACTCACAGGGCTAAGTCGGCGGCAGGTCAGGCGTTGCCGTCACTCTCTTCTTTAGCGACATCTCCTGGGGGTCCTCGCGAATGAATGGCATGCTCACTCTCGACCAGCTTTCCGATCTTGCATCTTCCGGCGAGATCGACACCGTTGTCATGGCGATGCCGGACATGCAGGGACGTCTGGTCGGGAAGCGTATGGCGGTCGCCTATTTCCTCGACACCGCAGTACATGAAACCCATGCCTGCAACTACTTGCTGGCGGTCGATACCGATATGGAGCCCGTTCCCGGCTACAAGGCCACCAGTTGGGAAAAGGGCTACGGCGACTTCGCACTCAAACCGGATCTCGCAACTCTACGACGCATCCCATGGCTACCAGGTACCGCCCTTGTGATCTGCGATACGGTCGATCATCACGGCGAAGATGTCCCCCATGCTCCCCGTTCGATCCTGAAAAAGCAGCTGAAGCGCGTCGCCGCGATGAAGATGAAGGCGTTCACGGCCTCCGAGCTCGAGTTCTATCTCTTCGATGAGACGTACGAAGGGGCACATGAAAAGAACTATCGCGGCCTGAAACACCCCAATTGGTATATCGAGGACTACCACGTCTTTGCGACGACCAAGGAAGAAGGGATCATGCGGGCGATCCGCAATGGCCTGGAGAACGCAGGTATTCCGGTGGAAAACTCCAAAGGGGAATGGGGGCCCGGCCAGGAAGAAATCAACATCCGGTATGCCGAGGCGCTCGAAATGGCTGACCGGCATACGATCCTGAAGAACGGCATCAAGGAAATCGCCTGGCTGCACGGCAAGGCCATCACCTTCATGGCCAAATGGAACTACGACCTTGCCGGATCGTCCTGCCACATCCACATGTCGCTCTGGGATGAAAAGGCCAAAGCGGCTCACTTCTATGACAAGGACGCCACGCCACACGGCATGTCGGCCCTGTGTCAGCAGTTTCTGGCCGGCCAGCTCCGGCACGCCCGTGAGCTGAGCTATTTTCTTGCGCCGCAGGTCAACTCCTACAAGCGCTTCGTCAATGGTTCCTTCGCCCCTACAAGCATCGTCTGGTCGAACGACAACCGGACGGCCGGCTTTCGTATGTGCGGCACCGGCAAAAGCTTGCGGATCGAATGCCGCATCGGCGGCGCAGATCTGAACCCCTATCTCGCCTTTGCGGCTCTCCTGGCCGCAGGCTTGCAAGGAGTTGAGCAGAAACTCACACTCGAACCCGAGTTTTCGGGCGATGCCTATGCAGGGGGTGGCATCCCTTCCCTGCCGAAGAGCTTACGTGACGCACTTACGGAACTTGAAAAGTCGGATATCCTCCGCGCCGCTCTCGGAGATGATGTAGTGGAGCACTATCTCCACACCGGGCGCTGGGAGCAGATGGAATATGAACGCCGCATCACAGACTGGGAATTAATGCGAGGCTTCGAGCGCGGATGACCGATACGCTGAAAGTAATCTCTCCCGTCGACGGGAGCGTGTATGCCGAACGGCCCTTGGCCGGTTGGCCTGAGATCGACGGTGCGCTGAGTACCGCAAAGGCGGCGCAGGCTGCATGGAAACTTGTCCCCATCGCGGAGCGCGCTTCGCTCTGTTTGCGTTTCGTCGACGCATTCGTTGCAATGAAGGACGACATTGTCCCTGAACTCGCGTGGCAAATGGGACGCCCGATTGCCTATGGCGCAGGCGAGATACGGGGCTTCGAGGAGCGCGCCCGATACATGGTCGCAATAGCCGGCGACGCACTTGCCGACATCGCCCCAGGCCCGAAAGAAGGGTTTCGCCGCTGGATCAGACGCGAGCCGGTTGGCGTCGTTCTCGCCGTCGCAGCCTGGAACTATCCCTACCTCATTGCCGTAAACTCGGTCGTACCGGCAATCATGGCCGGCAATTCGGTGGTCCTGAAGCACTCGGGTCAGACACCGCTTTGTGCCGAGCGCTTTGCCATGGCTCTCGAAAAAGCCGGGGCCCCGGACGGTTTGTTCCAGGTGCTCCATATGAGCCATGAGATGACTGAGAAGACGATCGCCGACCCGCGCGTCGACTTCGTGAATTTCACCGGCTCGGTTTCCGGCGGGCATGCCGTTGTCCATGCCGCCAAGGATCGCTTCATCGGCATAGGCCTCGAACTCGGTGGCAAGGACCCGGCCTATGTCCGCGCCGATGCCAACCTTCCCTTTACCATCGAGAACCTTGTCGACGGTGCCTACTTCAATTCCGGCCAGTCCTGCTGCGGCAAGGAGCGGCTCTATGTCCATGCCGACGTCTACGACGACTTCGTCGAAGGTTTTGTCGACCTCACCAAAAAGTACAAGCTTGGCAGTCCGCTTGACCCGGAAACGACGATCGGCCCGATGGTGCGCGCCTCGTCGGCTGCATTTGTGCGCGGCCAGATCGAACAGGCAAAACGCGCCGGAGCCCGGGCTCTTGTCGGTGAAGCACATTTCCCCGCCTCGAAGCCCGGAACGCCCTATTTGGGACCCGAGGTCCTGGTGGACGTGAACCACCAGATGGACGTGATGCGAGAGGAAACCTTCGGACCTGTGATCGGCATCATGAAGGTTACGTCGGATGACGAGGCTGTTGCGCTGATGAACGACAGTCCTTACGGACTGACCGCCTCTGTCTGGACCGAAGACGAAGAGGCCGGCGAAAAGATCGGCGAACGTGTTGAAACCGGCACCTTCTTCCTCAACCGCTGCGACTATCTCGATCCCGCTCTCGCCTGGACCGGCGTAAAGGACACAGGGCGCGGCGCAACGCTGTCGCGCGTCGGCTATGAATATCTGACGCGACCGAAAAGTTATCACCTGAGAACGAAAACAAAATGATCGACATCTATCCGAGCCTGACCGGCAACTGGAACTACCCGACTAAGATGCGCTTCGGCGCGGGCCGCATAAAGGAGCTGGCGGAGGCTTGCGGAGCTGCAGGCATCGAGCGCCCCCTGCTCGTCACGGATCCCGGCCTGAAGCCCATGCCGATGATCGCCGAAGCGCTGGCACTGCTGGAGAAAAACGGCCTCGCCGCCGCCCTTTTTGCCGACGTGCACCCAAACCCCGTTAGCGCCGATGTCGATGCCGGCCTCAGGGCATTCAGCCGGGGCAAGCATGACGGCGTGATCGTCTTTGGCGGCGGCAGTGCGATGGACGCCGGCAAGGCCGTGGCCTTCATGTCCGGACAGACGCGCCCCATGTGGGACTACGAAGACCGGGAAGACTGGTGGACCCGCGCGGACCCGAAAGGCATCGCGCCAGTCATTGCCGTCCCGACAACGGCGGGCACGGGCTCCGAAGTCGGCCGTGCGGCCGTCATTACCGATGAGAGCGACCACACCAAGAAGATCATCTTCCATCCGAAGATGATGCCCGTCGACGTTATCTGCGACCCGGAACTGACCGTCGGCCTGCCTCCGCACATCACAGCAGCGACCGGCATGGACGCGCTCTCCCACAATCTGGAAGCCTGGTGCTCGCCCTTCTGGCACCCGCTCGCGCAAGGCGTGGCTCTGGAAGGCATGCGGCTCTGCAAGGAATGGCTGCCCGAGGCGACGAAGCATGGCAGCAATGTCGAGGCGCGCGCCTTCATGCTGGCCGCCTCGTCCATGGGCGCCACGGCATTCCAGAAGGGCCTCGGCTCAATGCATGCCATGAGCCATCCCTGCTCGTCTCTGCGCAGCACCCATCACGGCCTCACCAACGCGGTCGTCATGCCTTATGTGCTGATGCATAACCGCGAGGCAATCGAAGAGAAAATCGTTGCCGCGGCGAATTATCTGGCGCTGAAGGATCGCAGCTTCAACGGTTTCATCGACTGGGTGCTGGCACTCCGCGAGGAAGTCGGCATCCCTCACACCCTGAAGCAGATCGGCGTCGATGTCGATGTTATCCCCGAGGCAGCTGCCATGGCGCTCGAAGACCCCTGCACCGGCGGCAATCCGCTGCCGATGAGCGTGCCGATCTATGAGACGCTCTATGCGAACGCCATTGAGGGCCGCCTCGCCTAGCAGAAATCCTATTGAGGATGGCCCGGCACCCACGCGCCGTCGGCGTCGTGGTGGCCGGGCACATACCCTTGAGATTTCTCTCCCGGCCCCGGTAGCGGGACAGCACCACCTTCGTGCGTATAGGGCCGCACCCAGCCGCCATACTTGCTCTTGTGCCCCGGGACGAAGGTCCTGGGCTGCTCGACGCGCGGCCCCGGCTCTTCGATTGTCTTGAGTGGGGGCGCCTGTGGGGAAACGGCGCTCTGCGCCCATGCGGGCGGCGTCGCGAACCCCACCAGTAATGCTCCAAGCAAAAATCTGTACATAGGCTGGATATAGGGATCGACACGGCAAAAACCAGCGGCAATTGAACTGCCGAAGCCCTGCCGCTATCTTCCGCGCGGCTTATTGGAGACCGTCATGCCGCTCGATACAACCAGCTACAAAGTTCCCGTCGCACACACAGCGGCAGACCTGCGCGAAGCCGTGGCCGCATGGCGGAGAGAGGGCAAGACCGTCGCTCTCGTTCCGACCATGGGCGCGCTACACGACGGGCATCTTTCCCTGGTCGATCTGGCGCGCGGGAAAGCCAATCGCGTCATCGTTTCCATTTTCGTCAACCCCACACAGTTCGCCCCGCATGAGGATTTCGGCGCTTATCCCCGGACCGAGGCGGAGGACGCCGCGAAACTGACAGAGTGTGCACATCTGATTTATGCGCCGAATGCCGCCGACATGTACCCGGACGGCTTCTCCACGACCATTTCGCTCACAGGCGTTAGCGAACCGCTCGAAGGCACTTTTCGCCCCACGCATTTTGCGGGCGTGGCGACCGTCGTTGCGAAACTTGTCCTCCGCGCCATGCCGGATATCGCCATTTTCGGCGAGAAGGACTGGCAGCAACTGATGGTGATCCGCCGCATGGTCGCCGATCTCGATATTCCGGTGGAGATTCTGGGCGGGCCTATCATGCGCGAAGCCGATGGTCTCGCCATGTCCTCCCGCAACGTCTACCTCTCGCCGGACGAACGGACGGCCGCTGGGCAGCTCAACGTCATCCTGAAAGAGACCGCCGCGAAAGTTGCCGGCGGGGCATCCATAGCCGAAGCGACGAAGGAAGGCGCGGCGCGGATTCTGGCGCTCGGTTTCGACAAGCTGGATTATCTCGACATCCGGGATGCCGTCTCGTTGGCGGCCTTCCCGTCCGGTCGCCCCACCAGTCCAGCACGCATCCTCGTTGCCGCGAAGATCGGCAAGACGCGGCTTATCGACAACATGCCGGTCTAGTGTCTCTCTCAGAGATGCGTTTTGAACCAGTCGCGCTGCACGGGCGCGGACATTTTGAACATGTCGCCGGTATAAGCCTCGAAATGCGCACATGGTAGCGCCAGAAACTTCTTCGGCTCCAGCGCCGTTTCATAAGCGGCAGCTGTCATATCGAAGGGCGTCAGGTGATCCTCGAGAGCGGCGATCATCAGTAGCGGCGTCGGAGAGATGCGCGGCACATATATCCCCGGCTCGTACTCGGTGAACAGTTCGACCGAGTGAAGCGTCACTTCATTCTGCCAGGGCGTTTGGTTCGATCGGCTGAACTCGGTGAAAAACTCATAGGTATCTGCCGTCGGCAAGGCGCTCGGTTCGCCTTCAGGCGCGGTCACTGGCATCCGGGCGCCAGCTTCCCCCCGCATGCGTGCAGCCCGGTCCGCCGCAAAGGCGGCTCGCAACCCTTTCCAGTGATCACCGCGGATAAGCCGCCGCGCCGTCTCCAGTCCACCGACCAGAGGAACTTGCGACACCACGCATTTGACGCGCCGGTCGATGGCCGCGACGACGAGCACATGCCCGCCGGAATAGCTCGACCCCCAGATGCCGATGCGCTCGGGATCGACCTCCGGCATCGACTGCGCATGGGTAATCGCGTCGCGATAACCGTCGATCTGCGCGCGCGGATCGAGATGACCGCGCGGTACGCCGTCGCTCGCGCCGCAATTGCGATGGTCGTATACGAGAACCGCAATGCCCTGTTCCGCAAAGAAGGCGGCGAAATCGCCGAGATACATCTCCTTGACCGCGGAAAAGCCATGCGCCATCACGACGGTCGGTGCCGGCCCCTTGACGTCCTTGGCCGGATAGAACCAGCCGCGCAGGGTGACGCCGTCTTCCGTCTTGAACTCGATATCGCGCCGCATTTGTCCCTCCCGGTGTTTTCTCCAGCCGACCACCCGGTTCGCCTCCTGTCACCCGCCCTTTTGGGGGGCTACAGAAGTCCGAGCTCTTCCAGCTCGCGCCGCATTTCGTCGGGCATATCGTCCTCGGGATCGCCCTTTTTGACGTCGGGCGGTGCGTCCTTGGCGGCGAGATATCTCCAGCCCTGAAAGGGACGCCTGTCCTGCCGGCGGGTCGGGACAATGTCATTGTCCAGCACGAGGCGGCAGCGGCCGATGCCATCCGTATCCGTGAACGGCTCGATGCCGATCAGCTTCTGCCGGCAGCGGATAACGCCCTTCATGACCCAGTAGAGAGACCCGCCGTCGAGAAGCTCGTCCGCCCGTTTCGGCGTCATCCGCGTCACATGCGCGAGCACCTGAGGCTGTTTCAGTTTTTTCTTCTCGGCCAGCCGCGCCGCCTGCCATGTGGCGAGATCGGCAATATCGTCGGCGCCGACACACAACTTGATGAGATGAACCGTCACCCCGGCTTCTCCTCGAAAGCGACAAGCGTTGCGCCCGCTTCGACCTGGTCGCCAACGCCGACATGGACGGCCGCGACAACCGAGTCTATCGCCGCCGTCAGCGTCTGTTCCATTTTCATCGCTTCCATCACGACAAGCGCCGCGCCTTTTCGAATTCTGGCGCCCGGCTCCACCAGCACCTGAACGATTTTGCCCGGCATCGGCGACTTCAGCGAGCCCGTATCCGCGTCCGACACGATATCGACATCGAGGGGATCCACGATCGAAAAATCGGTCGCGATCCCTTCATGGACGAGGATAAATCCGCGCCCGTTCGGCACGCAGGCCGCCTTCAACCTAACGCCGTCGACCGTGGCGCTGATGGTCCCGTCCTCGTCCATTATGGCGCTGACGGCGATATCCGCACCGCCCATTTCGCCGGAGAGCCGCCAGCCATTTCCTTCCGGCGCCACCGTCAACGATACAGTCTCACCGCCCACAGTAAATCGAAGCGTTTCGGCGCGCTGGCCGCCCAGCACCCAGCCGTCCGCTTCCGCCCATGGAGAGTTGGGCTCGTCGCTTCCGGCCTGCGCAGAACGCAATGCCGCTCTTCGCGCAATGAGATGTGCCGCAGTCCCCAGCGCAAGCACGCGCGGCGCCACCGGCCCTTTCGGCACCAGTTGATCCAGATGGCGGTCGATGAAGCCCGTATCGATGTCCCCCGCGATGAAAGCCTCATGCGCCATCGCGGCGGCGAGGAACGCGAGATTGGTCTTCGGCCCCGCCACTTCCATGCGCGAAAGAAATCCCCGGAGCGTCCTGAGCGCGATCCGCCGCGTCTCGCCATGCGCGATGATCTTGCCGATCATCGGGTCGTAGAACATGCTGACCTCGTCGCCCTCGCGCACGCCCATATCCATGCGGACATGCGGCATGTTCTCCGGCGCGCGAAGCCGCAACAGTCGGCCCGTGGACGGGAAGAATTTCTTCGCCGGGTCTTCCGCGTAGAGACGCACCTCCACGGCATGTCCCCTCAGCGGTATCTTGTCTTGCGTCAGCGGCAGATGCTCGCCGCCTGCGACGCGGAGCTGCCATTCCACGAGGTCGAGGCCCGTGATCGCCTCCGTAACCGGATGTTCGACCTGCAGCCGCGTGTTCATCTCCATGAACCAGAAGCCATCGGGCTTCAGTCCATCGGATGCATCGGCAATGAATTCCACGGTTCCCGCCCCGCGATAACCGATAGCCTTCGCGGCGGCGACCGCCGCTTCGCCCATCGCCTTTCGCATTTCGGGCGGCATGCCGGGCGCCGGCGCTTCCTCGATCACCTTCTGATGCCGTCGCTGCAACGAACAGTCACGCTCATAAAGCGACACGGCCTGTCCATGACTGTCGGCAAAGACCTGAATTTCGATGTGGCGCGGCCGCGACACGTATTTTTCGACCAGCACGCGCTCGTCGCCAAAGGCGGAACCGGCTTCCCTCTGCGCGCTCTTCAGTTCCTTGGCAAAGGAGGCCGGGTCGTCGACGCGGCGCATGCCCTTGCCACCGCCGCCGGCCACGGCCTTGATGAGAACGGGATAGCCGATCTTCTCCGCCTGCTCGCCGAGGAAATCCGCGTCCTGATTGTCCCCGTGATAGCCGGGGACAACCGGCACATCGGCCTTTTCCATCAGCGCCTTGGCGGCGTCTTTCAATCCCATCGCGCGGATGGCGCTGGCGGGTGGCCCGACAAATATCAGCCCCGCCTTCTCGCAGGCGTCGGCAAAGCCCGCATTCTCCGAGAGAAAGCCGTAGCCCGGATGCACGGCCTCCGCACCGGAACGCGCGCAGGCATCGAGAATGGCATCGATCCGGAGATAACTTTCGGCAGCAGGCGCGGGCCCGATCCGATAGGCCTCATCGGCCTCCGCCACATGATAGGCATTGGCATCGGCATCCGAATAGACGGCGATGGTCTTGAGGCCCATGCGCCGTGCGGTGCGGATGATACGAACGGCAATTTCGCCGCGATTGGCGATCAGGAGGGATTTGAACATGATGCCCTCCTCACATCCGGAAGACGCCGAAGGGCGTCTCCGGTATCGGTGCGTTCAGTGCTGCGGAAAAAGCGAGCGCCAGCACGCGCCGCGTCTCGCCAGGCGCGATGATGCCGTCGTCCCATAGACGCGCGGTCGCGAAATAGGGATGCCCCTCCTCGTCGTAGCGGGCGCGGATCGGCGCCTTGAACTCGGCTTCTTCCTCCGCGCTCCAGTTATCCCCACGCGCTTCCATGCCTTCGCGCTTCACTGTCGCGAGCACGCTCGCCGCCTGCTCGCCGCCCATCACGGAAATCCGCGCATTGGGCCAGGTAAACAGGAAGCGGGGACTGTAGGCACGGCCGCACATGCCGTAATTGCCAGCGCCATAGGAGCCGCCGATGATCAGCGTGACCTTTGGCACGTTCGCAGACGCCACCGCCGTCACCATCTTCGCGCCGTCCTTGGCAATGCCACCCGTCTCGTATTCGCGGCCGACCATGAAGCCGGCGATATTCTGCAGGAAAAGCAACGGCACCTTGCGCTGGCAGCACAACTCGATGAAATGCGCCGCCTTGAGCGCGGATTCTGAAAAGAGAATGCCGTTATTGGCGATGATGCCGACCGGCAGCCCGTGGATATGGGCGAAACCGCAGACAAGCGTGGTGCCGTAAAGCTTCTTGAATTCGTCGAACTCCGAGCCGTCGACCAGCCGCGCGATGACTTCATGCACGTCGTACTGGACCGAGAGCGAGGACGGCACGATGCCGTCGAGTTCCGCAATATCGTAAAGCGGTGCTTTCGGCTCGCGGAGGGGGATATCAACCCGCTTCTTGCGATTGAGCGTGCCTGCGATCTGCCGAGCGATGGCGAGCGCATGCGTATCGTCCAGCGCATAGTGATCGGTGACACCCGACTTCCGCGAATGAACATCGGCGCCGCCGAGATCTTCCGCCGTCACGATTTCCCCGGTCGCCGCCTTCACGAGCGGCGGACCACCCAGGAAAATCGTGCCCTGCTTGCGGACGATCACCGTCTCGTCCGACATGGCGGGGACATAGGCGCCGCCCGCCGTGCATGAGCCCATGACAACCGCGACCTGTGGAATGCCCTTCGCGGACATGCGCGCCTGATTGTAGAAAATGCGGCCGAAATGCTCGCGGTCGGGAAAGATTTCCGCCTGGTTCGGCAGGTTCGCGCCGCCGCTGTCGACGAGATAGAAGCATGGCAGATTGTTCTCGAGCGCCACCTCCTGCGCACGGAGATGTTTCTTCACGGTGACCGGATAATAGGTACCGCCTTTGATCGTCGCATCGTTGCAGACGATCATGCATTCCTGCCCTGCAATCCGCCCTATGCCTGTGATGATCCCGGCGGCGTTGATGTCTTCGCCATACATGCCATGTGCCGCCATCGGGGATAACTCCAGGAATGGCGTACCCGGATCGATGAGGCCGTGAACCCGCTCGCGTGGCAGGAGTTTGCCGCGCGACACATGCCGCTCGCGCGACCTCTGGTCGCCCCCGGTCGCGGCCTTGGCCCTCTCCTGCGCGAGATTGGCCACGAGACCGGCCATCGCCCCGGCGTTTTCCTTGAACCGCGCATCCCGCGCATTGACGCTTGTTTTGAGAACCGACACGACAATCATCCCCGGGCTGGATTTTTTATAAAAACGATCATACGTTCGTATCTTGGACAGGGCAAGGCCCCGGCAAGGACGACGTTATTGAGCAGAACCGCTGGTTCATCGGGCAAGAAGACGCAGGCCGCCATAAGGGAGGCAGGTCTCGACCTCATTTATGCCCAGGGCTTCGACGCCATGAGCCTTCGCCAGCTCGCAGCCCGCGTCGGCCTGCAGCCGGGCTCCCTCTACAACCACATAGCGACCAAACAGGACCTGCTCTACGACCTGATCCACAACCACATGGTGACGCTGCTCGAACGGATCGACGCGGAGCTGGAAGGCATCGAGCATCCGCTGGATCGTCTCAAGGCGTTCATCGCCTTTCACCTCACCTACCATATCGAGCGCAAGCGCGAGGTCTTCATCGGCTCGGCGGAACTGCGGAGCCTCGAACCGCGAAACCGGAAGAAGATCGTTGCCCTCCGCCGTGCCTACGAAGACCGCCTCAGCGGTATTCTCGAAACGGGTGTGGCAGGCAAGCTGTTCAAAATTGACGATGTAGCTGTGAGCGCCTACGCCATTCTCGCCATGTTGACGGGTATCTGCACATGGTACGATCCCAAAGGTCGCATCGGCCGCAGGGAATTGATCGACATTCACACCCGCCTCGTCCTGCAGGGCGTGCTGAAATAATCCCCGGGAGGGAAACATGTCCAATAAGGCGAGAGAGTTTCTCACGCGCTGGTACGCCTTCGTTGAAAAGCACGACCCCGCGCTGCTCGATGCGCTGGTCGCCGAAGATGCGATGATTTCCTCGCCTGCCTTCTACACGCCCAAGCAGTCGAAACCCTATGTGACGGCCATCCTGAACGCGGTGATACAGGGCTTCGAGGATTTCACCTACACCAAGGAATGGGTCGACGGGAACGAGATCATCCTCGAATTCGAAACGCGCATCGGCGACAAGAAGCTGAAGGGCATCGACCGCATCACGGTGAACGACAAGGGCGAGATGGCCCATATCGAGGTGTTGATCCGCCCGCTGAACGGCCTGATCGCACTTGCCGAGCATGTGAAGAGCACGCTCGGGAAAGCCGCCGCCTAGTTCAACCGTTCGATAGCGACCGCCGTCGCCTCGCCGCCGCCGATGCAGAGCGAGGCGATGCCGCGCTTGCCGCCGGTCTGCTTCAGACCGTTGAGCAACGTCACGAGAATGCGTGCACCGGACGCGCCGATCGGATGGCCGAGCGCGCAAGCCCCGCCATAGATGTTCATGTTGTCGTGGCTGAGATTGAGTTCCTTGATCGCGGCCATGGCGACGACGGCGAAGGCCTCGTTCACTTCCCACAAATCGATATCCCCGGCCGTCCATCCCGTCCGTTCGAGAAGTTTGGAAATCGCGCCGACAGGCGCCGTTGAAAACCACGCCGGCGCCTGCGCATGCATTGTCTGGCCGCGAATGGCGGCAAGCGGCGTCAGCCCGCGCCGCTCGGCTTCCGAAAGCCGCATCAGCACGAGCGCAGCCGCGCCGTCCGAGATCGAACTCGAATTGGCCGCCGTCACGCTGCCGTCTTTCGCGAAGGCCGGCTTCAGGGTAGGGATTTTCGCCGGGTCCGCCGTCAGCGGTTGCTCGTCGTTGACGACCTCGACGGCACCCTTCCGGGTCTGAACCTCGACGGGTACGATTTCATGGGAGAAGGTGCCACCCTCGACCGCGCGTTTCGCCCTCGCCAGGGATTCGACCGCATAGGCATCCTGCGCGCCGCGGGTGAACTGGTAGTGCTTCGCCGTTTCCTCGGCATAGGCGCCCATCAGGCGGCCTTCATAGGCGTCCTCCAGCCCATCGAGAAACATGTGGTCCTTGACCTCACCATGACCGAGCCGCATGCCGCCGCGCGCCTTGGGCAGAAGGTAGGGCGCATTGCTCATGCTTTCGAGGCCACCCGCGACGATGACCTCGCCATGCCCCGCCATAAGCGCGTCATGCGCCATCATGACGGCCTTCATGCCCGAGCCGCACATCTTGTTGACGGTCGTGCACGGCGTGCCCTCGTCGAGCCCCGCGCCCAGCGCCGCCTGCCGCGCCGGCGCCTGTTTGAGACCTGCGGACAGCACGCAGCCCATCAGAACCTCGTCCACCGCCGTCGGCGACAGCCCTGCCCGCTCGACCGCGCCCCGGACGGCGACGGCGCCTAGCTCCGGTCCGGTCTTTCCCGCGAGCGCACCCTGAAAGCCACCCATCGGCGTCCGGGCGGCACTGACGATGACGACCGGATCGGCTTCATGACGGTTTTGTGACATTGGCATGCTTCCACGGTTAGACTGGCCGCAAGGGCGGGGATTCGGGCTGAACCTAGCCCAGAACGATAAAACGCCAAAGAGACGGGGGGATGACTGTGGAAAATTTCCTGCACGATCTGAGCTGGGTGGTGCCTTTACGCAGCGACACCGCCACGGTCATTTTCAATGGCTTCACCTGGCTCGGCTATACGCCCTTTTTCCTGATGTTCCTTCCCGTCGGCTACTGGCTGTGGGACCGAGCCCTTTTCACCCGCCTCGCCGTCCTCATCGCCGTGACCGCGCTTGTGAACGGATGGCTGAAGGATTTCTGGCTGGACGCGCGGCCCGACCCGGCCTTCCAGCTCGATGCCGATCGCGTGTCGGACTCCTACGGCCTGCCCTCCGGCCATGCACAGGTAGCGGTCGCCATGTGGCTCTGGCTCGCTTACGAGATACGCCGCCCCTGGGCCTGGGCCGCCGCCGTCTTCATCGCAGCTGGCGTCTGTTTCAGCCGTCTCTATCTCGGCGTCCACGACGTCGAGGACGTGCTGGTCGGTGTTGCCCTTGGCCTGATCAGTATCGCGGTCTTCGCCGTGCTGGTGCATGAGAACATCGTGGCGAAGTGGCGCCGGCTGCCCGCCTGGATGGATTTCGCGGTCATCATCGCCGCTATTCCGCTGCTATGGGTCATCTGGCCCAATGAACGCGAACCGGACCAGATCGCGGCCGTGCTCTTCATGCTGCTCGGCTGGTTCGCCGGTGCCGCGATGGACCGCAAGGCCGCGCCGGAAGAACCGGTCCTGCCCGCCTGGTGGCTTCAGGCCGTCATGGCCGTGGCTGGTGTGGTCGGATTGTTCGTCGTTCGAGGCCTGATCATAAAGGGCGGCGATGCCGCCGGCATGCCGGCCGCCATCACCGCCTATGTCGCCGTCACCTGCATCGGCCTTTATGCGACTTACGGGGCGCCGACGATCTTCCGCGCGCTGAAGCTGATGAAGTAATCCTCAGGCCATGCCATAGGACGGTGTTGCCTCGGCCTCACCTTCGCGAAGGGTGAGCCACGGGAGGCAGCCGCTTTCGGCAAGCGCCGGTTCGATGCGGGCCCGCGTGTCCCGGTCAAGCGTCGCATATCGCTGCTTGAGCCAGAGCAGCGTATGCGCCTGATAGGGCCGCGCGATGGTCTTGAAACCGTGCCCCCGAATTTCCGCCACCATCGGATGGAAGTCCTTGCCCGCCTGATGCGCATCCGCCGCCGCCTGCAGCATCGGCAGCGCCACCTCGCCCGCGAGTTTCAGCAATCCCCGCACGCCGGTGGAAAGCGGTGCATCGGCTGCGCTCCACTCGCCGTCGATGCCGGAAGCATCGTCCATGAGCTGCACCCACTGGAACAGGCGCACTGCCTTTTTCTTCATCAGGTTCGATGTGGTCGGGTCCACCGAATACTGGCTGAGCTGACCGTAAAGGCCGAAATCCGCGATGGACGGGCGCGAGCCGAAGAGGAAGAGCTGCGTCGCGAGATGCGCCTCCATATAGCCGAGCAGCTCGTCATAGGTCGATTGCAGCAGCGGCCGGTTTTCCGCCGTACCGCCCAGTATCTCGCGCAGTGTCTCCTGCCGGGAGAGGAAAGCGGCGGCGGCCTCGCCGAGTTCCGCTTCCGGCACCGCGCCGAGCCAGCCCGCCATCTGGCGGCGCGGACAAAAGGCGCGATCCGCCTCCTCGTTCCACCGGTAGTCGAACATCGGCAGGGGAAGCCACTCGTCCGCCGCTTCCTCGATCAGCCGTGCGAGGAAAGCCGTTCCCTCATCATCGGGTACAACCGGGCGCTGGCCCGGATGGCTCTTTTCCAGTTCGTCGATGATCGGCGTGGAGTCGGAATGATAGGAGCCATCCGGAAACTGGATCACCGGTACCTGCCGCTTGCCCGCCCCGGCGATCTCGGTCCCCTCCCCGAGCGCGCCCGTGCCCCGAAAGGCGCCGAGCGGAACGATCCAGCGATGTGGCAGATGCCGGTAGCGCAGCACCGCCCTTACCTTGTGCGAGTAAGGAGAACCCGGTCCGCCGAGCAGCCTGTAAACCTCCGACATCAGGCCGTCTCGTTGAAGAGTTCGCGGCCGATCAGCATGCGGCGAATTTCACTTGTTCCCGCCCCGATCTCGTAGAGCTTGGCGTCGCGCAGCAGGCGGCCGGTGGAATAGTCGTTGATGTAACCGTTGCCGCCCAAGGCCTGAATGGCTTCCAGCGCCATCCAGGTCGCCTTTTCGGCGGCGTAGAGGATCGCGCCCGCCGCGTCCTTGCGCGTGGTTTGCCCCCGGTCACAGGCTTTCGCCACCGCATAGACGTAAGCCCGGCAGGCATTCATCGTGGAATACATGTCGGCAAGCTTGCCCTGCATCAACTGAAAGGTACCGATCGGCTCTCCGAACTGCTTGCGCTCATGGACGTAAGGGATCACGGCATCCATGCAGGCCTGCATGATGCCGAGCGGCCCGGCGGCGAGTACCGCGCGCTCGTAGTCGAGACCGGACATCAGCACGCGCACGCCTTCGTTCAGCTTGCCCAGAACATTCTCCTCCGGCACCTCGCAATCCTCGAACACGAGTTCGGCCGTGTTCGAACCGCGCATGCCGAGCTTGTCGAGCTTCTGCGCCGGGCGGAAACCTTTCATTCCCTTCTCGATCAGGAACGGGGTTATGCCCTTCGGGCCTGCGCTCGCATCCGTTTTCGCATAGACGATCAGCGTCTCCGCGTCCGGGCCGTTGGTGATCCACATCTTACTGCCGTTGAGCACGAAACGGTCGCCCTTTTTCTCCGCCTTGAGCCGCATCGATACGACATCCGATCCCGCGCCCGGCTCCGACATGGCAAGCGCGCCGACATGCTCGCCCGACATGAGCTTCGGCAGGTATTTGCGTTTCTGCGCGTCAGTGCCCCACCGGCGGAGCTGGTTGACGCAAAGATTGGAATGCGCGCCATAGGAAAGCCCGACGCTCGCCGAACCCCGGCTGATTTCCTCCATCGCCACGACATGCTCGAGATAGCCGAGCCCCGTCCCGCCATATTCTTCCTCGACGGTAATCCCCAGCAGCCCAAGCTCACCGAGCTGCGGCCAGAGATCGCGAGGAAACTCGTTCGTCCGGTCGATCTCGGCGGCACGCGGGGATATCTTGTCGGCGGTGAAGGCGCGCACGGTGTCGCGGATCATGTCCGCGGTTTCACCGAGGTCGAAATCGAGCGATGGATAGTCGTTCGCAAGCATGCTGGCATTCCCTGATTTTTTACCGGGCGACTTTGCCGCGCCCTTGTCTCGCAGTCACTGCCCCTTTTGGGGTGAAGCGGGGTCTATTCGGCGTAGATATCCACGACATCGGATTCGGTGAAGACCGTGTAGACGCCGGCACCCGGGCTGCCGCCGACAACGACGAACTTGCCGTCCATGGCGGCGGCCACGGCGCCGTGCCGCGGTGTCGGCATGGGCGCGGCGCGGCTCCACGAACCGCTCGCGACATTGAGGACGAAGTGATCGCCGTAAGTGCGCGGCGGACGGCGCTGCTCACCCCCTGTCACGTGAACCTTTCCGCCCATCAGCGCAGCGACATGCCCAGACCGCGCCTCGGGAAGCGGCGGACCGCTCTGCCAACGGCCGCTTGCCGGATCGAAAATATCCACGCGTGCCGTCGCGACGCCATTGTTCAAGCCGCCGATCACATAGATGCGCCCGTCGACTGCCAACGTGGCCGCCGCCACGCGCGGCGCCGGCATCGCGTCGCCCGTGACACTCCAGCGGTTGCTGCCGGGGTCGTAGACCAGAACGCGCAAGGCGTCGCCACCACGGCCGCCCAGCGCGTAAATCTTGCGGTCGACCATCACAAAGCCGTGCCCGGCACGGGCGGTGGGCATGGGGGCACCGTTGACCCATGTGCCGACCGCCGGGTCGTAAATCCAGGTCTTGGCAGTATCCCCGCCCTCCGCCGCGAGCGCCGTCGGCTCGCTGAAGGTGCCGAAGTCGGGCCGTCCCGTTTGCGGCGCCTCATAGCCGCCGGAGACATAAAGCCTGCCGTCGAGCTCTGCGATACCGAATTGCTGCAGCCCGACCGGAAGTCCCGGCGATGCGCGCCAGATATCCCCGCGCACGTCATAAATTTCCGCGACACTGCGCGGGCCGGACGTGCTGTCGCCGCCGATGACATAGAGTTCATTGCCGACAAGTGCGCCGCCCGCGAAGGCACGCCCGGTGGTCATTGGCGAACCATCGCTCCAACCTTCCGCCACAGCCACGCCCGGGAGCAACCCGAACAGCGCAAATGCGAATAGATGGCGCAGACCAGACCAACCGGACATCGCAAAACTCCTCCTGCCCCCGATACGCACTCAATAAAACAAGATCAGCGCCGCGAGCCCCAGAAACGAAAAGAAACCGACGACATCCGTCATGGTCGTCACGAAAACCGCCGAAGAAACCGCCGGATCGGCACCGAGTTTATCAAGCCCCAGAGGAATGAGAATGCCGGTCAAGCTCGCGACCACCAGATTGATCATTATGGCACCCGCAAAGACCGCGCCGAGCCACTCGTTGCCAAACAACAGAGCGGAAAGCGCGCCGAGAATTGCGGCAAAAATCATTCCGTTGAGAATGCCGACAAGGAACTCACGCGAAATCGTCCTGCGCACGTTGAAATGTACGAGATCGCGCGTAGCAAGCGCGCGCACGGTGACCGTCATGGTCTGGGTGCCTGCATTCCCCCCCATCGAGGCGACGATGGGCATAAGGACGGCAAGGGCGACCATTTTTTCGATCGTGGCATCGAAAAGCGCGATTACCGAGGCGGCGAGAACGGCAGTTACCAGATTGACCAGCAACCAAGGGACGCGGCTGCGGCTTGTCTGCAGCACGGAATCCGATATCGATTCCTCGCCGAGACCGGCAAGCAGGCGAATATCCTCCGCCGCTTCCTCGCTGATAACCTCGACGATGTCGTCAACGGTGACCACGCCGACAAGGCGCCCGCCCTCGTCCACGACGGCAGCCGAGATCAGGTCGTATTTGCTGAACTGGAGCGCCACTTCTTCCTGGTCCATTTCCACCGGAATAAGCGTCTGCTCCGTCTCCATGATTTCGGAGATCAGCACCGGCCGCTTGGAGCGCGTGACGCGCGAGAGCGGCACCGTGCCGATAGGCCGGTATGCCGGATCGACAACGAAGATTTCGTAGAATTCATGCGGCAGTTCTTCCGCCTCGCGCAGATAGTCGAGCGTCTGGCCGACGTCCCACTGCGGCGGCACGGCAACGAGCTCGCGCTGCATCAGGCGGCCGGCGCTGTATTCCGGATAGTCGAGCGACTGTTCCAGCGCGGCGCGCTCGCTCGCGGGCAATTGTTCGAGAATGCGGCGCTGTTCCGCCTCGTCCATATCCTCGAGGAGATAAACGGCGTCGTCCGAATCCATTTCGGTCAGCGCGGCGGCAAGGTCCTTCGGATCGAGCAGTTCGATCACATGGTCGCGCACACTTTCATCGAGTTCGCTGAGGACCTCCGGATTGAAATCGGTCCCGAGCATGCCGACGAGATCCTGGCGCTCGTCGGGCCGCAGCAATTCGAGAAGCTCGGCAAGGTCGGCAGTCCGTAGCGGCAGCACCAGTTCGCGGGCCTGCGCTTTGTCGGCACGATCGACCGCATCGACGACCGAGCGCACGAAGGTCGGCGAGAGCGCTTCCTCCGCGAGGTCTTCCACTACGTCGGTGGTTGCCGGATCGGCCAAACGGCACTGCTCCCAGAATGAATCGCGCTCACGAACTGGGGCGAGTGTGCGTTATTTGCCCGGGCCCCGCCAGCCGCGCATGGCGGAAAAAAGGGGACGAAACCGCGAAAAACCGGAATTGAACCCGAGAGTCAAAAGCCCGGCCAAAAGGCCGGGCCAATGATGGTGCGGTCGAGAAGACTCGAACTTCCACGGGAGTTACCCCACAGCGACCTCAACGCTGCGCGTCTACCAATTCCGCCACGACCGCATGTCTCGTGAGCCGGGGGGATGTAACAAATCCCCGACACTTGCTCAAGCGGCAAATAGCGGGAAAGGCAGGCTAAATCCCGTCGCCGTCCAGATTGTTCGGCAGATGGATGCCGCACTCGTCCTTGTCGCGCCCGACCCAGCGGCCATCGCGGTAGGAACCGCCTTCCGGCACGCGCTCCGTGCAGGGCATGCAGCCGATGGAAAGATAGTTGTCCTTCACCAATGGATGGCGCGGCAGCTTGTGTTCGTCGACATAGCGTTCGAGATCGTCCTGGCCCCAATAGGACAAGGGATTGATCTTGAAGCGCGTGCCGAGGTCTGAGCCGGGCTCGCCCGTGCCGCGGACTTTTTCCTCTTCGATCGGGTCCATGCCTGCCCGGGCACTGGTCTGGAAACGCTTGCGGCCCGTGATCGAAGCGTCGAATCCCCGAAGCGCGCGCTCCAGCGGCAGCACCTTGCGGACATAGCAGCAGGCATCGGGATCGGCGTTCCACAAACCGCCATTCGGGTCCTGGGCCGCGAGGTCGGCCGGGTGCGGGCCGACCGCTCGGATGTCGGTGAGGCCGAGCTTTTCCTGCAGGCGGTCGCGATAACGCAGCGTCTCGCCGAAGAGCTTGCCGGTATTGAGGAATATCACCGGCGTCGTCGGATCGACCTGCGCCACCATGTGGAGAAGGACGGCCGATTCCGCGCCGAAAGACGAGACGACGGCGATCTTGCCCGGAAATTCGGTTTTGATCATCGCCTCGAGAAGCTCAACGCCGCCAAGGCCCTTATGGGTTTCGCGCAGGCGGGCCAGCGCAGGCGAGGCAACGGTCGCCGCGTCCATGATGGCCGCGCGCCCTTCGCTCATCGCCGCGGTGCCGGGGCGCCGCCTCAAATCGATCGCTGTCATGACAGCCAGCCTTTCTCTTCGATATAGGCATCGACCCTGCGGCCGATTTCCGCGATTTCGATGCCTTCGGCGCGCCATGCCTTGCGCTGCCGGCCGAGTTCATCGAGCCGCCCGGCCCATTCAGGTCCGAAGAGACCTTCCAGGTGCCGCCTCAAGCGCCGCGCGAGACCGGGGGACTTGCCGCCGGTCGAAACGGAGATCGTGAGATCGCCGCGCCTGAGGATCGAGGGGACGTGAAAGTCGCAGAGCGGCTTCACATCCTCCGTATTCACGAGCCGCCCAGCGGCCCTTGCCTTGCCCGCCAGCGCGGCACTCTCCCTGTCGTCCAAACCCGCCAGGAAGACGATATGAGCCTCCTGGAGCGCTTCGGCGGCGGGGCGCGCGCCCTTGAGCCGCTTTCCCGCCTGCTTCGCCAGCGCCGCCGTGGGCGCCTGCGAATAGACCTCGAGATGGGCCGCCCCCGCTGCATCGAGCGCGGCGAGGCGCTTTTCAGCCACTTCGCCCTCGCCGACAAGGACCACTTTGAGGGAGCCGAGATCGATCAGGATCGGAAACATGCGCACCTCCCAAGGTGGCCTTCTGACGCGCGGGCGCTCTAATTCCCGCAAGACATAACAACTATGCCGTATAATTCAACTCACGTCCGTATATTATTGTAATTCACACTGAACTTAGGAGAAATACAAAAAAGGGGCCCGAAAGGCCCCTTGTCCGACGTGAACGCAATGGAGGAGACAGGCGGAAACCTAGTTCTCGCCGCCCATCAGAACGGAGGTGATGGAAACCGCAACCCGTTCCCCCTGCACGACAATTTCGCCGCGCGCGATCGGCACGTTGTTGGCGAGGACCCAGATTTCCTCGTCCTGCCTGGTGTCGAGCTCGATCACGGCGCCGCGGCCCATCTTCAATAGCTGATGGATCGGCATGGTGGATTTGCCAAGCACGACTGAAAGCTCGACGAAGACATTGTTGACGGAATTCACGCTAAGCCCCACTTGCCCGGTACTCCCTTACACGGTGCCTAAAGTCGCATGCTAGAGTTACTCCATGGTTAAGCCGCTCATCCTCGAAAACCCCGCCTTGGAAGCCCCGGAATGGCGGATTTCCGACGTTCCCGTGCCTTACGAGGAGGCGGTGAAAACCATGGAGGAACGCGCGGCGGCGATCGCGGAGGGCGCGGCGCCCGAGCTTGTCTGGCTGCTCGAACACCCTGCCCTCTACACCGCCGGCACCAGCGCGGACGACAGCGATCTTATTGATCCCAAACGCTTTCCCGTCTTCAGGACGGGACGCGGCGGGCAGTACACCTACCACGGGCCAGGCCAGCGCGTGGCCTATGTGATGCTGGACCTGAAACGGCGGAAGCCCGACGTGCGCGCCTATGTGCAGGACCTCGAACGCTGGCTGATCGCGACTTTGGCCGAATTCAACGTGACCGGCGAGACGCGGACAGACCGCGTCGGCGTATGGGTCAGGCGGCCGGAAAAGGGTCTGACGGCGGAAGACAAGATCGCCGCCATCGGCGTGCGCATCCGGAAATGGGTGACATTTCATGGGGTTAGCCTGAACGTCGAACCGGACCTCGATCATTTTTCGGGGATCGTGCCGTGCGGGATAAGCCAGTTCGGCGTGACGAGCCTCGCCGATCTCGGCCGGACGGCGACCATGGCCGATGTCGACATGGCGCTCCGAAAAACCTTCGACGGCGTGTTCGGACGGGACTGATTTTCGTCAGCAAACGGATGGAAACGGGGACAAGTCCGATTTCCGTTTCCGCAGCGCGGCTTGCGGGCCTATCCCCTCACGATGGATCAGGGACTGTCACGCGACTGTCATCGAACCGTCGCAAATCACGGTTTCATATAATCCGTATACGGATTGACAACCGGTTATCCCCGGTCCTTTGGACGAGATTCGCATGGCGGCACCGGGGATAAGTGCGCGGGGATAAATTCGATCCGCTCTCCTCTCCTCCCCCCGCCTCAGAACTCGACGCGCACCTCCGCCTTCAATCCGTGGTCGCGGGCGTCCGATGCGTATTCGCCCGCATAGCCGAGCGTGAGCTTCGTATCGGTGCCAAGCCGGAAGGCAATATCCCCGCCCAGCGCGAGCGTGTCCTCCGCGACCGGCGCACCCCGCGTGGTGAAGGGCGAAGCGGGCGCGGAAGCGAAGGCCGCGCGGGTGGCGGGATCGACATCGCCGAAGGCGTGGCGCCAGGCGAGCGAACCGGAGAGCGCGACCTGGCCGGTCTCGCGGCGGGCGCGCAGGCCGAGGGTCGAGGTGCCGGTGGTGTTGTCCGACGCGGCGATGGTGAGCGCGGCGGGCCCACCCGTTTCCGTGAAGCCCTCGCTGCGGACATGGGTGACGGCGAGGCCGGCAAAGGGTGTCAGCACGGCGGAACCCATGCCGACATCCATGCCGGCCTCAACCGATGCCTGGACTGTGTGAGATGCATAGTCCGCGGCAAGATCATTCGTCAGTCCGCCAACGATGACGGTGCGCTCCGCTTCCGAGCGGCCATAGCTGTAGCCGAGCGTGGCGCCGAGATCGATGACCCCGAACGTCGCGCCCGCATAACCGGCGACGTGGAAATTGTCGCTGTCGCCGGAGGAGGACAGCGCCGATACGTCGAATGTCGAACGGCTGTAGCCGAGCGCGAAGCCGACGCGGCTATTCTCGCCCACCGCCTTGTCGGCACCGCCGAGGAAACCGGACGAGCGGCGGTCGAGCTTCGCCGCCGTCGCCGTGGCGTCGTTGGTGCCCCAGCTTCCGAAGAGCTGGCCCCAGACGGCAGGCGCATCGGCGGCAAGCGCGTCGCCCGCCGCCGGAGCGTATCCCGCCGACGACGCGACCCGCGCGCCGGAGAACATCTGCAGGCGGACCTGCAGCACGTCGCGCAACTGCTGCGCCGAATTGAAGGCGGCGCTGCCCGCGCTGCCATAAGCCTCGCCCGACAGCGCATCGAAGGCGGCGCGCGCTTCCTCTTCGGTCATCGTCAGGATTTCATCATAGATCGGGTTGCCCGGCCCGAGCCCGTTCGTGGCGGAGGCAACACCCTGCTGGTTCGGCGTCGTCGTGACTTCGGCGAAGTCGATGTCGTTGCGCAGGAGCGTCATGCGGACATTGTTCGCATCGTAGCTGAGGTCCGGCGTCAGAAAGGCAAAATCGGATGCGATGCCGCCGAACGTCCCGTCGAGGCCGCCATCGGCGGTCAGGATCGTCCGCGTCAGGTACCACGGATAGGAGCCGGCAAGCCCGACATGCGCGACGCTGGCACCGTTGAGATATGCCGTACCCGTCACATAGATGAGATCGACGGTGTTCGATGACGTGCCCACCTCGACTTCATAGGTCGAGTCGGCGTCGAAGGTGAGGTCGCCCGCGACGGTCAACGTGCCGACCGAGCTGCCCGGCGCGATGACGGCGCCTGCACCGAGCACCGTGGTGCCGACCGTGCCGGAGCCGCCGAGCCGCGCGTTGGCGACGTCGAGTGTACCGCCGAGCGAACCGTTGACGATGAGCGTCCCCGCCTCGACCGTCGTCGTCCCGGAGAAGCCGGAGTTGTTGCCCGACAGCGTCGTACTGCCATCAAGAACACGCAAGGCGCCGGCTCCGTAAATATCCGTACCGAACACATAGCCGGAATTCGTGTGATTGAAGACAAGCTCGCCCGTGCCGGAACCGAAATGGAGCTCGTCGACATTGAATGCGCCTGCGGCGACAGCAGAATCGCCGGCCGCCGCGCCGATGTTGATGGTACCGCTGGCATTCGAACCAAGGGCCGCGACCGCGTAGAGAAACTCGACCGTCGCGCCATTGGCGACCGTCAGGACGCCATCGCCGTAGTTCCCGATATGGATTGTATCGCTACCGGTCATGGACGAGCCTTCGCCGTCCACCGTGATCGTGCCCGAGCTTCCTCCCAGGTTGCCGGCATAGACGTTGTCAGCGCTCACCGTGCTGCCATTGGTGATGGTGAGCGTACCGGTGCCCGCACCGCCGACCTCGATCGCAGAGTCAGCAATCCATGTCGAGTCCTCGCCGTCCACCGTCACGGCGCCGCTTCCGCCGGCCTCCTGGCCGATATAGCCCCTGAAGCTGCTCACCATGCCGCCGCCGGATATGTCGAGAGTGCCGTCGCCCTCATAACCGACGGCGATATCCCAATCGACCGTCCATGCAGAATCCGCTCCGTCCACAACAACATGACCCAAGCCGCCGGACAGAAAGCCGACAAAAGCGGACTGGCTGCTTGCGCTGCCACCATCCGTAATGTCGAGCGTACCCTCGCCCTCATAACCGACGTAAACGCTGTAAGCGGTGCTGAATGTCGAGTCCGCTCCGTCGACGGTTACCGTGCCGACACCGCCGGAGGAAAAGCCGATCGCGCTTGTGGAAGTGGCATCGACCGCGCCTCCGCCGGTGATGTGAAGCGAACCGTTCCCCTGATTGCCCACCGTGAAGTTGGCGCCCGTCCAGACCGATCCGGCACCGTCCACCGTGGCGGTGCCCGTCGCGGTAGCCGTGAGTGCGATAATGCCGCCGCCGGCGCCGCTGTTCACGATGCCGCCATCTGTAATATCGAGAGCACCGCTGCCGGAAAATCCGACAACGACCCCGCCGGCCGCCGTCAGCTCCGCATCGGGGCCGGTCACCTCGACGGCACCGCTTTGCCCCGCACTCTGACCGATCCAGACGCTCGACGCGGCGGCGCCATCGGCCCCGATCTCAGCCGTGCCGCCATTGTTGATGTTTGCCTGATCGCCGGAGGTGGGGACGCCGCTGTTCCAGTTCGCCGGATCGAACCAATCGCCGATGGCGCCGGTCCAGTCGGTGGCGCCGGCGGGCGAGGCGGCGAAGACGCAGGCGGTGAGCGCCGTGGTGACAAGGAGCGCGGCACGGAAGGTGCGCGCGTTCTGTCCAGAGTTCCGTATTGCAGATTGTTTCATTGCCCCGTTTTCCCACGCTCACGCGACCGCCTTGCGCCAGGCAAGGCTCCGCCATGGACGGTGCTGACGCACCATCGCCGCCGATGTCGCTATTTTCCGATGACGGCCGACGCAACCCCATTCGCGCGTCGGCCGATGCGCAGAAGCTATGAGGGCGCTTGCTGGCGGTCAATTGTCCGCAACGGTTCCGGGCTGACTTTTATTGGGGGGAATTTTGGGGAGGGTGGAAGAAAGGGGACTGGCTTTAATCCGTCAACATTTCCCGACCACCGAAACACGCATCGTATGCCGCGTCGATCACGGCGAGTTTCGCTGCCTGCGCGGCGGCGATCTCGGCGAGGAAATCCGCCGACACCCACATCGGCGAGCGGCCGCGCTCGCCTTCCCAGCCGATGCTGCCAAGCGCCTGCGCCTCGCGCAGCTTGCGGGTGAGATGTGTGCGCGACAGGCGCAACCACTCCGCCATGCCGGCGACGGAATGGATGGAGGTCGGCACGCGCGGGACGCCGGCTTCGGCATCGCCGAGACCGGCAATCATCCGTTCCATGACGACGCCGCCATTGTTGAGCCAGGTGAAGAGCGAAAACGTGCCCGCCGGCTCGCGAATGGCATCCAGCGTCAGCAACCCCTCGGCGATCATTGGCTGAAGCGCGGCGAGTGCGGCTGGATTCGCCGCAAAATCGGCAGCGCGCGCGCCGCCGTCGAGACTGTCGAGCGTCGCAAGATGGAGCGCGACCCAACTCGCGATGGCGTCGAGCGTTGCCTCTGTCGGCTCCATCGGCTTGAGGCGCCGGTCGTACTCGTTCGGCAGCAGACGCACGATTTCATATTTGAGCATTTCCCTGGCGAAGGCATCCGCCGTGTTCTGGCTCGCCACACCGTGATCGCTGACCTTGTCGAGAAAGCGCGCTACGGTGAGACCGTTGCGGAGGTCGGCGGGCCCGCGCCGGAAATAAAGTGCAAGGCCGATGTGCGCCATCAGCCAGCGTTGTTGGGTGGCGAAGATGGAGGACAGGCGAGGATTGCCGTCATAGGCGGCCAGCAGCACCTCCGCCTGCCGCTTGATGCCGGGGAGGAGCGCGGGGTGGCGCGCGATGACATCGGCTGCGAGGCTCACAATGGCGTGCGCTCGATCGTGCGGAAGCCGATATAGAGGAGGCCGATGCCGAGCGCGACCACGGCGAGCCAGATGAGCGCGCCGAGGACGGGGATCGAGATGCCGATCCAGATGATGGCCGTCGCGAGGATGATGCCGACGATGCGGCCGAGCGTGCCCTTGCCCGTTTCGCGCAACCGGCTCGCGATGTATTCGCCGGACGCCGCGAGCGTGGCGACGAGGCCGAAGATCATGCCGAGCGGCCAGAGCAGCAGCAGAAGGAAGGCGAGCGGCAGGCCGACGATGGTGATGGCGACGAGGACGATCAGCACAGGCACGCCGACGAGCCAGAGAAGCCCGAGCCCGAAAGCGAGCACGGGCTCGCCGGCGAGGCCGTCGCGCATCCGCCGCGAGGTGACGGGCGCGGCGAGCGCGAAGAGAACGGCGAGCGCACCGAAGAAGACGGCGCCCCCCGCCGTCATGTGATAGCCGGGCGCGGCGAGGCCGCGGCCGTCCCACTGCTCTCGCATGTGGTTCTCTCGCCAGCGCTCGCGCGTGACGCCGCGCGGCTCCTTCTCCGCCGGCGGCTCGAAGGCATTGCCGTTGATCTCGCCGGCGATGCGCGCGCCCCTGTCGATCTCGGCGGCGGATGGCGAGTAATAGGTGACGTTGCCGTCGATCCGCGCATCGGGGCCCAGCGCGAGGTCGAGGCCGTAGAAGCTGACATCGCCCTTCACGCGGCCATTGACGAGGGCCTCCTGCGCGCGGATGGAGAGGTCGCGGCCGATCTCGCCCTCGACGGCGACGCGGCGGCCGGCGATCCATGTGTCGCCCGCGATGTCGGCGTCGCGCGTCAGGATCACGATCTGGCCGGCGGCGGTGAGCGAACCCGCGATCTCGCGGTCGATGGTGAGTTCCTCGGCGGCGGCGAAGACATCGTCGCCGCTTTTCCATTCGACGGCGCGGCTGGCAGGCGCCTCGGGCGCCGCGAGGGCCGGACCGCCCGCAAGGACGAGAACGAGGATGAAAAAGGCCGACCGGATTCCGCCGCGCATGGTATCTCCCTGCGATTCTTGCCGCCCCCGGAGGACTATAGCGCGGGAGGGAGGTGGGAGACAGTGCTGTGGGGGCTGCTGCATTGAAGGCAGCGGGTGGCGCGCCCCCTCACCCCTCCCGCCTTGGGCGGGCCCCTTCCCTCTCCCCTTTGGGGAGAGGGAGGGAGCCGTCGTCAGACGGCGGAAGGGTGAGGGGCCTACGCGAATTCCATGATGACCGCGTCGACGGCGAGGCTGTCGCCGGGGGCGGCGTTGATCTTTTCGACGGTGCAGTCGTTTTCGGCGCGGAGGATGTTTTCCATCTTCATCGCTTCGACGACGGCGAGCGCCTCGCCTGCCTTCACTTCCTGGCCGACCTCGACGTGAATGGCTTTCACGAGGCCGGGCATCGGGCAGAGGAGGAGTTTCGAGGTGTCGGCGGCGATCTTCTCCGGCATCAGCGCGTTGAGGCGGTGGCCGACGGCCGTGCGCACGACGGCATGGGCGGAGGCACCGCGATAGCGCAGGTGATAGCCCTGCTTGGCGCGGACGATCTCGACCACCATCGTGACGCCATCGACCTCGCCGCGGAAGACGGCCTGACCCGGCACCCATTCCGAACGGACGAGATGGGTTTCCTTGCGGCCGCCCTTCTCGTCGAGGAAGACGACGCGGCAGGCGCCGCCCGCATCCTCGACCTCGACGCGCTGGTTCCACTCGTCGACCGAGACGACCCATTCCTTCGGCAGCTTGCGCGGCCGGCCCGCAAGCTGGCCGCTGATCTGCACCGCGCGCGCGGCATGAACCTCGTTCATGAAGACGGCGATGGCGGCAAGCTTCACCGCGCGGTCATCCGACATCGGCACGCCGTGGAAACCATCCGGATATTCCTCGGCGATGAAGCCCGTGGTGATCCGGCCCTCGCGGAAGCGCGGATGCTCCATGATCGCGTTGACGAAGGGAATGTTGTGCTGGATGCCCTGGATGTGGAACTGGTCGAGCGCGACCGCCATGTGGTCGATGGCGGCGAGACGGTCCGGCCCATGCGTGCAGAGCTTGGCGATCATCGGATCGTAGAACATCGATATTTCGCCGCCTTCGTAGACGCCGGTATCGTTGCGGACGGTGAGGCCGTTATGCGTGCCTTCCGCGGGCGGCTGGTAGCGCACGAGGCGGCCGGTCGACGGCAGGAAATTGCGGTAGGGATCTTCCGCATAGACGCGGCTTTCGATCGCCCAGCCCTTGATCTTCACATCCGACTGCTTGATCGAGAGTTTCTCGCCATAGGCGACGCGGATCATCTGCTCGACAAGATCGATGCCGGTGATGAGCTCGGTCACCGGATGCTCGACCTGCAGGCGCGTGTTCATTTCGAGGAAGTAGAAATTGCGGTCCTTGTCGACGATGAACTCGACCGTGCCCGCACTTTCGTAGTTGACGGCTTTCGCCAGCGCGACGGACTGCTCGCCCATCGCCTTCCGCGTCGCCTCGTCGAGGAAGGGCGACGGCGCCTCTTCGATGACCTTCTGATTGCGGCGCTGAATGGAGCATTCGCGCTCCATCACATAGATGACGTTGCCGTGCTTGTCGCCGAGCACCTGGATTTCGATGTGGCGCGGCTGGGTGACGAACTTCTCGATGAAGACGCGGTCGTCGCCGAAGGAGGATTTCGCTTCCGACATGGAGGAGGTGAAGCCGTCGGCGACTTCCTTCTCCGACCAGGCGATGCGCATGCCCTTACCGCCGCCGCCGGCCGAGGCCTTGATCATGACCGGATAGCCGATCTCGTTGGCGATCTTGGTGGCTTCGGCGACATCCTTGATGACGCCGAGATAGCCCGGCACCGTGTTCACTTTCGCGGCGTTGGCGAATTTCTTCGACTCGATCTTGTCGCCCATCACCTCGACGGCCTTGATGTTCGGGCCGATGAAGGCGATGTCGTTATCCTTGAGCGCCTGCGCGAATTTCGCATTCTCCGACAGGAAGCCGTAGCCGGGGTGAACCGCCTCGGCGCCGGTCTCTTTGCAGGCGGCGATGATCTTGTCGATGATGAGATAGGACTGTGCGGCGGGCGGCGGGCCGATATGTACGGCCTCGTCCGCCATCTCGACATGGAGCGCGTCCTTGTCGGCGTCGGAATAGACGGCCACCGTCTTGATGCCCATCTTCTTCGCGGTCTTCATCACGCGGCAGGCGATTTCGCCCCGGTTGGCGATCAGGATTTTCTTGAACATGGGATCGCCTCTCAGAGCGGAATGTTGTCGTGCTTTTTCCACGGGTTCTCGAGCTCCTTGTGGCGAAGGAGCGCGAGGGCCCGCGCGATGCGGACCCGCGTGGAATGCGGCATGATGACTTCGTCGATATAGCCGCGCTCGGCCGCGACGAAGGGATTGAGGAAGCGGTCTTCATAGGTCTTGGTATGGGCCGCGATCTTTTCCGGGTCCTTGATGTCCTGACGGTGGATGATTTCCACCGCGCCCTTGGCACCCATGACCGCGATTTCGGCGGTCGGCCAGGCATAGTTGATGTCGCCGCGGATATGCTTCGAGGACATGACGTCATAGGCACCGCCATAGGCCTTGCGCGTGATGACGGTGACCTTGGGCACGGTCGCTTCCGTATAGGCGAAGAGAAGCTTGGCGCCATGCTTGATGAGGCCGCCATATTCCTGCGCGGTGCCCGGCAGGAAGCCCGGCACGTCCACGAAGGTGACGATCGGAATGTTGAAGCAGTCGCAGAAGCGCACGAAGCGCGCCGCCTTGCGGCTGGCATCCGAGTCGAGCACGCCGGCGAGCACCATCGGCTGATTGGCGACGATGCCGACGGTGCGGCCCTCGACGCGCGCGAAACCCGTGATGATGTTTTTCGCGAAGCTCTCCTGGATTTCGAAGAAGTCGCTTTCGTCCACGACCTTCAGGATCAGCTCCTTCATGTCGTAGGGCATGTTGGGGTTGGCGGGGATGAGCGTATCGAGCGAGGTCTCGACGCGGAGCGCGTCGTCGAAGAAGGGGCGCTCCGGCACTTCGTCCTTGTTGGAAAGCGGCAGGAAATCCACGAGACGGCGGATCTGCGTCATCGCGATCACGTCATTGTCCCAGGCGCCGTCGGCGACGGAGGATTTGGTGGTGTGGATCGACGCGCCGCCGAGCTGTTCGGAGGTGACGGTTTCGTTCGTCACCGTCTTCACGACATCGGGGCCGGTCACGAACATGTAGGAGGTGTCGCGGACCATGAAGATGAAATCGGTCATGGCGGGCGAATAGACGTCGCCGCCGGCGCAGGGGCCCATGATGACGGAAATCTGCGGGATGACGCCGGACGCCATGACGTTGCGCGTGAAGACGTCGCCATAGCCGCCGAGTGCGTCCACGCCTTCCTGGATGCGCGCGCCGCCCGCATCGAAGAGGCCGATGATCGGGGCGCCGGTCTTCAGCGCCATGTCCTGAACCTTGGTCATCTTCTTCGCGTGGCTGCGCGACAGCGAGCCGCCGAAGACCGTGAAGTCCTTCACGAAGAGGAAGACGGGGCGGCCATTGACCGTGCCCCAGCCGGTGACGACGCCGTCGCCGGGGATCTTCTGCTTCTCCATGCCGAATTCATGGCTGTCATGCTCGACGAACATGTCGAACTCTTCGAAGGAGCCTTCGTCGAGCAGCAGCTCGATGCGCTCGCGCGCGGTGAGCTTGCCCTTGGCGTGCTGCGCATCGATGCGCTTCTGCCCGCCGCCTGCCCGCGCCTCCTGGCGCCGCTCTTCAAGCCGACGAAGAATGTCCTTCATGCCGCCCCCTCAATAACCGGAGAAACCGCCACCCGAGGGGCGGGTATCTGACCTTGTTCCGAACGCCGGGATACGGGCTTCAAGTGAAGCGGCCCGCTGGCGCTGTCGCGTCGCGCGAGGCGACCTGAATAGCACCGAAATCTCGTTTTTGCCAATGGCTTGGACGCCATTCTTATTGAGGGGGCGGAAGCAATTAATGAACCGGCGGAAGGCCGGAAGGACGCTGCGTCAGGCATCCATGAGGGCGAGGAAACGGCCGGTTTCCAGAAGCTCGGCCCGGCGGGCGGCGAGCCGGGCGGCCTCCTCCTCGTCCTCGCCGCAGAGTTCCATCTGCCAGGCCTCGTCGAGATGGGCGGCGGCGAAGGCCTCGTCCGAGGTCAGGCGGCCAAGGACGACGGCGAGGCCGAGGACGGCGGAGCCCGTAAGCGTGACGGCGTTATGGAGGGCGGCAATGCGGAAGGGGTCGAGCGCGGCCACCTGCGCGCGGTAGGCATCGAGCGCGGCCTGGGGCTGCGCGACATGCATGAGGCCGGTGGTGACGGTGAAGGAAATGCCGAGCCCGGCCGCCCATGCGAGCATCGGGTCCCAGAGCGCGGACTGGCGCGCGGCAAGTTCGGCGGGGGCGTCCGCCCGGTAGCAGAGAAGGTCCGTCCCCGCATAGGTGACGAGTTCGCCGATCACCATGTCGCGGCGCGGCGCGACGAGGTCGATGGCGGTGTTGGCGAGCTTGGTGAGCTTCATGACGCGCGGGTCGATCTCTTCCGCCTGCGCCTCCCACTCATCGGCGATGGCGCGGGCGAGCGCCGGAACCGGCACGGCGAGCGGCTCCTTCGCGGGCGTCTTCACCGTGCGCCCGTCGAGCAGGATCGCGTGGCCTTTCTCGTGCGGCGCTGCCTCGGCTCTTTTATAGAAGCGCTTCAGTACACGGCGCTTCTCGCGGCCCGGATGCGCGACCTGCTCGTCGAGCGTGCGGTTGCGCGCCAGATCGAAAATGGCGGCGGCTGCGTCTTCGGCTTTATCGTTGTCGGTCATTGGTGTCCGTGTGTTCCCTCTTCTTCACCCTCCCCCTGTGGGAGGGTCAAACGGCTGCAAGCCGTTTGGGGAGGGGTTGCGAAAGAAAATAAAAATTCAGTCGAGAGCGCGTTCTCTTTGTCGGAGCGGAGTCCCCCTCCCCGAACGATCTTCGATCGTTCGACCCTCCCACAGGGGGAGGGTGGGAAGAAAGGAAATGACGAAGCCTCTTCCTCCTCCTCACCTCCCGAAAATGCCGCCGAGGCCTTTGCCGATATCCTCGATCGCGCCGCCGACGCCTTTCGCCGCGCCTTCGGCGGCGCCGCCGATCGTGCCGGCGATACCGGAGGATTCATTTGCGGCGGCGGCGGCACCGCTGCAATCGCCGCCGGCCGCGACCGACTCCGAGCCGGTGCTCATCAGCGGCAACAGCGCACCGACGCCGCCGGTGAGCGCCGTGCCCGCGACGGCGGTGGCAACGCCCGTGACGACACCCGTGCGGTCGAGACCGGCGGTGGGCGATGTGAGCGGACCGGACAGACGGACGGGGAAAGCGAGGCTGACGAGGCTTGCCTTTTTCGGCTTCGGCTTGAACAGGAGGTCGATCTTCTCATTGCCGAGATCGACCGTACCGGAACCCGTGGTGACGAGGCTCGACGTTTCGAGCGCCAGCGCCGACGCCTTGCCGACGCCGCCGTTGAAATCGAACCGGCTGATGGCGCAGACGAGTTGCGCCGTGTCGCCGCTCTCGCCGTTCGGGATCAGCACATTGACGAGATCGTCGGAGACGATGGCAAAGGCGCGCGAATTGATCGTGCCCTTGCCGATGACGAGATTGGTCTGGCCGGACAGCGACGCGGCGATGGCGTGCAGCGACTTGCCGCGCCCGTTGAGCTTCGCGCCGAAATCCGCTTTCGCGTTCAACATCGTCGTCAGGTCGAGATCGGTGAGGAGCTTGCCCATGTCGAAGCCGGCGGCATTCGCATCGATGCCGACGCGGCCGGCGGCGCCGTCCGCGCTGAGCGCGAGCTTGACCGGCGTGCCGCGATATTTGGCGGTGAGCGGCGCGGCGAGCTTGCCGCTGTCGAGCTTGAGCGGCAGCTTGAGATCGGTGAGCACCAGTTTGCCGTAGCGCAACTCGCCGAGCGACAAATCGATGTCGGCGTCGGCGGCAGTGAGCGCGTCGAGCGGCAGCGGATCGCGGCTGAAGACCGGCCCGCCCTTCCCGCTTCCCCCGCCACCGGCAAGGAAAGGCGTCACGTCGAAGGCCGAGCCCGTGAGCGCGCCGGTGAATTTCGGCTTTTTGCGGAGGTCGAGCGCGAGATCGCCGCCGATGCTCGTATCCGCGACGGTGAGCGAGGCATCGCTGAGGGAGGCCCGTTCGGTGTTACCGGAAATGTCGGCGGAGAAGGAAACCTTCGAGCCGTTCACATCGCCTTCGACGATGGCGTGGAAGCCCGCGCCTTTCGAGACGAGCGACACTTCCTGCAAGGCGGCTTCGCTGACCTTTCCCGTTTCGCCATCGCGATAGGCGAATTTGAGATCGGAAATGTCGAGCTGCGGCACGCGCGCGAGCGACATGCCGCCTTCTGTCTTCGCTTCCGGCGCGGGCGCGGCGGCCTCGCCGAATTCCCAGTTGCCGCGGCCGCGCTTATCGGTTTCGAGCCAGATGTCGGCGCCGACGAGCGTCACCCGGCGCACGTCGATGCCGCCGGTGAGGAGCGGCAGCAGCGCCACCTGGAGTTCCAGCTTTTCGGCGCTGACCATCTGCGGCCGCGTGCCCCAATCCGCATTGCCGAAACGGATTTTCTCGGCGACGACGGTCGGCACCAGCGAGAAGCCGATGTGGAGAGGCCCCTCGATCGTCAGTACGCGGCCCGTGGCATCCTTCGCCGCCGCCTCGATCTGCGGCTTGAAGCGGCCGAGATCGACGAAAGTGAGCGCATAGAGCGCGCCCGCGAGCAGCACGGCGACGATGACGACGAAGCGAAGAAATTTCCTCATGGCCTATGCTCCTCCGGCGGTTTCCGACTCCCTGACATCGCTGTCAGTCCAGATCGCATCGAGCGCGGGCGCGAGGCCGGAAAAATCCGACAGCACAAGATGTGCGCCCGCGACGCGCAGCATCTCGGGCTCATGATAGCCCCAATCGACGCCGAACGCATGTGCTCCCGCCGCCCGCGCCATCGCCATGTCGTAGCTCGTGTCGCCGACAAGGACGGTATCGCAAGGGGCGGCGCCCGCCGCCCGCATGGCGCGGCGGAGCATTTCGGGGTGGGGCTTCGAGGGCGCGTCGTCTGCCGTCTGCAGCGTGACGAAATAATGACCGAGGCCGTGCGTTTCGAGCGCGTGGCGCAGGCCGCGCTGCGACTTGCCCGTGGCGATGCCGAGCAGCGTGTCCTCGCGCGCGGCCAGCGCCTCCAGCACCTCGCGCACGCCGGGGAAAAGCGGCTCGGCAAGATCCTTGCGGACGCGCAATTCATGGAAGGCGCCCTTGTAGGCTTCGGTGAGGCGGCGGCGAAGCGGCTCCTCTACATGCGGCACCAGCGTATGGATCGCCTCGTCGAGCGAAAGGCCGACGATGGAAAGCACCTGCTCGCGCGGCAACAGATCGAGGCCATGCGCCTCGAAGGCGTGGTGCATCGCGGCCACGATCATGTGCTGGCTGTCGATCAGCGTGCCGTCGCAATCGAAGACGACGAGGCGGAGGGGAGAGGTCATTCTTCCAGCCCCGCAAAGGCATCCTTTGCGTCGCGCTCGTCGAAGCCGAGCAATTGCCAGCTTGCCTTCATGTGGGGCGGCAGGCCCGCTTCGACATAGAGGCGGCCGCCATCCGGATGCGCGATGTCGATGGAGCGGGCGTGGAGATGAAGCTTGCGCGCAATTTCACCGCCCGGATGCGCGTCGACGCCGCCATATTTGCCGTCGCCGACGATGGGCGTTCCGATGGCGGCGGCATGGGCGCGGATCTGGTGCGTGCGGCCGGTGAGCGGCATGAAGGCGACCCAGGCAAGCTTCCAGGAGGCCGTCGAGACGGTAGAGAAATGCGTGACGGCGTCGCGCGCGTTCTCGTCGCCCTTCTCCGCCGCGAAGACGCGCTCGGCGCGCGGGCCGCCCTGCTTCGACAGCGCGAGGTCGATGGTGCCCTGACGCGGAGACGGCACGCCGACGACGAGCGCCCAGTAGATTTTCTGCGCGTCCTTCTGCTTGAAGGCGCGGGCGAGCGCGGCGGCGGCTTTCGCCGTACGCGCGAGGATGAGGACGCCCGACGTGTCCCGGTCGAGCCGGTGCACGAGGCGCGGACGCTCTTTCGCCTCGAAGGTGAGCGCATCCAGCATGCCGTCGAGATGCCGTTCGGTCTTCGTGCCGCCCTGCACGGCGAGGCCGGCGGGCTTGTTCAGTACCAGGACGGATTTGTCCTTGTGGATGACGAGGGAGCGGAGATATTCCGCGTCGCTCTCGCTCGGGCCGTGAACGGCCTTCGGCGCCTGCTTCTCCGCATCCTCGCCGAGCGGCGGCACACGCACGACCTGTCCCGTGGCAAGGCGCGCATTCGCTTTCGCCCGCGCCCCGTCGACCCTCACCTGCCCCGTCCGCAGCAGCTTTTCGAGGCGGCCATGCGTGAGCATCGGAAAACGCCGCTTGAACCAGCGGTCGAGCCGGAGGCCGTCTTCTTCTTCCGAGACGTCGATTTGGGATACCTGATTCATGCCGGAAAAAGCGCCCTTACGATCCAGAGGCCGATGAAAAGAGCGCCGATGGCGCCCGCGACGGAGCCCGCCATGTAAAGCGCGGCGAGGCCAAGATCGCCGCGCTGGATCATGTTGGCCGCGTCGAGCGAGAAGGCCGAGAAGGTGGTGAAGCCGCCGAGAATGCCGGTGGTGATGAAGCTGCGCATCACGGGCGAGGGATCGTATTTGAGGGCGAAAAAGCCGATGATGAGCCCCATGACCAAGGAACCGAGAATGTTCACGCCGAACGTGCCCCAGGGAAAGTTCAGCCCGAAAAGCCGCGCCATCTGCTGATTGAACAAATGGCGGCCAGCGGCACCGATGGCGCCGCCCACGGCGACGGCGAAAATGGAATTCATTCGTTCCTCTCCTCTCTCAGCTTTCGCCAATAGGCTAGCCGCTTGCCGATCTCGCGCTCGAAACCGCGCTCGACGGGCTCGTAAAATTCCTGCCGCCCGACTTCCTCCGGGAAATAATCCTGACCGGAAAAAGCCTGCGGCGCGTCGTGGTCGTATTCGTAGCCGGCGCCATAGCCAAGCTCTTTCATGAGCTTGGTCGGCGCGTTGAGAATGTGGGCCGGCGGCGCGACGGAGCCTGTGTCGCGGGCGGACCGCTTCGCCGCGCCGAAGGCGGCATAGGCGGCGTTCGATTTCGGCGCGGTGGCGAGATAGATCGTAGCCTGCGCCAGCGCCAGTTCGCCCTCGGGCGCACCGAGAAAATCGAACACGTCCTTGGCGGCGAGCGCCTGATGCACGGCTTCAGGGTCCGCGAGGCCGACATCCTCGATCGCGGCGCGGACGAGGCGGCGCGCGATATAGAGCGGGTCTTCGCCGCCGACCAGCATGCGCGCGAGCCAGTAGAGCGCGGCGTCGCAATCCGACCCCCGGATCGACTTGTGCAGCGCGCTGACGAGATTGTAGTGTCCCTCCCGCCCCTTGTCGTAGAGCGGCGCGCGGCGCTGCACGGCGGTAATGAGGGCCGCCGTATCCATCGGCTGCGCCACCCGGAGGGCGTGAACCTCTTCCGCGAGATTGAGCGCATAACGCCCGTCGCCATCGGCCATCGCGCGGAGCGAGGCGCGGGCATCCTCCGTCAGCGGCAGCTTTTCGCCGTAGTGGCTTTCCGCGCGGGCGAGAAGTTCCTCGAGTGCGGCATCGTCCAGCCGGTTAAGCACGAGCACCTGCGCGCGCGAGAGCAGCGCGGCGTTGAGCTCGAAGGAGGGGTTCTCGGTGGTGGCGCCGACCAGCGTCACCGTGCCGTCCTCCATGACGGGCAGGAAACTGTCCTGCTGGGCGCGGTTGAAGCGGTGGATCTCGTCGACGAAGAGAAGCGTGCCCTTGCCGGTGGAGCGGCGGCCGCGCGCCGCCTCGAAGACTTTCTTCAGGTCCGCGACGCCGGAAAAGATCGCCGACATGGGCTCGAAATGAAGCCCGACGCGATCCGCCAGCAGGCGCGCGATGGTGGTCTTGCCGGTGCCGGGCGGGCCCCAGAAAATGACCGAGGAGAGATGGCCCTGCGCCAGCATGCGCCCGAGCGGGCCCTTGGGGCCGATCAGGTGCTCCTGCCCCACGACCTCCTCGAGCACCTTCGGCCGCAGCCTGTCGGCCAGCGGGCGCGGCGCCCCCTCGTCCATTCCGGCGGCTTCGAAAAGATTGCTCATGGGCCGCTATCTAGCACGTTTCCGGCGGCCCCTCACGGGGCCAGACCCCCTGCGACACTTATGCAATGGATTCGCATTCACAACGCTATTGCAAACCATTCGCACTTTTGGCAGTGTACCCACCTCCGAGGGGAAAACCCCCGGATTTGGGCAAAAAAGCCGGGCGGGAAACGAGTTCAGATGATCGTTTGCGTGTGCAATGCCAAGAACTGCCGGACCGTCCGCGAGACGCTGGCCGAGGCACCGCATCTGGAAACCCCCGCCGCCGTTCACCGCGCCATGGGCTGCAAGCCCCAATGCGGCCGCTGCCTGCCCGCGCTGGCCTCCTATATCGAGGAAGCGCGTAACGAAGCGGCGCTGGCAAACATCCTCGCCGCCGCCGACTGATCCCGCGAGATATTCTCAAACTCATTTGCAACTGATTGTAATTACTGCATTTTTTGAAATGCGGGTTTGATCTTTTGCGTCTCCGGCATACCCTTGTGCGAGATGCGAATGAATGAGGTTGAACATGCGTGGCGATGCCAAGGTCATCGAGTTCCTGAACAAGGCCCTGAAGCTCGAATTGACCGCGATTAATCAGTATTTCCTGCACGCCCGGATGTTCCGGAACTGGGGGTTCAAGCGGCTCGGCGAGGTCGAATACCGCGAATCGATTGACGAGATGAAGCACGCAGACAAGCTGATCGAGCGGATTCTCTTCCTCGAAGGCCTGCCGAACCTGCAGGACCTCGACAAGCTGCTGATCGGCGAGAACGTCGTCGAGTGCATGGAATGCGACCTGAAGCTCGAATATGAGGGCCACGCCTTCTACAAGGAGGCCGTCGCCTATTGCGAGCAGGCGCGCGACTATGTGAGCCGCGAAATCTTCGAGGACATTCTGGAGGATGAGGAAGAGCATATCGACTTCCTCGAAACGCAGCTCGACCTGGTGAAGTCGGTGGGGCTGGAGAACTACCTGCAATCGCAGATGGGCGACAGCGAGGGGTCTTAGGGCCTCTACCCGCCCACCGTCGCCGAGAAGACGCGGTCGCCGCGTTTCACCGAGAAGTCCCATTGCGGACGTGTGGCCGCCGTTACGCGGACGAGATCGCGCACCGTGCCGATCTTCGTGCCCGCGACCTCGACGATGATGTCGCCGCGCTGGAACTGGATCTGATTGGCGGCGGAGCCCGGCTCCACATTCACGATGACGACGCCCTGCTCGCCGACGATGTCGAGGCCGAGCTTGTCGGCAATCGCGGGCGAGAGATTGGCGGCGGTGGCGCCGGCGAAGGGATTGCGGCCGGCGATTTTCGTTTCGTCGGCGGGCGGGTCTTCCGGCGGCGCGATGAGCGCAACCTGCGCCTCGCGCTTCGCGCCATCCCGGGTATAGCCGACGCTCGCCTTGCCCCCGAGCCCCTTGGTCGCGAAGCGGTAGCGCACCGCCTGCGGATCCTCGACGTCGAAGCCGTCGATGGTGCGGATGACGTCGCCGACTTTCAGCCCCGCCTTCTCCGCCGGGCCGCCCGCATAGATGTCGCGGACGAGGCTGCCGCCCGGCCTGTCGAGCCCGAGCGACTGCGCGAGTTCCGCATCGACCGGCTGAAGCGAGGCGCCGAACCAGGGCCGCCGCACATGATCGCCATTATGCGCGGAAGCGACGACGCTCTCGACCATGTTGGAGGGGATCGCGAAGCCGATGCCGATGCTGCCGCCGGTCTGCGAATAGATGGCGCTGTTGATGCCGATGAGACGCCCATCCATCGTGACGAGAGCGCCGCCGGAATTGCCGGGATTGATGGCGGCGTCCGTCTGGATGAAGAACTGGTAGTCGGAAACCCCGACATGCGTGCGCGCCAGTGCCGAGACGATGCCCGACGTCACCGTCTGGCCGACGCCGAACGGATTGCCGATCGCGAGCACGAGATCGCCGACTTCGACCGAGTCCGAATTCTTGAAGGTGAGATGCGGCAGCTTCTGCTTGCCGGCGTCGATGCGGAGCACGGCGAGATCGGTGCGCTCGTCGGAGAGCACGAGCTGCGCGTCGAACTCGCGCCGGTCGGCAAGCGCGACGGTGAATTGCTGGCCGTCCTTGATGACGTGGTAGTTGGTGACGATGAGGCCGGAGGGATCGACGATGACGCCCGAGCCGAGCGACTGCTGCACGCGCTCGCGCGGCACGCCGAAGCTGAACCGGTTGCCGAAGAACTGCTGGAAGAAGGGATCGTTGAAGAGAGGCGAGCCCGCCCGCTCCTGCACCACGCGCTTGGTGTAGACATTGACGACGGCGGGCGCGACGCGCTTCACGACGGGCGCGTAGGAAAGCTGAACCTGGCCCCGGCTCGACGGCACCTCCCTCGCATCCTGCGCCCGCGCGGCCCAGGGAAAGAAGGCGAGAACCGCCATCAGCACGACGGCGGCGAGCGCCATCGAAAACGCTCCCCCGTATGAAGACTCCGACAACATTTCCACCACCATTGCGCACGCCCCGGCACAAGGACGGGCATTCGGCCTCAAAAGCCCCCGATAGATGCCGCGGGGGAATTTTGGTGGGCGCCGTGCGCGCTGACAAGGAGGAATTGGGGAGGAAAGCGTTACGGTGTTGTCATGGTGAGGGAGAGGCCGGAAAAGAAAAAGGGCGGCGCCGAAGCACCGCCCTTAAATCTTCCGAAGCGCCCGAAGGATCAGGCGGCTTCTTCTTCGCCCTCGACGAGCACCGGACCGGAGTCCTGGCCCTTGGCGCTCTCGTCGCGGTCGACGAATTCGATGACCGCCATCGGGGCGCTGTCGCCGTGGCGGAAGCCCGCCTTCAGCACGCGGATGTAACCGCCCTGACGCTCCTGGTAACGCGGGCCCAGAATGTCGAACAGCTTCGCCGCCCAGGTCTTGTCGGGCAGCGCCGCATAAGCCTGACGGCGCGCATGCAGGTCGCCCCGCTTGCCGAGCGTCACGAGCTTCTCGACGTAAGGACGAAGCTCCTTGGCCTTGGGCAGCGTGGTGACGATCTGCTCATGCTTGATGAGCGCGATCGCCATGTTCGCCAACATGGCCTTGCGGTGGCTTGCGGTCCGATTGAGCTTGCGGCCGGAATTTCCGTGGCGCATGGGCCCTACTCCTCAGTTTAGTGCGGCGTCGTCAGGACGCGGCGTTGCTTACTCAATATTGGTCTTCGTACCGCTTCGCCAGCTCTTCGATATTCTCCGGCGGCCAGTTCGGGACTTCCATGCCGAGATGGAGACCCATCTGGGCAAGGACTTCCTTGATCTCGTTCAGCGACTTGCGGCCGAAGTTCGGAGTGCGGAGCATTTCGCTTTCCGTCTTCTGGATCAGGTCGCCGATATAGACGATGTTGTCGTTCTTCAGGCAGTTGGCGGAGCGAACGGAGAGTTCGAGCTCGTCCACCTTCTTCAGAAGCGCCGCGTTGAACTCGAGTTCGGGGCGGCTCTCCTCGACATGCTTCTGCTCCGGCTCTTCGAAGTTCACGAAGGTCTGGAGCTGGTCCTGCAGGATGCGCGCGGCATAGGCCACCGCATCGTCCGGCGTGATCGCGCCGTTGGTCTCGATCTGCATGGTGAGCTTGTCGTAGTCAAGAATCTGGCCCTCGCGGGTGTTCTCGACCTTGTAGGAAACGCGCTTCACCGGGCTGTAGAGGCTGTCGACCGGGATCAGGCCGATCGGCGCATCTTCCGGACGGTTACGGTCCGAGGCGACATAGCCCTTGCCGAGCGCAACGGTGAACTCCATGCGGATCTCGGCGCCCTCGTCGAGGGTGCAGATCACGAGCTCGGGGTTCAGCACTTCGATGTCGGCGCCGGCCGTGATGTCGCCGGCGGTGACGACGCCAGGGCCCTTCTTCGACAGCGACATGCGCTTCGGGCCTTCGGCATGAAGGCGCAGCGCGAGATTCTTGATGTTCAGGATGATGTCCGTCACGTCCTCGCGCACGCCGGCGATCGAGGAGAATTCGTGCAGCACACCGTCGATCTGCACCGCGGTAACGGCCGCGCCCTGCAGCGACGACATCAGCACGCGACGCAGCGCATTGCCGAGCGTCAGGCCGAAGCCACGCTCAAGCGGTTCGGCCACGACGGTCGCGAAACGCTGCGCGTCATGGCCCGGATTGATTTCGAGCTTGTTCGGTTTGATAAGCTCTTCCCAGTTCTTCTGGATCAATTTAAGTACCTCGTCGTCGTTTGCGGCACGCTTCGAGGGCGCACCGGGCGGGAGACATCCGCCACCTGATCTCTTTAACGTCCGCTCCACCATTCAATCGTGCGAACAGACGTGACCGGTCGAGCCCCGGGGGACCGCCAGCCAGATACCGGTCTTTTAGACGCGGCGCCGCTTCGGCGGGCGGCAACCATTGTGCGGGATCGGCGTCACGTCACGGATGGTCGTGACGGTGAACCCCACCGACTGCAGCGCGCGAAGCGCCGACTCGCGGCCCGAACCCGGACCGCAAACCTCGACTTCGAGGGTGCGCATGCCGTGTTCCATGGCCTTCTTGCCCGCATCTTCCGCCGCCATCTGCGCGGCGAAGGGCGTCGACTTGCGGCTGCCCTTGAAACCCATCAACCCGGCCGACGACCAGGAAATCGCATTGCCCTGCGCGTCCGCGATCGTGATCATGGTGTTGTTGAACGTCGAATTCACATGGGCGACGCCCGATGAGATATTCTTGCGTTCCTTGCGCTTTACGCGCGTCTTTTCCTTCGCCATCCGTCTTAAACCTTCGTGTCACGCGGGTAACGCAGGAACGCGCCCCGGCTTCAATGCCTCGAGTGCGTTACTTCTTCTTGCCGGCAATCGCCTTCGCCGGACCCTTGCGGGTGCGGGCGTTGGTGTGCGTCCGCTGGCCGCGCACCGGCAGACCCTTGCGGTGCCGCAGGCCGCGATAGCAGCCGAGATCCATCAGGCGCTTTATGTTCATCGCTACTTCGCGGCGCAGATCGCCTTCGACGATGAAGTCGCGGTCGATCGACTCGCGGATCTGGATGACCTCGGCGTCCGTCAGCTCGTTCACACGGCGCTCGGCCGGAATGCCGACCGTGCTGCAGATTTCCTTGGCCTTGGTGTTGCCAATGCCGTGGATATAGGTCAGCGCAATGACCACCCGCTTGTTGGTCGGGATGTTGACGCCAGCGATACGAGCCACTTTTATCTCCTAACTACGGGAATCGCCTAACCCGGCACCTGAGCAAAAACCCGGCTCCAAGCGCCCGAAAACCGCGGAATTCCGCCATTTTCAGCCGTTAGCCAGTTTTTTCTCTGAAAGCACCGCCGCGAAGGCCGGGATTATAGAATTTACTTCTTCCCAGTCAACCGGCTAAGCCAATTCCCTTCCTTTTTTGAAATCCCGAGGACCGCCTCGATCTGGCGGGTTACCTCATCCATGTCCTTCATGCCGTCCACGGTCTTGAGCTTGCCCTTGGCCTTGTAATAGGCGATCAGGGGCGCCGTCTGCTCGTGATAGACCGTGAGGCGCTTCGCCAGCGCCTCCGCATTGTCGTCGGCCCGGGGGCCGCCTACGGTTTCCGCCGCGCGGGTCTCGATCCGCTTCAGCAGGATGCCGTCGTCGACGCCGAGCTCGACCACGGCATCGAGCGTGGTGCCCTTGCCGGCCAGCATCTCGTCCAGCGCCTCCGCCTGCGCCACGTTGCGCGGGAAGCCGTCCAGAATGTAGCCCTTGGCCGCATCCGGCTGCTCGATCCGTTCGGAAATGATGCCGACCACCACGTCGTTCGGGACGAGTTCGCCCCGCGCCATGATGCCCTCGGCGATCTTGCCGATTTCCGTGCCCGCCGCGACGGCCGCCCGGAGCATGTCGCCCGTCGAGAGCTGAACGAGGCCATGCGCCTCTTCCAGCCGTTTCGCCTGGGTGCCTTTTCCGGCGCCGGGCGGACCCAGCAGGATCAGTTTCATCGCTTGCCCCCGCGAAGCTTCGACTTCTTGATAAGCCCCTCATACTGGTGCGCCAGCAGATGGCTCTGGATCTGCGAGACGGTATCCATCGTCACGCTGACCACGATGAGGAGCGAGGTGCCGCCGAAATAGAACGGCACGCTGTATTGCGAAATCAGCAGCTCGGGCAGAAGGCAGACGATCGTGAGGTAGATCGCACCGACGGCCGTCAGCCGCGTCAGCACATAGTCGATATGCTCGGCAGTGCGCTGGCCGGGGCGGATGCCCGGAATGAAGCCGCCATACTTCTTCAGATTGTCGGCCGTGTCCTGCGGATTGAAGACGATGGCCGTGTAGAAGAAGGCGAAGAAGATGATGCCGGCGGCATAGAACGCCATGTAGAGCGGCTGGCCGTGGCCGAGCAGCGCCGTGACGCTGTTGAGCCAGTCGGGCCCCTGCCCCGCGGTGAAATTCGCGATCGTCACCGGCAGCAGAAGCAGCGAGGACGCGAAGATCGGCGGGATGACGCCGGCGGTGTTGAGCTTCAGCGGCAGATGCGAGCTGTCGCCGCCGTAAAGCTTGTTGCCGACCTGGCGCTTGGGATACTGGACGAGAAGGCGCCGTTGCGCCCGTTCGACGAAGACGATCGCCATGATGACCACGACGACCATGACGGCGAGGAAAAGGATGATGGCGGTCGAAAGCGCGCCCTGGCGGCCGAGTTCGAGCGTCCCGGCAAGCGCCCGCGGCAGCTCCGCCACGATGCCCGAGAAGATGATGAGCGAAATGCCATTGCCGACGCCGCGCGACGTGATCTGCTCGCCGAGCCACATCAGGAAGACGGTGCCGCCGACAAGCGTGATGACCGTCGTGATGCGGAAGAAGATACCCGGATCGATGACGACGTTCTGCGCGCCTTCGAGGCCGACGGCGATGCCGTAGCCCTGCAGCGTCGCGAGAAGCACCGTGCCGTAGCGCGTATACTGGTTGATCTGCTTGCGGCCCTGCTCGCCTTCCTTCTTCAACTGCGCGAGATGGGGCGAGACGGTCGTCATCAGCTGGATGATGATCGAGGCCGAGATGTACGGCATGATCGCCAGCGCGAAGATCGCCATGCGGCCGATGGCGCCGCCCGCGAACATGTCGAAGACGCCGAGCAGGCCGGACTGCTGCTGGCTGAAGACCTGCGCGAGCGCAGCGGGGTCGATACCCGGCAGCGGCACATAGGTGCCGAGCCGGTAGACGATGAGCGCACCCAGCGTGAACCAGATGCGCTTCTTCAACTCGGTCGCCTTCGAGAAGGCTGCGAAGTTGAGGTTCGCCGCGAGCTGTTCAGCCGCTGATGCCATTCATCTCACCCTGTGCACACCGGAGCCGGAGGCGCATGTTATCGAAGCGCTGCCTTATTCGGCCGCGGCCTTCGCCTTGGAAGCAACGACCGTCACCGAACCGCCGGCTTTTTCGACAGCTTCCTTCGCACTGGCCGAGACGCCGGCGACCTCGAAGGAAAGCTTCGCCTTGAGCTCGCCCTGGGCGAGCAGACGGACACCGTCCTTCACGCGGCGGATGACGCCCGCGGCGACGAGCGCCGCCGCATCGACCTTCGCGCCCTTGTCGAGCTTGCCGGCATCCACCGCCGCCTGCACCCGGCCGAGATTGACCGAGTTGTAGTCGGGGCGGAAAAGATTTTTGAAGCCGCGCTTCGGCAGGCGCATATGAATCGGCATCTGACCGCCTTCATAGCCCTTGATCGCGACGCCGGTACGGGACTTCTGGCCCTTCACACCGCGGCCGCCGGTCTTGCCCTTGCCGGAGCCGATACCGCGACCGACGCGGATGCGCGATTTGCGAGCGCCTTCGTTATCCCGGATTTCGTTCAGTTTCATCGGATTGCCTCGCGAGCCTTACGCCCTGTCCAGAAATTAAGCCTCGTCCACGACGCGGACGAGATGGGCCACCTTGTTGATCATGCCGCGCACGGCAGGCGTGTCTTCCAGCGTCTTCGTACGGCGCATCTTGTTCAGGCCAAGCCCGATCAGGGTCTGGCGCTGCGACGGCTCGCGCCGAAGCGGGCTGCCGATCTGCTGCACGGTCACTGTCGCCTTGCTGGCGGATTTCTTCGCTGACATCGCTCGTCTTCCTCTGATCTCGGCTTATTCGAGGCCGGCTTCGGCGGCGGCATCCGAACGGCGGCCGACGATGTCGCTGACCTTCTTGCCGCGGCGCGCCGCAACCATGCGCGGGCTCTGCTCGTTCTTCAACGCGTCGAACGTGGCGCGCACCATGTTGTAGGGATTGGACGAACCGAGCGACTTCGCAACCACGTCCTGGACGCCGAGCGTCTCGAACACGGCGCGCATCGGGCCGCCCGCGATGATGCCGGTGCCGGGAGGCGCCGCGCGCAGGACGACGCGGCCCGCGCCATGGCGGCCGTTCACGTCGTGATGCAGCGTCCGGCCTTCGCGCAGCGGCACGCGGATCATCGCGCGCTTCGCCGCTTCCGTCGCCTTGCGGATCGCTTCCGGCACTTCACGTGCCTTGCCGTGGCCGAAGCCGACGCGGCCCTTCTGATCGCCGACCACCACGAGCGCGGCGAAACCGAAGCGCCGGCCGCCCTTGACGACCTTGGCGACGCGATTGATGTGGACCAGCTTGTCCACGAATTCGCTGTCGCGCTCTTCCCGATGGTCTCTGTTCTCTTTACGTGCCACAGCAAAAATCCTTTAGAAGTTGAGACCGCCTTCGCGGGCGCCGTCAGCGAGCGCCTTGACGCGCCCATGATAGATGTAGCCGCCACGATCGAAGACGACGTCGGTGACACCGGCTTCCTTCGCGCGCTGGGCGAGAAGCTTGCCGACTTCGCCCGCCGCTGCCACGTCGGTGCCCGTCTTCTTGCCGAACTTCTCGTCGAGCGAAGACGCCGCCGCGACCGTCACGCCGCGCGTGTCGTCGATCACCTGGGCATAGATATGCTTGGACGACCGGAACACCGAAAGGCGCGGACGGATCACCGATGCCTTTGCGAGCTTGGCGCGATTGCGCATGGCCCGGCGTTGAGAGAGTGTTTTCATGTTGCTCATCGCGCGCAGCTCACTTCTTCTTGCCTTCCTTGCGGAAGATATATTCGCCGGCGTACTTCACGCCCTTGCCCTTGTAAGGCTCCGGTCCACGATAGCCGCGGATCTCGGCGGCGACCTGACCGACCTTCTGCTTGTCGATACCCGTAATCACGATTTCGGTCGGCTTCGTGCACTTGATGTCGATACCTTCCGGGATCGGATAGAGCACGTCGTGACTGAAACCGAGGTTCAGCTGCAGGTTCTTGCCCTGGATCGCGGCGCGGTAACCGACACCGTTGATCTCGAGCGTCTTCGTGAACCCGTTCGTGACGCCGGCAACGAGGTTCTGCACCAGCGTACGGCTGAGGCCCCACATCGCGCGGGCGCGCTGCGTGTCCTCGCGCGGACGCACGGAGAGACCGGCCTCGCCCTGCTCGACCGTCACATCGTCCACCAGCGTGAGCTTCAGCTCACCCTTCGGGCCCTTCACGGCCAGGTCCTGGCCGTCGAGCGTCACCGTCACCCCTTTGGGGACTTCGACGGGGTACTTACCAATTCGCGACATGGTCTCTGTTTCCTGTCGTCAGTATCATCGAATGCAGTGCGCGCATCAGAAGACGCGGCACAGCACCTCGCCACCTACATTCTGTTCCCGCGCGGCCACGTCGGACATGATGCCCTTCGGGGTCGAGAGGATCGAAATCCCGAGGCCGTTGCGCACCGTCGGCATCGTCTTTACGGACGAATACACACGGCGGCCCGGCGTCGAAACCCGCTCGATCATCTGAATGACCGGAGCGCCTTCGTTGTACTTCAGTTCGATCTCGAAGTCGCTTTTGCCGCCCGCGTATTCGACGCGCGTGTAGCCGCGGATAAAACCTTCTTCGGCGAGTACGTCCAGCACCCAGCCGCGAAGCTTCGAGGCAGGCGTCACCACCTTGCCCTTGCCGCGAAGCTGGGCATTGCGGATGCGCGTAATCATATCGCCAAGAGGATCGGTCATCGTCATTCGCGTGTCTCCTACCAGCTCGACTTCACCATGCCGGGTATCTGACCCTTGGACGCGAGGTCCCGAAGGGCGATACGCGACATGCGCAGCTTGCGGTAATAAGCCTTGCTGCGGCCGGTAATCTCGCAGCGATTATGGATACGGGTCTTCGAGGAATTGCGCGGCAGCTCGGCGAGCTTGAGCTGCGCCTGGAACCTGTCTTCCATCGAAAGCGCCTCGTCCATCGTGGCGGCCTTCAGCTTCGCCCGCTTGGCGGCGAATTTCGCCGTCAGCTTGCGCCGCTTCAGATCCCTATTAATGGCGCTCTTCTTAGCCATTCAAACCTCCGTCGGGTCCACCATTCGCGGACCGCTGAAAAATCACTTCGTGAAGGGGAAGTTGAACTTGCGAAGCAGCTCGCGCGCTTCGTCGTCCGTCTTCGCCGTCGTGCAGACGATGATGTCCATGCCCCAGACCTGATCGACCTTGTCGTAGTCGATTTCCGGGAACACGATATGCTCCTTGAGACCCATGGCGAAGTTGCCGCGGCCGTCGAAGCTCTTCGCATTCAGGCCGCGAAAGTCGCGCACGCGCGGCAGCGCGACCGTGACCAGCCGGTCCAGGAATTCGTACATCCGGTCCTTGCGCAGCGTGACCTTCACACCGATCGGCATGTCCTCACGCAGCTTGAACGTCGCGATCGACGTCTTCGCCTTGGTGATAACCGGCTTCTGGCCGGCAATCGCCTGCAGGTCCTCGAACGCGCTCTTGATCTTCTTGGAGTCGCCGACGGCCTCGCCGACGCCCATGTTGAGCACGATCTTGTCGAGCCGCGGAACCTGAAGCAGGTTCTTGTAGCTGAACTGCTCGGTCAGCTCCGGACGCACCTTCTCCAGATACTGAACCTTCAGCCGCGGGATATATTGAGCTTCAGCCATCGATCGTCTCTCCCGACGCCTTGGCGACACGAACCTTGCGGCCGTCTTCCAGCGTCTTGAACCCAACTCGCGTCGGCTTGCCCGTCTTCGGATCCTGGATCGCGATATTCGACAGGTGCACCTTCGCCTCGCGCGACACGATGCCGCCCGTCGTCGTCTGCGACGGCTTCTCGTGACGCTTCACCATGTTGACGCCCTGCACGAGCGCCTTGTTTTCCTTCGGGAAGACGGCGACGACATCGCCCTTCTTGCCCTTGTCCTTGCCGGTCAGGACGATGACCTTGTCGCCCTTTTTAATCTTCGCGGCCATCAGAGCACCTCCGGCGCGAGCGACACGATCTTCATGTGGTTCTTCGCGCGCAGTTCGCGGGTCACCGGGCCGAAGATACGCGTACCGATCGGCTCGCCCTGGTTATTGATCAAGACCGCCGCATTGCGGTCGAAACGGATGACGCTGCCATCGGCGCGGCGAATATCCTTCGCCGTGCGCACGACGACCGCCTTCATGACGTCGCCCTTCTTCACCTTGCCCCGCGGAATCGCTTCCTTGATGCTGACGACAATGATGTCGCCGACGGAAGCGTACTTCCGCTTGGAGCCGCCAAGCACCTTGATGCACATCACACGACGCGCACCAGAGTTGTCGGCAACCTCCAGGTTGGTCTCTTGCTGGATCATGACTTCATCCGCCTTGCTCGAACCGGTTCCTGCATCCCAAAAAGGATCAGGCCTCGTCCGTAAAAACTTCCCACTTCTTCAGCTTCGAAATCGGGCGGCACTCGCGGATCTTCACGATATCGCCAACCTTCGCCGATTTGTTCTCGTCGTGCGCGTGGTACTTCTTCGAACGGCGCACGATCTTCTTCAGGAGCGGGTCCTGAAAGCGGCGTTCGACATTCACCACGATTGTCTTTTCGTTCTTGTCGCTGACCACGACACCTTGAAGGATTCTCTTCGGCATTTTCGTGTCCTCAGCTCTTGCTTGCCGGCTCGGCGCTGCGCTGCCGCTGGATCGTCTTGATCCGCGCGATATCGCGGCGCACCTGGCGCATCTGGTGAACCTTCTCGAGTTGACCGCTGGCGCCCTGAAAACGCAGGTTGAATTGCGTCTTCTTCAGCTTCAGGAGCTCGTCCTGCAACTGGTCCGGCGTCAGGTCTCGTACATCGCTGGCCTTCATGGCCTTACCCTTTCATTCGTCCGCCCGGGGGCGGGGTCTTAATTCTCAGGCGTGCTCGCCGGGACGGGCAACGAACCGCGTCTTGATCGGCAGCTTCGCCGCACCGAGACGCATGGCCTCTTCGGCGACCGCGAGCGGAACGCCATCGATCTCGAACATGATGCGGCCCGGCTTCACGCGGGCGGCCCAGTATTCCGGCGCGCCCTTGCCCTTACCCATTCGAACTTCGGTCGGCTTCGAGGAAACCGGCACGTCCGGGAAAATCCGGATCCACACGCGGCCCGCACGCTTCATGTGACGGGTAATCGCGCGGCGCGCCGCCTCGATCTGCCGGGCCGTGATGCGGGCCGGCTCCTGCGCCTTGAGGCCGAAAGCCCCAAAGTCGAGATTCATTCCGCCCTTGGCCTTGCCATGGATGCGGCCCTTGTGGGCCTTGCGGAACTTAGTGCGCTTCGGTTGCAACATGGTCGAAACTCTCTTCGCTCAATTCTTGCCGTATCAGCCGCGATCGTCGCGGCGCGAACGGCCACCACCGGAATCGCCACCCTCCAGCGCGCGGCGTTCGGACGCCATCGGATCGTGCTCGAGGATCTCGCCCTTGTAGATCCAGACCTTGACGCCGCACGTGCCGTAGGCGGTCTTCGCCGTCGCGACGCCGTAGTCGATGTCGGCGCGAAGCGTGTGCAGCGGCACACGGCCCTCGCGATACCACTCCGTCCGCGCGATTTCGGCACCGCCGAGACGGCCCGCGCAGTTGATGCGGATGCCGCCGGCGCCGAGACGCATGGCGGACTGCACTGCCCGCTTCATCGCCCGGCGGAACGCAACGCGGCGTTCGAGCTGCTGGGCGATATTCTCCGCGACCAGCGTCGCATCGATCTCGGGCTTGCGCACTTCAACGATGTTGAGATGCACTTCCGACGCTGTGATCTTACCGATCTCGCGGCGCAGCTTTTCGATGTCCGCGCCCTTCTTGCCGATCACCACGCCCGGACGGGCGGTGTGGATCGCCACGCGGCACTTCTTGTGCGGACGCTCGATCACGATCTTCGAGACGCCGGCCTGCTTCAGCTGCTTCTCGAGGATCTCGCGGATCTTGATGTCTTCGTGCAGCAGCTTGCCGTACTCGTGACGGCCGGCGAACCAGCGCGAATCCCAGGTCCGGTTGATGCCCAGGCGCAGTCCGATTGGATTGACCTTGTGACCCATCAGGCTTGCTCCTCGACTTGGCGCACGACAATCGTGATCTGGCTGAACGGCTTCTCGATCCGCCCGACGCGGCCGCGAGCGCGCGCGTGCCAGCGCTTCATAACCAGGTTCTTGCCCACATAGGCCTCGGAGACGACGAGATCGTCGACGTCGAGGTCGTGGTTGTTTTCCGCATTCGCGATCGCGCTCTGCAGGATCTTCTTCACGTCGCCCGCGATCCGCTTGCGCGAGAAGGTGAGATCGGCGAGCGCCGTTTCGACCTTCTTGCCGCGAATGAGCTGCGCGACGAGGTTGAGCTTCTGCGGGCTTACCCGAAGCATCCGGCCGATGGCCTGCGCTTCGTTCTCGGGCAGGCGACGCTTGTTTGCAGCTTTGCCCATGACTTAGCCCTTCTTCGTTTTCTTGTCGGACGTATGACCGAAGTAGGTCCGCGTCGGCGAAAACTCACCGAACTTGTGGCCCACCATGTCCTCGGTCACGAGCACGGGAACGTGCTTCTTGCCGTTATGGACACCGAATGTGAGGCCGACAAACTGCGGCAGGATCGTGGAGCGGCGGCTCCACATCTTGATTACTTCCTTGCGGCCCGAAGAGCGCGTGGTTTCCGCCTTCTTCAGGAGGTAGCCATCCACGAAGGGACCCTTTTTGAGAGAACGTGACATATCGAGCTCCCTTAACCCTTCTTCTTCTTCTGATGACGGCTACGAACGATGTACTTGTCCGTTGCCTTGTTGGCGCGCGTCTTTTTGCCCTTGGTCGGCTTGCCCCAGGGGGTAACCGGGTGACGGCCGCCCGAGGTGCGGCCTTCGCCGCCGCCATGCGGATGGTCGACAGGGTTCATGACGACGCCACGAACGTGAGGACGCCAGCCGAGCCAGCGATTACGGCCCGCCTTCGCGATGGTGATGTTCGAATGGTCCGGGTTCGACACCGCACCGATCGACGCCATGCAGGTCGCCGGAACCATGCGCTGTTCGCCCGACGACAGGCGGAGCAGCGCGTAGCCCTGGTCGCGGCCGACGAGCTGCACATAGGTGCCCGCCGAACGCGCGATCTGACCGCCCTTGCCCGGCTTCATCTCCACATTGTGGACGATGGTGCCGACCGGAATGTTCGCCAGCGGCATCGCATTGCCCGGCTTCACGTCGACGCGGTTGCCCGAGACGACCACGTCGCCCGGCGCAAGACGCTGCGGCGCCAGAATGTAGGCGAGCTCGCCGTCTTCGTACTTCACCAGCGCGATGAACGCCGTGCGGTTCGGATCGTATTCGAGCCGTTCGACCGTCGCCGGCATGTCGTACTTGCGGCGCTTGAAATCGACCATGCGATAGCTGCGCTTGTGCCCGCCGCCCCGGAACCGGACCGTGATACGGCCATGGTTGTTGCGGCCGCCGGACTTGGTCAGTCCTTCGGTGAGGCCCTTGACCGGCTTGCCCTTGTAGAGGGCGGAGCGGTCGACCAGCACGAGACCGCGCTGGGCGGGGCTTGTCGGTTTATATTTTTTCAATGCCATGATCAGAGCCCGGTCGTCACATCGATCGAGTGACCTTCTTCGAGGGTCACGATCGCTTTCTTGAAATCGCTCTGCCGTCCCGCGATACCGCGGAACCGCTTGGTCTTGCCCTTCCGGATCAGCGTATTGACCGCCTTCACCTTCACGTCGAAGAGCTTCTCGACCGCTTCCTTGATCTTCGGCTTCGTCGCGTCCGGAGCCACCTTGAAGATGACCTGGTTCGCTTCCGAGGCCATCGTCGCCTTTTCAGTGATTACCGGCGACACGATGATGTCGTAATAACGCTCGTTCATTTGAAGCGAGCCTCCAGGCTCTCGACCGCGGCCTTGGTCAGCACAAGCTTCTCGCGGCGCAGAATGTCGTACACGTTGATGCCCTGAACCGGCAGCACATCAACATTCGGAAGGTTGCGGGCCGCGAGCGCGAAGTTCGCGTCCAGCTCCTCGCCGTCGATTACGAGAACCGACTTGAGGCCGAGCTTCTCGAATGCATCCTTCGCGGCTTTCGTCTTCGGCTCGGCAAGCTTCGCCTCGTCGAGAATGACGAGGTTGTCGCTCTTCGCCTTGGCCGACAGCGCCAGCTTCAGCGCGAGCGAGCGAACCTTCTTCGGCAGATCGAACGCATGGCTGCGGACGACCGGACCGAAAGCCTTGCCGCCGCCGCGGAACTGCGGCGCCTTGCGGTCGCCGTGACGCGCGCCGCCCGACCCCTTCTGCTTCACGAACTTCTTGCCCGTGAGCGCGATTTCGGACCGGCCCTTGGTCTTGTGCGTGCCGGCCTGCCGCTTCGCGAGCTGCCAGGCCACCATGCGATGCAGAATATCGGTGCGCGGCTCAAGCGCGAAAACGTCGTCCGTCAGATCGACGGAACCGGCCTTCTTCGCTTCAAGTGTCGTTACGTCGATTTTCATCACGCACCTTCCTGACCGGCTTCTTCGGCCGGTGACTCTGCGGGAGCTTCCACGGCCGGAGCAGCGGCAGCTTCCTCGCCGTTGCGGCGGAACGCGCCCGGAACGGGAACGCCTTCCGGCAACTTGCTCTTCACGGCGTCGCGCACGAGCACCCAGCCGCCCTTCGAACCCGGCACCGCGCCCTTCACCATGATGAGACCCTTGTCGGCGTCCGTGCGGACGACTTCCAGGTTCTGCGTCGTGATGCGCGTCGCGCCCATGTGGCCGGCCATCTTCTTGCCTTTGAAGACCTTGCCCGGATCCTGGTTCTGACCGGTCGAGCCATGGCTACGATGGCTGACGGAGACACCGTGCGTGGCACGCAGGCCGCCGAAATTATGGCGCTTCATGACGCCCGCGAAACCCTTACCGATCGAGGTACCGCTGACATCGACATACTGGCCGGCGATAAAATGATCGGCCGTGAGCTCGACACCTACATCGAGCAGGTTGTCCGGGCTCACCCGGAACTCGACGAGTTCCAGTTTCGGCTCCACCGAGGCACGCGCGAACTGGCCACGCTGGGCGTTCGCAACATTCTTCGCCTTGGCACGGCCTGTGCCGAGCTGAACCGCCGTATAGCCGTTCTTTTCATCCGTGCGCTGGCTGACAACCTGGCAGTTGTCGAGCTTCAGCACCGTGACCGGGACATGACGACCGTCTTCCATGAAGAGACGGGTCATACCGACCTTTTTGACAATCACTCCGGAACGCATGGGTCCCATTCCTCGTTTTGATCGACGATCCGGCTCGACTTAGAGCTTGATCTCGACATCCACACCGGCAGCAAGATCGAGCTTCATCAGCGCATCGACCGTCTGGGGCGTGGGGTCTACGATGTCGAGCACACGCTTGTGTGTCCGAATTTCAAATTGCTCGCGGCTCTTCTTGTCGATGTGCGGGCCGCGCAGCACGGTGAACTTCTCGAGCCGTGTCGGAAGCGGGATCGGACCGAGCACCTGCGCGCCGGTACGCTTCGCCGTATTGACGATCTCCCGGGTCGAAACGTCGAGCACGCGGTGATCGAAGCCTTTCAACCGGATGCGGATCTTCTGCCTTTGCATTTTCGTCCTCGTGCCTCTCGGCCCTGCGCTTTCGCGACTTTAGAAGTGGGGGCGCGAGGTCTCCCGCGCCCCAGTCACCTTGTTTACTTCAACACTTTGGAGACGACGCCGGCGCCGACGGTACGTCCGCCCTCACGGATGGCGAAGCGGAGCTTCTCTTCCATCGCGATGGGGGCGATCAGCGTCACGTTCATCTTCACGTTGTCGCCGGGCATCACCATCTCGGTCCCTTCCGGCAGCGTCACCACGCCCGTCACGTCCGTCGTGCGGAAG
>NZ_JAUYUS010000110.1 GCF_030694575.1 Parvibaculum sp.
CTCGCAGAATTTCGCGCCGCCTTCGAGGATCGCGCTCGTCATGTCCGGCGTCAGGTCGCCGAAGCCCGGCACGTCGCTCCGCTTGTCGATTTGCAGAAGCTCGTGGAACAGGAACAGGAAATCTTCCACAGGGGCCTTGTAACTCGGCATGGTCGCGCTCCTTCGCTGGGGCTTTGGTTTCTGAACTCGAGGTGTCTCTAAAAACTCTGTGTCATCCGGGACGGCGCCTTCCGGCGAAAATCCGGAAACGCCGAGACCCAATTCAAATTTCAGTGTCACCCCGGCGAAAGCCGGGGCCCATGGGCCTCTCCGCACTCTCCGCCCGGCGGGCTCCGGCGCGGCCTTTTGATCTTGATCGTCATGCCCGGACAAGCCGGGTCATGACAGGGCGGAAGAAGGCTTAAGCCCCCAAAGACGCAGCGTCAACGCCGCCCGCCCCGGCCCGTTTTCAGCGCCCTAGGGTGCCTCCCCTACTGCCTTCAATTTTGTCAGTAAGCGGCGCGGAATATGGAGGAAAAGGGGGTGGGAGTCGAGGGGTGATATAAGGAGCTACGGGCGTAGACCGACTCCCGGATAGGGAGAGTCCTAAATCCAAAGGGCCAACTATGGACCTATACCAAAACCGCCTAGTAGCGATGCTCGATGTTCTTGGTTTCGACTCCAAGATTTCGTCATCTGCGGCAAACCTCTTGAACATCATGCAGGAGTATGTACCTCTAACTCGGGATGCGAAGACTGCTGCATTATCGCCGCGGCCCGTTGAGGGAAGCCCTTCAACTCCTCCGCCCAACTTTGAAATTGCCGAGTTTGTTTTCGATACGCTCGTACTTGTCTCGAAGCCAATAAGCCCGAAGAGCGTCGGAGATTTTATCCTTTCTACTTGCGAGCTGATGGAGAAGTTTTTCGCTCATCAGTATCCCTTGAGAGGCGCGATATCTCTCGGGTCCGTCGCTGTTGACCAGGAACCACACATTTTTCTTAGTGACGCATTTAAAAGGTTGTCTAGATATGGCGATGCCCAAAACTGGGCCGGGTGCGTAATTTTGCCTGAAGCAGAAGATTTGGTGGTCGAGAATTTACTTGGCGATCTCGATTGTCATGTAGCTCGACAATCTTCCGCAATATGCAAAATCTCTCCCCCCTGGAAGATTGAAAAGGTGCCGCAGGATTTCTTGGACCGAAGTTTTTGGTGCTTGAATTGGTCGTACTTCTTGCAAAAGGAAATTGTGCAGGAGGGGCTGAACTTCCTAAAAGGAGATCGCGAGAAATTCGAAGGCACCAGACGCTATCTGGATCAACAGCTAACGCTGCCCGACGATCTTCAGTTGCTGCCTGACGATTTCGCGCCGGCCAAAACATTTAAATGCATGAAAGCACGGTCGAGCGCGCGGATGGCTTTTTCCGACGCAGACGGCAATCCTGCTCAACCTAACGGAGAGTTCTCTGTGAGCTTTTACTAGCCATGCTGCGATTGGAATAGCCTTCTCCGCGCCGTCCGACGTCTCCGCGCTCGTTACGCCGCCTTCCTCAACTTCATCTCCACCCTCAGCCCCGCGCGGATCGCGAGCCGCGTCAGCATGTCGAGGCTGAAGCTTTCGATCTGTCCCCGGAGCATGTTGTTGAGGCGCGGCTGGGAGATGCCGAGCCGCTTCGCGGCTTCCGCCTGTGTCAGCTTCCAGGCGCTCACGCGGTCGCGCAATGCGATCAGCAAATCCGCGCGCAGCCGCATCGTCTCGGCTTCCGCTTCGTCCTTCGAAAGCGCCTGCCAGACGCTGTCATAGGCTTTTTCGGGGGTCTTCGGTTTCTCCGCCATACTCAACTCCTTTCGCGCCGTTTCTTGACCAGCGCCTTGTACCGTGCCGCCGCGATGTCGAGGTTTCGCTGCGGCGTTTTCTGCGTCTTCTTCGCGAAGGCATGCAGCACATAGACCGCTTCCTCGAACTTCGCGACATAGATGACGCGGAATTGTCCGTCCGCTCCGGCAATCCTTATCTCCCGCACGCCCGCGCCGATGCCTTTCATCGGCTTCCAGTCGTCGGGATCGCGCCCAAGTTCCACGAGGTATATCTGGAAGCCTGCGTTCTCTCGCGCCGGGGGCGGGAAGGCGAGCAGCTCGTCCAGCGAGCTGCCTTCAAAAACCGCCTGCTTCTTCTTGTCCGCGCCCATGAAGTCTCTTTATATAACCACTTATATAAAAAGTCAACTCTCCCCATAAACCTCCCCTTAAGGCCCTCCGTCCCAAACTGTCCGTGGGATGAGGGTTCCGGCTATACTCCGGGCCCGGAGGGCAATAATGAGCAATGACGAGCAATCCGCGCCGCCGGGCGCCGACGCGCCGCGCGTGCCGCCATCGGCCGCCATTCAGGCGGAATATTGGGGCGAGCCGGAGGCGATCCGGCCGCATCTCACCGCGCAGGCGCCGCTCGACGTGCTCGACTACTGGCTGCGGCTTCGCGGCGCGCGCCGTTTCCCCTCGCGCTCGGATTTCGATCCGATGGAGATGCGCCGCCATCTGCCCAACATCTTCCTGCTCGACGTGGCGCCAGGCGGCAGCTTCCGCTACCGCGTCGTCGGCTCGCTCATTTCCGAATTTTTCGGCGTCGGCAATCCGGCCGGCATGACGCCCGAGGACGTGTTCGGCGCCAATGCGGAAGTCGCGCTGTCGCCGCTGCGCATCTGCCGCGACGCCCGCACGCCCTATATGCACACGGCGTCGGCGAGCTGGCTCTATCGCGACCGCACCTATGTCCATTACGAGGTGCTGCTGCTTCCCTTCGGCGAGAGCGACGAGGCGGTGAACAAGGTTCTCTGTTGCGCCGAATTTCTCGGCGAGGACGGCGCGCGGTCCTGAGCCGGGCGCGACGCATGCCTCCCGCTCTCTCCCGACAAATATTCCGTATTCTGATTACTTGCATGTAACTGCCTGTTAATGCCCCCGGGCAGAAGATGGCAGTGCAGACGGGGGCGCCTTTCAATGGAGGGAGGCAGGCATGCACTTTACATTGCCGGTCAGGGACGACGCATCCGCCGTCCAGGCCGAATATTCAGGCGGGCCGGACGCAATCCGGCCGCATCTCGATGGCGAGGCGTTGCCTGCCGTGCTCGATTATTGGGAGCGGCTTCGCGGCAGCCGCCGCTTTCCGCCGCGCTCCGCCTTCGATCCGATGGTGCTGCGCGCGCATCTCTCCCATGTCTATCTGCTCGACGTGCTGCCGGATGATGTCTACCGCTACCGCGTCGTCGGCGGCGCCATCGCCGATTTCTTCGGCGAGACCAGTCCCGTCGGCCGCACGCCGGAAGAGGTCTTCGGCGCGACGGCCGGGATCGCACTCGCGCCCTATCGCCTCGTCTCGGCGCAGGGCTGCCTCTACATGCACACCGCGTCCGCCGTCTGGCTCTACCGCAACCGCACCTATGTGCATTACAGCGTGCTGCTCCTGCCGATGGGCGAAAGCGAGCAGCGCGTCGACAAGATCCTCGCCATCGTCGATTTCGTGCCCGAGCGGGAAGCGTCCTCCCGCTGAGCGGCCGGGGGCCTCACTCCACCTTCGCCCTGAACTCCAGCCCCATCACCGCATTGCGTGTCTCCGGTTCAGGTGCATCCCGCTCCGCCCGGGCCTGAACGCTCCGTATAGGTCTTTTCAGCGGGTGATTTTCAGCGGGTGACGGGCGCCAGCGCGAAACCCGCCGCTTCCGTCTCGCCCCGTGCCCGCATCGACCACATCACCCATAAATCCTGAAGCCGGTCCTCCAGCGCGCCCGCCTCCGCGACGATCCCGCGCGCCCGTTCCCGCTCCGGCGTGACGACACTTCCCCGCGCGCCGATCCGGTCGCGCTTCGCCGCGTCCACCATCATGACGCGCAGCCGGTCGAGCCGCGCCGCGAGGTCGTCCCGTCGCGCCGCCGCCTCGTTGCGCGTCGCCGCCTCGCCGAGCGCCGCCTCCGCCGCCGTCATCGCGGCCTCCGTCTCCGCCAGGTCCGTCATCGCGGCCTCATGGTCCGCCGCGCTCATCGTCCGCGCCGCCGCCGCGCCGGAAGAAATCCCCAGCGCACAGGCGAGAAGGGCGGGGACAAGAAAAAGCCGCCTCGCGCGTTTTCCGCCGCTCGCCTTCGCCGCCCGCCGAAACTTGTCCCCGTCCATTTATCCTCCCTGGCGTCTTTATCGGCTCGGGCCGAATCGGGCCGGATCGGCGTCCTTGCCGTCCGCCGGTCCCGATGCCGGTTTATCCTCGCATGGGGCAGCCGGAAGGGGAGGGGATAAATGCCGTCCGGGCCCTCCCCCGAGTGTCCGGAGGGCGGGGACAAGTGCCGCCGGCGGGCGTCCCGGAAGCCCCCGAAACCGCTTCATGACAGTTCAGTGACAGTTCGATGACAGACGGGGCCTTATCCCCGGGGTGCAGTCCATGTGCGAGCATCGCGCCGCCTGTTTTTGAACCGTGCGCGGCCGTCCGAAATCCCTATGATGCGGCCAAACGCCATTCCCGAAATCATCGGAAGAGACCCCATGAACGAGATCGCCACGCCCGCCAGGAACTTCGACGACGCCAACCCGAAAGACGGTCTCGGCGGCGCGCTCGGTATCGTCCGTACACTGTATATGGATGCCGAACAGGGCCGTGCCGCCATCGAATGCGAGGCGCAGATGCGCATGTGCCATTCGGGCGGCGTGGTGCAGGGCGGTTTCGTCACCGGCTGGATCGATGCCGCGATGGCGCGCGCCGCCATGTGCGTGACGAATTTCGAGATGACGCCGATGTCGCTTGAAATCAAGATCAGCTTCTTCCGTCCCGCGCAGCCGGGGCTTCTCGTCGCCGAAGCCTGGATCGAGCGGCGCGGCCGCTCCACCATCTTCCTCGAAGGCCGTCTGCTCGATGCGGAAAAAAACGTGCTGGCAAAGGGTTCCTCCACCGTTCGCATGATGCCGCTCATCGACATGAGCAAGGGCGGGCCGGGCAAGTCCAAAGCTCCGTGAGCGGAGCATGGCGGCGATTCTCCGCCGCGCGGTTTCTTCACGCTCACTCACACAAAGCTGTTGCACGTAGGGCACGCTGCCTCGAAAACATGCAGCGTTTCCGTGCTCTCCATAATATTCCGTCGCGAAAAGTTCATGTGCCGCAGGCACTTGTTCGATTGTGGCAACAATCTGGCGCCGCATCGGCGCAACAGGCCCTTGCGTGTGCGGGCTTTGCAGGGCAATTGTCCACTCGGGCTTGCGGGGCGCTCGTGGAAACAAGACGAGGCTCTGAACATAATGAAATCCGCACTTCGCACTCTTTGCGCCGCCGGCGTCGCTCTGGGTCTCGCTGGCTTCGCCACAGGCGCGGCCGCACAGGAGCAGACCCGTGGAAACGTCTACAACCAGACGGCTTTCCAACCCGGTCTCTATGTCGGTGGCGGTCTCGGCTGGGGCTGGTCCGACAATGACGACGACTGGACCTGGAAGGGTCTCGCCGGCTGGCGTCTCAATCAGTACCTTGCCGTGCAAGGCTTTTACGCCGATCTCACCGACATAACGGTCGGCGGCGTCAGCGACAGCGTCGACACCTACGGCGCCGAACTTCTCGTCTCCTTTCCCTTGTCCGACACCATGGCCGTCTACGGCAAGGGCGGCGTCCACAATTACGACGATGTCGGTTCGGGCCGCGAGTTGAGCTGGCTCGGCGGCGCCGGCCTCGACTTCTCGCTCACCGAGAACATGTCGCTCCGCACCGAGTGGACGCATTACGATCTCGACAGCGACAACGTGGACGACCTCAGCGCGCAGCTCATCTTCGCGTTCTGACACGAAAGCAGTATCGGTTCCCTGCGGGGGGAAACCGGGCGGGCAGGCGGCCGTTCCGTTCACACGGGGCGGCCGCTTTCGTTTTTGAAGGTTGTCTGCGCCCCTAGCACTCTTCCTTCCACCCTCCCCCTGTGGGAGGGTCAGAAAATTCGAGCGACGCGAAGAATTTTATGGGGCGGGGGCGCAGAGTTTCCTCTCCCCCGCCCCGAAATTTGTTTCGCTTCGCTCACAAATTGTCGACCCTCCCTCAAGGGAGGGTGGAAGGAAGAGTGGTTGCAGCGCAACGACTCTTTCAAAACGAAAGCGGCCGCTCCGTGTGAACGGAACGGCCGCCTGCCCTCCCGGCTTCCCCCCTCAGGGAACCGAACTTTCAGCGCATCAGAACGCGAAGATGAGCTGCGCGCTGAGGTCTTCGACCTGGTCGCTGTCGAGATCGTAATGCGTCCACTCGGTGC
>NZ_JAUYUS010000121.1 GCF_030694575.1 Parvibaculum sp.
CGCTCGAAACCCGATAGCGCCATCATCGCCTACTTCAAGGTGATCCGGCGGGAGCCGGAGATGGTGGCGCAGGTGGTGGACTGAAAAATAGTCCATACCGTCTCGTCATTGCGAGGAGCGATAGCGACGAAGCAATCCAGAGGCGGCAAATTCGGCGTGTGCCGCTTCTGAATTTCTTCGCTTCGCTCGCAATGACGATCTTTTGTTCTGTGACAAACAAAAAAGCCGCCGGGTTGCCCCGGCGGCTTTGGTCGTTTCGTCCGTAGAAGGAAGGGCTTAGTGGGCGCCGGCCTTCTTGAACTGGTCGGCTTCGGTCGAGTCGCCGAGCGCCGTGGTGGAGCTTTCGCCGCCGGCCGCCGCGATGGAGACCATGTCGAAATAGCCCGTGCCGACTTCGCGCTGGTGGCGGGTCGCCGTGTAGCCCTTCGACTCCGAGGCGAACTCGGCCTGCTGCAGTTCGGAATAGGCTGCCATGCCGCGGTCGCGGTAACCGGACGCGAGTTCGAACATGCCGTGGTTGAGCTGGTGGAAACCGGCCAGCGTGACGAACTGGTACTTGTAGCCCATCGCCGCGATTTCCTTCTGGAACTTCGCGATGGTCGCCTTGTCGAGGTTCGCTTCCCAGTTGAAGGAGGGCGAGCAGTTATAGGCGAGGAGCTGGTCCGGATATTCCTTGCGGATGGCCTCGGCGAAACGCTTCGCGTCGTCGAGGTTCGGCTTGGAGGTTTCCCACCACAGCAGGTCGGCATAAGGCGCGAAGGAGAGGCCGCGCTTGATGCAATGATCGACGCCCGTGCCCGGCTTCAGGCGGTAGAAGCCTTCGATGGTGCGGCCCTTTTCGAAATCGATGAACTCGTGATCGCGCTCGTCGATGTCGGACGTGATGAGGTTCGCGGATTCGGCGTCGGTACGCGCCATGATGAGCGTCGGCGTGCCGGAAACGTCGGCGGCGAGGCGCGCGGCGTTGAGGTTGCGCTCATGCGCGCGGCTCGGGATCAGAACCTTGCCGCCGAGATGGCCGCACTTCTTTTCCGACGCGAGCTGGTCTTCGTAGTGGACGCCGGCGGCGCCCGCTTCGATATAGGCCTTCATGATTTCGAAGCAGTTGAGCGGGCCGCCGAAACCGGCTTCCGCGTCGGCGACGATCGGCAGGAACCAGTCGCGCTTGGCGCCGCCTTCCGAATGCTCGATCTCGTCCGCACGCTTCAGGGCGCGGTTGATCTTCTTCGCGAGTTCCGGACCGGCATTCGCGGGGTAGAGCGACTGGTCGGGATACATCGCACCGGCCGTGTTCGCGTCGGCGGCAACCTGCCAGCCTGAGAGGTAGATCGCCTTCAGGCCCGCACGCGCCATCTGCATGGCCTGGTTGCCGGAAAGGGCGCCCAGCGAATGCACATAGTCGGTCGTGTGCAGGAGTTCCCAGAGCTTGTTCGCGCCGCGCGTGGCGAGCGTGTACTCGATGGGGAAGGAGCCGCGCAGCTTCTCCACGTCTTCGACGCTGTAGTTGCGCTTCACATTGTCGAAGCGGCCCTTGGGCGCTCCGGGGACGAGATCGTAAAAGGTCTTCTTGCTCATGGGACTGTCCTCAACGGGGTCAGGATGGATTCAGGGGCGGTTTTCGTTTTCGAGAATGAGGCGGTAGGCAGGCAGCGTCAGGAACTCCTCGCATTCCCGGGCCGTGGTCATCTCTGAGAAGAGGCCGATTGCCTGCTCGAAGTGACCTTCATTCCAGCGCGTCTCGCCGAGCGTTTCGCGCAAGGTTTTCATTTCGTCTTCCAGCACGTCGCGGAAGAGTTCCGGCGTGACCTTGCGGCCGTCGGAAAGCGTGGCGCCGTGATAGATCCACTGCCAGATCTGCGTGCGGCTGATCTCGGCGGTGGCGGCGTCTTCCATGAGGTTGTAGAGCGGCACAGCGCCACGGCCGCCGATCCACGCCTCGATATACTGCACGCCGACGCGGCAGCATTCGCGCATGCCGTGCTCGGTGCGTTCGCCCTTGTGGGGCTGCAGCAATTCCTTCTGGCCGACATTCACGTCCTGGCGCTGGCGGGCGAGCTGGTTCGGGCCTTCGAGCTTGCCGAAGATCTCCATCGCGACCTTCACGAGATCGGGATGGGCGACCCAGGTGCCGTCATGGCCGTTGGTGGCCTCGCGTTCCTTGTCGGCGCGGACTTTATTGAAGGCAGCTTCGTTCGCCGCCTCGTCGCCCTTCACGGGGATCTGCGCGGCCATGCCGCCCATCGCGAAGGCGCCGCGCTCGTGGCAGGTCTTCACCAGCAGCAGCGAATAGGCATTGAGGAAGGCATCGCCCATTACGACCTGCGCGCGGTCCGGCAGGATGAAGTTCGGGTTTTTGCCGAGCCGCTTGATGTAGCTGAAGATGTAGTCCCAGCGGCCGCAATTGAGGCCGGCGATGTGGTCCTTCAGCTCGTAGAGGATTTCGTGCATCTCGAAGGCGGCGGGCAGCGTCTCGATGAGAACGGTGACCTTGATCGTGCCGTTCGGGATGCCGAGCTTCTTCTGCGCATGGACGAAGACGTCGTTCCAGAGGCGGGCTTCCTTGTGGCTCTCCATCTTGGGCAGATAGAAATAGGGGCCGGAGCCGGACGCGATCTGGCGCTTGGCGTTGTGGAAGAAGTAGAGCGCGAAATCGAACAGGCTGCCGGACATCGGCCGGCCGTCGATCTCGACATGGGCTTCTTCCAGATGCCAGCCGCGCGGACGGACGATCAGCGTCGCGGGCTTCGCGATCACGTCGTAGCGCTTGCCGTTCGTCTCGTCGGTGAAGCCGATTTCCTTGTCCCAGTAGGCGATCATGTTGATCTGCCCGCCGATCATGTTGTCCCAGGTCGGCGCGGCGGCGTCCTCGAAATCGGTCATGTAGGACTGCGCGCCGGAGTTGAGCGCGTTGATGACCATCTTGCGGTTGTCGACGGGACCGGTGATCTCGACGCGGCGGTCGAGCAGATCCTTCGGGATCGGCGCGACCTTCCAGTCGCCTTCGCGGATCGACTTCGTCTCGGGCAGGAAGTCGGGCAGCTCGCCGGCATCGAACTTCTTCTGGCGCTCGGCGCGGGCGGCGAGGAGTTCGCGGCGGCGCTCGCCGAACTTGCGCTCAAGCTCCGCGGCGAAGGCCAGCGCCTCCGCCGTCAGCACGCGCTCATAGCCCGGCTTCATGGCGCCCTTCACAACGATGCCGTCGGCAATATTCGTGGCTGCTGCCTTGCTCATGCTCGCCCGCCTCCGTGAACAGAAATTGTGGGGTTCTTTTGCGCGAGGTCATACAGGCTCGACACAGGCTTGTCCAATATTTCCTAAGTCATTGAAATTATTGAAGTAAAGAACTTCACAAGATTCCTGTGCGATTCTGTTGAATATGTAAATCCTGTAAATTAAAGTGCCGGGAAACCGGGAGATCGAGACATGGCTTCGGACAAGAAAGTCTTTGCGGGCCCGCGCGTTAGGCGGCTCCGGCGCGAACGCGGGCTGACCCAGGCGCGGATGGCGGCCGATCTCGGCATTTCGGCGAGTTATCTCAACCTGATCGAACGCGACCAGCGGCCCGTCTCGGTGCAGGTGCTGCTGAAGCTCGCCGAAACCTACGACGTGGAACTGAAATCGCTGGGCGGCGACGAGGAAGCGCAGGCGCTGACGACGCTGAAGGAGGTCTTCGCCGATCCGCTGTTCCGCGATGCCGGCCTCACCGTGCAGGATCTCCGCGAGATCGCGGCGGCAAGCCCCGCCGCGGCGGACGCGATCAGCAATCTCTACCGCGCCTATCAGGAGAGCGCGGTGAGCGGCTCGATGCTGGCGGAGCGGCTCGCCGACCGCGACCTGAGCGACGGCACGGAAGCGCCCGGCCTGCCGCTGGAAGAGGTGCGCGACTTCATCAACAGCCGCAACAATCACTTTCCCGAACTCGACGATGCGGCGGAGCGGCTCTATGCGAAGGCGGGTATCGGCTCGGACGAGCCTTACGTGGCGCTCCGGACGGCGCTGCGCGACCTCCACGGCGTTTCGACGCGCGTCGCGCCCGCCGATCTGATGCCGCATGAACTCCGCCGCTACGACCGCCACCGCCAGACGATCTTCCTGTCGGAACTACTGGACCAGCCGGGACGCTCGTTCCAGCTCGCCTATCAGCTCGGCTATTTCGAACAGTCGCGCACGATGGAGGACATCGTGGAAGCGTCGGGCCTCGAAAGCGACGAGGCGCAGCGGCTTTGCCGCGTGGCGCTGGCGAATTATTTCGCCGCCGCGCTGCTGATGCCCTATTCGGCGTTCCAGAAGACGGCGGAGGCGACGCGCTACGACATCCGCCTGCTCGGGCGGCGCTTCGGCACCAGCTTCGAGCAGGTCTGCCATCGCCTGACGACATTGCAACGGCCCGGCGCGCGCGGCATCCCCTTCTTCCTGATCCGCGTCGACAATGCGGGCAATGTCTCGAAACGCTTTTCGGCGGCGGGCTTTCACTTCGCGCGCTTCGGCGGCACCTGCCCGCGCTGGAATGTGCATGACGCCTTCCGCGTGCCCGGCCAGGTCTATACGCAGGTCGTGCAGATGGAAGACGGCACGCGCTATTTCTCGATCGCGCGTACGGTGAGCCGCGCGGGCTCCGGCATCGGCGTGCCGGGCGACCAGTATGTGGTGGGGCTCGGCTGCGAAATCGCCCATGCCCGCAAGATCGTCTACAGCCAGGGCTTCGATCTCGACGACGAGCGCGGCGCCATGCCCATCGGCGTCAATTGCCGCTTGTGCGAAAGGCTCGATTGCTCGCAGCGCGCCTTCCCGCCGCTGAAGCACCGGCTGACGGTGGAAGACCATGTGCGTGGCATCTCGCCCTTCGGCGTGCCGGTGCGGAGCGCGTGAGAGGGCGATGCGGGACGACGCGCCGATAGCCGAACTTCCGCCGCGCGCGCTCGCTATGGCAATAGGCGCGTCGCTGCTGCTGCATGCCGCGCTTGCCGCCACGGCCGTGGCGTGGATCGCGTTCCGTCCCGAGCCGGCGGTAGAGGCGGGCGCGAGCGCGCTGACGATCAGGCTGTCGGCGTTCAGCGAGGGACCGAAGCAGGAAACGCCGGCGGAGGTGGTGAAGGAGCCGGAGAAGCCCGTCGTCGAGAAGATACCGACGCCGGTGATGCGCGCCGCGCCTGCGAAACCCGTGACGGAACCTGAAGCCGCCGACGAAGCGACGCCCGAGACAAGCGCGAGCGAGACGGCGGGTACCGGCGGCATGGCGAAGACCGGCGCGGCCGCGGCCGGCATCGGCACGGCGACGATGGAGGCGGATTATCTGGCGAGCGTCGGCGACTGGCTGGCGCGCCACAAGCAATATCCTTCCGCCGCAAGACGGCGCGGCATCGAGGGCACCGGCACGCTGCGCTTCCGCGTCGCGCGCGACGGCAGTGTGCTCTGGCACCGGCTGGATGAGAGCGCGGGCTCGGCGATCCTCGATCGCGAAATCGAAGCGATGATCGAGCGCGCATCGCCGCTGCCGCCGTTTCCGCCGGAACTCGAGGGCGACGATCTGGAACTGACGATCCCCGTGCGCTTCCAGCTGGAACGCTAGAGCCCCAGCAGCGCGCGGGCGCCGAAGGCGAAGGCGGCGAGAGCCGCCACACCCGCGAGCCAGATGCCGGCAAACCAGAGAAGCTTGCGGCCGGTGCCGCTTCTCTTTCCGCCGTCAGTCATGCTCGGCATAGCCGCCATGCTCGCTCGCCTTGCCGTGGAAGACGCTGTAGGCGTAGACGGTGTAGAGGAGCACCATCGGCAGCACCACGGCGACGCCGATCAGCGCGAAAACGATGCTTGAGCGCGGTGCGACCACGTCCCACACCGTCACCGACGGCGGGATGATGTTCGGATAGAGACTGACCGCGATGCCGAAGAACCCCAGGATGAAAAGTCCGACGGAGGAAAGGAACGGCGCCAGTTCGCGCTTCGTGAAGATCGACCAGAAGAGAAAAATCGCGAGCGCGAGGGTGAGGAAGGGAACCGGCGAGAGATAGAGGAGATTGAGCCCGCCGAACCAGCGCTCGGCAATGGCGGGGCGGAGCAGCGGCGTCATCACGCTGACGGCGGTCATGGCGACCAGCGTGCCGCCGCCGAGCACGACAGCGGCGCCGCGGGCCCAGTCCTGCACCTTGCCGGCCGTCTTGTAGATCGTCCATGTCGCGCCGAGGAGCCCATAACCGGCGACGACGCCGATGCCCGTGAGGATCGAGAAGGGCGTCAGCCAGTCGAACATGCCGCCCGCATAGCGCACGCCCTCGACATTGACGCCCTGCACCAGCGCACCGAGAAGCACGCCCTGCATGAAGGCGGCGACCAGCGAGCCGTAAAAGAACGAGCGGTTCCAGAGATGAACGCTCGTATGCGCGGAGTGACGGAACTCGAAGGTGACCCCGCGAAAGATCAGTGCAAAGAGCATCGCCATGACGGGGATGTAGAAGGCGGGCAGCACGATGGAATAGGCGGTGGGGAAGAAGACGAGAAGACCGCCGCCGCCCAGCACCAGCCAGGTCTCGTTGCCGTCCCAGACGGGCGCGACGGAATTGATCATCGCGTGGCGCGCATCCTCGTCCGGCGCGAAGGGAAAGAGAATGCCGATGCCGAGGTCGAAGCCGTCGAGCACCACATACATGAGGATCGCGAAGGCGATGACGCCGGCAGAAACGATGGCGAGAGTTTCCATGACGATCTCCTATTCCGCCGGAATGACGAGGCCGGGCCTTGCACCGCGTATCGCCTCCGGCCGCTCGCCCTCTTCGCCGACGGAAAGCGGGTTCGGCCCTTTGCGGACCAGTTTCACGAGGTAATAGAGATAGGCGCCGAAGAGCCCGCCATAGACGATGAGGAAAAGGACGAGCGTCGTCGCGACTGCCTCGGCGGTAACGGTGGGCGACACGCTCTCCGACGTCCGCACCATGCCATAGACCGTCCAGGGCTGGCGGCCGACCTCGGTGACGAACCAGCCGGCCAACGTGGCGACGAAGCCGGCGGGCGTCATGACGAGGGCGAAACGCTGGAGCCAGCGGTCCTCGAAGAGGTTTCCGCGATACCGCGACCAGGCGCCCCAGAGCCCGAGGGCAAGAAAGAGAAAGCCTATCGCAAGCATGATGCGGAAGGACCAGAAGACGACGCCGACGGGCGGCTGGTCTTCGATCGGCACTTCGTTGAGCCCCGGCACGACGCCCGACGGACTGTGCTTCAGGATGAGGCTCGAACCCCAGGGAATGGAAAGTTCGAGGTGATTGGTCTGCGCCTTCCGATCCGGGATCGCGAAGATGTGGAAGGGCGCGTGGGACCGCGTCTCCCAGTTGCCTTCCATCGCCGCGACCTTCATCGGCTGATGCTCGAGCGTGTTGAGGCCGTGCTGGTCGCCGAGAAATATCTGCAGCGGCGCGAGCACGAGCAGCGCCCAGAAGGCGGTGGAGAAGGCAGGACGCGCGATTTCGGCATTCTGGTTTCGCAGCAGATAGAAGCCGGAGATGCCCGCTATCACCACGGCGGTGGTGAGATAGGACGCAATCGTCATGTGCATCAGGCGGTAGGGGAAGGACGGATTGAAGATGACCTCGAACCAGCTATCGACGACGAAGTGCCCGTCGATGAAGGTGGCGCCCTGCGGCGTCTGCATCCAGCTGTTGGCGGCGAGAATCCAGAACGCGGAAATCGCCGTGCCGACGGCGACGAGGCAGGTGGCGAGGAAGTGGAGGCGCGGTCCCACCTTGTCCCAGCCGAACAGCATGATGCCGAGGAAGCCCGCCTCGAGGAAGAAGGCGGTGAGCACCTCGAAGCCGATCAACGGACCGAGGACGGGGCCGGTGATGCGCGACCATTCGGACCAGTTGGTGCCGAGCTGGTAGGAAAGCACGATGCCGGAGACGACGCCCATGCCGAAACTGAGCGCGAAGATATTCACCCAGAAGCGGTAGAGCCGGTACCAGACCTCGTCGCCCGTGCGCAGGAACTTCGCCTCGAAGAAGACGAGAAATCCGCCGAGGCCGATGGTCAGCGTCGGAAACAGGATGTGAAAGGCGATGGTGAAGGCGAACTGGAGCCGGGCGAGTATCTCTGCGTCGATAGGCGGCATGACACGTCTCCGTCGAGGAAAGCGCTGATGAAAATCATACAGCTTTCCGCGAGCCCCGCAGCCCTGCAAGGGTGGCACGAAACGTCACGCGGCAAAAGCGCCCGCAGTATTTGAAGGGCTTTTAACTCACACCATCCGTCAGCGGATAACGCGCGCGGCGGGGAAATGAACGCCGATTTTCATGCCGGTTTCCGGCCTGTGGCCCGGCCGGCCGCGTTCGGCGCGGACGATGTCGAGCCTGCCGCCATGCAGCTCCATCACCTTGCGGGTGAGGGACAGGGCGAGGCTCTCCTCGCGCGGCGCGCTGCTGTCCTCGGCGCTGACGAAGGGATCGTCGGTGCCTTCGATATAGGGGAACGAATCCTGCTCCATCAGGGCACCGGAATGCTGGCGCACCTCGTCGAGCGTGATGCCGATGCCGCCGTCTTCTTCCTGCACGCTGAGCCGGATGGTCGAGCCGCGATGCGCCGTGTGGACGGCTTCGGCGAGAAGACGGAAGAGCCCCTGGCGCAGACGGCGCGCGTCGCCGCGAAGGCCGGGTAGCCGCTCAGGGCAGGAAATCTCGATGGTCACGCCTTCGAGGGCCGCGTTCTGACGCTGGCTGGCGACGGCGATTTCCGCGAGCTGGCCGAGATTGCAGATCTCGTCCGTGAGGTCGATCTGATCCATTTCCGCTTCGGCGATGCCGAGCAGATCCTCGATCATGTCGAGCAGCATGGTGCCGCTCGAATAGATGTCGCTCGCATATTCCTTGTAGCGGTCGGTGCCCATCGGCCCGAGGCGCTCGTTCTTCATCATCTCCGAGAAGCCGATGATGTGCGTCAGCGGCGTGCGGAGATCGTGATTGACGTTGGAGAAGAAGCTCTGGCTCCGCTTGTGCGTCTCCTGGCTGCGCGCCTCGACGGCCTGCATGGTCTCTTCGAGCTTGCGCCGGACGGTGACGTCGTTGAGCGCGGCGACGCGCGCCGGAACGCCGCCCCAGCGTGTGTCGACGATGCGCATTTCGGCGAAGCGGTTGTCGCCGTCGGGCCGGGTGATCGTGATGTCGTGCTCGCCCGGATCGCTCGGAAGGCCGAACGGGAGGCCGACAAGCTCCTCGCTCTTGCGGCCGAGCAGGTCCTGCGCCGCGCCATTGGCGAAGCGCACGACGCCGTGGCTGTCGAGAATGACGATGGCTTCGGGTGTTTCCTGGACGAGCGTGACATGGGGACCCGTTTCGGCGGCGGGGGCCTGGTCGCGGTCGTGTCCGTCTTCGCGCACCGTCCGCCTTGCAATGGCGCGGCGGATGGCGAGACCGAGCGCGCGCGGCGCGTCGAGTTCGGCGGAAAGGCAATCCTCGGCGCCGGCCTCTATGGCGTCGGCCTGCAGCAGCGCATCGTCGGCGCCGACCGCCACCACGGGCGCGTTCGGGCCGAGCGCGATGACGCGGCGCAGGAAGCCGAGTGCGATGGGGCCGCCGTCGCCGATGTCGATGATGAGTGCGTCGATGCCGGGCTCCAGAAGCGGGTCGATGCCGTCTTCGGGACGCGAGTAAGTGAAGCTGATCGGTCCGGCCGCCGCCGATGTGGAGAGAACATCCAGTTCCTCGCGCAACTCATGCGAAGCGCTGACCACATGCGCCGCGAGCGGGGGCAACGGACGGAAGCCGTTTGAGCCCGTCGGACTTGAGATACTACTCATTGCGATGCCTGGACGTGCCAAGGTCTGACCTGTTCTACCGCCCCCCAAGGGCCCGCAACCTGAATCATATTAGTGCGTGCGGACGAAATGCCGCGCCGTGTGGGTTAACGATGTGCGTCTTTAGTAAACAGAAGGTAAAGGGATCGGCTATTTTGTGTCCCGCGGCTTGGGACACACAAAAGCCATAATTTCACCTCTGGAAAAGTAATATGTTTTTCAATGACTTGGCTGGAAATGAACCATTCTGGAGCGAAAACATTAATTTCACCCATTGATGAGGGAACCCGCCTCGCGAATGTGAAAAAGGAGGCTGCCGGAGCGGCGTTGTGCATCGGTGGCGGAAATGATTCGACGCGGTCCCCGACCGGTCCCCGCGCTTGTGAGGCGGGGAGCGATGGGCTAGGTATGCGCCCGCGCGGTTTCCCCGAGATTCAGGCCCATGAACAAGAGCCAGAAGAGTTTCCGCCCCAAGGCGCGCGTGCCGAAGGGGCTTCGCGATATGTCCGCCGGCATGGTCCGGGCGGAAGAGCGCATGCTTGCGCGCATTCGCGAAGTCTATGAGCGCTACGGCTTCGACCCGCTTGAAACCTCCGCCTTCGAATATGCCGACGCACTCGGCAAGTTCCTGCCCGACGAAGACCGCCCGAACGAAGGCGTGTTTTCCTTTCAGGACGATGACGAGCAATGGCTCGCGCTGCGCTACGACCTGACAGCGCCGCTCGCCCGCTATGTCGCGGAAAATTACGACGCGCTGCCGAAGCCCTTCCGCCGCTACCAGACGGGGCCGGTGTGGCGGAACGAAAAGCCGGGGCCGGGACGCTTCCGCCAGTTCACGCAATTCGATGCCGATACCGTGGCCGCGCCGGGCGTCGCCGCCGATGCCGAGATGTGCATGATGGGCGCCGACTGCCTGGAGGCGCTGGGCATTCCGCGCGGCAGCTACCGCATCCGTGCGAATAACCGCAAGGTTTTGGACGGGCTCCTCGAGCGGATCGGCATTGCCGGCGAGCCGGGCAGCACGACATACATGACGGTGCTGCGCGCCATCGACAAATATGACCGGTTGGGCCGCAAGGGCGTGGAACTGCTGCTCGGACCGGGCCGCAAGGACGAGTCCGGCGACTTCACGAAAGGCGCAGGCCTGTCGCCCTCGCAGATCACCGCCGTGGTCGACTATGTGGAGTCCGGCGTCGGCGAAGGCGCGAGCGACCGCAAGCTCGTGCTCGACGGCTGGCGCAATGTCGTCGGCGAGAGCGCCATTGGCCGCGAGGGCCTCGACGAACTGGCCGAAATGGACGCGCTGTTCACGGCGGCGGGCTACGGGCTCGACCGCATCGAGTTCAACTCGTGGATCGTGCGCGGGCTCGGCTATTACACCGGCCCGGTTTTCGAATCCGATCTTCTCTTCGAGGTGAAGGACGAGGTGGGCAACCCGGTGCGCTTCGGCTCCGTCGGCTCGGGCGGACGCTATGACGGGCTCGTCGAACGCTTCAAGGGCGTGAAGGTGCCCGCGACCGGCTTCTCGATCGGCGTGAGCCGCTTGCAGGCGGCGCTTGAACTTCTCGGCAAGCTCGACGTGGAAGACGTGCTGGCGCCGGTCGTCGTGCTGACGCTCGATGCCGCGAACATGGCCGGATACCAGGCCATGGTGTCCGAACTGCGGGCGGCGGGCATCCGCGCCGAGCTTTATCTCGGCGGCTCCGGCATGAAGGCGCAGCTCAAATATGCCGACAAGCGCGGCGCCCCCATCGCGGTCATCGAAGGCGAGGACGAGCGGACGAAGGGCGAAGTGACGCTGAAAGACCTCATCCTCGGCAGCGAAATGTCGAAGGAAATCGAGGACAACGCGGCCTGGCGCGAGGGCCAGCCGGCGCAGGTGGCCGTGCCCCGCGCCCGCCTCGTGGAAGAAGTGACGGCGATGCTCGCGCGGCATCGCAGCGTCCGGGGCCATCACGGCTGAAAAAAGCCGTCATCCTCCACTCTCGATATTTACCATTTCCGTGATAGACAAGGCCCCGTCCGAAGGGTTCGGCCAGGGGCCGGGAAGCAATCGATATGTCGTCAACATCCATGGCAGCACTGGACGGAGAAGGCCTCCGCGCCCGCGAGGCGCTGGCGGTGGCCGTGCGCGCCGGGTTCGAGGCGGCGGGCTATGCGCCCGTCTCCGCGCCCGTCATGCAACCCGCCGATATTTTCCTCGACATGTCCGGCGAGGATATCCGCCGCCGCATGTATGTCTTCGCCGATCCGGCGGGCGAGGAGCTCTGCCTCAGGCCGGAACTGACCATTCCCGTCTGCCGCCTCTATCTCGAAGGCGAGGGCGGCCCGAAAAAACTCTGCTCCGTCGGCGCGGTCTACCGCTACCAGCAGAAGGGTTCGGCGAAGCTTCGCGAGTTCACGCAAGCCGGCCTCGAATGTCTCGACGCGGCGGACGCCGAAGCGGCGGATGCCGAGGTGATCTCGCTCGCCGCGCGCGCGCTCGCCGATGCGGGCCTGAAAAATTATGAAATCGAAACCGGCGACCTCGCGCTGTTCGACGCGCTTGTGGATGCGCTCGACCTGCCGCCGGGCTGGCGCTCGCGGCTGAAGCGGCACTTCTGGCGGCCGGACTATTTCCGCGAATTGCTGGCGCGGCTGGCGGCGGGCAATGCGGGCGACGAGACCGGCGACAGGCAGGCGCTGATCTCCGCGCTGGCGGGCCTCGACGAGGACCGCGCGAAGGATGTGATCGAGGATGTGCTGAAGCTTGCGGGCATTGCACCTGTCGGCGGCCGCACGGTGGAAGAGGTCGCCGAACGGCTGCTCGAACAGGCGGAACTCGCATCGTCCAGCGTGCCGCGCGCGGCAGCCGAACTCATTTCGGATTTCCTTGCCGTCTCGGGCACGCCGAAGGAGTGCATCGCGCGCATCCGGGCGCTGACCGGCGGCGCGGGCGTCTCCATCGATGCGGCGATTGCACGCTTCGAGCGGCGCATGGAGCTGACGGCGAAGGCGGGGCTCGATCTTTCCCACGCACATTTCGCCACCGGCTTCGGCCGCAACATGGCCTATTACACAGGCTTCGTCTTCGAGTTCCGCGTGGCGGCGCTGGGCGTCGACGCGATGATCTGCGGCGGCGGGCGCTATGACGATCTCCTCTCGGCGCTCGGTGCGGCATCACCCGTGCCGGCGGTCGGCTGTGCGGTCGGCATCGAACGGCTGCTTGCGGCCGTGGCGAAGGAGGCCGGCAAATGAGCGGCAAACTCGTCATCGGGCTGCCCTCCAAGGGGCGGCTCCAGGAAAACGCCAATGCCTTCTTCGCGCGCGCCGGACTGAAAGTCCGGCAGGACGGAGGGCGCGGCTATACCGGCCGGCTCGACGGCGTGGCGAATGTCGAGATCGCGTTTCTCTCGGCATCCGAAATCGCCGGGCAATTGGAGCAGGGCATCATTCACCTCGGCGTGACGGGCGAAGACCTGATCCGCGAGAAACTCTCCGCGCCCGAACGCGACGTGGAACTGCTGCTGCCGCTCGGCTTCGGCCACGCCGATGTCGTGGTTGCCGTGCCGCAAAGCTGGATCGATGTCGCGACGATGGCCGACCTCGACGACGTGGCGCTCGCCTTCCACACGAAGCGCGGACGGCGGCTGCGCGTCGCGACCAAATATTTCAACCTGACGCGGAGCTTCTTCGCCGAGCACGGCCTGACCGATTACCGGATCGTCGAAAGCCTCGGCGCGACCGAAGGCGCACCGGCGGCGGGCACGGCGGAGGTGATCGTCGACATCACCTCGACCGGCGCGACGCTGGCGGCGAACAATCTGAAGATCCTCGACGACGGCACGATCCTGAAGAGCCAGGCGAACCTCGTTGCGAGCCTGGGTGCGGGCTGGAGCGACGCTGCATTGAAGGCGGCGGGCGAAATTCTCGACCGCGTCTCGGCGCAGGCGCGCGCGGCGGAGGTTGTGGAGGTCCGTTTCGCGGGCGAGGGCGACGATGCCGCGCTGCTCGACGAACTGAAGACGCGCTTCGGCGTGACGCTGCCCTTCGGCAACGGCGCCGCGCCCGTGCGCATCGCGCATTGTCCGCAAGCGCGGCTCTACGACCTCGTGGCGTTCCTCTATGCAAAGGGCCGCGACACCGTAACGGCGACCCGCGCGGACTACGTGTTCGAGGCGAAGAACCCGCTGCGCGAGCGGCTTGTCGCGCGGTTGAAGGCGGCGCGCTGACGCCTAGGTTTCGTTCTCGATCATGCCTTCTTCCTCGAGCCATGTGCAGAAGGCCGCGATCGCGCGGTCGCCCGCCAGCGGCTCCGGCGTCAGCCAGCAATAGGGACGGGACGGAAGAACGGGTGCCGCGAGCGGCGCCACGAGCCGCCCCGCGCGGATGTCGTCGCCGATGATCGGCAACGGCCCGAGAGCGATGCCGAGCCCGTCGCTCGCGGCCTGCAGCGTCAGATAGAAATGATCGAAGTGCTGGCGGCCCGCGCTCGCTTCGACCTCGCCGGCATCCGCCGCAGCGAGCCAGCGCGTCCATGCACCGGGGCGCGTATCCGCGTGCAGCAGCGTGTGGCGGGCGAGATCGGCGGCCGACCGCACCGGCAATCTTTCCAGCAGGGAAGGCGACGCCACGGGGATTTCCCGCTCGGCGAGAAAGGATGCACCCACAAGGTTCGCCGGCCACGGTTCCTGCTCGCGGCGAATGGCGACGTGGTAGCTGCCATGGGCAAGCCGCGACACGTCCTCGTCCGATGTGACGAGTTTCAGTTCCACCTGCGGTTCGAGCCGCTGAAAGCGTGCGAGGCGCGGCAGCAGCCAGCGCATGGCGAAAGTAGGCAGGGCGTTGACGACAAGCACGCGAGCCGATCCGGCGCTTTCGCGCAAGCGGGCTGAAGCCGCCGCGATCCCGTCAAATGCGAGTGCGGCGGCATCGCGATAGGCGCGGCCGGCATCGGTCAGCTTGAGACGCTTGCCGACGCGGTCAAAAAGTTTCGCGCCCGCCCAGTCTTCAAGCGCGCGAACATGGCGGCTCACCGCGCCATGCGTGACGAACAATTCGTCCGCCGCCGCCGTGAGGCTGCCCAGCCGCGCCACGGCCTCGAAGGCCTTGAGGGCGCCCAGCGGGGGAAGGTCACGGCGGGGTCCGGGAGGGTTTGTCATTCTTGTGATTATAAATCACATAGAAAGAGAGAAAAACTGATTTGTAACGGATATTTTTGAGGATCAATCTGCGCGCCAAACGCACATAAGGGAAATCGGCCATGTTGACGCTTGTTCTTGCCGTTGTGGTTCTTGTGACGGCGACGCTATCCGGCATTTTCGGGATGGCGGGCGGCATGATCCTGATGGGCTTTCTCACGGCGGCCTATTCGGTTGGCACCGCGATGATGCTGCATGGTGTGACGCAGGCCGTGTCGAACGGCTACCGCGCCGTCATCAACCGCAGGGATATCGTCTGGCCGATCGTCGGGACCAGCATGGCGGGCGGCGTTGCGGCGCTGGTGCTCTTCTTGCTGGTGAGCTTCGTGCCGGACAAGGCGACGGTCTTTCTCGTTCTCGGCGCCATTCCCTTCGTCGCCTTCTCGATCCCGAAAAGCTGGGGCCTCGACGTAACGAAGCCCGCGGTCGCCATCGGCGGCGGCTTCGTGGTGACGGCGCTGACGCTGACGGCGGGTGTCGCCGGGCCCATCCTCGACATCTTCTTTGTGCAGAGCCCGCTGACGCGCCACCAGATCGTCGCGACCAAGGCGGTGACGCAGACGCTGCAGCATCTGACGAAGCTGCTCTATTTCGGCGTGCTCGCCGCGCATCTGCTGCCCGACGCGGACATTCCCTGGTGGGTTTACGTGATGGTGGCGCCGCTCGCCATGCTCGGCACGACCTTCGGCAAGATGCTGCTCGACCGCATGAATGACGGCCAGTTCAAGAACTGGAGCCGGTACATTCTCTATGTGCTGGGGGCGGTGCTGATCGTTCGCGGACTAATGCTGCTGGGCTGAAAAGCCCTTGCGGGCGATGAACTTCAACCGCCCCTTTTCGCCGATCCGCTCCATCAACGGCAGGATGGGCCGTATCATCCAGGGGAATGCGCCGAAGAACCGCGCCATGAGGCTCGCGCTCCACGGGGCATAGACTTCCAGCTTTCCCGTTTCGATGGCCTTTACTGTCGCTTTCGCAATGTCTTCGGGCGACATGACGCGGTCGACGAAATTGAGCACCGAGCCGCCATGCAGCGCCTCGTGGTGCAGCATGGGCGTGTCGACGGCGGCGGGATAGACGCCCGACACGCGGACCCCATGCGCCGCCATTTCCTGATGAAAGCCGGCGAGGAAACCGCGCAATCCGAATTTCGATGCCGAATAGATCGCGCTGTCCTTCAGCGAAATGATGCCGCCGAGCGAAACGGTGGCGACCATGGAGCCGTGCCCGCGCGCAATCATCTGCGGCGCGATGGCGCGCATGAGGCGCACGGGCGCCCGCAGGTTTATTTCGAGATGCGCGTCGAGCAGATCCTGACCGAGTTCGACGACGGGCCCCGGAATGCCGATGCCCGCATTGTTGACGAGTACATCGAGATCGGGATGCGCGTTCGCAACCGTGCCGCAAAGTCTCTCGACATCCGCGCGCGAGGAAAGATCGCAGAGTATCTTTTCGGGGGTGGAGCGGAGAGTGGCTGCAACCGCGTCGAGCGGCGCCATCTCGCGGTCGACAAGGATGAGGTGGTAGCCGCGAGCATCGAGCGCCCGCGAAATCGCGGCGCCGATGCCGCCGCCCGCACCCGTGACCAGCGCCTTGCGCGGCCCGCTCACGCCGCCGCCTTCCTGCGCGAGACCCGCAGCGCCTCGAAGCATCCGTCTTCGAGGGCCGGCCAGCCGAACCGTTTGCGGATGCGCGTCATCTGCTTGCGGTAGGCGTCGATCTCGACATAGGTGGCGTGGCGGGACGAACCGACGAACTTGATGCCGCCGGAAAGGTCCGGCCGGTCGGTTGCGATGAGCGCGTCGAGCGCCGCGTCGCCTTTCGCGCGCGCCATGATCGTGCGTGCGATGAGGTCCGCCATTTCGTCGAAGAGCTTGTAGGCGCCGCCATTCGTTTCCATGAAGCCGAGCGCGTAGAGCGAGGGATGCTCGCGGCTGAAAAGGTTCATGTAGAGGTCGGGCTTGTTGCCCTTCCACGAGAAGAGCGCCGGATCGACATAGGGCACTTTCCACGTGTAGCCGGTGGCGCAGAGGACGAGGTCGATCTCCTCCGACGTGCCGTCCTTGAAATGAACCGTCTTTCCCTCGAAGCGGGCCACATCCGGCTTCGCCTTGATGTCGCCATGCGAAAGATAGTGCAGAAGCTGCGTGTTGAGGATCGGGTGCGTTTCGAACAGGCGGTGGTCCGGCTTCTGCAATCCGAGCCGCGTCAGGTCGCCGTTGAGGATACGCAGGATGACGCCGAAGACGCGCTGCGTCAGCCACATCGGCAGATGCGGGCCTTCATGCGCGAAGACATCCGCAGGAATGCCGAAGAGGTGCTTCGGCAGGAAGTGATAGCCGCGCCTGAGGCTGATGAAGGCGGCATCCGCGCCCTTCGCCGCGTCGCAGGCGATGTCGCAGCCCGAATTGCCGGCGCCGATCACGAGCACGCGCTTGCCCCTGAACTCGTCCATCGAACGGAAGGTGACGGCATGGCGGGTCTCGCCCGTGAACGTGCCCGGATAGTCCGGCATCGCGGGATGCCAGTTGGTGCCGTTGGCGCAGACGAGCGAGCCATAGCGCTTCGTCTCGCCGGTCGAAAGCGTGACGTCCCATGTGCCGTCGGCCCGCAGCTCCGTCTTGTCCACGTTCGTGTTGAACCGGATGTGCTCGCGAAGCCCGTAGGCATCCGCAAACAACTGCATGTAGCCGTGAATCTGCTTGTTGGAGGGATAGTCGGGATAGTCGTCCGGCATCGGAAAGTCGTGGTAGTGCGACTGCGTTTTCGACGAGATGAAATGCGCCGAGTCGTAAACCGGCGAACCGGGATTGCTTTGGTCCCAGAGTCCGCCGACATCGGAATGCCGCTCATAGATATCGAAGGGGATGCCGTGCCGCAGAAAGGTGCGCGCGAGGCTGAGGCCCGCCGGACCGCCGCCGACAACACAAACACGTCCGGTCTCGCTCATGACCCGCTCCCGAAATAAAGTGAATAATCCTCACATTTGTGATAAGTGATAAACCCTCATATTTTCCCGCGCAAGAGAAAAAGTGAGCCGGAGCCGAACTCATGACCAACCCCGCAGGAAGCCGCCGCCAGCCGACACAGGCCCGAGCGCGGGAGCGCGTCGAGCGCATCCTGACGGCGGCAACCGAACTGATCGCGGAAACGGGCAGCGATGCCGTGCGGATGACGGAAGTCGCCGAACGGGCAGGTGTGCCCATCGGTTCGCTCTATCAGTATTTCCCCGACAAGGCGGCGATCCTGAGGATGCTCGCCATGCGTGTCATGGAGCGCGTCCGCGACGCCCTGAAACAAAATCTCGACGGCATCGGAAGTGCGGCCGACGCGCTTGCCCGCGTCGATGCGATCATGATTGGATATTACGGTCTCTTTCTTACCGAGCCGGTGACGCGTGACATCTGGTCGGCGACGCAGTCCGACAAGGCGCTACAGGAACTGGACATCGCCGACAGCCGCGAGAACGGTCGTATCTTTTTCAGCGCGCTGAAGCATCTCGTGCCGAGGCGCGAACACGCCCGCCTGCAGGCAGCGTCCTTTCTGCTGATGCAACTCAGCGGCGCGGCGGTGCGTCTTGCCATTGCCGTCGACCGGGAAGAAGGCGACCGCCTTGTCGAGGAATACCGCCTCATCATGCGGCGTGAACTGGAAAGCCTGTTCGATAAATGACGCCGGTTGCAACCTGCGGCAAGCTCGCCTAGCATCCGCCCCGCAATGGTTCCGAAGGCGAATAGCCGGAGGATGAAAAGGGAACCCGGTTAAATACCGGGGCTGCCCCCGCAACTGTAAGCAGAGAGTTCTGCCCAACCACGCCACTGGCGCTCCACTTCGGAGGCCGGGAAGGCTGGGACAGAACAGCGACCTGCGAGCCAGGAGACCTGCCATTGCCCGTCAACGCGAACCGATGGGGCGGGGTGTCCCCTGGAGGAATGGATGCAGACAGGATCTGACCGCCGGCATTGCGTCCGGCCTCTCTTCATCGTGCCGTGGCATGTGCCGCGGCTTGCATTTTCCCATGCGTGTCCGCTGACGGATTTTCCCGTGGTTCCAGCAAGGACACAGTCATGGAAGATCTGCTCGCCGTCTGCGCACCCGCGCGCCTGCCTGCCACTCCCTTTACCCGGTTAGCCGAACTCGTCTTTCCCGAACAGACGAACCATCACGGCACGCTGTTCGGCGGGGCATCGCTCGCGCTGATGGACCGCGCCGCCTATATCGCCGCGACACGCCTGACGCGCCGGAAAATGGTGACGGCGGGATTCGACGGCGTCGAGTTCGGCCGGCCGGTCCTGCCGGGAGAACTGGCGGAGGTGACGGCGACGGTCCGCAAGACCGGCCGTTCGTCCGTCGTGTTCGACGTCGAGCTGCTCGCCGAGAACCTCCTCACGGGCGAGCAGGAAAGAGCCGTGGCCGGCACCATCGCGATGGTCGCGCAGGGCAAGCATGACGACGAGCCGCTGCCCATGCTCGTTGCCTCGCCCGCGCCGCAGCCGGGGCTGACCAGCTTCGTCGAAGTCGTCTTCCCCGACGCCGCCAACCACCGCGACATTCTCTTTGGCGGCAATGCGCTGGCGATGATGGGGAAGGCTGCCTTCATCGCCGCCACGCGCCACTGCCATCAGACGGTGGTCATGGCCGCTTCGGAACGCATCGACTTCCGCGCGCCCGTGAAGGTCGGCGCCTTTGCCGACGTCACCGCCCGCATCGTCATGACGGGGCGAAGCTCCATCTGCGTCGAGGTCGAACTCGTTGCGGAAGAAGCGCTGAGCGGAGAGCGCGAACTGAGCGCGCGCGGCCGCTTCGTCATGGTCGCCATCGGTGCGAACGGACGGCCCGTCGCCGTGCCGCCGCGCGCCGCCTGATCCCCAATCCATCCCGATTTTCTTTTTTCTGCCTGCACGTCAGGCGCAACGACAGGAGATTTGTCCATGACATTGACCAGTACTCTCGGTTACCCGCGCGTCGGCCCGCATCGCGAGCTGAAGGCAGCCCTCGAAACCTACTGGCGCGACGGCGAGGAAGCGCCGCTTCTCGACACGGCAAGATCGCTGCGCCGCGCCTCGTGGCGGCTCCAGAAGGAGCACGGGATCGGCCATATCCCGTCGAACGATTTCACGCTCTACGACCATGTACTCGACACGATCTGCATGACGGGTGCCGTGCCGGAGCGGTTCGGCGCGGGAGCGGAAATCGATCTCGCCACCTATTTCGCGATGGCGCGCGGCGCACAGGACGGCACGCGCGATGTGGCGGCGATGGAAATGACCAAATGGTTCGACACGAACTACCATTATATCGTCCCGGAGTTCTCTCCCGTGACGAGTTTCCGGCTGGCCTTTACCAAAGCCGTCGACGAGTTCACCGAGGCGAAGGCACTTGGCGTTCATACGCGGCCGGTTCTCGTGGGTCCTTTCTCGTTCCTGAAGCTCGGCAAGGCGACCGTGGCGGGCTTCGACCCGCTCGACCTGATGGGACGGCTTCTTCCCGTCTACGAAGACGTGCTGAAACGCCTCGCCGAAGCCGGTGCCGATTGGGTGCAGATCGACGAACCCTGCCTGGTGCTTGAACTCGGCAGCGGCGACCTTGCAAAATGCCGTGCGGCCTATTCGGCTCTGTCGGCCGCCGTGCCCTCCCTGAAGCTGATGGTCGCGACCTATTTCGGCGCATTGCCGGAAGCGTCGTTCGAAACGGCAATGGCGCTGCCCGTCGCCGGTATCCATCTCGACATGGTGCGGGGACGCTCCCAATACGAAGCGGCGCTCTCGGCTCTTCCTCGCGACAAGCTGCTGTCGCTCGGGCTCGTCGACGGACGCAATATCTGGCGGACGGATATGGAAGCGGCGTTGACGCTAGCCGAGCGCGCCGTGCTGACGCTCGGACCCAAGCGCGTCATGATCTCGGCCGCATGTTCCCTGCTGCACGTGCCCTTCAGCCTCGCCGGCGAAAAATCGCTCGATCCCGAACTGAAGAGCTGGCTTGCTTTTGCCGAGGAAAAGCTCGGCGAACTTGCCGTGCTGGCGCGGGGCGTGAAGGAAGGCCGCGCGGAAATCTCGAGCGAGCTGGCGGAGAACGCGGCATTGTTCGAGGCGCGGCGCAATTCGCCGCGTATCCACAATCCGGCGGTTCGCGCGCGGGTGCGGGATATCGACCCCCATGCCGACCGGCGGGGCCGCCCCTTCGCCGACCGGCAGGCTATTCAGCAGAAGCGCTTCGGCCTGCCGAAGCTGCCGACCACGACCATCGGTTCGTTCCCGCAAACCTCGGATGTGCGCAAGGCCCGCGCCAGCCGGCGGCGCGGCGACTGGACCGAGGCGCAGTATGACGCCTTCATGAAAGCCGAAATTGAAAAGACAATCCGCCTGCAGGAGAGGATCGGGCTGGACGTGCTGGTGCATGGGGAGCCGGAACGAACCGACATGGTTGAATATTTCGGCGAGAAACTGGAAGGCTTTGCCTTCACGTCGCTCGGCTGGGTGCAGAGCTACGGCTCGCGTTGCGTGAAGCCGCCGATCATCTTCGGCGACGTGTCGAGGCCGGAACCGATGACGGTCGAATGGTCGCGCTATGCCCAATCGCTGACGGCAAAGCCGGTGAAGGGCATGTTGACCGGCCCGGTGACGATCCTGCAATGGTCATTCGTGCGCGACGACCAGCCGCGCAGCGAAACATGCCGCCAGATCGCGCTGGCGATACGCGACGAGGTCTACGATCTCGAAGCGGCGGGCCTCGGCATGATCCAGATCGACGAACCGGCGCTGCGTGAGGGATTGCCGCTGCATCGCTCCGAATGGGACGCCTATCTCCGGTGGGCCTGCGAATGCTTCCGCCTCTCGGTCTGTGTCGTCCGGGACGAGACGCAAATCCATACGCATATGTGTTACTCGGAGTTCAACGACATCATCGAGGCGATTGCCGACCTCGATGCGGATGTGATTTCCATCGAGACGTCCAGATCGCGCATGGAGCTGCTCGACGCCTTTGTCGACTTTTCCTATCCGAACGACATTGGCCCCGGTGTTTACGACATTCATTCGCCACGCGTCCCCGCGCGCAGCGAAATGTTGTCGCTTCTGCGGCTCGCCGCCGACCGCCTGCCGAGCGAGCGCATATGGGTCAATCCGGATTGCGGCTTGAAAACGAGGGGCTGGCCGGAAACGGAAGCGGCACTCATCGAAATGGTCGAAGCGGCGCGGGAACTGAGAAACACCATCGGCGCATGAATGCGGCGTCCCCTTCCTGCCAGCCGGGAAGGGGACATCCGCTTGCAGCCCCGCCTGAGCCTATCTAGAGTCGCCGCTATTGCGGCGGAGAGAATTGGCATGGCGAAGAAAATCCGGGTGGGGATCGGCGGCTGGGTGTTCGAGCCGTGGCGCGGCACCTTCTATCCCGACGGGCTGACGCAGAAGCGCGAACTCGAATATGCGAGCAGCAAACTCTCGACCATCGAGATCAACGGCACC
>NZ_JAUYUS010000122.1 GCF_030694575.1 Parvibaculum sp.
GGTGCGGGCGACATTCGAAGAGGTCGGGCGCTCGGCCGCGGGGCTGATAGCGATGGCGGATGATGTCGTCGCCGTCGATCAGCGGGAGCCTCGCCCGCGTGAGGCGCGCCTCGAAGTCGCTGTTCGCGACTCCATCCGGCACATCGAGCACATGGCGCGATGGATCGGGGGCCAAAACGCCGGCTATTCGTTCGAGGGGCTGGGCGAGGACATGCCCGGAATTCGCGCGGCGCTTGCTCCGCCGCAGATCCCATCTCTGCCTGAAACCGATCCGCTTCGCGCTACACGCGCCGCGCTTTTCATGTGTGCGGCTTCTTGCCAGGGCAGACACAGCGATGCCGGCGCGGCTGCCGCCGCCGAGATCCTCGGCATCGACTTCCCGCTGCGCAGGGACGCGCTTTGGGCGCGCGCTGTCTCCGAAGGGTTCAAGCCGGAGGAACTGTGGCCATGGCTGGCGAAGGTGCGGAGGGACCGGCTCGCTGAGGAACGGAGGCAACGCGATGTTTGCTTCCCTCTCGACGGCGCAAGTGCCGGAAATGAAACGAAAGATGTCGACGGGGAGGGCAAATGACCCCGCGCCTGATTTCCCCGGTCTACGGCTTCGGGCTGAGCACGCGGCGCGAGGAGGGGAGCCTTGTGCGGCGGGGGCGGCCGATCCCCGTGCCGCCCGATGTGCTGGAAGCGCTTCTGCCGGCGGCGCGGGAGCGCGGCATATCCGTGCCGGAGCTCGTGCAGCGGCTGCTCGAAACCATCGCCAGCGAAAAGATGGCGACGGCGGTGCTGGACGACGAAGCGGAGATGAAGCGCCGCGCGAAGACGAGGGGGGGGGCGATGAGCGACGGACTGCAGGAATTTGCGGTCGCGGCTGTGCGCGAGGCGCAGCGGGAATTGCGCAGGGAGAGCCTTGCCGAGGAAGCGCGGCGATGGCGCCTGCTTGAGCGGCGGATAGAGCGCGCGGGCAAGGACGTGGCGAGGGCGGAAACGCGCGCGGCGCGGCGGCTGGCGCGCCTGAAGGCGGTTGAGCAGCGGGAAATCGCGGCACTGGAGAGCCGGAAGAGCCGGCTGACGGCGCGGATTTCCGAAATGTCCATGGCGCTGCGGCAACGGGAAACAGCGCTGGAGGCCATCGACGCGGCGCTCTGGTGCGAGACCGGCCTTACGCTCGCGGCGCTGCGCGGGAAGAGCCGCACGCGGCGGTTGGCACGGCCGCGCCAGCTCGGCATGTGGCTGGCGCGCATGACGACACCGCTTTCCTTTCCGGCGATCGCGCATCGCTGGCACCGCGACGATCACACCACCGCCATTCACGCCGTGCGCACCGTCGCTGGCTGGCAGGGCGAGCTGGCCGCCTGGCGCGACAGGCTGCTGGCGGAGGTGCGGCAGGCGACGGGACAGGAAGGGCTTCCGGCTGCCTGACGCGGCGGGAAGAGGCGACAAGAGTTTGAGGCCAATTTGATGCGGAGTGGTGGGGCGTGAGCTG
>NZ_JAUYUS010000114.1 GCF_030694575.1 Parvibaculum sp.
TTCTGGCTGGAGCCCGGGCTGAAGCTGACCAAGGCCCGCGAGCGCGCCGTGCTGCGCGCACTCGGCCATCTCGGCACGTTCACGCAGACGCCTGAGATCGATGCAGACGCTGCTCTACGGCGTGCCAAAGCCGGGTGAGGCCCTCATCCTTTAACCCCGCCTCATCGAGATGGCGCACCGTGCTTTCGAGATAGTCGGGGTTGAGCCCGGACCGCCCTTCCCCCTCCGCGATGAGACGCACCTGGTCCTCGAAGGCAAGACGGCCGGCATATTGGCCATGCGCGCGGTCGACGACGAAGCAAAGCGCCTCGACGCGGGTTCCATCGTCGACGAGCTCCACGGGCTTCACGACATCGCGGTAAACGAGCGTGACCTGCTCGCGCGCCTGCAGGTAACGCCGCGTCTCATCCGCGCGCGACGCCGCTACCCGAAAGGCGACGCCACGGCAGGAGCCTCCCGCATCGAGCCCGAAAACGAGACCCGGCTTTTCCGGCGTGCCGCGATGGACATGGCTGTAGACGCAGAAGGCGCGGTGATAACCGCGCAGCCGGGCGGGCCGGCGCTCCTCATGCTCGAAGCCCGGCCGCCACATGAGGGAGCCATATCCAAAAACCCACAAATCCTGCATGCTGTCTCTCTCGTTGCGCGGAGACTATAGAATTGTCGCGCGGCGCGATGCAAAGCGGCCTGACCAGGAATTTGTGAGTGCGAAGAGGATGACCGAACCGGTAACCGACATAAGACCGGCTCCGAAAAGACGCTGGGGGCTTTTCGTTCCGACCGTTGCGCTCCTGGCGCTCGTGGCGCTCTATTCCGTCTACTGGTTTACGGTGGCGGGAGAGGTACGCAAGGGTATCGAGGCCTTTGCCGCCCGCGGCGATCAGGGGCTGCTCGTAAGCTGGGGCGATCTCGCCATCAACGGTTATCCCTATCGCATCGAGGCCGATTTCAAGGACCCGGCCGTGAGCGCGCCCGGCGCGCCCGAAGCATGGGCATGGCGCGGCGCAGCGGGCGAATTCGCGCTGCTGCCCTACAATCTTCGTCACGTGATCGTCAATCTGCGGGGCGAACAGACATTCAGCTATCGCGACGTCACCGCCGCCGTACCGGCCCGCAACAAAGCGCGCGCGACGGCGGCGAAGGCATGGGGCAGCTATGTCGATGTGAAGGACGCACCGTTCGGCCGTATCGCCGTCGACGTGGAAGAGCTCGACGCACGGCACCATCGCGGCGGGGCGGGACTGAACGACCGGCTGACCGCCGCGCGCTTCCAGCTTCACACGCGGCCTGCCGAGGACGAAGCCGCCGGCCGGATAGCCGGCAGCTATGACGTCGCCGTGCAGGCCGACATGGTCTCGCTCGAAAGCGAGGAAAAGATCCTGGTGCTTGGACCAGCAATCGAGCAGATCGTGGCGCAGGCGCGGTTGCGCGACCTGCCGGCGACGCCCCATGTGAGCGTCATCGAACTGCTGCGCGAATGGCAGCGGACAGGCGGCACGCTCTCGATCTCGGACCTCATCGTGAAATGGGGACCGCTCGACCTCGCCGCTCATGGCGAATTGAAGCTCGACGCTCGGCATCGTCTGGAGGGACAGCTCGATGCGAAGGTTACCGACTTCGAAGGCCTTCTGAACGCGATGGTCCGCGACGGTCTCGTGCAGGAAAACGATGCGCGCGTGGCGCTGGCGGGGCTCGTGCTCGTGTCGCAGTTTCAGGGCAAACGGTCGAACGAAGTGCGGGTGCCCGTCATCATGCGCGAAGGCCTGCTCTATCTCGGGCCCCTCGCCGTCGCAAAGCTCGAACCGCTCTACTGAGCGCCATCCTCGTCCGCTGCTTTCGCATGGGTCGGGTTGCGGCCGAAATTCGGCGCGGCGATGTCCTGTCCGGCATCGATGATCGAACGGCGGATTGCCCGCGTGCGCGTGAAGAGATCGAACAGCGCATCGCCATCGCCCCAGCGGATCGCGCGCTGCAGGGCCGTCAGGTCCTCCGAGAACCGCCCCAGCATTTCCAGGATCGGCTCCTTGTTGTTGAGGCAGACGTCGCGCCACATGGTCGGGTCCGAGGCGGCAAGGCGCGTAAAGTCGCGGAAGCCGGAGGCGGAATACTTGATGACCTCCGACTGCGTCACCGTTTCGAGGTCGCTCGCGGTGCCGACGATGTTGTAGGCGATGATATGCGGCAGGTGGCTCACGATAGCGAGAACGAGATCGTGATGCCTCGGCTCCATCACATCGACCTTCGAACCGCAGGCCGTCCAGAAGGCACTGAGTTTTTCAAGTGCCTGCGGTTCCGTGCCGGGCACCGGCGTGAGAATGCACCAGCGGCCATCAAAGAGCTCGGCGAAGCCGGCATCCGGGCCGGATTCTTCCGTACCCGCGATCGGATGGCCGGGGATAAAGTGAACACCCTCCGGCACATGCGGACCGACATCGCGCACCACCGCCATCTTGACGGAGCCGACATCTGTCAGGATCGCGCCCTTTTTCAGCACGGGCTCGATTTCGGCGGCGACCGCACCCAGCGCCCCCACCGGGGTACAGATGACGACGAGGTCGGCATCCTTCACCGCTTCCGCCGCCGTCTCATGGACACTGTCGACGAAGCCGATTTCGAGCGCGCGAGCGCGCGTCGCGGAGGACCGCGCATAGCCGCTGACATGATCCGCGAGATGCCCGCGCCTGATCGCATGGCCGAGCGAGCCGCCGATGAGCCCGAGACCGATCAGCGCCACCTTGCCAAAACGGGGATCGGCCGGCGCGCTCATGACTTCTTCGCCTTGCCGAGAAATTCCGCGAGCGCGGCGACGACGAGGCGGTTTGCCTCTTCGCTGCCGACGGTGAGACGCAGACAGTCGGGCAAGCCGTAGGACGCCACCGAGCGCAGGATAAGCCCGCGTTTCATGAGGAACGCGTCGGCGTCCCGCGCTGTCTTTCCCTTTTCAGACGGAAACCGGATCAACAGGAAGTTCGCGACGCTCGAGGGAACCTCGAGCCCGAGCTTCGAAATTTCTTCCGTGAGCCAGGACAGCCACTTGTCGTTATGGGTACGCGCCGCGTCGACATGGGCGGTATCGCGAATGGCGGCGATGCCGGCCTGAAGTGCCGGAACGGAAACGTTGAACGGGCCCCTGATCCGGTTCACGACATCGACGACATGGGCAGGCGCATACATCCACCCGAGCCGAAGCGCGGCCAGCCCGTAGATCTTCGAGAAGGTGCGCGTCATCACGACATTCTCGGAAGTGGCCACGAGTTCGATGCCTGCTTCGTAGTCGTTGCGGCTCACATATTCGCTGTAGGCGGCGTCGATAATGAACAGAATATCGGGCCGCAATCCGGCATGGAGACGGCGCACCTCCTCCGCCGGGAGATAGCTGCCCGTCGGGTTGTTCGGATTGGCGAGGAAGACGATCTTCGTCTTCGGCGTGACGGCGGCAAGGATCGCATCGACATCGGCATGGAGGTTCTTCTCCTTCACGATGACGGGGGCCGCACCCGCCGCCTTGGTAACGATCGGGTAGAGGAGAAAACCATGCTCCGTTGCTATCGCCTCGTTGCCTTCGCCGAGATAAGCCTGCGCAAGAAGCTGCAGCAACTCGCCGGAGCCGGAGCCGCAGACGATCCGCTCTGCATTGAGCCCGTAACGCCCGGCAATGGCCTCGCGGAGTTCACTCGCGCCGCCATCGGGATAAAGCTCGAGGCTTTCACCCGCGGAAGCAAAAGCTTTCCTGGCATGCGGACTCGGTCCCATCGGAGATTCATTAGCCGACAGCTTGTAGACCTTGCCGGTACCTTCCGCACTCGCGCGGCCACCGACATAAGCCTCGATTTCCAGAATGCCCGGCTGGGGCTGAGGACGTGTGGTCATTGCCTTATTCGCCATCCGTTGCGCGCCTGAGCGGATTCGAATAGCCGCCGATGAGCCGGGCTTCCGTGACCGGCCCCGTCTCGAGAGCGGCGAGCCGCTCGTCGTCCTCGGCGATATGGAGCGGGAGCGAAAGCAGATAGATGTGTTTGGCGGTGCCATCCGAGAGTTTCGCATCCGCGATCCGGCGGCCTTCGAGCCCAACGGCTTTGACGAGCGCCACCACCCGGGTGTCGCTCAGGCTTTCGGCGGCAGAAATTGCGAGCAGGCTGGTATCGTCGCCGGTCGGCTCGAAGTCCGCCTGCGCCACGACGAGGGCGCGTGTATCGTCATCGCTCTCCGCGACGTCGATGAAAGGCAGGCGCGCCACAACGCGCGCGCCGGGCGCAAGCGCCACCCACCAGTCGCCGGCCGCATAGGAGCCCGGCTCCGGCAGAATGCCGATGGCGGAGCGGTCTTGACCGATGCGGCGCAGGACATCGCGGGCATTGTCGTGCAGCTCCATCGGCGTCGAGGAACCGTAATAGCTGCGCGCAAGATCCCAGAAGCCGAGCGCGCTGCCGCTCTGACCACCGAAGACGTCGACCCGGAAAGGCCCCTGGATGCGCGTCATGGCCGCAATGATCTCGCGCCAGAGCCGGAAAAGAACCCGGACGGGCAGACGGCCCCGGTGACGCTCTGCGAGGCGCCTGAGAACCTGGGCCTCGCGTGCCGGCCGGAAGGCGATGAAACTGCCTTCGCCCGCCGCACTCGCCGCCCGCGCCTTCGCCTCGGCGACCTCGACCACCAGTTCCGTCCGCTTCATCAGCAGATCGTGGAGCGCGTCGTCGAGCGCGTCGATTTCCTTGCGGACCTCGGCAAGCGCTTTCTCGGGGCTGGTCGTCTGGATCGTCATTCTGGCTACTCGGCGGGGAAAAAGGCTCGCGGAGGGGCCCCTCTCCCCGGCCCGCAAGAGCGGTATTCATACGAGGGCAACCTGCTAAAATCAAAGAAAACATTGACATTTTGGGGGGTGCATCCCTAGCTATGCACCCCGTTCGGCAGGGGCTGGAAAGCCGGTTTCGGCAGCGCCTGAGCCACAAAACAGCGCAGAGGCGCAATGAACACCATCGAGAAGGCCGGAGGCCAGCCTGGCCCCGGCCCCGACAGCGCAGGAGACGACGGCGACAGGGTCAGGGCGCGGAGCGCGACCATGTCCTTCGGGCCGGACGAACCGCTCGCCCTCGATTCAGGCGTCAGCCTGAGCCCCTTTACCATCGCCTATGAGACCTACGGCACGCTCAATGCCGACCGGTCGAATGCGGTGCTGATCTGCCATGCCCTGACGCTCGACCAGTACGCCGCGAGCCTTCATCCCCTTACCGGCAAGCCGGGCTGGTGGCCTTTCATGGTCGGGCCGGGGCTTCCCATCGACACCGACCGCTTCTTCGTCATCTGCCAGAACGTCGTCGGCGGATGCATGGGCACGACCGGACCGAAGGACGTAGACCCGAAAACCGGCAAACCCTACGGGCTCAATTTTCCCGTCATCACCATCGGCGACATGGTGCGTGCGCAGGCGATGCTGCTCGACAAGCTCGGCATCGGCGATCTTTTCTGCGTCATCGGCGGCTCCATGGGCGGCATGCAGGTGCTGCAATGGGCGGCGGCCTATCCCGACCGCGTCTTCTCCGCGATCCCTATCGCGACCGCCGCGCGCCATTCGGCGCAGAACATCGCCTTCCACGAAGTCGGCCGGCAGGCGATCATGGCCGACCCGGAATGGAAGCAAGGCGCCTATCTTTCGCACGGCACGACGCCCGGCAAGGGCCTCGCGGTCGCACGCATGGCCGCGCACATCACCTATTTGTCGGAGACGGCGCTGCACCGGAAGTTCGGCCGCAACCTGCAGGACCGCGACAGCGTCACCTACGGTTTCGACGCGGATTTCCAGATCGAAAGCTATTTGCGCCATCAGGGCTCGACCTTCGTCGACCGCTTCGATGCGAACTCCTATCTCTACCTCACGCGCGCGATGGACTATTTCGATCTCGCGGCCGACTACGGTGGCGTCCTCGCCAATGCCTTCAGGGGTACGAAATCGCGCTTCTGCGTGGTTTCCTTCACGAGCGACTGGCTGTTTCCGACATCGGACAACAGACAGATCGTCCATGCGCTGAACGCGGTTGCGGCGAATGTGAGCTTCGTCGAGATCAGGACGGACAAGGGCCATGACGCCTTCCTGCTCGACGAGCCGGAAATGTTCGCGACGCTGCGCGGCTTCATCGACAGTGTCGCGCGCACCCGAGGTCTCGCCGAATGAGCAATGGAAACGGCCAGATCGCATCCCGCGTCGATCTAGACCTGATCGCGCAGATGATAGCGCCGGGCAGCCGCGTGCTCGATGTCGGCTGCGGCGACGGCGACCTGCTGGCGCTGCTCCAGAGCAAGAAGAATGTCGATGGACGCGGTGTCGAACTGAGCCAGGAAGGCGTGAACGCCTGCGTCGCGCGTGGCTTGTCCGTCGTACAGGGCGACGCCGACACGGACCTGGCGAATTATCCCGACGGCGCTTTCGATTATGTGATCCTGAGCCAGACGATCCAGGCGACGCGCAATCCCAAGGAAGTCATGCGCGCGATGAAGCGCATCGGACGCTGCGTGGTCGTGTCGTTCCCGAATTTCGGCCATTGGCGTGTCCGGCTGAAGCTCCTTTTCACCGGACGCATGCCGGAGACGCGCTCTCTCGGCTATTCCTGGTACGACACGCCCAACATCCATCTGTGCACGCTGCTCGATTTCGCCAGCCTCTGCGAGGAACTGGGCCTGAAGATCGAGGACGCAGTGACGGTGACGGGAGACAAGGCACGGCGGATTTCAAGGCCGGGCGCCATCGCCAATCTGCTGGCAAGCGAAGCCGTGTTCCTGCTGTCGCGACGGGGCTGATCCGCCCTCAGCCTTCCTCGTTCCCCGATATCATGGAGCGCGCGGGTGCCGGCAGAGGCGCAATCGCGCGGACGCGGGCCTTCACCTTGCCGGTAACGGGAAGCGGCGTCGCCGCATAAATCTGCTTCGTCGCCTCGACGAGAATGACGCCCGAGAAGCGCGGCCAGAGCATCTGTCCCACGCGCTCCCATGCCGCGGCCGAACGGAGCAGCGGCCGCCAGTCGAACGGCGGCGCGAATAGCGCCACCTCCCATGCGGACGGGCTGAACATGGACTCGCGGAGAAGCTGCGTGAGCTGCACCCGCGAAAAAGGCTGGCCATGACCGAACGGCGTCGCCTCACGCCGTGCCCACAGGCCGCGCCGGTTCGGCACCACGATGATGACGCGGCCGCCCGGAGCGAGCACGCGCCATATCTGGCGAAGCATGCCACGCATGGATTCGCTGGCTTCGAGACCGTGGACGACGAGCACGCGGTCCATGCTTTCGTCCTCGAGTGGTAATTCACGCTCATCCACGAGGCCGGTGAGCGATTTGCCGTCCGCCGGCCAGTGCAGCACGCCCTGCCGGGCGGGCATGAGCCCGATCACACGCTGCGCCTCACCCAGAAACGGCGGCAGATAAGGCGTCGCAAAGCCGAGACCGAGGACATTGAGGCCACGAACATCCGCCCAGACCTGCCGGACGCGGCGCGAAATATGGTATTGCGCGACCCGCCCCAGCGGCCGGCCGTAAAAATCGCGTAGATCGATCACATCCATTTGCATGGGCAGCAGTCTATCAAATTACCGTTCGACGCGCCGGGTTCACGCCGGGGCCCAAGCGCACTACCTTGAAGGGCAAGGCTACACCGGATCGCGCTAACAGGGTGGAAACGCCGCCCCTCGGCGGCGTCCCGCGGAGGAAAATCATATGACCAGGCTCCAGATTCACCAGTTTCCCTGTCTGAGCGACAATTACGGCTATCTCGTCCATGAACCCTCATCCGGAGCGACGGCCGCCATCGACACGCCGGAGGTAAAGCCGATCCTCGCCGCGCTTGAAGAGAAGGGCTGGAAGCTCACCCATATCCTGAACACGCATCATCATTTCGACCATGCCGGCGGCAATGCGGAGCTGAAGGAAAAAACCGGCTGCACGGTGATCGGCCCGAAAGGCGAAAAGGACCTTATCCCCGGCATCGACCGCGCGGTCGGCGAAGGCGACATCGTGGAGCTCGGCGCCGCGCGGGCGCGGATAATCGAGGTACCCGGACACACCCGCGGTCACATCGCCTACAGTTTCGATGAGGACCATGTCGCCTTTGTCGGCGACACGCTGTTCGCACTCGGCTGCGGCCGCTTATTCGAGGGCACGGCGCAGCAGATGTGGACGTCGCTTGGCAAGCTGATGGCCCTGCCCGACGACACGGTCGTCTATTGCGCACATGAGTATACGCAGTCGAATGCGCGCTTCGCGCTCTCGGTCGAACCGCAGAACGCGGCGCTCGTCGCCCGCGCGAAGGACATCGATGCGAAGCGGGCACGCGGCGAATGGACGGTTCCGACGACCATCGGCCTCGAGAAGGCGACAAACCCGTTTCTTCGTGCCGCGAGCGCCGATCTGCGCCAGACGATCGGACTTTTGGCTGCCGCCGATGTCGACGTATTCGCCGAGACCCGCAAGCGGAAGGACAATTTCTGACATGGCCCTGGTTACCGGCCTCGACGCCGACGGGATCATCGAACTGCTCGACCTGAAACCGCATCCGGAAGGCGGCCATTTCGCCGAGACCTTCCGCGACCCGGCGGGCGGAACCCGCGCACATTCGACGGCAATCTATTACCTGCTGAGGGAAGGCGAACGCTCGCACTGGCACCGCGTGGACGCCGCCGAAATCTGGCACTGGTACGCAGGCGGCCCGCTTGCTCTTTCATTTTATGAAGAGGGACGGAACCCGGAAACGCGATTGCTCGGCCAGAACCTCGACGCAGGCGAGCGGCCGCAACTTGTCGTGCCCTCCGGGGTCTGGCAGGCGGCGGCGCCCGTCGGCCTCTGGACGCTGGTCGGCTGCACGGTGGCGCCCGGCTTCGAGTTCGGCGGCTTCGAGATGGCCGAACCGGACTGGCATCCCGGCAGTTAACCTCATTCCATTTTGATCCCGGTCTGTTGCGGCTTTGCGCTGGTCGCGGGCTGCGGCAAGATTAGGCTTGGCACGGGATGCCGCGAGCGGCGCGCCGTTCGAAACGGGGGATTTCAAAGTGAAGCTCGGCCTGATTGCCGTCGCCATTGTCGCCGCTCTGTCTTGCACCGCCGGCTCCGCGCTGGCTGCAACCGGCGCCTGTCAGACCGATCCCGCAGGACCGGCCGAAACGCCGGTCGTCTTCGTGCCCACGGAGGGCGGCCCCGCCTATGGAGGGATGCAGTATCCTCGTGCGGTGGGCCTCGGACCGAAGCAGGTGGCCCTCACCTTCGACGACGGCCCTGACCCCGAGACCACGCGGCGCGTTCTCGACATTCTGGACCGCCATTGCGTGAAAGCGGCCTTCTTCATGGTCGGCATCTACGCGGAGAGGCATCCGGACATCGTGCGCGAAGTGGCGGCGCGCGGACACACCATCGGCACGCATACATGGTCCCATCCCAACAATCTGCGGCATTTTTCGCTGACGCAGGCGCAGCGCGAGATCAGGCGCGGCTTCACCGCCGTGGAAGCCGCCCTCGCCCGCGCGCCGGAGGAAGACCTGGACAGGCTCGCACCCTTCTTCCGCTTTCCCGGTCTCAACGACAGCAAGGCGCTCATCGAATGGCTGGGCGAGCGCAACGTGGCGACTTTCTCCTGCGAGTTCGGGGCCGACGACTGGAAATCCATCAGCTCGGCGCAAGTCCGTATCCGCGCCCTCAGCAACATCGCATCCGTAGGGCGAGGCGTGCTGATCCTCCATGACACCAAGCCCCGGACAGCCGACATGCTTTCGGATTTCATCGTCGCAATGCGGCAGCAGGGCTACAGTTTCGCGCAGCTCGCGCCGCAGGCGGGTGCCGGAGAACTGGCCGCCGCTGTTCGCGACCCGTTGATCGGGCCGGTCCGGCGGGCCGACGCCGCTTCCGCCCTCATCGGCACCATCATCGAGCCGTCACTTGAGCCCGCGAGCGCCCTCCGCTAGCCTTTGCCCATGACCAAACGCTCCGCACCGAGATTGCTTGCCCCGACCCGCCGCGACGTCCTCGCGCTGGGCGCGGGCGCCGCCGTCCTTCTCGCCGCGCCGTCCATCCTGCGGGCAGATACGCCCTACAAGCGCTCGCTCCGGATGCAGAGCCTGAACTCCGGGGAGAGACTCGACCTCGTCTATTGGGCCGATGGCGACTATCTGCCGGACGCGCTGAAACGCGTCGACTGGTTCATGCGCGACCTGCGCGAAAACAAATCCGCGCCTACGGACCCGCGCCTGCTCGATCTTCTCTGGGAAATCGACCAGAACACACGCTCGAAAAATCCGATCTACACCATGTCGGGGTACCGCACGGAAAAGACCAATGCCTGGCTCGACGCACGCGGCAACGGCGTCGATCCCGGCAGCTTCCACATGCGAGGCATGGCCATGGACATCACTCAGGACTTCCTCGATCCGGAGGAGGTCTACCGGGTCGCGAAGAAGCTCGGGCGCGGCGGCGCGGGCTTCTATCCGACGAAAACACCTTATGCCCATGTCGATGTCGGACCGGTCGATGCATGGGTTTACCCGGCACCGGGACGCCCCGGCCGCGACAAGGAGTATGACGAGCTGGTGGCAGAGAAAACCAGCACCGGCTGAGAATGCCTTGCCTTGATGCCGAACATGAAAAAGGCCGGTCGAAGGACCGGCCTTTCCGTTTTCGAAGCAGCTGAAGATCAGCCCGCGATATATTGCGCGCCGTTGACGGTGATGGTTGCGCCGGTGACGAAGCACGCATTGTCGTCGGCGAGAAACTTCACGCAATGCGCGATCTCCTCGCTCTTGCCGAGGCGGCCGACAGGAATTGTCGCGATGATGCTCTCAAGTACCTTTTCGGGCACGGCGGCGACCATGTCCGTGTCGACATAGCCGGGCGCAATGCAATTGACGGTCACGCCCTTCTTCGCCACTTCCTGCGCCAGTGCCTTGGTAAAGCCGATCACACCGGCCTTGGCCGCCGAATAATTCGTCTGGCCCATCTGGCCCTTCTGGCCGTTGATCGACGAGATATTGATGATGCGCCCGAAACCCCGATCGCGCATGCCGGCGATCAACGGCTGGCACATGTTGAACATGGAATCGAGATCGACGCTCATGACTTCGCGCCACTGCGCCGGCGTCATCTTGTGGAGCATGCCGTCGCGGGTTATCCCCGCATTGTTGACGAGCACATCGACAGGGCCGAGATCGGCCTCGACCGCGGCAATGCCTTTCACACAAGCGTCATAGTCGCCGACATTCCATTTGTAACTTTTGATGCCGGTTTCCTTGGTGAAGGCGGCGGCCGCCGCGTCATTGCCCGCATAATTCGCGGCCACGGTGTAGCCCGCATCGCGGAGTGCCAGCGAAATCGCATGGCCGATGCCTCGCGTACCGCCGGTCACAAGCGCTACTTTGCTCATTGTCGAGTATCCCTGTCCTGAAAAGTCAGCATTCCGCGCGGCTCCGCAATCACCGTCGCGCCCTTTCTATATTTCGCGAGCCCGCGTCAGTCCCGCTCTACGCACATGGCAATGCCCATGCCACCGCCGATGCAGAGCGTGGCGAGCCCCTTCTTCGCATTGCGCTTTTCCATCTCGTGGAGAAGCGTCACGAAAACGCGGGCGCCGGATGCGCCGATCGGATGGCCGATGGCGATGGCGCCACCATTGACGTTGACGATGTCGGGGTTCCAGCCGAGATCCTTGTTGACGGCGAGCGCCTGCGCGGCGAACGCCTCGTTCGCTTCCACCAGATCGAGATCGTCGATCGTCCAGCCGGCGCGCTTGAGGGCTGCGCGCGACGCCGGGATCGGCCCCGTTCCCATGACGGCCGGATCGACGCCCGCATGGGCCCAGGAAACGATGCGGCCCAGCACCTTGCGACCTTCCTTCGCCGCCCGATCGGCGCCCATCAGCACGACGGCGGCTGCACCGTCATTGATGCCGGAAGCATTGGCCGCCGTAACCGTGCCGCCGTCTTTCTGGAAGGCAGGCTTCAGGCCCTTGATGCCGTCGAGCGTTACGCCCGACTTGATGTATTCGTCGATGTCGATGACGGTGTCGCCCTTGCGGCCCTTGATCGTGACGGCGGCGATCTCGTCCTTGAACTTGCCGGCTTTCTGGGCGGCCTCGGCCTTGTTTTGCGAGGCGACGGCAAAAGCGTCCTGCTCGTCGCGCGTCAACTGCCAGCGGGCGGCGACGTTCTCGGCCGTCTGGCCCATGTGATAACCGTTGAAGGCGTCCCAGAGGCCGTCCTTGATCATCGTATCGACGAAATCGAGCGAGCCCATCTTCTGGCCCATGCGCAGATAGGCGGAGTGCTGCGCCTGGCTCATGCTCTCCTGCCCGCCCGCAACCACGATCTCGCTGTCGCCATTCACGATGGCCTGATAGCCGAGCGCCACGGCACGCAGGCCCGACCCGCAAAGCTGGTTCACGCTCCAGGCCGGAACCTCCACCGGAAGCCCGGCATTGACGGAGGCCTGCCGCGCCGGGTTCTGTCCCTGGCCCGCCTGCAGGATCTGGCCCATGACGACTTCCGATACCTCGGCCTTGTCGATCCCGGCCCGCTCGATGGCGGCGGAAATGGCCACCCGTCCGAGTTCATGCGCGGGAAGGCTGGACAGGGTGCCGTTGAACGCCCCCACAGGCGTGCGCGCCGCGCCGACAATAACCACTTCGGTACCGGATTTGCTCATGGCTTGCTCCCTGGAACCGGCCCGACGGGCCGCATGATTGTAAACCCGCATCCACGGTGTCCCCGTCCGGCCCGGGCCGGCGGACTCGCGGTCGCCTTTTTCTGTGCATCGCAATGCGGGACTTGCGCGCCGCAACAATACCGCGTCACAATGTCAAAAGACAGGGGGCAAGGGGTCCCTGCGGCATCTAGTGCCGTAACCGGAAAAATGCGGGCCCCGATGCAGCAACATCGCAAGCGAGAGATTGGGACAGCCGTGGCAAAAAAGACTTCATCCACGGACGATGACGTCATCGTTATCAAGAAATACGCGAACCGCCGACTCTACAACACGGCCACATCGAGTTATGTGACACTCGATCATCTCTGCGAGATGGTGAAGCAGGCCAAGGAATTCGTGGTCCGCGACGCAAAGACGGGCGAGGACATCACCCGCTCCGTGCTGACGCAGATCATTTTCGAGGAAGAAGGCAAAGGCCAGAACCTTCTGCCGATCAATTTCCTCAGGCAGTTGATCCGCTTCTACGGCGACAGCCTGCAGAGCTTTATCCCCTCCTATCTCGAAATGAGCATGAACAGCTTTTCCAAGGAGCAGGAAAAGCTGCGTAACCGCGTGACGAATGTGCTGGGGGGGCGTGAGCGGCTGACCCAGTTCGAGGATCAGATCCGTCACAATCTTGAAATGTTCGACAACGCCATGCGCATGTTCACGCCCTTCGGCAGGGCGGGCGCCTCGGCGACGACCCGCGACGCCAAGGACGCCGGCAAGAGCGAAAAGCAGCCGGAAACGCCGGAAGCCGAAACGCGCGACAGCGAACTCGACGATCTCAAGCGTCAGATCGCCCGGATGCAGGCGCAGCTCGAAGCGCTCTCCAAGAAATAGCCGTCAGGCGACCGTGCGGTCGGCGGCAAAAATGCCGGCCGCGGGCGGCAGGCTCATGCGCGGTTCGCCGAGATAGAAGCCCTGCAGATATTCCACGCCGAGGTTTCTCAGCATCACGACCTCTTCCTCGTTGCTCACCCATTCCGCGACCGTGGGCAGGTTGAAGTTTCGAGCGAGGTCCACCAGCGTGCGGACGAAAAACTGATTGTCCGGATTGGTCGCAAGATCGATGACGAAGGAACCGTCGATTTTCACGAGATCGACGTCGAGCGTCTTCAGGTTGCGGAACGAGGTATAGCCCGCACCGAAATCGTCGATGGCGATCTGACATCCGAGTTCGCGGAATGTAGCCACGAATTCGGAGAGTTCCGACGCTTCGTGAATAGCGACGGTTTCCGTGATTTCGATGACAAGCCTTTCGGCGAGGCTCCTGTCCATGTTGAGATGCGCCGCCAGCGTGTCGCGCCAAAGCCGGTCGCCCGTCGTGCGGCCGGACACATTGAGCGAGAGCTTTACATCCGGGCGCATGCGAAGCGTCTCGACGGCGAGCTCCATGACCCGGTAGTCGATCAAACCGATCAGACCCAGCTTTTCCGCCACGGGGACAAAATGCCCGGCAGCGACAATGGTGCCGTCCGGCTGCTCCATGCGTACCAGGCACTCATACATCATGGCATCGCAGGTGGTTGAATCGACGATCGGCTGATAGGCGATACGAATACGCTTGTCGTTGAGGGCGGTGATAAGTTCGTCGGCAACGTTGATATTGCGAAGCCGCGTCTTCTCGCGTTCGCGCGAGGGCGCATAAACGACATGGCTGTCGCGGAGCCGCTGCTTGGCCGACACCAGCGCTTCTTCGGCGCGCGCCAGAGCCTGATCGACACTCGACGCATGACCGGGAAGCGCGATCGATCCGGCCGATACCGTCACGGCGACGGGTCCGCGCGTGGTCATCACGACCTTGTCACGAACTTCCGCAAGCAGCCGATCGCAGACGGCGCTGAGCCTTTCCTCGTTGCAGTTCGGCAGAACCAGGCCGAATTTGTTGCCGGCATAGCGGCCGAGCGAGTCCCCACGACGCGCAAGACCGCGCAGCCTCTCTCCGACGCAAACAATGACCTCGTCCGCAACGTCGAAGCCGAAGGCATCGTTTATAAGCGCGAGATTGTCCACGGCGACCAGCAGGAAGGCCGAGTTTTGCCGTCCGCGCTGCGACGCGATCATGGCGTCGGTGAGCGCTTCCTTGAGACGAACACGGTTCAGGAGGCCTGTGAGTTCGTCATAGGTCGACAGACGCACGAGCTCCGCATCGCGCTTGTGACGTTCGTCGACGGCGCGCAGCACACCGACCGCGAAGGCAGGCGCGCCGTCGGGTCCGCCAAACCAGCGGCCACGGTCCTCGACCCAGCGCATACCGCCGAAATCGTCGCGTATCTGGTATTCGAGTTCGTAGGGAACACCCGCGCCGGTATCGCTTTCTCGCGAACGGCAAATGCTTTCGTATCGGCTCGGACCGTCGGTCACGAGGCGCGAGATAAAATCCCTGTGCGTGGATATCTTCGCGATTTCGGAAATACCGAGGAGAAGTTCGGAGCCAGGGCCCCAGTGCAGGGTGTCGTCGTCGATCGACCAGCGATATGCGGCATCGCCGACCGCCGCCACCGCATTCATCAACAGATCGTCTGCCTGCGCTCCCGTTGGGCTAAATTCGTACGTCCCACCGACTCTGCGCGCATCCTGCGTCTTCGAGTCCACAACACCGCTCCTGCCGTAATCGCATTACTCAGGCACTTGCCCATTGGCGGACACTTCTGCGTCCGTTGTGGCGATAATCGCGGGGCAGCCGTTAAAATTTAGAGAAGCGGCATAACGACTAAAGCTTTAATAAATCACGTTAATTTCCCTTTTTGTCCCGAACTGGAACGGGCGACGTAAACGACGGCCTGCAATCGCGGCGCGATTCATGGCAGGTTTCTTGCGTTCATCGCTTCAGGCAGAAACACGCCGAGCGGAAATCCCCGCAACGGGACAAGGCCGCGATACCTTGAGATTAAAGTTAAGCGGAACTGAATGTCCGGGATCGAACGCATAAGAGGAACGCAGCGGGCTTTGCCGGGACCTTCCCGGCGAGCGGAAGAAACGCCGCGCGCCACGCGCATCGAACCCGCGCCGCTGCCGCAACGCGAAACAGCAGGCCGCGCCGCACTAAGCAACGCATATCCGATGGACACGCGCCCGGTCGCCGCCTTTCTCGCGCAATATGTCGATCAGCACTGGCCGTGGCAGCGTTCGCCTGCCAGAAAAGCCGAGGAACGCCGCCGCGCGACGAGCGCCTATATCGGCGCCGACATGTTGCCGGACCTTCTGGCGGAAACCCTCCGCACAGGCCGTCACGACCGCAAGCTCTGAACTCAGTAGCCGACCGCCGCGCCGTCCTTGCGCGGATCGGAGCCGCCCGTCAGCGTGCCCCGCTCATGGTCGATCACGATGGCCTGGCCGCCGCCATGCGGCAGGAACGTATCCCTGATCTCGTGGCCGCGCGCGAGCAGGCCCTCGCGGGCCGACGCCGAAACCGTGTGCTCCATGTCGAGCCAGTTCGCACCGGGAAACGCGCGCGGACTGTCGAGCGCTTCCTGCACGTCCATGCCGTAATCCAGCATGTTCGTGACGAGATAGACATGGCCGACCGCCTGATAGGCCCCGCCCATGACGCCGAACGGCATGACGGCGCGGCCGTTCTCCACCATCATGCCCGGAATGATCGTATGAAGTGGCCGCTTGCCGCCCTCGACGCAGTTCGGATGCCTCTCCTGCATGACAAAGCCCGAACCTCTGTTCTGGAACATGACGCCGGAGCCCGGCGCGAGGATGCCGCTGCCGAAGCCGAAGAAAAGAGAATTGATGAAGGAAACGGCGTTGCGATCCTTGTCGACCACGGTGAGGTAGACCGTATCGCGATTGAGCGGGTCGCGCAGCGCACTGAGGTCGGCGATCCGCCGGTCGGGATCGATGCGCGCGGCAAGCTCGGCCGCCAGCCGCTCCGAGAGAAGATGATCGACCGGCACGTCGCGAATTGCCGGATCGGCGACATACTTGTCCCGCATATCGTAGGCAAGGCGCGCGGCTTCCATGTCGTAGTGGAACCGCAACGCACCCCTGGGATCGAGCCCGTCGAGACCCGTGCGCGAAAGGATGTTCAGCATCAGGAGCGCCGTAATGCCCTGTCCGTTCGGCGGAATTTCGTAGATGTCGCGGCCGCGATAGCTGGTCTTGATCGGCGTCACATAGTCCGATTTCGTCGCAGCGAAATCTTCCGTCGTGTGAAAGCCGCCAAGCGCGTTGAGCTTTTTCACCATGTCCTCGGCGAGCGCGCCCTCGTAAAAGGCATCGCGGCCCTTCTCGCCGATGAGACGAAGCGTCTTTGCCAGAACCGGCAGACGGAACTTGTCCCCGGCCGCCGGCGTCTTGCCGTCGACCGTGTATTGCGCGAGGGCGTCGGCATCGTTCGCGATGTGACCCTTGAGGAAACCCCATTCAAGCGAGATGCGCGGCGCGACGGCGAACCCTTCCTCGGCAAGACGGATCGCGGGTTCGAACACGCGGCCGAGTTCCATCGTGCCATGATCGGCGATAAGCCGCGCCCATGCATCGATGGCCCCTGGCACGGTGACGGAATGGACGCTGTTGAGCGTCAGCGCCTCCACACCCGCCGATTTCAGCTTTTCGAGGGAAATCGCTTTCGGCGAGCGGCCCGAGCCGTTGAGGCCGACGATATCCCCGCTCCCCTTCCTGGACAGGAGGACGAAGCAATCGCCACCGATGCCGGTGTTGTAAGGTTCGACGACGCAGAGAACCGCGCTTGCGGCAATCGCGGCATCGACCGCATTGCCACCCGCCCGCAATATCGAGATGGCCGCTTCCGCCGCCAAAGGCTGCGACGTGGCGCACATGCCGTTGACGCTGTGGACGGTGGACCGGCCAGGCAGGTGGAAATCGCGCATCGGAACCTCAACTGTTACGGGTAGCGAGGATGAGCGACTGAAGATCGGCAATCGCCCGCTCGATCTTCACAAGCCGCGCATCCATCTCTTCCAGTTTCCTCATGATGGCGGCATCGCCCGCACCCGCCCGTGCTTCATGGGGCGCGGGCGTCGCGATGCCGGCGCGGGTCACCACCTCCGCCGCAGGAGCGCCGAGAAGGCGGGCGAGCATGGTCACCTCGTTGGGTGACAGCTCGCGCTGGTCCTTCCAGATTTCATCGACCTCGCCGCGCGTCAGGCGAAGCGCCGCCGCCACGTCGTCGCGCGTCTGGCCAGATGCCTTCAGTTTCGTGTCGAACCATTCCTGATCGAAAAAGAGCGCCATGCCGTCCCTCAGCGTCCCTTGAAGACCGGCGCACGCTTTTCGAGAAAGCTCTGCACGCCTTCCCGATGATCCTCCGTTTCGAAGAGCTTGCCCAGCGTGCCGCTGACCCAACCGCCGATTTCCCGCAGATCGCCATAGGAGGTGCGGCGCAGCCCTTCCTTCATGTAGCGCAGCGCCAGCGGCGCATTGACGGCGATCCGCCCCGCCATGGCGAAAGCCTGCTCCATCAACCGTTCATGCGGCACGACCTCGGTGACAAGCCCGATGCGCGCCGCCTCCGCCGCGTCGATGACATCGCCCGTGAACAGAAGCTCCGCCGCCTTGGCCGGTCCGACAATGGCGGGCAGCCGCCAGAGACCGCCCACATCGGTGATAAGTCCGCGCTTGATGAAAATCTCGCCGAATTTCGCATGCTCGGACGCGATACGGATATCCGCGAACAGCGTGAGTTCCATGCCCCAGCCGACGGCGGCGCCATTGACGGCGGCGATCACCGGCTTGTCGCATTCGAGCGCGGCGACGGCGGCGGGTGTCGGTTCCGGCCTGACGGCGGTGAGACGCTGGACGCTCTTGCCATGCTCCTCGCCCGTCATCATTTCCTTCACGTCCTCGCCCGAGCAGAAGGCGGGGTCGGATCCCGTGACGATGACGCAGCGGACTTCGGGATCGGCCGAAGCGGCGCGGAACGCCGCTTCCACCTCGTCATAGGCGCGCCGGTTGAGCGCGTTCCGCCGCTCGGGCCGGTTGATCGTGATGAGAGCGACGCGATCGCGCACCTCGTAGAGAACGCATTCGAACGCCGCCGGGGATATCTTCTCCGCTTTCGCCATCCCGTTTCTCCTCCCTTGTTTTTCTCGCACGAGCCGATACGCCGGTTACGCCGGCTTGAAATCGCCCAGTGCGTCCGCGCCTGCATCGCCGAGTTTCGAACCACCGTCGCAATCGACGATGGTGCCGGTGATGTATTTGGCATTATCCGTGGAAAGGAACAGCGCCGTGTCGCCGATATCGGTTTTGGTGCCGTAGTCGCGAAGCGCGATGCGGGACTTGATCGCCTTCTCCATTTCCGGCGTCGGCGCAAGACGCACCATGCCTTCGGTATCCGCGATGGGGCCCGGGGATATCGCGTTGACGCGCACGCCTGCCGGTCCCCACTCCATCGCGAGGCACTTGGTCAGCATGTTGATGCCGGCCTTCGCGGCGCAGACATGCGCCTGAAAGAGCGACGGATTGACCGCCTGCGGCGCGGTGATGGAGATGAGCGAGGCGCCGGGCCGCGTCAGATACTGGAAGGAAGCGCGCAGCACATTGAATGTGCCGATAAGGTCGATGTCGACCACGGTCTTGAACCCGTTGGACGACATGCCGAGCGCGGGCGCCACGAAATTGCCCGCCGCGCCGGAAATCACGATGTCGAAATTGCCGAACCGGTCATGGGCCTGTTTCATCGCCGTATCGACCGAATTGAAGTCGCGCACATCGGCAGCCATGCCGATGGCTTCGAAACCTTCGTCGCTGATCGTCCTGGCCGCCGCCGTGATCTTCTCATGGCTGCGACTGATGAGCGCGATCTTTGCGCCAGCACGGGCAAAATGCTGCGCAATGCCGAGATTGATGCCGCTCGACGCGCCGGCCACGAAGGCGGTCTTGCCCGCAAGCACCTGATCCTTGAAAGCACTGGTCATATCGGTCTCCCTGAAGTCCCCTCGATTGTCATCGGCGGCGCGCGAGGGACGGGCGGCAGCCTGCCGTTTCGACCGCATCAAGCCTGCATTTCCGCCGACCTGCAACCCTGCGGCGGCGCGCGAGAGGCATTTGTAGACACTCCGCCAACACACTAGACTGCGGCCTCGCCGGCCTTCCGCAAGGGCAGCCGGGATTAGCGCTGAGCGCGGACAGATAACGGGACGAACGGTGAAAGCATGATGGCGGTTCTGAAGGGCGTTGGGATACTCGCGGCGGCGCTGCTTCTCATCATGCTGGTGAGCTTCTGGGCAGCCGGTCGCGCACGGCCCGTGCTCGACGAGGCCGCGCGCGCGGCGCTGACGGCACAGGGCGCCGCCTACAGCTTTATCGAAATCGAGGGCGGCACTGTCCATTACCGCCTCGAAGGACCGGCGGACGCACCGCTTGTCGTGCTCGTCCACGGCTTCTCGACGCCCTCCTTCGTCTGGAACGATTATTTCAAGCCGTTGACGGAGGCCGGCTACCGCGTGCTTGCTTATGACAATTTCGGGCGCGGGCTTTCCGACCGTCCGCGCGCGGTCTATGACGCGGAGCTTCTGGACCGGCAGCTCGCCGGCCTGCTCGACGCGCTCAAGATCGACAGGCGCGTCGATCTCGTCGGCTATTCGATGGGCGGCGCCATCGCGACCATCTTCACGGCGCGGCACACCGACCGTGTGCGTTCGCTGACGCTGATCGCGCCGGCGGGCCTCGGCGTGGCGCTGAGCGACGGCGCCGACACGCTGAAACGGCCGCTCATGGGCGACTGGATCGTCCGGCTGTTCGGCACCCGGCTTTTCTACAGTGCCGCCGCGGAGGAAGCGAAGAGCGCGCCGAACCCGGGCGCCTTCCTCGAAGGCTTCAACCGGCAGCTCGAATATCGCGGCTATGGCGACGCCCTGCTCTCGACCATGAGGCATTACCCTCTGGCGGCCTCGGAAGCCTCCTTCGCCGATGTCGGCCGCTCCCAGGTGCCGGTGCTGGTGATTTGGGGCGAGGCCGACCAGACGGTGCCCTATGTATATTCGACGCGGCTCATGGAGCTGATGCCGGAGGCGCAGCTTCGCTCCTACCCCGCCGCCGGGCATAACATCACCTTCGCGCAGCCCGAACTCGTGAGCGGCCTCATCAAGGACTTCCTGCGCGTGCAGGATGTCAAAGTCACATCGGCCGGCGCGGGCGGAAAACCGCGCGGACCGCTTGCCCGCCTCGAGCCGCGGCAATGCGGCAGTTGCGCCCATGACGCGCCGGACGGCGAAACAGGGATCGAGCCGCCGTCGAATTGAAGACCGCCCGACAGGAAAGTTGCAGCAGGTGAACGAACCGCTCGTGGCAGAGATCGGATGGGCCGAGCCGCATGAACTCTTTCATGGACTGGCGGCGGACCCCTTCGCGCTTTTCCTCGACAGCGCGACCGCAGGACCCGACCGCGATCCTCAGCTGCATGGCGGCTGGAGCTTCATCGCCTTCGATCCCTTCGACCGGCTGGTCCTGCGCACAAGCGATACGGCGAAGCCTTTCGGCACGCTGAAGGCGAAGCTTGCCGCGCTGCCGGCGTTGACTCCTTCGGTGCTGACGCCCTTTGCCGGCGGCGCGGCCGGATTTTTCGGCTATGGCCTCGGCCGCACGCTGGAGCGGCTGCCGCCCGAGGATAAACCCTTCGCCACAGACGACCAGCATCTGCCGGACATGGCGCTCGGCTTCTACGACGCTGTGCTCGCCTTCGACATGCGGGCGCGGCGCGCTTTCATCGTATCGACGGGGCTGCCCGAACATGATCCGGACAACCGCGCCGCGCGGGCGGCAAAGCGTCTCGCCGATATGCGGGACCGCGTGGAAAATCTGCCGCGCATCCGCCGGACGGCACATAGGGGCGCGCCGGACATCGTTTCGAATTTCACCCGCGCGGCTTACGAGCGCGCGGTGGCGCGCGTCATCGACTACATCCATGCCGGGGATATCTTCCAGGCAAACCTCTCGCAACGCTTCGAGACGCGGCTGGCGCCGGACGACGACGCCTATGCGCTCTATCTGCGGCTGCGCGCGGCGAGCCCGGCGCCCTTTTCGTCCTTTTTCAATTTCGGCGAGGGAGCCATTGTCTCCTCCTCGCCGGAACGCTTCCTCGCCTGTCGCGGCGGCGCCGTCGAAACGAAGCCGATCAAGGGAACGCGTCCGCGCGGACGCTCGCCCGAGGAAGACCGCCGCATGGCGGACGAACTGCTGCACTCCGAAAAGGATCGCGCCGAGAATGTGATGATCGTCGATCTCCTGCGGAACGACATATCGCGCGTCTGCGCGGATCATTCCGTGGCCGTGGAGAAACTTTGCGAACTCGAAAGCTTCGCCAATGTCCATCACCTCGTGTCGACGGTGCGGGGACAACTGCGTGAAGGCGAGACCGCCGCCGATCTCCTCGCCGCTTGTTTCCCGGGCGGCTCGGTGACCGGCGCGCCGAAGCGCCGCGCCATGGAAATCATCGCCGAACTCGAACCGACGACGCGCGGACCCTATTGCGGCGCCATCGGCTATCTGGGCGCCGACGGCGGCATGGATACGTCCATCGCGATCCGCACCATGGTTGTGGCGGGAGACCGCATCACCTTTCAGGCAGGCGGCGGTATCGTCTCGGACTCGCACCCCGCCGCCGAATATGAGGAAACGCTGGCAAAGGCACGCGACATGCGCCGCGCCCTTGGCGGAGAGACGGAGAAAGCGGAACCGCTCACCCTGTCGGGGACGCACGCATGATCCTCGTCATCGATAATTTCGACAGCTTCGTCCACAACCTCGCGCGCTACATAGGCGAACTCGGTTTCGAGCGGCGGACGATCCGCACCGACGAGATTGGCGTGGCGGAGGCGCTGGCGCTGAAGCCCGAGGCGATCGTTCTGTCTCCCGGGCCCTGCGGACCGGACGAGGCGGGAATTTCCGTTCCGCTCGTCAAGGCGGCGGCCGAACATGGCATTCCGCTTCTCGGTGTCTGTCTCGGCCATCAGGCGGTCGCCGCAGCCTTCGGCGGCCGCATCCTGCGTGCGCCGACACCCGTGCACGGCAAACCGTCTCGCATTCTTCACGAGGGCGGGGATATCTTCAGCGAGTTGCCGAACCCTTTCGTCGCCGGCCGCTATCATTCGCTGGTCGCCGAACTCGCCAAAGGCGGGCCGTTGCGCGAAACCGCGCGAACGGAAGACGGCATCCTCATGGCGCTGGCGCATGAAAGCCTGCCGATCTTCGGCGTGCAGTTTCATCCCGAGTCGGTGCTGACCGAACACGGCCATCTTTTGCTGGCAAATTTCCTGAGGCTCGCGGGGGCGACATCCGGCCAGACGAGGCGCACCGCATGAAAATATGGCTCAACGGCATCATTGTGGACGCAGGCGAGGCGCGTATCGACCCCACGGACCGGGGATTTCTGCTCGGCGACGGGCTCTTCGAAACCATGCTCGCGCGCAACGGACATATTTCGTTTTTCGACGAACATCTGTTGCGGCTTGTGAGCGCCGCGGATGTGATGGGTATCGAGATGCCCGTCGGGCCCGTGCATGTCGAGGAGGCCTGTCTTGAACTGCTGGAAGCAAACGGGCTCGACGGGGCGGCGCGCGCTTCGCTGCGGCTGACGCTGACGCGCGGGCCGGGTCCCCGCGGCCTCGCCGTTCCCGAACAAAGCTCGCCGACCGTGCTCATCTCCTGCGCGGCGGCGCCGAGCCCACCCGAACGCCTCAGCGCCATCGTCGCCACGCCGCGGCGCAATCCCTGGTCGCCCTCGTCGCGGCTGAAGGCGCTGCCCTACCTCGACAATGTGCTGGCGAAGGAAGAAGCGCGCATGAAGGGCGCCGACGAGGCGCTGATGCTGGAGACGAGCGGCTGCCTTGCCTGCGCGAGCGCGGCGAACCTGTTTCTGTGGGAAGGAGAGCGCCTCGTCACACCATCCGAGCTGTGCGGCATCCTGCCGGGCATAACCCGGGCCGCGCTGCTGGAACTCGCGCCCGACATGGGGATAGAGGTGAGCGAGGACGAGATCGCGCCGGCGCGGCTCGCTCACATATCCGGCGCGTTTCTGACCAACAGCCTGATCGGGCTGGTGCCCCTGTCGCGGATCGACGGACGGAATATCCCCGCCCATCCGATGACCGCCCGCCTCGCCGCGGCATACGAGTTGTTGCTCGATGCCGCGGACGAGAACGACTGAGCGTTATTCGCCGACCGTGAAGTCGCGCCGCGCCGCCGTGATGGTGACGGTGAAGCCGGCGATGACGTCGAAAAGCGCCAGCATGACCAGCATGAAGAAGGTCGAGGTGCCGAACTGCGGCAGCACGATGAACTGCACCAGTGCGATCAGCAGCACGAGCATGGAAAGCGCGTGATTGACGATGGTGGAGGCGCCGGTGCGGGTGGCGCTGATCAGTTCGAAGAAAAGCAGCATAAATCCCATAAACAGGATCGCGTCGCCGATGGTAACCGTCCACATCGCCCCGGAGATGAGAGTGACGGTCGTGATCTGCGTATCCATCGTCGCACCGGTCAGGTAGACGATGATGTTGTATGCGATGATGACGAGAGCCATCAGCGGCAACGTGCCTAGCATGTCAAATCCCTCTTTTTGCCCATAAGCCGGCCTCTTCGTTTCACTCTAGCACAATATCCCCGGTCAGAACCGCCCTTGGCCCGCGAATCCCGTCAGGATTGGATGACAGACAGGACCTGGGGGAGAGCCGACGATGAGCGATGCCGCGAGATATTTTTCGAAAAGCTACGCCGAGGCGAGGGCGAGGTTCCTCGATGCCGCCCGCGCGGCGGGGGCGGCCGTTAACCATCGCGAGCACCCGCTGAAGGGACCGGACGGCGGACAGCTGGCGACCGATGTCGCGCGGCTCGGGCCGAAGGATGCGCTATTT
>NZ_JAUYUS010000016.1 GCF_030694575.1 Parvibaculum sp.
TTGAACTCTCGAAGATTTCTTCGGAGCCTTCGCCGCCGCTTTCGACCCACCTACAGACACTAAGCCCCCGATTCAAAACAGGAAACGCCGACAGGTTACTGCCGGCGCTCCGTCGAATCAACATTTAGCCTAGGGGCTGGCGGGCAGGAGGTCGAGCCCGTTAACCGCATCGTCGACACAATCGAATATGACGAGGATTCCATCCGGTCGATCGACGATCTCGCGCATGCGCTGGCGGTGAAGGCGACGACTGGCGAATTCACCGAACGGGGCATGGCGGTTCGGGAACTCGACATGCTGACCCGGCATCACACCGGGTTGGCGAAGGCGAAACAGGTCGCCGATTTCGCGCGGATCGTGGTCGAGGGCGGGGAGTCGATCATGCTGGTTGGCTGGCATCGGGACGTTTACGACGTCTGGAACGAGCGGTTGGCCGATCTGAATCCGCTCATGTACACGGGGTTGGAGTCAACGGCGCGGAAGAACGCCAACAAAAAAGCCTTCATGAACGGGGAGTCGAAGATACTGATCCTGTCCCTGCGCTCGGGCGAGGGGCTGGACGGGCTGCAATTCCACTGCTCGACGATGATCTTCGGAGAACTCGACTGGTCGCCCGGCGTTCACCATCAATGCATTGGCCGGCTAGATCGTGATGGGCAAACGGAACCCGTGACGGCAATCTTTCTTGTGGTGGATGAGGGCTCGGACCCTCCCATTATGGAAGTGCTCGGGCTCAAGGCTTCGCAGGCATCCGCCATTGTCGACCCGACTCTTGGGGTGCAGGCCGTCCATAGCGACGACTCGCACATGAAGAAGCTGGTCGACCGGTATCTGAAGAAGCGGGGCGGTCGGCATACGGTTGCGGTGCCGGCCGCGCCGACGCAGCTTGAATTGAGTGCTTGATGGATGACGCAGAAGAACTGAAAGCCGCTTGTCTCGGGGACATCCGCGCCCACTACCGCCAGTACGGCGCGACGCGGTGGAAGCTCGTCATGGACAAGCATCCTGAAATCGACGAACGGCACTTCTGGCGCCTGGTGAAGAAGGTGAAGCAGGGCCTTCCGGATCAGGAAATCCTTCGCTATGCCGTGAAGAAGGCGAAGTATGCCGCCAAGCGGCTGGTGCCGGCCGCGCCGTCGCCCGCGATGATTGCGTCTGGCGGGGCGGAGACTGAGCGCAACATCGACTTCATGATGCACCTTCAGGAACTCCTCGCCGATGCCGAGATGATCCGGACGTGGTCGATGACCGATATGGATGAGCACGGCATCCGGCGGATCAAAAACCCGATGTTCTTCGCGAAGTCCATCAGCCTGCGGCGCGAGCTGCTGGAGACGGCGCTGCGGGCGATGCAGGAAATCTGGGATCTCCGCAAGATGTCGGATTTCTACAACGTGATCATCGACACGGTCTCCCAGGCTGACCCTGAGACGGCGCGCCTGATCATGGAAAAGCTGGATGCCCTGAATAATGAGCGCGGCCTGACCATCAACGCCGTGGTGTGAGGTGGCATTCCCGCGCCGCGGCGGCGCCAGCCGGAAGCCAGACTACAGCGCCGGCCTGTCTGAAGCGCTCGCCAGCCTTGAGAAGAAAACCGGGCACCGCCTGACGCCTGCGCAAAAGGCAATTCCCGACGGCATGACGTTCCGCGAGTGGTGCGAAATGCTCGGCCGTGATGGGATGAAGGTCGACGGGAAGCCGTTTACGCTGGATGACCGGCCGGCGATGGCGTGGGTCTATGACCAGATTCCCAGCACTGAGGACGAGGCATACCGTTTCATTCTCGTGTTGATGAAGTGCGCCCAGGTCGGGTTCACGGTCATGGAGATGCTTGCGACGATCTATCTGGGGCTGAAATTCGGCCCGTGCATCGTCGGCATGTTCCTGCCAGACATGAACCTCGCCGGCGTGAAGTCGAGCGAGCGCTTCATGCCGATCGTGCGTTCGATCCCGTCCGTTCACAAGTTGATGTCGCAAGAGGCCGCCGACGGCTCCGGCCGGAAGTCTGGCGAGGGCAACGTGACGCGCCGGCGCATCGATGAGGCGCTGTTCGTGTTCTCGTGGACGTCTGGCCGGGCGACGACGGAATCCATTCCAATGGACGTCCTGTCCTTCGACGAAGTGCAGGAAATGACGCTCGACCAAATGGAGAAGACGGTCGAGCGCCTATCGGCGTCAACCTATCGCTTCACACTCATGGGGTCGACGGCGAACTGGCCGGATTCCGACATTGACCACTGGTACAAGCGGGGCTCGCGGTATCGGTTCCACACAAAATGCCCAACTTGCGGGGAGGCAAAGCCGCTCGACGACTACTTTCCAGAGTGCATCCGCTGGAGCGCGGAGACGCGGATGCATGAGTATGTCTGCCCGAACGGGCATGTGATCGAGGATACCCAGATTGGGGAGTGGATCGCCGATAACCCTGAGGCTGATCCGCCGATCGACGTAAGCATCCCGAAGAAGAAGCGGCCGCTGCGCATCCGGTCGATTCACTTTCCGCAGTTCCTCTCGCCCACGATCGCCGCCGGCGAAATCCTCGACGCCTACAATTCAGCGACGGATATGAAGAATTTCTTCAACCGGAAGCTCGGGAAGCCGTATCTCGACCCGTCTCAGGTTCCGGTGACGCTGGAGCATCTTGCGCGGTGCGTAGAGGCTGGCAAAGCGGCCGGCATCCAGTGGAAAACGCGGGCGAGCAATACCTATATGGGCATCGACCAAATGGGTAATTTCAACGTCGTGGTGATCAAAGAGCGGCTTCCGGACAACCGGCAGGCGGTAATCCATGTCGAAGAGATTTACCACGAGGATCCGTTCCTTCGCTGCAGTGAGTTGATGCGGGCCTTCGGCGTGGCGGTGTGCGTGGTCGAAATCAACCCGAACTACAACGATGCCAAGCGTTTCGCCGTCCGGCATCAGGGAAAAGTGTTCATCTGCAATAGCTTCGGCTCGATGGTCGAGGGGATGATTCAGTGGGGCGACGCGCCGCGGCTGGACGTCTCCGAGCGCCGGACGGATGAGGATGAGCGCGACCGGTACACGCTGCGCATGGACCAGTACAAGTGCATGCAGGTGGCGATGGCAAGGTTTACGGCCAAAGAGCCCCTGTGCCTGTTTCCGGACCCGCAGGGGCTTGTGCAAGAGGTTGTGGAGAAGGGCCAGCGGCAGGCGGTCGCGGTGCTGCCGCGCGCCTTCCACCATTTCACGAAAACCGCCCTTGTCGCCGAGAAGGACGATGAGACGAACCAATATCGTCGCTCGGTGAAGAAGGTCGGCATCGACCCGCATTTCAGCTATGCGAACATGCTCTGCGACGTGGCTTGGGCCCGCGCGCACGGCACCGGTACATTCCTTCTGCCCACTGACATAGGGATAACGGACGCCATGAGTGAGCGAGCTGAAGGCTTGAACATGCCAGGCCTGCCTAATGACGTGGCCGCGATGATCCAAGTTCTGCCGGCGGGCGAGGTCTGCGGGAAGTGCGAGGCGTTCGATGTCGAGCGCAAGGTGTGTCGCGAGCGAGGCCTGATCGTCGCGCCGGCCGATCCGGGATGCCATTTCTTTGTTGCTGCCGAGCAACAGGAATAGCCGGTTCCAGAAATATTACACCCGGCCAGTTGACTTGTACTCAGTACAAGTTCAGCATCTTCGAACGCAAATGACGTGTTCTGGAGATGTTGAATGGGCAAGGGCTGTTACATCCGCTCAATTCTGAGATTGATGGGGTTTGGGAGGGTGTCAAGGCATCCTGACCTTGAACTCATCACCGAATGCCCGCCCTGTGCAATGTTCACCAGCCACAGGGTTGAAGTGTCCGAAGAGGATCGCGCCCGCCTGCGGAAACTCGGCAACGAATACGCGACTGGAAAGATTCTGGCACTAGAGGCGGATGTTGTCTATGAGCGCCGCCATCATCTGGACCTCCTATCATGATCGTACTTCTCGTGGCACTGATCGCGCTCGCGGCCGTAGCTGGCGCGGCTATCCATTTTCGTGACGACATCGCCGATCTGGTGATCGTATGGGCCAAGGGCAGAGAGCCCGGCCTGATCATCGGCGACCCGTCCGATCCGTATATGCACCGGATCTTCGTTGTCCCCAAGAACCGCGTTTTCAACATCTTCGTGCATCGCATCATGCGCGACGACGATGACAGGGCGCTTCATGACCATCCGTGGTGGTCAGTGTCGTGGATATTCCGAAATCACTATTTCGACATCGTCCCGAAGTTCCCGGATTCGTTTCGGATTTGCGGTCACGGACGGCTTATTCCCGTGCGGCGCGAGGAATGGTCGATGACTTTCCGCCGCGCGACCGACCTTCATCGCATTGTCCTGCCCGGCCCCGGAAAGACTGAGGCTTGGAGCCTGTTTATCACGGGCCCGGAAATCCGCGATTGGGGATTTCTCTGCCCGCAGGGCTGGCGTAGCAGCAAGGTTTTCTCAGAGACCCGTGACGGCGTTTCCGTTGTCGGCAGGGGATGCGCATGACGTCGCTAGAAATCGAGAGAGCGGTGGCGCTCGCGAAATGCACGATGTCGCCCGGCACAAAATCCAAGAGTTTCGCTGGGGCGATGGCTGATATGGCGAATCGTAACCCAGACAAGGAACTGACGCCGCTTCAGGCGCGCTTCCTGGTCGACCTTTCGTGGAAATTCCGCCGGCAAATGCCGGCGCATCTCGTACCGGCGGAGAAGCCCAATGCTGCTGCGTAAACTCTGGAATCTGCTGAACGTGATGGGCGCATATCTCGTCATAGGTGCGCTCGGGCATCTCGTTCTCTACGGCGTTCCCGACCCATACGCGGCGTGGACATTCGTTTTCCTCGCTCTCTGGCCGCTGATCCTCTTCGGGAAGGCTGTCCTTGAGATTCTTCTTCTCGGCGTCCTTGTAGTGGCGCTGATCTACCTCTGGGACTGACCATCATGAGCAACAGGCTCGATCGACGCCGCCATGCGGCTATCAACAGGAAAGACAAACACGTGGCACCAATGAACGGCGTGAAGCCGAAGCTGAATCCTCTCGACCCGATCGCGCCGATCGTGTCGTGGCTGCACTCGCCGTCTCCGTACAAGGAGGCCATCGGCGAGGGTGGGCCGAACGTCGGCGTCGTGCCTGTGAAAGAGGGCTGGACGCACCTGCGCGTGCTTGCCGAGCTGGTCGCGCGCAACGGGTTCACTGCCAAGGTGGTCGGGTGGGGCGCGTACTCCGGCCCGCTCGGCCTGACGCAGAAGGACGCGTTTCTCCTCATGGAACTCGGCCCGTATCTCCAGGGCATGATGGATTTCGGCCGGATCGACTCGCAGGCGCTGCTTTCCGAGTACCTGCAGCCGGAACTCACGAGCATCGCGGCGTCCTGGAACATGGTGGCCGATGATTTGGAGCATGAAGCCGACGCCGGCGCCGCCGATGTGGCTCACGCGTCCGATTGCGCTGAGCATGCCGAGCCTGCGGCGCCGGCTGGTGATTGCGATTGCGGGCACGCGCACGGCGACAACGTCGATGCTGAGCCGACCCATGACCCGCTGAACCGCGACAAGGGCGAGACGGACGGCGCGTAAGACGCGCCAGGCAAGCACAGGACGGAGAACTGAATGATTGTTCATAAGAGGTGGTGTCGGGGTGCTGGAGCGACCAGTCAGCTTGTCGAGGGATGGTTTTTCCTCGGCATCATCCCGCTCTTCATTCGAGAACTCTGCGTCAAGGGCGGGTGCTACTACCGTCCCGACGCGGTGTAAGGAGGCAACATGACCGAAACGACACCTATCGTCGACGAAAAACCCGGCTCCGATCCCGCCCGCGCCGGCGGCCCGGTCGCGTCCGACATGCTCCGCTCCATCGTCGAGCGCATCGAGCGGCTGGAAGAAGAGAAGTCCGCCCTCGCGAACGACATCAAGGAAGTCTACGCGGAAGCGAAGGGCAACGGCTTCGATACGAAGTCGCTCCGGCAGGTAATCCGCATCCGCAAACAGGACAAGGCCGAGCGCCAGGAAGCGGAAGCGATCTTGGAACTCTACCTCTCCGCGCTCGGGATGGCGTGATCCCGTGGGCTACCTGCAATCCCTCCTCTTGGCCGACGGGCCGCTCATGAAAAGCGACGTGAGCGCTCTCCGATCATGGCTCGGGCGGCTGAGGGAGGATTGCGAGACGTTCGGCGCCGCTGGTGAAGACGAGCGGCAGATGGAAGCGATCAAGGCAAGGCTGGAGAAGGAAGACGGGAAATGACTGAAAACGGCGACTTGGCGCAAATGCTTGATGGCATCCCGGGAACGGAGACGGAAGATCGCTTCTTCTCTATCTGTGGAAAACTCGGACGCGTTCTCGTCCTTCGCCAAATTCTCGCCCAATCGAACTTGGCGACCGAACATCGGTTGCGCTATCAGGCTGACCTCGAGTCGGCGCTGACTGCTGCGTTCGCCGTCCTCCATTCGGCGGATGAGCGAGCGGACAAGGTAGATCGTCGCGAACCAAGCGGAGATTTGAACGGGACCGAAGATCAAATCAAGCACATGGTCGACCGTTTTCTCAACTGGCGGCTGCCGGAGAACTTCAACCCTGATGGCGGCATCATCTTCGAGAAGGTGACCGGTGAAGGCACAACTCATCCGCACAAATCAGAACCGGTTGGAACCAACCTCTTCGACGCGCAGCAAGCCAAGGAAATGGTGCGCTACATGATCGAAGGTCTGCCGGTCGACCGCCAGTGGCGCTGCTTCCACTGCGGCGAGGTGTTCACCGACAAGCCACGCGGCGGCCGGCGTGGCGTTTTTCTTTAAGCAATGGGGCGAGTGGGGGCGGTCAATAGGTCTCGCCTCCACACATTGGATCGACCGCGATGGCACCGTTCGCGAAGCGGGCGCGTCACCATATGTTGCGGGGTTTGCCGGTATCCGCCGCGTCGGCAAGAAGCGGGCCGGCGCGCTCCTCGACGGGCGTGAGCACCGCGAATTCCCGGCTGTTGCTGAATTGCATCATGTCGCGGCATAGCGCCATCGGCACCGTGTTTTTTTTGTCTCATAACTTGTACAATGTACAAATCAGTAAGGAGTATCCGCTAGCCTTTTCGCAGGACGAAGAAGGAGAAAAAGCATGGTCACTTCCATTGCCCTTATGAAGACGGTCAAGGCGGCCGTCGCTGCAATGTCGATCTACGCCCCTCAGTACACGGACTCGGCGCATTTCCTGAAGGAAAGCGAAGTCATGTGCCTGGCGAAGAACCTCTATCACGAGGCGCGGGGTGAAGGCTCCACTGGCATGAAGCTTGTCGCTCAAACCACGCGCAATCGCGTGTACAGCGGCGAGTTCTCTTCGAGCTATTGCGGCGTCGTATATGAACGCGCGCAGTTTTCCTGGACGCTGAAGCCCGAGCGGCCGATTGAAGACATGAAGTCGTGGAACACGGCCGTTGAGATTGCGGCGGCGACGATCGTCGATCTCGACAATCTGCCGGAGTTCCGCGCCACGCACTATTACAATCATCGCAAGATAGGTCGGCCTTCATGGCCGCGGCGTTACACCGAGGTCAAGCGCTACGGGAATCATGTTTTCCTCGCCGACATGAATGGCTGGTAGCCGTGATGTGATGAGGTTGCGCAACGGCGCAACAAAACTTGTACGATGTACAAAAAATCCGTTGACACCGTGACCCTCTGAGCGGAACATCGTGTGGACAGAGAAGAAAACGAGGCCCGCTGCGGCGGGCTGGGAAACAGCAGAAAACGGGAGGGCGCCATGCGCAAGTAACCACGCCTGCAAATTGAATTGAAATCCGTTGGTCGCCTCGCAGTGCCGCCGGATATGACGAGAGTAGACGTGCGTACCTGCGGGAGAGCGTTCGGGGGACCGACGTAAAGTCTGTGAAAGCGGATCAAAAATCTCCGGTAGCCAATCCGGCCCGCAGGAATTTTTCATGATCGAACGGGAGTCGAAATGCGCAGACGTGGATTGATTAACTTGCTCGGTGCTGCCGCACTTACCCTCGGAGGCGTTGCCTCGTATTTTGGAGCGACTACGCGTCTCAAATCCAACGATACGCATATCATCCGTGTCGACGGCGACGGCAACCGCAAGGCGATCAAGCGCCGCACCGCCGGCCCGACGTCCGTCAGATTTTACCGCCAATCAGGTCACTGCACGACTGAGCGCGAACGCCGCGCCGTTGTGCGGAAGATTTACACGGAAGGCGAGGCGCGCCGCAAAAGGGCGTGGAAGCCGGATGATCGTGACGACAAATATCTTCACTCGCATGCGCGTTCGATGCGCGCGCTGAAAGGTCTGCTCGACCGCAATCGCGCGGCCTGAGCCTCGATGCCGGAAGGATCAGCGGTTAATCTGGTCCTGGGAGTGTCCCCGTCCGAAAATGGGGATCCTGCCTGCGGGGGTTAGTCGTAGGGGTGAGCACGGACCTACCCGGCCTAAGAGGGGTGAAATGCCTCCATGTCGGGGTAGAGCAGTCTGGTAGCTCGCCAGCCTCATAAGCTGGAGGTCGCAGGTTCGAATCCTGCCCCCGCTACCAAATTCGCCCGCATGGGCAACGACGTCGGCGAGGCGGTTCCCGCGGGACCGCCGATGCAGGAGCCCTGGCAGGCGGCGAGATAGTCTGCCAACTAATTCGCCCGCATGGGCATAGGAGATGAGAAATGTCGGAAGCCCCCAAACCGTCGGTCGGACGTGTTGTCCATTTCTACAGCGAAGCCGTGGCGATGAAAGACAACTGCGCTGGTCGCGGGTTCAACGGCGTCGGTGCTGGGCCGTACCTCGCGCATGTGACGCAGGTTTTCGAGGATGCCGACGGCAATACGACCTACGCGAACCTCTATGTGATCCCGCCCGTCGGTGACCCGTTCCATAAGGGCTTGGTTCCGATGAAGGGCAGCTCATTTTATGAAGACGGCGACTTCTATTGGGAGTGGCCGCCGCGCGCCTGAAATACACCGCGAGCGAAGGAGGGTGCAGGCCGGGCGGCGCCATAAGGTTGGGTTTCATGAGCCCAAGCCGCGCCTGGCAGGAATTTGAGTTGCCCGCCCGTGTGGAACACGGGCTGCCTTAAACGAGTGGTACGGACGATTGGGTGTTCCGGATAGCCCCCGTCCAGGTTTCTCGGGGCCAGTAATTCGCTCGAAAGAGCGTCCGATGTGTTTGCCTGGGGAAATACCGGTCGCCATAAGGCGGGGATAAAGAGCCCTCGCGAACCTATTCGCCCTCCGGGGCGTTCGATAGTGGACGGTCGCGGGTTCAAATCCCGCCCGCTTCGGCGGTAGCTCAGTCTGGTAGAGCGCCACACAAGGGGAGGTCGCCGGTTCAAATCCGGCCAGGTGGCACGATCGCCGACCTGTAGCGCAGTCCGGTAGCGCGCCCCACGATTTCGCCGGCGACGGCGCACGAGAAGGCTGGATGACTTTGTCGTTCAAGACGGCCTCTAAATGTCTAGTAACGGCCGCGCCCCGGCGATACGGGGCAACTTCCTCGGCGGTCCTGGCGCTTCCGATGGTCGGAATCCACCGGGCGCGCCACCGGGGGCACGTATGAAAGCCCGGATTTATTCGCCCGAACGGGCATGAGGCAACCGCGCCAGTCGCGCAAACCAAAAGAGGACGGCATGTTCAAGAAATCTATCTTTCTGCGACTCGTATATGGCAAGCGGTCTTTCGTGTATGGCGTGCGGTCTGTGGCATCCATCGCGGAGTCATTCAACGATACGATCTCTGATCTGGACGCCGTCGCGAAGGCGCATAGTGAGCGCGTGAGTTCGCTCGCCGAAGAGGCGGTCAGAATCCAGGATGAGACTTCCGCGTCGCTCGATGAAATCAACAAGGCGCGTGGCTTCGCTGCGAACCTTCGGCGCTTGGTCGGCCCGACTTCGGATGCCGTGCAGGCGTCCTGATCTCTGGAGGGGTGGCGGAGCGGTTTAACGCGCCGGTCCTGAAAACCGGAGGCCTATCCAGGTCCGTGGGTTCGAATCCTACCCCCTCCGCCAATTCGTGATGAGAGAGTGTTCTGATGGCCGATGACGCTGAACAGATGGAATATCGCATTGGGAAGCTCGCGATGGCTCCCGGCGATGTGCTCGTGGTGAGGATGAATTCGTATCCAACCAGAGGGGATGCCGAGGCAATCAGAGGGTATTTTGTCAGAGCGATTCCGCGGGGATGCAAGGTCTTGGTGATTCCGGTCGGCATCGACCTCTCTGTTCTCACTCGCGACGAAATCGAGTCGCGCACATCTGAAGGAACTGCACCGTAATGGGCTCTCTCAACAAGGTCTGCCTTATCGGGCATCTCGGTGCGGATCCTGAAGTCCGCAGAACGCAGGATGGCCGGCCGATCGTCAACCTGCGTATCGCGACGTCGGAGTCGTGGCGCGACAAGAATACCGGCGAGCGCAAAGAGAAAACCGAGTGGCATCGCGTGGTGATCTTCAATGAAGGCCTCGCCGGCATCGCCGAGAAGTACCTGAAGAAGGGCTCACAGGTTTATCTCGAAGGAGCGCTTCAGACCCGCAAGTGGACCGACCAGCAGGGCGTCGAGAAATACTCGACTGAGGTGGTGCTTCAGGGGTTCAACGCGGTCTTGACGATGCTCGACAAGCTGGGCGACGGCGGCGGGCAGCGGCAGGAACAGCAGGAGCGGCAGCAGTTCCAACCCGCACAGAATGACCTCGACGACGAAATTCCGTTCTGAGTTTTTATGGGACGCCTGGCTCCGGGCGTGCGGTAGTGGCGGTACACCTCGCAAGGGCCCGTTGAAAACCGTCTCTAAAGCCGAAAGGCAGGGCACCATTTTCGGGGTGTGGCGCAGCCTGGTAGCGCAATTGCTTTGGGAGCAATGGGTCGCAGGTTCAAATCCTGCCGCCCCGACGCGGGTCTGGCCGATCGGTTAGGCATCAGGTTTCCACCCTGAGTAGGCGAGTTCGATTCTCGCGGCCCGCTCCAAATCGTCGTGACGACACACTCGGCATATGGCCGAAAAATCTGAAACCGCCGCCGCTATCGCCCTCAATCCCGCCGCCTCGGCGGAGGAGCGCTATGACGCGCAGGCCGAAGTCACCCGTGGCGCGCTTGCCGACGCATTGCTGCCCTCGGCTGAGGTGCAGCCGGTGATCGACTACATCAATGAGCAAATCGAGGAACAGGAGTTTCAAAAGGCCCTGTCGAAGGGAAATATCGTTCCCTTCCCCCCGAAAGGCCGCGGTGATCGCGGCATGCAGTCTGTCACGCTCGACGAATATCAGATTTCCGCCCAAGGCTATTATTGGGACCGGCCGGGCATTCTCAACTTCGACTCGATGCGCGCGATGGTCGACGCGACGCCGCTTCTGAATGCTATCCTCCTGACCCGCATTCGGCAGGCCAACCGCTTTTGCCACCCTCAAATGGACCAGTCCGGCGCGGGCTTCGTGATCCGTCATGTCGACAAGAACATCGAACTGAACGATGACCAGACGGCGTCAGTCAACCGCCTTCAGCATTTCATGCTGAATTGCGGATGGGAGACGAATCCGCGCAAACGCAAGCGTCTGAAGCGCGACAATTTCTCCGGCTTCATGGCAAAGTCGCTGCGCGACACCCTGACGCTCGACGCGGCGCCGATCGAGACGGAGTTCAAGCGCGACCGGTCGATGGGCCTCGACGGCTTCTACGCGGTCGACGGCGGCTCCATCCGGCTCTGCACTGAGGAAGGCTATCAGGGCGATGATGAGATTTTCGCGCTCCAGGTCATTCAGGGCCGCATCCGCACTGCATATACATACGATGACCTGATCTATGAGGTTCGCAATCCTCGAACCGACGTTCGGTCATGCGGCTATGGCACTTCCGAGACGGAAATGCTGATCAAGGTTGTGACCTACCTCCTCAACACGATGACGTTCAACGGGTCGTTCTTCGACAAGAACGCGATCCCGCGCGGCATCCTGAGCCTTGTCGGCAATTACGACGCCAGTGATATTGCGGCTTTCAAGCGGTACTGGACCGCGATGACGAAGGGCATCCAGAACGCGTTCAACCTGCCGGTTGTTGTCTCGAAGGATTCCGAGTCGAAGGCAGAGTTCAAGGAGATTGGCGGCCAGCTCAACGAAATGGCGTTTGGGAAGTGGATGACGTTCCTGTCCTCCGTTGCCTGCGCGATCTACGGCATCTCTCCCGAAGAGGTCTCGATGGAGAGTTTTTCGGTCGGGAAGTCCTCGCTGTCCGGGAGCGACACTGAGGAAAAAATCACCTCGTCCAACGACAAGGGGTTCCGGCCGCTTCTCTCGTATTACGAGAACATGTTCTCGGATTTCATCATTCAGGAGTTTTCGCCGCAGTACATGTTCCGGTTCGTCGGGCTCGACGGCGACGACGCGAAAACGCAATTCGAGAAGCGGAAACTCTCGGCAACGTGGAATGAGGCGCGCGCCGAAATCGGACTTGTCCCGATTGAGGGCGGACTTGGCGATGCTCCGCTCAATCCCACGCTGGTCGGCGCATGGACGGCCGAGCGCCAGACCGCCTTGCAGGCGGAGAATGAAGACTTTGGCACGCCGCCTGACGATGACGATGCCGGCGGCGGTGATGGAGACGCGGCTGATGGGGATGACCCAGGGCAACTGGACAATGGCGTGACATCGCAGAAGGACTTCGGCAAGCGCGCAGATTCTGATGCCGACTTCGGGAAGTCGTATGGCCTCCCGATCTACACCATTGAGGTCTGACGCGTGGGAAAGCCAAAAGGCGGCAAAGAGTCGATTCCGGACGTCGAGGTGGGGGATGAGGTTTACTTCCATCACCCGAAGAAGGGGCCGCATTGGGGAAGCGTGATAGCGCACGGCAAGCACGGCGCCACGCTGTCGGCTGATGGCGGCCGGCACAGGGTTCGGTGGGACCGGATGCTGGGGCACAAGGTTCGCGTTCGTCCAGAGTACAAGGTTCTTGCCGATGGGGAGGATGGACTTGTCGTCGAGGGGAATGGCGGCCGGCGGAAGTTCATCAGCGACTCGGTCCACGAAGAGCCGGTAAGGAAATCGAATTCTCCAATTCTGATGCTCTTTGGCATCGATGATGACCTGTTCAAGGCGATCAAGGACAAGTCCGGGCTGACCCTTCAGGGTGTGACCGACAAGTCCGGCCACCAGACAAAACGCTGGAAAAAGACGTCTCCTGACCAGCCCGCGGTGCGCGACAAGGCGGCACCCGAGGCTGGAGCCAGTTCTGGTTTCGGCACTCACAACATTGAGGCTGGCGACGGTATCTCGTTTGAGATGGGTTCCCTGAAGGGGGAGGGGAAGGTTGTTGCCGCCGGCAAAGATGGCGCGACGGTTGTCGATGCCGCCGGCCGCGAGCACAATGTTCACTGGCGAGAGGTGACTGACCATCGGCCTGGCGGCGAGCGCCAGAAGGCAAAGGTCGAGCCTGAAGTCCGCGGCGACCATGACGCGGTGGAGCCTGACAAATTCAGCGCCGCCGACTTCGCGAAAGCGCATGATAAGGCTGATGTGACGCCTGAGGAGATACTGGCTCACTTTCCGGCCGATACGACGCAGAAGATCATGGATGCGCAACAGCGTCTTACGGCTATCGAGCAGACTATTTCCATGTTCAAAAAGGATGGGAACTACACGGCTGCGCGATCGAAGATCCACGACAAGATCGTAGAGCATTTCCTTTCGCCGGCGAATATCGAGTCTGCCCGGCCGGTCGACGGGGAGCGGCCGAAGTTTGTTATTCTCGGCGGGCGAGGGGGCTCCGGAAAGTCGTCTCTGAAGGGGAAGGTTTACGATCCATCGAAAGCCATCGTTCTGGATGCGGATGAGATAAAGGCGATGCTGCCTGAATATGAGGGGTGGAATGCCGCTCAAGTTCACGAGGAGTCTGGAGACCTGTTCGAGGCCATGACCGAATTTGCGCTCATGCAAGGGCTAAATCTGGTTCACGATGCGACCATGAAGACGTCTGGCAAGGCGGTTGCTCTGGTGAAAGAATTCAAGGGCGCCGGCTACACGGTCGAAGCACACTATATGCACCTGCCGCGGCAGGAGGCGGCGAAGCGCGCTGTCTCTCGCTTTCTCGGCGCCACGGGGCGATATGTGCCGGTCGAGGTGGTGTTGGGGAACACCGGCAACGAGGAGGCGTTTGATGAGGTTCGGAAGCACGTCGATGCGTGGAGCTTCCACGACAACAACGTGCCCAAAGGCCAGCCTCCGGTGCTGATCTCCGAGAGTGGCGGAAGTGACACAGGCAAGGGAAAAGATGACAATTCCGGCGCTTCTGACTTGAAAAAACCCGAGAATGGGAGCAAGTCTAGTTCATGACCAAAGCACAGAAATTCCCAACTCCCGCCGAGCGGCCCGACCTCTATGACGCCTTCGACTATCAGGAGCGGCCTAAGGGGTACAAGACGGGTGTCAGGATGCCGGCGAGCCTCACGAAGGTCGCCGAGAAGCGGGCAGTCGCGGCCGAATAAGGGCCACGGCAGGGACCAGACCGCGAAACTTACGAAGCCGCGCATCTTTCCAGGGGTTACCGGCGCCATCGTCCCGCAAGCCGGCCATTTCCATCACCCTGCTTTGGCGGGGTTTTTTGTTGCCAGCACGGTCGCGGCGTCGTGACCGCAGACTGGCAATATGCCGCCAGTCATTCTCGACCTCACATGTCTCTGCGAAGGCCATACGAATTCGGCCCTCGATGCCATTTACAAGGCGGTCGGCGAGGATCCGCCAGACATATGGGAAGAGCATCCCAATCCCTTCATTCGGCGCATGATCGAGATATTCACGCATCGCGGGCTGATGCGCATGGATGGCATGCGCGATGAGATGGCGAAATGGCTTGTCGGCGACATGCACCAAGCGAGCGCCACCCGTCCTCCGCGCCCGGTTGGTGCGATGGAACGGTGGTCGGCCGCCGAACTTGGGCTGGTGAAGCTGTATCTCGAAACGCTGCCTGCGTCCGAATTTCTGGTCGACGACTGGATGATGCTCGTTGACTACCTCTCCCAACGCTACCTGCCGGCATCTGACCTGCGCACTGAGGCAGAATGGCTTGCGACTCGTGCAAACCTCATGGGCAGGGTGCAGGCGGCTATGGGGGATGTCTCGGCGCCGGATGCGGATCGCCTGCTTGCGGCGCTCCCGGTCTCTGCCGCGGCGGCGGATGCAGCTTGGAATATGACGGTCACACAGCGCGCGCTTCTGGATTACGGCAATGCCCGCTGCGTTGAGAACGTGGTGGCGCTGAGCGATACGGTTCGTCACCGCATGCGGAATTTGATTCTCGACTATCAGGGCGCGCAGGTGCTCGGTGACCGGACAAAAACGGCCGAAAGTCTCCAGACGCAGCTCCTCGATTCCTTTGGACTGTCGAACCGGGACTGGCGCCGGATTGCGGTAACGGAAGCCGGCGAGAACCTGAATCAAGGGATGATCTCAAGTCTGTCCGCGGGAAGCCGCGTAAAACGCGTTGAGAAATATCGTGGCGCTTGCGGGTTCTGCCGGTTGATCGACGGTCGGGTAGTGACCATCGTCGAACCGTCTGCCCCTAAGCTTGACGGGGAGACGCAGATTTGGGCCGGAAAGACGAATATCGGCCGCTCGGCGTCGCCGATGAAGCGCGTTGCCGGCGGCCTTGTCGAGCGCGAGCCCCGCGAGCGCTGGTGGATAGCCGCAGGCGTCATGCACCCGAACTGTAGGGGGAGCTGGGTGCTGATCTCTGAACCGACGCGGCGCGCCGATCCGAAGTTCTCGGCATGGATGGACGAGGTTCTTGGCCGAAGCGTGGTGGGAGATGTTGATGGTTAAGCAGATTCTCATGTCTGTTCTCCCGTCGCCGGGCGAGCCGACTGCCGCTCAAGCGGAGGCTGGGAACTACGCCAAGCGCAAAGTGAAGTGGAACGGTCTCACGATTTCAATCGAGAATGAGGCCGGCTCGATGCGCCGCGGGACAAACCGGAGGGGCGAGACCTGGGAGACCAGAATCCTGTTCCCATACGGCTACGTGAACGGCTCGATGGGCGTCGATGGAGACCAGGTCGACGTCTATCTCGGCCCCAACCTGGCCGCACCTATGGTTTACGTCGTTCACCAGCGCCAATACGGAAATTGGGCTGAGTACGACGAAGACAAGGCGATGATCTGCTTCGATTCCGAGGGTGACGCGCGCGCGGCGTTCCTTTCCTGCTATGATGATGAACGGTTTCTGGGGCCGATAACGGCGATGCCGGTTGCCGAGTTTGTCGACAAGGTCCGCGCGACGAAACGCGAGCCGACGATGATCAAGGCGATTCCGGTTTTGTTTCTTGGCTGAATAGCTGCCGTCGCCGGAAATCGTGACGCAACACTTGCCCTATGACCTATAGGGCAATCTCCTCATGCTGATCCTGTTGCTGAAGGCCCATCAGGGCGTTCTTTTCGACAAGCTTGTCCCGATTGCCGGCAGCGTCAGCAGCGCCGGCGTGATCACAAAGCCTCATTTCGGACACCGCAAGGTTCTGGGCGAGGATGCGACGGCTCGTCCCGCCCCGAAGGAATTTGTGGCGAAACCGGAAACGGAAGCGCCGGCGGCGGACGCAAAGGCGTCGAAGAAGAAACCGGAAAAGGCAGTTGGCGATCTCTTCGACCTGCCGCCAAAGATTGAGGCTGCCGCTCCCGTACAGGAGCAAAAGCCCAAGAAGAAGCGCGCGAAGCCCGCCGCTGCGCCCGTTCGGGAGCATCCGGCCGAAGCCGTCGCCGTCTCCGAGGTCGACTACACCAAGCCGTTCGATCCGGACAATGTTCCGGAATTCGGCGTTCCGGCCGGCATCTCGAAGGATGCTCGTCTTCGGATCAATTCTGACGCGGAATTGCTGATCGACTCAAAACTGGAATTCACGGATGAGGATCGATCTCTCCTGCGCCAGTACAGCGGCAACGGCGGGTGCGGCGCCTCGCTGAACGAATTCTATACCGACCCTAAGGTCGCGGCCGCCATGTGGAATGTGCTCGAACGCCTTGGGCTGCCTGACGGTGCCGAAGTTCTGGAGCCGAGCTGTGCCACCGGCGTATTCCTCGAAGTGGCATCGTCTCGCGCGCGTGTGACCGGCGTTGAACTTGAGCCGACAAGCGCCAAGATCGGGGCCATCCTTCATCCTCGCCATACCGTTGAGAATGCGAGCCTTGAGCGGTTCGCGGTCGGCGATGAGAGGCAATTCGATGCTGTGATCGGCAATGCGCCGTTCGGACTGCGCGGGTCTCTGATTAAAGATGACAAGCCGGGAATCAAGACGGCTGAGGGCTATTTCCTCGATACGTCGGTCGACAAGACGAAGTCTGGCGGCATTGTCGCGATGATCGTACCGACCGGTGTCCTGGACAACTCCGGCACGCGCGCGCTTCGCGAGCGGCTGTTGCGCAAGGCTGAATTCCTCGGCGCGATGCGTATGCCGAATACGGCATTCGAGCACTCACATACCGGCGTCACAACCGACGTGGTGTTCTTCCGCAAGCGGCCGCAGGACGTCGCCGGCGCGCTCTCGACCGTGAAGCAGGATGTTCTTCGGAAACTCGGCGTCTGGGACGAAGAGTACCTTGCCGGCGGATACTTCACGGGGCGCGGCGCGGCCAACGTGCTCGGCACGATGACGGAAGGCTGGCGCGCGAAAGCCGGCATGGGCGAGGATATCACTGTCGAAGGCTCGATGATCGGCGTGCCGGAGGCCATTGCGGCGTTCACCGCAGATGAGCCGGCGTCGCCCGGTCCGACTGTGACGGAAATTCTCGACGCGATCGGTGACGATGACGGCAAAGCGAAGGCCTTCACTGCCTCGCTGAAGCGGCCATATGACCACGCGGTTGTCGGCTCGACCAAGATGGTTGACGGCGTCGAGTACATCCTTCAGGGCAAACCTCCTCGCTGGCATCGTGTCGACGAATTCATGCAAGTCGACGCCGTGACGGAAGCCGACGCGCTCTCTCAAGAGATTGAGCGACTCATGACTGGCGGCGTTGCCGATCGCCAGGCGCTCGAAGAGGCGATACACGCCTATGTCGAGAAGCATGGTATCCCGTCAAAAAACCCGGACCTGTTGCTGGCGGCAAGCCACGACAAGATACTCTATCGGCTGATCGGCGCGGTAAACCCCGACGGCTCCCTGTCCGACGTCGTCTCCAATCGCCAGGCAGCGCCCGTCGAGTCGACATTCGACGCGGCCGCGCAGTCTCTCGCTCTCGAATTGGGCGATTTTACGCCTGAACAAGTTGCGGCGCGCTGGCACAGCGGCGACACAGAAACCGTTCTCGACCACCTCTACGCCTCGCCCGACTATGCTCTGTTGCCCGGTGGCGGATGGACGTCGTCCGACAACTACCTTTCCGGCGAACTGTGGCCGAAATTCGATTCCGTGAAGGAAGCCCTTGGCGCCGAAGACTTGCCGGCTGCCGACCGCGCGAAGTTTGAGCGCCAGGCCACGCTACTCGAAGAGACGATTGATCCCAAGTCGCTGGAAGACGTCGAGATTTCGCTGAATTCCGCGTTTCTTCCCCTCGAAGTCGTGGCTGCGTTCTTTAATGAGCGCAATGCCGCGAGCGACAACGAGTGGATGCGCAATGGTGCGAATCTCGCGATCACCTTCGATCAAGGCGTGTATGCGCTGAGCGGCGGCATTCACGAGACCGGCCTGCTTGAAAAATACCTGAATCGAACCGGCGTCCGAAAGGACGATCTGCCGACGGTTGATGCATGGAATGCCGAGTTCAAGCAATGGATTACGGCTTCCAAGTACCGGGACCGCGTTGAGGAACTTTACAACCGAAAGTTTCAGGGTTTCCGCCAGAAACAGTATTCGAACGTGCCATTCGAGATACCTGGCCTGAACACCGAAGGCCTGAAGGAATATCAGTATTCCGGCGTGCGCTGGGCGCTGGAGGCCGGCAAGGGCATCATCGCGGCAGACGTTGGCTTGGGTAAAACCGTGCGCGGCCTGATCCTCGCCCGCATGGCACAGGTGACCGGCAAGGCGAAGCGGCCGATGATCATCGTGCCGAAGTCGGTTCTCGCGAATTGGGTCGCTGAGGCAGAAAAGTGGTTTCCCGGCTCGCGCGTGCTCGTGATTGGCGAGACCTACACCAAGGGCAAGGACGGCCAGCTCAAGGGAAAACAGGACACGGCCGACGAACGCAACCGAAAACTGCACGATCTGACGCAGAATGATTACGATTTCATTCTGATCTCCCAGCCGGCGTGGAATGACATCGACCTGAATCCGGAGACGAAGGCCGGATACGCGAACGACGATTTCTGGGTACAGCGTGGGGATTCGCTCGGCAACGCCGGCGACAAGCGCCTCAACAAGATTCGCGAATCCTATGACCAATACATGGCGGGGCGCGAATTCCAGAAGCGCACCGATGCGATATATTTCGACGATCTCGGCGTCGACATGCTGATCGGAGACGAATTCCACGCCTACAAGAACCTCTACGCCGCGAAGAACAGGTTCGGGCAGGCGCCGAAGTTCCTCGGCGGGCAGGGCCTTTCAAACCGCGCCCTCGACATGAATTTCAAGGCGCGCTGGGTGCGCGACCACAACGGCGGAAAGAACGTCTTCGGCCTAACGGCGACACCGACGAAGAACAGTCCACTCGAAATCTACTCGATGCTCTCGCATATCGCGCCGGAAGAGTTCGAGCGGCGCGGCATCCGCAATAGCGAAGAATTCCTTGATCGCTATTGCGAGTTCCGGAACGAGAACATCCTGAACACCCGCGGCGAAATCGAGGAGGCACTTGTCACGGTCGGGTTCAAGAACCTGAACGAGCTTCGCGGCATCATGCGTCGCTACATGGACCGGACGACGGCCGAGGAAGTCGGGCTGGTGCTCCCCAAGCGGGATGACAGGATGCACCTTGTCGACATGTCGGAAGAGCAGAAGTCGGTGTACGCGGAACTGCGAGAACTGGCTGAGAAATCTGCGAAGGGGAAAGACGCCACCGGTGATGCCCACATTTTCTCCATCATGGACAAAATGGGCAAGGCCGCGATGGACCTTGAACTGTACGATCCGGTCGTTTACGCCGGCGCCGATAGCCCGAAATATCATGCCGCCGTCGAGCAGATTGTCGAGGGCATGAAAGACGGCGGACAGGTGGTGTTCGCCGACAATATAGCGGTGCATCAGAAGGTGGTCGACGCTCTGGTCAAGAGCGGCGTCCCGCGCGAGCAAATCGCGATCATGAACGCCCAGGTCGCCGCCTCTTCGGCGCAGCGCCAGAACATTGCCGATGCGTTCAACAAGGGAAAGCTGAAGGCGGTTATCGGCAACACGGCGACGATGGGCGAGGGCCAGAACCTTCAGAAGGGCACCACCGACATTCACCACATGGACCTGACCTGGGAGCCGGCCTCGATTCAGCAGCGCAACGGCCGCGGCCTTCGGCAGGGCAACCTCATGGAATCGGTACGGATTCACTCCTATCTCGCGAAGGGCAGCTTCGACGGCTACCGATACCAGTCTCTTCTTGCCAAGAAGGATTGGCAGGATTTGCTCTGGAACGGCGGTGATCGCGTCGAAAACCTGTCTCGCGAGGGCAATCTGAGCCGCGACGATATGCTCGTCATGCTGTCGGCCGACCCTGAATCCGCGCGCGAGAAGATGGTGACCAACAAGGCGGCGGCTCTCCAGCGCTTCGAGGCGATGAAGCATAAGGATGCTGCGTCCGATTTCTCTCGGTTCCAGGAAATGAGCCGCAGCTACTCGGGCCTGAAGAAGAAGGATACTCCGAGCGCCGAGCGGCTGCGGGTGAAGATCGCGCGCGCCCGGATCGCGCTCGACAACAACAAATGGTTCAAGGCCAAGGAAGCGCTCGACTCGAAGGTTCCCGTCATCCTGCATCCTGAAACTGGTACGCCGTTCTTCGCCGGCGCGGCCTTCGAGAATGTCAAAACAGAGAATGGCGTTGCGGTCGAGACGCGGAGATTCGTCGTCACGTCGGCAAACCCGATGAACGGCACAGTGAGGGTGCGTCCATACGGAGAAGCGAGCGGCCGCACCATGCACTTCCCTGTTGACGAAATGGGCCTCGGAGTTAAGCCATTCGTTTACAGTGAAGCTGATGAGAAGGCGGCTGTTGCTGAGTCTCTGTCGGCGCAATCGAGCGAGAAGGCGGGCGAGGCAACGAAACCGAAGGATCTCCACGGCATGCCGTCGGCGGTGGTCGAGTCGGCTTATGTGCCGCTTCAGGCGCGGCTCAAGGACGGCTTTCGGAATTATCAATGGTCACCAGACTTTGGGAGCGTTCTGGCGATGGTTTCCCATGGGGGCGAGCCTGTTGCCGCCGCCTCCTACGATGCGCAAAAGATGCTCGATGATCACGACATCATGCTTCCGATAGAGGCGCACAAGAAAAAGGCGATCGCGGCCTATATCTTGGACGAGCGCGCCAAGGAATTCAGGAATGAAACCACTCAGGGGCGTGGAAGAAATCAGTCATCAAGCCGGTTTGTCGAGAGGTATCCTGGCGATAGTTGGCAGTTTAGAAATCGCTGGGCTGAGGCTGGCCGAGGCGCGTTCGGTACTGACTTCGCGGATGAGGCCCATGCCGAATTCGAGCGCGTCCAAGGCGAGGAAGCGCGCCATGCAAAAACCACAACTGAAGCAATCGATGCTGTGGTGCCGATGCTCTCTGCCGACTATTCTGGGGTGACGTGGCCCAGGAAGTCGCTCGCCATAGTTTGGGCGCGCGCCAAGCGCGAGGGGAAGCTTGATGAGCCTATGTCCTCGGTGATCCCGACGAAAGAGACCAAGTGGAACGGGGTTCAGCCGAAATATCCGACGCAATTGTTCGCGACGAAGAGCGGCAACGGCCGCTCCGGCGTTGCAACCGACCGCCTGACGGTTCGGAACGCACTCACCACGCTTGCGCATGCGAACGGTCACACCGATCTCGCCGCAGCGATGACCGCCTCATATCCCGACCCTGCCGCTGCCGTTGCCGGCTTGATCCGTCTCGGCGTCGACAATGAGCACGTGGTAGCTGGAATCCGGCACGTGATTGCCAAGCACCCGAAGGTCGGCGAAGGGCGCGTTGATAATGCGGTCCAATTCAGAGACCTACCGCCTCACGTGCAGCAAAGGCTTGGTGAGGGATGGGATGACGACACAGTGAATGAATTTCTCGATCGTCTCGCCACGACGGACAGTGAGGCGAGCCGTGACGCAGCCTGATCCACGTGTATTCGCAGAGAGCGTCCGTGCGCTACTCAACGAGGACGTTCGGCGCTACCGCAATTTTGGCGTCTACTGGTTCGCCGTGAAGGCGGTGCTGAAGCGGTATTTTGACCGGAACGAGATGCCAATCCTCGGCAACTATGTTGCCGAGTCGGTGGTCTCCCGGATGCCGGAAGGTCTCGATATGGGGGATGTTCTGGCTGCGGCCGCCGGCGAGTATCAGGAGAACGCCTCCTTCAATCTCGGCCGCAACCGTCTTTCTGATCCATCCGGGGAGTTTTTCACCCTGATCGACCCGGACGTCGAGGGATAGCGTCGTGACGGCATTCTCTTCGGATGCCTCTGAAATCGCCCATTCTTCTGCTCCTCAAAGCCCTCCAGCCGGGCGAGAGGTGGATCACGGTCCACCCGAACGGCCCTGACGCGAAGGGCCAACCTGTCCTTGTGGCGCCTCAAAAGGACGGCTCAATGAAGGTCGTTGGTGGCGCAGGTGGCAAACTAAACCATCTCCGCCTGACCGGCGTTAAGCCACAATCTGAATACAAGGACGCGATTGCCGAGCGTGCGAAAGCGCGGCGCGAGGTGCAGAAGCATCAGCGTGCGCGTGACCGTGAACTTGGCCTGAAAGAGGCGAAAGCTGAGGCCCATGCCCGCATCAGCGAGCAGAAGCGCGATTCCGACCGCCTGTTCGTTGAAGGGGTCGCCGCGGCGATGGGCTGGGCGCCAGAAGACTACCGATTTGACTCTTCCAAGGTTGAGGGGCAGCCAGCCCACGTCGCCAACAAGCTCCGCCAAGCGCATGAACTTGAGATGGTCAAGCGCGCGGCGGCGGCCGTGAATCTGAACCGCGAGCGAATACTGGCCGATGCTGGCGCAAGAGCGGAGGTTGACCTTGGTGAAATCCCGTTCGATTCCGATGATGCGGACGAGCTGAGTGTCCAGGATATTGACCCTGTCCGTTCCTTGCCGTCCGGACTCGGGTTTTCGGCGGATTATCGCGAGCGGGCGGAACGCGCCGGTGCGACGGAGGAGGCTGTGTCGAGTGAGGCGGAAGCCTTCAAAAAGCCGCTTTCCGACGGTCAGCGCCGCGCGGCGATCGCGAACGGCGAGACTGCCAAGCTGGTGGGCGAAAGCCTGAACGTCCTTCGGGAGAAGGATGAGGCGGCGAAACTCGCGCCCAAGATCGTTGAGGCGAGGAAGGCGCTGGAGCTGATGAAGCTCGACAAGCGTCGCAAAATGGAGGAGCGCCAAGCGCGGGATGCCCGCAAAAAGATCAATGAGGCCACGACTGAGCCGAAGGCCTATGTGATCGATGTCGATGATGCTGCCGTCGACGCCAAGGTTTCTGAGGAAATGACAAACGATATGCGCACGATCGCTACGCGCGCATTCCTGTCCGAGGTCGCAAAGTCCTCGCCAAGTCCGACTGCCGATCTTCGGCGCGCGATAGGCGTTGGCGCTTACAATTCGGTGAATGCCCTGGCGCTCGCCGCCGGCGGCGCGGCTCTGGTTGACCGGAGCGTCGTTGACGTTCTCGGGGTGGCCGGCGCCGCCGAAGTCCTGTCCCGCCGCCTGCATACCGACCTCTCTCCTGAGGAGGCGGCGAGCGTTGCCGACGGCATGGAAGAGTTTCACCTTCATCATTATATGCAGGCTTCCGAGGAGGCGATTGCGCGCGCACGGGAACTCGGCGAGCAGGCGGCCGAGATTGAACTTGGGGAGGCCGAGAACGGCCATGACCTCGCTGTGCTTCAGGAAATCAACAAGCGCCGCATGGCGGCAATAGGTGAGTCCCAAAAGGTTCTCGGGCAAGCTCTGGGGGAGATGGAGGCGAACGCGGCGCTCGTCTACGCGATGAAGCGCGTCAAATCCGACAAGCCGTTTCAGGTATCCTTGGGCGGCGTCGCGGTTGAGGACGCAATTCGGCAGGTGCGGGCCATAGGCCTGCAGCGCGGCGACTACATGCTCGATACGGTGGCAGGCAACCGCGTTCTGACGGTGACGCCGGAAGGCCTCGACCGCCTTGCGGCTCCCGTGAACCGTGGCGATCTTGAGCAGGTGAGGCGGAACCTCGACATTATCAGTGGTGCGCATGACGAGGAGGGATGGATTCCGCTCGGTCTCTCTGATCGTCCTGACCTCGATATGGCAGCAAAGCCGGGAGTCGCGGCTCAGTTCGCAGAACCGTTTACGCCTGGCGACGATCTGCATTCCAGCATCCGTGACTATATCGGCGGGCGTGTCGCGGATGGTGACTCTCTGGCCGATGTGCTGGCCGATCTGCAATCCGCTGATTTCGTGCAGAAGGCGGGATGGGAGCGGGCCGACGAATACCGCAATGCGCTCGATGTAATTGCTCCTCTTCAGGACGAAAACGGGAAGATGCGGCCGGCGGAGTCGCTGCGTCCGGAATTCGAGAAGATGGCCGACGAATTCGTCGAGTCACGATACGGAGCATCCAGGACTCCTCTCCACCGCCAGACATTCGAAATTAACGACACGTCTGTCGACGCGCTCCACCGCGCTCTCGCGGAGGAGCCGGCCGGCGTTGCGGCCTACAAGCAAATCGGCGAGATGACGCCTCAGGACCAAGGCGCTCTTCGGGAATATTTTGCCAAGCACGTGGCGCGCGAGACGGAAGAGGCCGGCGCTCTGCGTCACGAACTCGACCGCCATGTCGCGGGTGAGCCGGAGCGCGAGGCAACCGACATGTTCGGAGACACGGTCCCAAACCCGGAATGGGGAGAGTGGCGGCGGCGCCAAGACGAAATGGCGACCAAGGTGAACGCCGGGTCCATTACGTGGTCGAAGTATGTCGAGTCGATGCGAGGGCCTGAGAACGCCTATGCTGCGATGCAGGACGTCGTTCGGTCGAGCATAAGTAAGCATTTTGTCGAGGCCTACAACACGCTCAAGCCGGATGCCGCCTTGAGCCTCGGCCGAACGACTGTCCGCAACAATCTGAACCATCTCGACGCCGTCGATCCGAAGGCGCGCGATGCGCGTCTGGCGAAGGAGCGGGCGATGGTCGACTCTCTTCGCGAGCGCGCCGGCGGCCGGTATGCGGCGGGTAGCGTGCGCGACAAGCTGGATTCGGCGCGGACGCAGCAAGCCGGCTTCGAAGCGTCTCAAATGGGGTTCTTTGCCGATCAATCGGAGCCGGAGGCGCGTGCCCTTGCGGCCGATGAGCGCTACACGGTCGGCCACGAGGCGGAGCGCCGTATTGCCGAGATGATGCCTCAAATTGGTCACAACTTCCGTCCCGGCCAGCCTGTGAAGCTGTTTCGTCCGACCATGAGCGGCGGCAAGAATTGGGCGCGCCAGCGCGCGATCAAGCTGATCGAGGCGAACAAGCGCACGATCCTCTCCTTTGGCACGGGCGGCGGCAAGACACTGATTTCTCTCGCCGGCTTCACCAACCTTCATCAGAAGGGCAAGGCGAGCCGCGGCCTCTTTCTTGTGCCGTCTATCGTGCAGGGGCAGTTCAACGGCGAGGCGCTGCGCTTCCTGAAGCCAGGTACATTCAAGTGGCATGCGAAGCCGGGTGCGTCGCGCGATGAGCGCATTGCTGCATACAAGGATCCGACCAACCATTTCGCGGTGATGACTCACCAGTCGTTCCGAGACGACATGCTCCACCTTGGGGCCGGGCACGCCGGCGTTGCACCGGCGGTCATGTCGGCGACGGTTGACGGCATGACCCGCGCGGAACGCAAGGAATGGATGCGCGGAGTGATGCGCCGCGAGGGCATAAATTTCGACTATCTGACGGTTGACGAAGGCCACAACACGTTGAACAGGCAGGGAAAAGAGAATTCCTCCCTCGCGAACGTGGTCGACGCGATGTCAGACAATTCCAATTATTACGTGAGCGCGTCGGCGGATCCGGTGAAGAACGACGTTTCGGAGGCGTTCTCCATGCTCCAGAAGATGGACCCCGACCGCTATACGGACCAGGACGCGTTCATGCGGCGCTATGGCCCGGACACTCTGGCGGCGAAGGACGGGCTGCGGCGCGAATTGGCGCGCTTCCAATATCCGTCGAAGATCGACCCGGACATCACCGCGACGAAAACCGAGCGTCGTGTCGAGCTGAATGCCGATCAAAAGCAGAGATTGGCGTCGCTCGACGAAAATCTCTCCAAGGTACGTCTGGCGCGCATGCGCGGCGACGTCGACATTGAGGCGATGCGCGCGATCTCTCCGCAATCCTTCGCCGGCGTCGACGCCGGACAGGTTGAGGCGGTAGCGCGGGAACTTCAGAAGAATGTCGGGATCATGAAGGATACCGCCGTGCGCGGCATTCTGAATGGCGGGGCGAAGGTGGATGAGGTGGCAAAGGTGGCCGCCGAGCGCCGTGGAAAGCCCGGCGTGGTGTTTGCCCACTCTCTGAAGGCAGTCGAGTCGATTGCGGCCCGGCTGAAAGAGGATGGATACCGCGTCGTTTCCCTCACGGGCAAGGACTCTGCCAAAGCGAAGGCTGAGAAGCGTCGGATGTTCAATCCAGACGTCGGCGAGGCTGAGGCCGATATTCTCGTTTCGTCCGACGCCGGGGCGACGGGGATGAACGTGCAACGCGGCCAGTGGCTTGTCCAGGTCGACACGCCGGACACTGCAAAGACGCATGCCCAGCGCGCCGGCCGCGTAAACCGCATCGGCCAGAAGAACGATGTCGATCTGATCGACTTGGTCGCCGATCATCCGGACGAGACGCGGGCTCGGGAAAGGCTGACGACGAAGTATGGCCTTCGCGACGCTCTGACCACGCCGATGGAATCCCTCGATGACACTGGACTTGCCTATTTCCTGCGGAAGCGGGCTGTCTCGACCGAGCAAGGCTCTGGAGTAAACCAATGACGCCCGACGATCTCCGTTCTTCTCTCTCTGCGCTTGCCGGTGCTGGCGTAAAGGCGGCCCGCGCCGGCGAGTCCATCTCCAATGCGGCGGCGGAGCGGCACGGCGCGGTCATGGCGCGCATGTCGGAATTGAGCCCGGACACATTGTCTGATCCGGCTGCGGCGGAGGAGTATTCGACGCTCGTCCGCGAGCGCGGGCAGCTTGATGTTGTGCTCGGACAGGAACGCTCCTGACGTTCCGACTACCTCTCCAAGAAGTCGTGACAATAGCCTTAGGGCATGAACGACGCCGAACTCATCAGCGCTTGCCCCGACTACATCAGCGTCGCGGGCATCTTCAAGGCCACCCCGGTAACCGAGGGTGACACGCGCTATGTCTACATGGAGGCAAGCTCCGAGGGCCGCGACCAGCAGGGCGAGGTTATCGTCGCCAAGGCGCTCTCTGAGTCGAGCGACTTCTTCCTTCGCTACGGCAACGTCGACATCGACCATTACACCAAGATCGGCCCGCGCCTCGGAATTCAGGATTCCTCAAGCTACGAAATTGGCCTTCCGAAGGAAGTGCGCCGCGATGGTTCCCAGACCTTTGTGAAGGCTGAAATCTATCAGGGCAATGGCCCTGCGGCGATGAAGGCCAACCAGTTCTGGTCAAGCCTTGTCGATCTCAAGCCGGCTGCCCGCTGGTATCCCAGCGTTGGCGGATCGGCGCTTGAAAAAGCGATTGAGGTCGATGCTGACGGAATCCGCAAGGCGGTCATCAAAAAGCTTCGCTGGTTCAACATTGGCATGAGCAAGACGCCGGTTAACCAGCATGTCGGCACGTGTGCTGCGGTTCCGATCGGTGCCTTTAACAAATGTCTGCTTAACGGCGGCCTCGACGTCGCCAAGGCGCTGGAGGCCGGCTACGGCACCGACTCGGCTGCGCTGACTGGCGGTGGCGCGCTTCGAAAGCAGTCGCTGGAGGGCAAGCCGTCCAACTATTTCGATTTCAGAAACAAGATCGCCGCCGCGATGCGCTCTGGCGCCGCCGGCAAGAACCCAGGTTCCGATGACCTGGTCAGGTACGCCTCGGAGACCTACGGCATGTCGCCTGATGAGTCTTCCGAACACGTAGAGCGCTTCATGCGCGATTTACAAACCGGACTGAAGAGGAAAGCGTCATGAGCGGCGAAACCCCGAACGAATTCGACAAGCTTCTTGCTGAAATCGGCGATGTGCAGAAAGCACTTCCGACCGATGACGACACGAAGGCCGACGACAAGAAGATCGAAGAGGCGGCCATCGATGGCGGCGAGAAGAAAGACGGTGCGGACGCTGCGGCGGTCGAAGTCGAGAAGAAGGGCGACGAAGTGTCGAAGTCCTTCGAGGTGACGCTGGATGACGGGACGAAGGTTCCGGCGATCGACGCCACTGCCATTCTCAAGGCGCTCAATGATCGCGTCGAAAAGAACGAGTCCGTCGTTCTGACGGCGCTGACGCAGACGCTCGACATCGTCAAGTCGCTTTCGGCCCAGGTCGCGAAGCTTTCCGACGCAGGCAAGGGCCGCAAGGCCGTCCTGACGGTTCACGAGAAGACGGCGGCTGGCTCGGAAATCAACAAGAGCGCTGTCGAGCAGCCCACCACGATGAGCGCCGACGAATTCATGGGCAAGGCGCTTCTGGCTCAGTCCGAAGGAAAGGTTACCGGCCACGAAATCGCCGTTGCCGAATCCCTTCTGAACCGCGGCCAGCCGCTCCCCGAAGCGACGATCAAGAAGGTTCTCGGCCTCTAACAAGGCCGGTCACGAAACGTAGTCACCACGGTCCCGAGCGAGAAGCCGGTCACTGTAACTGAGAAGGGCAATTTGCCATGGAAATCAAACTTCCCGAACTTGCGGCCGGCCGTTCTTCGACGGGCGAAATGGGCATGGAGGCGGTCCAGGAGCTTCAGAAGGCTCTGACCGCCGGGTACGGCACCGACGTTGCCTCCCTGACGGGCGGCGGTGCGCTGCGTATCCAGTCGCTGGAGCGCACTCTGCTCTCCACGATTCAGGAGAACAAGCACTTCAAGCTGTTCAACCAGTTTGCCAAGACGAGTGCGACGGCGACGGTCGATGAATGGACCGAGCAGAGCGGCGTCGGCGGCTTCATGGGCGGCTCGACGAACTCGGAAACCGGCGTCATCAACGATGCCACGGGCAGCTACGCCCGTCGCACCGGCCAGGTCAAATACCTCATGACCCGTCGTGAGGTGTCTTTCGTCACGACCCTGCAGAACTCGCAGGTTGAGGCGGAAGCGACCGAGCAGCAGAATGGCGCTCTCCAGCTCCTCACGGACGCCGAATTCCTTTCGTTCGAGGGCGACTCCGCTGTCGTTCCGACCGAATTCGACGGCATCTATGCACAGCTTGCGGCCGGTATCGCCGCAGGCCAGGTCGATCAGGACAACATCCTCGATGCTCGCGGGCAGTCCCTGAACTCGATCGGTCTGATCAACAAGGCTGCCGCCGGCATCAGCCGCTACGGCAACTTCGGTACGCCGACGCATATGTTCCACTCGCAGCTCGTGCAGGCCGACTTCGACACCGGTCTCGATCCCGCCTTCCGCGTGTCGCTGTCCAAGACGGGGCAGGACATCATGGTTGGCGCTCCGGTGGTCGGCGTCCGCACGTCCCACGGCAACATCGCGACCGAACCGGATGTCTTCATCCGCGAGGATCTGATGCTGCAGCCGTTCGAAGTGCGTTACCCGGCGATCGCCGCTGCCAATGCGTTCGTCCCCGCGTCCGTCACTCCCGGCTCGCCGGCGACTGACCTCGTGAACTCTCAGTTCTCGACCGCTCAGGCCGGCAACTATTACTACCTCGTGTCCGGTGTGAACGCGAAGGGCGAGTCGATGGGTGTCGTGTCGGCCCAGGTCGCGATCGGGCCGAACCAGAAGGTCGCTCTCACGATTGCCCGCTCGGTTGCTGCAACCGAAACCGGCTACGTGATCTACCGTTCGCGTCAGAACGGCCTCGGCGTCGTCGCCGGCAGTGTGGTCGGAGAAGGTTCCGACTTCCGGCAGGTCGCGCGCATCCCGATTGCGGGTGCCACCACGGTCTGGACGGACACGAATGCCGACATCCCCGGCACGACGAAGTCGTACATCCTCAACATGACGCCTTCGGCGATGGCGATCACGTGGCGGCAGCTTCTCCCGATGCTGAAGTTCCCGCTCTATCCGACGCAGTCGGCGGTGATCCCGTGGGCCCAGCTCCTGTTCGGTTACCTCCGGATTGGCAAGCGGAAGCACCACGTCGTCATCAAGAACATTCTGCCGAACGGCAACGTCTGGCGGCCGTTCGTCTAACTCCATCCATCGGACGATGCAGGAATAGCCGGGGTCTTTTGACCCCGGCGATTTCCCAAGAAAGAAGGAATACTGACGTGAAACTTTTCAATGTGCTCTGCAGGCTCCCGAACGCCTCGACGCTGATCAACGGTGTCGCATTCGAGAAGCTTGAAAGCGAAAACGGCTCCATCATCACCGCAGAACCGGTCGATGAAGCTGTGGCTGCGATGTTCGGGACCATCCCCGGATACGAGATTTCCGAAGTTCTGCCCACGTCGCCTGCGCCTGCTCCCAGCAAGATGAAGGCGGAAGGTCACAAGCCGAGCGAGGCTCCGATTCCGGATGAGGCGCCGACTGCGGTCGCGCCCACGTCGACCGACGCTCCTGTGGAGACTGCCTCCGCTGAATCCGCGCCCGTCGCGCCCACTGAAGCATCTGAGTCGGCTGCAGCCGCCACCGCCACCGCCACCGAATCCGAGCCTGCGGCGCCGGTTGCTCCTGCTGGAACCGAAGAGAAGTCCGCGGATGCGAAGCCGCGCAACAAGCCCGGCCCGAAGCCAAAACCCAAAACAACGGAACCGCAGGCACCTGCGTTCTAGCGTCCGCCTCCGTTTCTGCAACATCGAAGGAACCATGCCATGTCCGCCGGAAACTCCGTCGCCCAACTTCAGGACCATCTCAACCGCTCCATGCCGGCATCGTTCCGCGTCAAGCTCGGCGATCTGCTCGTATTGCTGATCGCTTTCGCAAACGCGATTCTGGCCGACGTGACAGCGCTTCGCACGCGGGTCAACACCTCCATGCTCACCAAGGCCGGCCTCGCGATCAAAACGGGCGGCTCCCCCACGGTTCGGTATGCCAACCCGATCGCGGCGCTCTGCAACGGTGTTCCGGTACGAAAGGCGGCGGGCGATATGGCTGCCTTGGTTGGTACGCTCGCGACGGCAAAAAGCGCCGCTTGGGCGTTCTATATCGATGCGGCCGGCACCCTCACCACGAGCGCGAAAACCGCCGATGCGGATACCCATGACGCGGCCTTGGCGCTTCTTGTCGCGCCGCCGGACAATAAAGCGATGGTCGGTTTTGTCGTCGTCGACAATGCTACCGGCTCCGGCTTCGTCGGCGGCACCACGGCGCTCGACACTGGCTCCCTGACGGTCACCTATTACGACACGATGGGTGTTGCGCCGTTCGCGGCCGCCCTCACTGCGGACGCTCTCGGCGATCTCGCTTCACGTTAATGGATATGGCGGCGGCTTCGGCCGCTGCCATTCACATCTGGAGGTTCCGCGGTGAGTCTGTTCACGAACGCCGACGTCGCAGCCTTCCGGGCGGATCGTCTCGCCTCGATCATCTCGACATACTTTCCCAGCGTCACGTGGAGCGATGCGTATCTCCTGCAGCAAATTCAGGCTGCCGAGAAGGACGTTTCGCGCAAGCTAAAAGTGAAACTTGAGCCGACTGCGGTCTTTCCATATCCGCCGTCGGATGAGGAAATCGCGGCCCTCGACGGTAAGCCTTATCTCGATGAGCCGGGATATGACTATGATCCTGAATTCTTCCGCGCGGAGCGCTGGGGGTACATCGTAACGCGTCACAAGCCGATCATCTCTGTTGAGGAGGTCAGGCTTGCATATCCTTCGCCATCCCAGACAGTTTACCGGATACCTGACGATTGGCTGCGGCTCGACCGCAAGTACGGACAAATCCGGATGGTGCCGGCATCAAGCGCGTTCGTCGCGCCGCTCGGTGCATTCATCATGCAGGCGCTTGGCGGTGGGCACACGATTCCATCCATGATCCAGGTCAAATATACGGTCGGCCTGGAGAATGCGGTTACTGAATGGCCCGACCTGATCGACGTCATCATGAAGTCGGCCGTACTCCGCCTGATCAAGGGTGGGTTCTTTCCGGGGTCGGAATCAATTTCCGCCGATGGGCTGACGCAGTCGAGAACGGTGAAGATTGAGGATTTCGAGAAGCCGATCGAGGAAGCGCTGTTCGGCCCGAAGGGAAGCAACGGCGGTCTTTGGACGGCGATTCATGGCATCCCAATGGGCATCGTTGGCGTGGTGGTGTGACGTGCAGCTCTCTCCTGGCGCATTCAATGCTTTCCTCGGCGGTGTCGGACAGGACTTCCAGTGGCGGCGTGCGGCCGCGTGTCCCTGCATAAGTCCAGCCTCCGGCGCCGCAACCCCGAACTGTCCGTTCTGCTCGGGCAAGGGCGTGACATGGGCGGCCGAAGTGCCCGGCAAGGCCGCCATGCAGCAACAGTCTCCGCGCAAGCAATTTGCGATGTTCGGGGTTTTTGAGCCCGGCGACGCAACGCTGACTATCCCATCAAATTCGGTTCTCTACGGCGCCGGCCAGTTCGATCGCTTCAGGGCCCTGAACTCCACGAATCCGTTCTCGTCTTCCATGATCCGTGGCGATAACGACAAGCTTCTGGGGTCGATCCAAAGCATCTCGCGGGTGTTCTGGATCGCCGGCAGTGCCATCGTTGAGGGCGGTATTCCAACCGTCGGCGCCGACGGCGCGCTCACGTGGACAACGGGCGAGCCGCCGGCGGGGGCCGCGTATTCCATCTCCGGCATCAAGTACGATGAATTCTTCGTCTACTTGTCGTTGCCGAGCGATCGCAACGCGCACGCCGGCGCGGCGCTTCCGAGAAAATTACTGGCAAGAAAATTCGATTTGTTCGGCCGTTAGGAGCCTGACAAATCCTGCTGAACGGCCGCGCCGAATATCTTCTCGGCGTCGACCTTGAGAACGTCCACGACTCCCTTGACGAGGTTGAGCCCTGGCTTCGCTGCAACGATCCATCCGGGTTGCCCCTCGGCCATGACGCGGAACGTCATGTAGGTTGACGACTTCGCGCCTTTCGTGCCGGTGTCGAAGCGCACCATGCCGGCGAAGGGGTCTGATTTATGGCTGGCCTTCATCTTTGGCGCGAGGCCGGCGGGCAAGCGCCCTCCCCACTGATACTTTCTCGCCCGAACGAGATATTGCTGTTTGGTCCTGATGTCTAAAGCGCCAGTTCCGGACACGCGCCGGCCGTGGCCTGTGATCTTGCTCGGCGAAAGGGTGCGGGCTTCCGCGTGAACGCCGGCCGGCATGGCGGAGGCATGGGCGGAGTGACCTGGCGTGTTGTGCCTGATGGGGATGATGAGGTATCGGCGGCCGGCCTTTGACGTCCTGACCTTCATGCTCGTGTCGAGCATCCGCTTCAGGTCGCGCGGCGGCCGCCCGTGCTCGATGTCCTCGACGTATTTATAGTCGGAAGAGATAATGCCTGCGAACTGTCCGTCGAAACTGTAGGAGATGGTGGCGGCATATGCGCGCCGCTCCCCCTCCCAAAGAGGCGCCCGCAATACTGCCTCGCGCCAGCGCTCCGCGCCGGCCATTGTCACCCTCTCGACGGCGGCGGACAGATTGTCGAATACGCCGGCTCGCGCTACGGCTGAAATCTTCAGGACGTCGGAAAGGTCGATGGATATGTCGAAGGACGAGGCCATGTACCGACCATACCGTCACTTCCGGGAGCGCCGTGTCGGTTCCTTCAGTTCCATCGACTGGACGGGTAGGGCGGAATAGAGGTCGTATTTGCAGGATACCCGGACTGCCTCAATGGCGGACGCGCCGGCGGACATGGCTCCGATTGCGAGTTCCCACCCGGATCCCGTCGCGCAGAACGGCGTCCTGATCTCGCTGATGCCACCATCCCATTCGTCGCTGTTCTGGCGCTCGACGCACTCGATGCGGATATTGAAGACTTCGCCTGTCTTGAACACCATGATGCCGGCGAAGTCGGTTTTGGTTGAGGCAAGTTCTTCGCGGCTCGGGAGCGACTTTGGGGAGCGCGCCTTGCCGAGAAGTGCCATGACGAGGCGGCTGTCGTCGTCGCCGGCGGTGCCGAGAAGCGCACCGTTTGGGAGTCGGAACACCTTCTGACAGTCCGTGAGGTGCAGGCCATTGTCCGAGCATCTGCTGTCCGACGCCATGATGCCGCCGCCGCCTGGGTGCGCCCTGTAGGCGATGGTGGTCATTTCTGTGTTTCTCCAAGGATGCTGCGAAATTCGACCGTCTTACCTGCCGCTTCTGCCGCGGCAATGCCGTATTTCATACCGGTGCTGATGCCCCTGTCGGTGTAAACGACGGTTCCCTCTGAGACGCTGCGCCACGAGAGGCCGGCATCTATTCCCCACTGGCGCTCCTCCTCAACCTCGTCCCGGAGAATTCCTGGCTGGGTGTAGAGGAGGTGGGATGCGATCGGCGCCTCGCCGCGCGATAGGCTGTCTCTGACGCAGGCGCGCGCGTACTCGACATTCGCCTCGATGTCGCCGGCGTAAGGGCTTTCGAGTATCACCAGCTTCACGGCTTTCTTCCTTCTGTGACGGGCGTCGAATAGACAACCGGGGTGGTTTTCCCGATCGGGCGATCGTCGTCCATATTGCCCATGCCCTCGCAGTCGATGAGGATCGCGCAGGACGCCATGATATGGGCGAGGTGGTTTTCACCGGACTTTCGGTCGGCTGATCCGCTCGTGAACCATTCTTCGAGATGGCGCTTGATGGCGTCGTAGTAGACGGTCGCTGTGACGCCGGCGTCGCCCCAATTGAAGGCTCCGTATTCGAGCGCACCGCCTGGATGCTCTGCGTCTGGAACTCCCTGCATCACGCGGCCAAGCGCCGCGAGCGCCACCGGCGGAACGTGGCGGAATGGCTGTTTGAGCCGGCCAATAGCATGCTTTGGGTTGTTAATGACGGGGCTCCCTCCGTTAAGGATCACCTCGATCGGTTCCGACGTCTGCATCAATTCCTCTTCTTCGAGCGTCGTCATGCCCGGTATTCTCCGCCGATGATGTTGAAAAGGGAGCGCTTGCCGTTGGCGTATTGGGCGCCGTGGGTCTGAAGCCAGTTCGACGGCCCGCCGGTGTATTCGAGCTTCAGGAACGTGCTTGTTCCGACCTGCCAGCAACCGTCGGTGATGCCGGGTCCGTGACCGTGGGCGATGAACGACTTCACGCCGATCGTGGAAAGGGATTTGCGCGAGCCGCGCGTGCCGTTTGTGCCCTGATCGCCATGCATCGAAAATTCGACGCCGCGGACGGAGTAGGGATTGCCGCGCTTCAGGTAGATGCAGCGGCGCGGGTGCTTCAGGAGCTTCCTCGCCCAATAATGGAATGGGTCGATCATGCTGGAGCCGTTCGGCGTCATTTTGATCGATCGCACGACGGCCAGTGCGGTCTCCAGGTAGGTTTCGGCGTTGGTCGGGTCGAGCCGCCAGTCGGCGTCTGAAATCCATCTGGTGAGGGCTTCGACGTGGTTTGACGGCACCAGCACAACCTTCGTCGCCGGCGGAATGTTGTCGTCGATGAACCGGCATGCCCGCTCGATCTCTGCGGAGACGATGTCCATAGAGGAGGCCCGTTTGGCGATGTTCACGAAGGGGTTCTTGGCGTGGTGATGGTTCCGGGAATAGAAGTCGATGAGGTCATGCAGGATGACGCGCTTCGGCCTCAGGGTGGCGAAGAGCGATTTGGAGCCTCCGAAGGTCGCCTTGACCACGGCCGGGTCGACGAAGTCGACGTGGATGTCGCCCATGACAAGGGCCTCGGCCGGCGCGGCCTTACGGACGGCGTCCTTGGTGTATTCCCGGTCGAGGTCGATGAAAGAGCCGTCGGCGCACGCGCAAAGCTGCCGAAGATGGAAAACCTTGCCCTTCACCTCGACGACGGCGGCAGCGTAGGAATGGTGAAATTCGCCCTTCTTGCCGGCCTTGCTGTCAGTGTAGTTCGGCTTTGTGACTGCGCCGGTAGTCGTCATGATCTTGGGCAGTTTGTGGCTTGGCGTCGCCACTGTCTTCAGTTCCAGCCTGGGGTGGCCGACGATGCCGCTGCGGTGCCCGGTCATGCTGTCGAGACCTGACAGAGGCGTTACGGCCGTCGGCTGCACCTTGACGTCGGCCATGACCACGAGATTGTCATTCAGGTTGAACCGGCCATCATAGAGGTAGGGAACGACGGCCTCGTCCCACCATTCGTGATCCTCGTTATTCGCCGTCCACTGCGACGTGGGGTTCTTGTAGCGGTATGGGATGACGATGAGGGCTGCGTCGTTAACCTTGCAATATCTCAGGAGCGCGTCGAGAAACGGCTTGAAGATCGGCGTTGCGTTCTGGGCAGCGGTGATGACGAAGCGCTTCTTATCGGGAAGCTGGGATTTGAATTCGACGGCGGGCGTCTCGGGGGCGGTCGGGTTGGTGGTGCGGTGTCCGCAGTCGTAGCATTGCCAGCGCTGTCGACCACTTTCCCCCATTCTTCCCCCTTTAATGAGCCTCTGACCGCTGCATTTCGGGCATGCCCGCTTCGTCTCGTCCTCTGATAACTGTCTCGTCGCCATGAATGCTCTGTGGTGGGAGGAGCGCGTTCGTCCCCACAAAGCCTCCCCTCACGACTTCCGGGACGGAAACATCATTTCTCGGCTCACTGAAAAAAAGTCGTGACGCAATCATCGCTGGATGATCGCTTTCATCGCGCCACTTCCGATTGGCAACGCCATCCGGGTACTTCTTTCCCCCCCCTCCGGGGCGGAGAAAATGCGGCTGCTTCGGAAGACGGCGGATAATTTTACCGGCCATGACGACGCGGATGCGGCGGTGGTTTACGAGGGGATGAATTCGAGCGCCCTCGACACAACCGCTCTGATTAATGGCGCGGCGTATTTCTACAAGGTTTACGATTTCGATGGCGCCGTCTGGTCGACGTCCCCGTCAGTCCCCGCCACGCCTGATACCGACTACGGAATTTTCGGGGCTGACGTTCTCACGCTGGTCCGTGATCGCCTGTTTCTCGGCCTGAAGGCGGCCGTCGCGGCTGGTGTGGTCTCACATAAGAACGGCTCAGTTCCGTGCCTCACGGCGCCGCCGCTCTATGAGAACACCGTATGGCCTGTGGTGTCTCTGCACCTCAATAACGACGCTCCGGAAGTTCGCGGCATCGGCGAACTGATCCAATCCGACGTCATCAACGACGATGACGGTATAGACGAATCCGAAGGCTGGATTTCGCGTGTCAGCCTTCAGATTGTCGTGTGGGCGCTCAATCCAGACGAACGCATCGCGCTGCGGAAAGCCGTCAAGTCCGTGATCATCGGCAACCTGCCTGTGTTCGATGACGCCGGCGTCGTGAACGTCGAGATGTCGCAAAGCGATGTCGATGACTTCGAGTCCTACAGCGCGCCCGTCTACCAGACCATTTCGAGCTTCACATGTCTCGCCCCGTCGGTCGTTCAGTCGAGCGTCGACGTGATCGGCGATGTCACCCTCACACAAGCTGCTTAGAGAGAACAAGTAATGGCGAAGAATCAGGGAAATACCGCGCCGGCCACCGTGGAGACACCGGCGTCGGCGCCCGAGACGTTTCCGAAGACGGTCGATGAGTTTTGCGCGGAGCTGTCTGTGTCGGAAAAGCGCGTCGAGCTGATCTACGCCTTCAGCCAGGACGAGAAGAATAACGGCCGTGTGAAAGACATGGCCGAAAATTATCGAAGCCGCTTCGAGGCCTTCGCCACGAAACCAGTTTAAGGGACAACGCGATGTCATTTTTCTATAACGGAAGGCTCTGGACGTCTCCTGCGGTGATGAGCCGCGTGGACGATTCGGCGATGTACAATCCGAACCTCAACGTCGGCAACGTGCTGGCGGTTATCGGAACGTCAACCGGCGGCGAGCCAAACAAGGCTGTTCCTTTCGGTAGCGCCGCGGAAGCGGCGGCCTATTTCAAGAGCGGCGAACTCGTGGACGGCATCGCGCATGCCTTCGACCCGTCTTCCGAGACGGCCGGTCCCGCAACGGTCATCGGCGTGCGCGTCAATCCGGCTGTGCGCTCAACCCTCTCGCTCCTCAATGCGTCCGCTGCGGCGGTTATTGCGCTGACGTCGTCCGACTACGGTCTCTACACCGGCCAAATCAAGGTGAAGATCGAATCCGGTGCCGTCGCGGGCAAGAAGCTGACCACGCAGTTTCAGAACGACGTCTACACGCAGGACAATGTTCATCGGAACGCTCTTTCCGTCGCGTATTCCGGCGCCGAAGAGACCGGCGTGATTACGATTTCGAACGGTTCGTTCGTTCTCCAGGCGCCCGCCGGCACCACGGTTGCGACCATTGCGCTGGCAACCTACCCGACCATTCAGGAACTCGTTGACCGTATCAACTCGGTCGCCGACTTCTCGGCTTCTGTGCTCGACGGAAATGGAGCGAAGCCGGCCCTCAACGGACTCGATAGCGTGACCGCGCAGGACGTCAAGACTGCCGCGTACACGGTGAAGGCCGATCTGCAGGCCATTGTCGACTGGTTCAACGGCATCGGCTCGCCGATTGTTTCGGCAACCCGCGAGGCTGGGGCCGGCATCGTCCCTGCGAATATCCCGTTCACCTATCTGTCGGGCGGTTCGAACGGAACTGTCACAAACGCTGAGTGGAGCAATGCCTTCACTGCGTTGCAGAGCGTTGACGTTCAGTGGGTTGCTCCGGTCTCTGCCGACGCATCGATCCACGCAATGGCGGATGCGCACTGCTCGTTCATGTCCAATGTCGGTCGTATGGAGCGCCGTTCTATCTGCGGCACGGCGCTTACGACGTCGGACGCAAACGCGATTATCGCTGCAAAGGCGCTGAACAGCGACCGCACCTCGCTCGTTCATCTCGGCTTCTACGACTACGACACCAGCGGCGCACTCGTCCTGTACCCGCCCTACATTCTGGCGGCTCTGATTGCTGGCGCCTTCTCCGGCGTCAACCCCGGCACGGCGCTCACTAACAAGTCGCTCAAGGTGCGTGGCCTCGAACGTGATCTCAAGGATCCGACCGACACCGATCCGCTGATCAACGGCGGCGTACTGTGCGTGAAGAACACGCGCACCGGATACCGTGTCGTGCAGAGCATTTCGACCTGGCTCATCAGCGACAACTTCAACCGCGTTGAAGTCTCGGTTGGCGTGGCTCTCGATTTCACGGCACGCAACGTGCGCCAGGCTGTCGAGGGGCTGAAGGGCGCGAAGGGAACGCCTGTTTCGATCGCTCTCGCGGCCTCGAAGGTCGAGACAACGCTTCGCGAACTGTCGAAGCCCGAGCCGGTCGGCCCCGGCGTTCTCGCCGGCGATGCTGAGAACCCGCCGTACAAGGGCATCAGCGTGCAGTTGGAGGGCGATGTTCTCGCAATCCAGTTCCAGTGCTCGCCCGTCATCCCGATCAACTACATCCCCGTCACCATCTACGCCGTGCCGTATTCCGGCTCGGCGTCGGCATAACGCCGGACTTGAGGAGATAGAGCATGCCCACACAGAACCTTAAAGTCCGGAGCGGCAATAGGCTTGTTGTCCATCTCGACGGCAAGCAGGTCGGCCTCCTGCAGAACGTCCGGATGAACGATGACTACGGCCCGGAGCCGGCGAGCGGCATTGGCGACATCCATGTGCAGGAATACGTTCCTTCGATGGCACGCCACACCATCTCCGTCTCGGCGATGGTGCTGAATGTCGGGTCGCTTCGCGAGGCCAACATCGCCGTCGAGAATGGCGATGGCGCACTTCAGGGACTCGTGTTCGATATTGTTCTGCAGTCGAAAGACGACGGAACAGTGCTTCGCAAGTACATCGGCTGCTCATATGCGAGCGGTGACGTCGACGTGAGCAAGCATTCGATCGTCATGAATTCCGGGCAGTTCAACTGCCTCGACGTGACCGGAACCGGTCTCTGACCTTCCATTGGGGCGCCTCTCTATGGCGCCCCAATCACTTCCAGCGCATGAGGGCGAAAAATGGCGCGTCTACCAAGTCAAAATGATTTTGTTGTTACGGTCGATGGGATTGGCGTCTTCACCTTTGCAAAAAAGGGAATGCGTGACCAGTTTGCGATCGAGGCTGAGTATTCTCGCCTGACCGAAGGTGTTGAGACGGTCACGGATTTCCTCTGGAGCGCGGCGAATTCGTTCGCGAACCTGAAGGTTCTGACCGTCAGCGCGCCGGATGGGTGGAACCTCGAAGGTCTCGATCCGGACGATTCAAATGATTGGGAGAGGTTGACAAAGGTGTGGAGCGCGCTGCGCGATAAGCAGTTGTCGTTTCGCAAAGCAGCTCAAGAGGGAGGGGAAAAGCCGGGGGCGAGACCTCCAAAAGACGATGGAGTTCTGGTTCCGAAAGAAGTTCAACCTGGCTCCGACTGACCCTCGATTCCTCGACATGACGACTGAGCAGCTAGTCGTCGAGTTCTGGGCTTGGTCATACGACGCAAACCCGAACATCTCCGAGGAATACGAAGACGAGGATTTCGACATTGAGGAGGTAAAGCGGAGGATGGAGGAGAATCCGGACGATTGGTCGGACGTTCCCGCTGCTGACCAAGAGTCGTGACTTGAGAATTACGTCGATCACCCGGAGCGGGAATGTCCCAGAAAATTGACATCGGCGTAAACGCCAATACCGGCCAGGCGGAAGCCTCGGTAAAGGGTATTGAGCGCGCGGCTGACGGCGTTGCGGAAGCCCTTGCCAATGTCAATAAGCAGGCTCGCGCGGCCGCCGACGGTATCAAGGACGTCGAGACGCAGTCTCAACGTCTCAAGAACACTCAGTCGATATTGCAGCGCGAACTTGGCCGAGACATTTCGAGCCGCGATGCTGACCACTTCCTGAAGAGTTTTGACCGCCTTCGTTCCGGCCGTGGAATTGGAAGCCGAAACGTCCGCGGCTTCAATGATTTCGAGAGCTGGTATCAGGGGCACAGCGGCATTTTCAAGAACCCCGGCGATGCCGCCGCGCATCGTCGGCGCGTGCTTGCTATGGGCATGCAGGGGACGAGCTACGCCGCGAATTACGGGGCACCGACGGGATCGCATAACGACGACGACGGCAGGTCGCAGCCCGTTGGAATGGACTTCGGTAGGGGCGTGCAGCGCGCGCAATCGACGGCTATGGCGTTCGGCAAGAGCATGCTCGCGCTTGCCGGACTGCACTCCATTGTCGGGATGGCTGGATCGGCCGCCGACATGGCAACCGAGGAGAACGTCGGCCTCGACACACTGAAGCGGGCCGCAGGCGATCTCACGACTGACTTCCAGAAGCTTCGGGATGAGGTGCGCGGCTCGACCGACGGTCTTGGCGTCACCTATGTCGAGGCGGCGCGTCTCAGTCAGCAATTCGCCAAGACGGCCGGCAACCTCGAACGCGTCAACATCGCTGGAAATGTGCGAACCGGTATCGGTTTCAGCCGCTCCTACGGTCTCGATCCGACCGAAGGCGTCCAGTTCTTCGGCACCATGAAGCGCCTCGGGGCGACCGGCGGGGATGAGCAAAGCGCGCGGAAGCTCGCGCTCATGATCGGCGATGCGGTAAACGAGGGCGGGTATCTCGGGAAGGCCGATGAAATCCTTGGGGCAGTGGCCGACTACGCCACGCAAATCACGAGGATCACCCTCGCGACGCCAAACGTCGGTGACTATGCGGCGATGCTCACATCCCTGATCAAGACCGGCCTGCCCGGCTTGGATCCTCAGGGGGCTGCAGCGCTTCTGAATGCCGCCGACGCATCGGTGCGCCGTGGTGGCGGTATGGGCGAGGCCGGCCTGAATTTCAGCTACGCGGCCATTCGGCGCTCGTCTCCCGGAATCGACCCTGTGTCTGCCCAGGCGATGATGAGTGGTGGCCTCTTTGGCACGACGGAGAATACGTTCGGCGCTGGCACTGCGCTTGGGGACTGGTACGGCGCGCGCGGCATCGCCACGCCACGCTCGTCCAATGTAACGAACTTCGAGAAGATGCGCGGTCTCATGCGGCGCCAGTATGGAAGCAGCCCGTATTATCTGGACGCGATGAAGAATTTCTTCGGTCTGTCGTCGGTTCAACAGGCCGCGGCGCTCGACAACATGAACCCCTCGGATTTGACCGCCTCACAACGGTTGCTAGGCAATGCCGGCGTCGACATATCACGGCTGTCGGCGAGTGGAATACAGGGTGTCTCCTCGATCGCCGGCGCACGCGGTATGGGCGATTTGACCTCGATCTACGCGAGGACGATGGGCCGCTCTGATATTTCAGGCGCCGATCGCGGGAACCTGAGCGCCGCCTTCAAAACTGGCGACGTCGAAAAGTTGCGTCATGCTCTGGTTCGGGTCGTTGGCACGTATGACCAGGAAAAGACTGAGGGTAGCGAGACGCGCCAGTCAATCTCCGATCTCAAAAATGAACTCACGCGTATCGGTGGCTCTCTGCTGTTTCCTCTCAATGCCATTCGCGACGGCGTGACCATGATGTCAATGGCTCTGGCTCCTGAGGAGTACAAGCGCCGGATGCAGGACCAGAAGGACGCAAGCACCGACTACGCCGCGATCTACCGCGCCCGCGGCGGCCGCGCGCCGGGGTTCTTGGACAGCGCAATGGCCGGTGACAAGGCGCGGTACGAAAAAATGAAAGCCGCCGGCGATGGGCCGGTCAATCTTGACGATGTCATTGCCAAGCCGGAGCAAGCCCGCGCCACGCTCGATCCGGCGAACTACGCCTATGAGATGGCCCGTCGGCAGGCGGTGCAAAAGATGATTGAGAAGGATTTCGGGGTCTCCAGTGCGACTGTGCCTCAATCGTGGCTCGATGAGATGTCTGAAACCGATCGGCTGCTCGGGCTGCCGGCCGGCATGTCGGCGCGGCAGATTGGCAAGGAAAGCAGCTTCGATCCGAACGCGGTGAACGTGAAGAGCGGAGCGATTGGGCTGGCGCAGGTTATGCCGTCGACGCTCGCGGCCTTGAATAAGAGGTTCGGGCGCGTTCTCGATCCGACGGACCCAATGGATGCGCTTCTGATCCATCGCGAGGTGATGCGCGAGAACAAGGCTCGCTTCGGTAGCGACGCCGATGCCCTCCGAGCTTACAACGCCGGCTGGGACAAGAGTAAATGGAACAATACGGAGACCAACGACTATGTCGACACGATCATGGGGGCGACGCCGATGCCGGGTGCGGCTCCAGGTGGCGGCAATGGCGGCGGCGAGTACACAGTCAGCTTCGCCGGCGAGGTGAACCTGCCGGTGAAGGATAGCCGTGGCGCTGAAATCGGCTCCGCGACGATTCGTCCGTTCGTCTCCGGTCGCCCGGCCGGCTCGCTCAACCAATCGCAGTGGGTTCGCTGATGGCGATACCTACCTTCATGCCGCAAATCTCCGTTGTCCTGAAGAAGAATATCGGACGCGGGACGGTCGCCGGAACGATTGCTGCGTCCGAACGGTTCAAGGGGACTGCGCGAGAAATCGACCTGACGCCATATCTCTGGGAAAGTGGGCCTGTCGTTGTCGACAAGTCCGTGCGCCAGCCCGCCGGCATGTTCTCGATCACGCTTGGCGACAAGATGGCGGCTGGAGAGTTTGAGTCGCTCTACGGTCTGATCGAGCCTATGGACGTCATTGAAATCCGGATGGCGCGCAACACTTCAAAGTATCTCGGGGCTGGCTTCAAAAAGAACATGCCGATCAAGATGCGGGGGTTTGTTACCCGCATTGGACGCGATGAGGTCATGGGGGAAAGCGGCCCGACACGCGCGATCATCGTCACCGGCCACGACTACGGCAAGATATTGCAGATTATGCAAATTGCCTATCTTCCGAACGAGGTCACGGGGCAGCGGTTGCTTACCTATTTCAAGTTCTTCGAAAATTACGGCATCGGTGCTGAGCCGGACAAGCCGTCGTCGGCGTTTGTCGAAGAGGTGGTGCGCGAGGTGCTGAATCCATTTCTGGCGGACATGCGCGCGGCCGCAACGAAAAGCGACGTGTCCTCTGGCGTGTCTCCGGTTCTCGACATTATCGCGGACGCCAGCGTCACAAAGGGCGTCATCAGTCCGTTCGGCACCAACCAATGGCCTGGCGGCACGATTTACGACATGCTCACCCACTACGGCGACGTTGGCCCCTGGAACGAAATGTTCGTTGAGGATCGCGAAGACGCGCCATATCTCGTCTACCGGCCGAATCCGTTCAAGGATCCGTCGGGTACGCTCATACAGGAAATGAGAAAGGCACCTGCCTCGGTAACGGTCTATGACGAGGAAGTGGCGGTGCTGAGTGTCGCCCGCGACGATGCGGCCGTGTCCAATTATTATTGGGTCAACGCGCAGTCATATTCTCTGATCGGCGATCCGATGCTTCGCGTCGCGGCCGCAAACTCACAGCCGGCCGCGTCCTTTTACCTCGCCGATTATCCGAACAGTTCGCCGTTCCTCTACGGCTTCAGGCGGATGGAGGTGCAGACACAGCAGGGCCCGCGGATTGACGGTCAGGCGGAGGCGGTCTTTGAGTCCGGGCAGGCGTCCGGACTGGAGTTCATCTCCGATCGCCGCGCCATTCTGGTTGCGAACAACCGAGACAATGTCGTGTTTGAAAGTGGTTTCTCCCGAATTCGCGGCCGCGAGGACATGAATCCAGGCATGACGATGAAGCTCGTTCGCGGGACGGATGCCGTCGGGGCGGCGCGCGGCGAAGGTGTGACCTCAGAGTTCTATGTCCCGGCCGTTCGGCAGGAGTTCGTTCCGTTTCACGGCTACACGACAACGCTGACGCTGGAGCGAGGGACGGGATTCATAGAGCGCGTTCAACGCGACGGCGGGGCAAATCCGCCATATCTCTCTGAGAAGCGTATGGGTGGTGTCTATGCGTGACGGTCTGCGTATCGCAAAAGTTGCGAAGATTCACCCGAGCGGCCATGCCGCTGACATTCTGTTTCTCGACGACAACTCGCGCGTGCCTATGGTTCAGATTATGGCTGGCGCCGCGAGCACGGACAGCGGCATCAACGATCTCGCGTCACCGACGGTCGGGGCAGCCGGAGATCCATACGATCCAGCGCAGACGAAGAAAAGGGACATCTACGCCATTGTCGGCAGCATCGCCGGCGGCACGCCTATCGTGCTTGGCTTCCTGTACCCTCAAGTCTGCCAAATGCTCTTCTCCGATATGAACCGCCGTGTCGTTCGACACGCGAGCGATGTTTACGAGACGACGGATGCGGATGGGAACCATGAATTCTACCATCCGAGCGGGACATATTTCCGGGTGGGCACCTCGCCGGCGCATGAGGATCTGACCGGCAAGGATTTCGACAAGAAGTGGAGTATCGAGAGGAACAAGGACAAGGCGGTCCACGTTCACCTTGAGCTGAAGAGCGCAGGCGAGACGAAAGTCCTGATCGATGCCGCGCCGAACGGCAATGTCACCGTCCAGCATGTCGGCGATTTGACCTGCGAGACGGGCGGGAACGCTACTGTCACCGTGGCCGGGACAACTGTTCTGAATTCGTCGGGTGCCGTCTCTGTCAACTGCCCGGTGAGCGTCACCGTCGACACGCCTCAGGCCACATTCAAGGGCAGGGTGAATGTCGAGGGGCTGTTCACCTATGAGGCCGGACTGATAGGGCATGGCGACAATGGCACCGGCAACGCAGGGTCGATCACCGGCACCTTGCGCACGTCGTCTGGCGACATGATTGCCGATGGCGTGAGCCTGAAGACGCATCCGCACGCCAATGGCGGCGGCATCGGCCCATCCGGGCTCCCAATCCCCAGCTAGTTGTTCATGGGCTTCCCGGCCCTGAATAGCATGTCGTCTGTGCGGTAGTCGTAGAAGGTGGCAAGGCAGTATCCGAGGTCTGAGACGTAGACGGACGTCATGCGTCCCCCAACGGGGTCGCCAACGGCCGTGAACCGAACGACATCCACCCGACCGTCCACCATGTCTTGTCGGTCGAAGACGACTTCGGCCTTGAATTTAGTCCTCATGTACGCCTCGGCTTCTGAAATCAGGTCTCTTGACCAGGGGCGGCATCCTTGTGACGGCGACTGACGCGACCAGTCCATAAGCCAGAACGGCTCTGCGGCCGCCGGCGCTGCGGTGAGGATGAGGAGGGAGGCAACTATCGCTGAGAGACGCATTTTCGGGCCCATGAGGCGGTTTCTCCGATTAATGTTCCATATTCCGTTGTCCCTGCCAAGTGATTGCCGCTCGGTGGCGATTGGGGTCGTGATCGCATACTGAGAAAATGGCTCCAACGTCACAAAAAGCAGGGGATCGGCCGATCTCCTTCCTCCTTTCCGATGGTTACACCGGGAAGCTGACGAGCGTTGAGATGGTGATACGGCCCGAGGATTTGACGAGGATCGAGCCCTCGCGGCTTTCCGTGACGCAGACTCTCGGCGGGGCGTGGGCGGATGGCTTCGGCCCCGGCATTTCAACCATCAGCATTTCCGGTCACACCGGCTGGCGCGGCGGGCTCGGGGCGGATGGCGCGGCCTCCTTCGCGAAGCTGCGGGACATCGTTTTCGTCGAGTGGCACCGCCTTCGGGAACAGGCCAAGGAAGTTGGGCAGGATCCCGACGTCGTGAAACTGATTTTTTCAGACGCTCTCGACAATATCGTTAACGTCGTCGCGCCGGGACAAATGGTTCTGAAGAGGAACCGAAATCGTCCCCTCCTGATGATGTATCAGATTCCGTTGACGGTTCTCGCCGACCGCCTCGACGATGAAACGCGTGATGCTATCGGACTAGGCGCCGGCGCCGACGATCTCGGCCTTGACAGTCTCGCGGACAGCCTTGCTCGGCTTGAGGAGTATGCGGCGTCCGTGCGCGACTTCATTGATGCCAACCTGATCGGCCCTGTGACGGAGTTCATGAACCTCGCCAATACGGCGATCGCGCGCGCGATGGATGCAATCTCGACCTCGAAGGGCATCATCAGCGCTCAGGCAAACCAGTTTATTGCCTTCGCCTCGGATATAGCGGCGGTTGGCCGCAATGCGTTCAATATGTACAACGCCGTCGTCAACATGCCTGACTATCTCCGGTTTCAGGTGTCGCGGGTGTCGAGCGCGTTTTCGAACGTGTTCTGCGTCTTCCAGAACGTCTTTCGCAGGACGCGTCTCTACCCCGACTATTCCGACGTCTACGGGGCCTCGAACTGCTCGTCCACGAGCGGTGGTTCGCCGCTGAGCCCGCTCCGCTTCGGCAATACGTTCGACCAAATCACAAGCGACTTTTCGTCACCGGTATCGGTTTCCGCTGAAGCATCGGCGGACATCATCTGGCTGAAGAAATCTGACCCTGTCCTGTTTCCATCGACGGTGAGTGACATTGGATCGCGCCTTCGGTCGATCGGAAGCGGAGTGTCGTTCACATGACAGACAAAGCGCTCACCGGCTTCCGCCTGGTAGAGATTCAGCACAACGACACTTTGCAGGAAATCGCCGCCAGAGAATTGGGCGACGCGGAGCGCTGGCCGGAAATCATCGCAATAAATGGTCTGGCTCATCCATATCTGACTGGCGACGCCGGCGCGGCGAGTACCACGGTTCGTCTGTACGGATCGCTCCTGCTCGTTCCTTCGGCGACGATACAGGTCGCGGCCGATGTCGACGAAGACTCCGTATATGGCGTCGACGTTGCCCTCCCGGAGGGGCGCCTTGAGGCCGAAGACGGGGACATCGTGCTTATCAGGGGGCGCGCCAACCTGCGGCAGGCTCTGACGCACAAGATCGGTACGGCCCTGCGTGAACTTCTCTACCACCCAACATACGGATGCGGTGTGTGGCGGCTCAAGGGCGTCACAAATGGACCAACGTCCGGGCTGCTTTCGGCTCAATTTGTGAAGGACGCAGTGATCTCGGATGACCGCGTCGACACAGTGAAGTCGTCTATCGCCTCTGTGAAGGGGGATGCAATCGAGGTCTCAACGATCGCCATGCCGATAGCCGGTACATCCATCGACCTCCACCTGCTCACCTGATCGGAGAATTAGAAGTGGCCGGTTTTCAAATCAAGAACTTCACGTCGATCGTCGCGTCGATGATCAACCATATGAAGGGGACGCAGAACAAGGTCACCGACTTTCGCGTCGGTTCGGTCGTTCGGACGCTTGTCGAGGCGCCGGCTATAGAAATCGAAGAGCTGTACCAGCAAATGTTCAACGGCCTGACCCAGGCCATTCCCGTGGCGACGTACAGGTCGTTCAATTTCGATGCTCTTGAGGCGGTGGCGGCGACTGGTCTTATTCAGGTGGTCGTTACCTCCTCCGAGGATGACGTGATCATTCAGGCCGGCTCGTCATTCAAGGTCGATGGTGTGCCAGTGACCTATGTGTCGATCGGCGACACGACAATCGACGCCGGAGACACGACGGCGAATATTCTCGTGGCCGCCAGCACGGCGGGAACTGCAGGAAATGTAGAGGCTGGTCAGGGGTTCACCGTGAATCCGGTCCCACAAGGGTTTGTCAGCGCCACAAACGCGATCGGGTTCCTAAACGGGCGAGACGAGGAGACCGCAGACCAGCGGAAGCAAAGGTTCAATGACTACATCGCCACCCTTCAACGCGGGACAGTAGAGTCGATCAAATACGGTCTGAAAACGGCTTCTCTGTCGAACGCCGACGGTATCCAGACTGAACGGGTTGCGGCCGCGTCAATCGTGGAGCCATACGTCGACGACATCACCGAACCGACCGGTCTGGTAAACGCCTACATTCACAATGGTGTCGGCGGAACCTCGGCCGAACTCGTCACCAAAGCCCAGAAGATTGTCGACGGGTACAGGGACGTCAACGGGAATCCAGTTCCGGGATGGAAGGCGGCCGGCGTCGTCGTCAATGTTGCGGCGGCGACGGAAGTCGAGATTGACGTCACGGGGATACTCACCGGGAGGCCTGGGTATTCCATCTCGAACCTGATCGCACTTTCCGAGTCTGTTCTTAGCACCTACATCCGCAGCCTCGATAACGGGGAGACGTTCCTTCGTGCTCGTGCGATCGCGCTCGTAATGGCGATACCAGGCGTATCAAATTTCGTTCCATCTCTGCCGGCAACCGATCTCACTTCAGACGTTCCGGAGAAATATGTCCCCGGCGCGTTCGATATTTCGGAGGCGGCATGAGACTGACGAAGAAGCTTCTCCGTTTTCTGAACAGGGTGTTCGATACGGAGCCCTCGCCCTTCCTTGCACTGCGTCTGGAATACGCAGGCGACGGCCTTTCATGGGTCATACAGGATGGGGTATTCACCGCGACGCCTGATGGTGAAGTCGTGGTTCCGCTTGAAATCGCGCTGGCAGACTACACGCTTCAAAGTCTCGCCGATTTCATCTCGGATCAAGATGGCTACACGGTTGCCTACATCGACGGCAGTCCGAAGAAAAACCTGTCCGCGCTCATGTTGCTCGACGGCTCTGGAGACCTTGCTGTCACAAACGGCGGCCATCTCTACGGCTTCGAAAGCCTCCTGTATTCGTATTTTGAGGCGAACGCCGTCGAACTCGCGCTTGCCGAGCAACAGATAGCGGCGATGCCGCAGCAAATGAACGTCAACGATGCGAGCGGATACTGGCTCGACGTTCTCGGCGATTATTACGGCGTGTTGCGGTCAAGCGTCGTCGTCAGTTCCGAGGTCGTTCCCGAGCCTGACTGGATATATGGTCCGCGGATCATTCAGGAGGTATTGCGGCCGCGCAGCAACAACATCGCGCTTGAGATGGCGATCAAGGCCGCGACTGGCGGGCAGGAGGCGCGCGTCGTCGACGCTCCGCTCTATGATGACGCCATTCCCAGGCATGATGCGTCGATCTCCTATGACGGAGAGAACTTCCACAACAGCACGGCGAAGCTGAGCTACAACCTCTTCGATGTCGAGTACCAGTTCGACCTGGAGGGGACTGAGGATATTGGGCCGTTCGCGGCGCGGGTGACGGAGACGATCAACAAATTCCGCGCCGCCGGCACGCATTTGCGCAGTCTTGTGCTCAAGGGGAGCAACCTTTCAGACGCGGTTGGGGTGGCGGTGGACTCGTTCCACACAATGCAGGTGTCCCCGGAACTTTCCGACTCCGTTGACGAGGCGAGCGAACTTCTGTCGTCGCTGCCAGTGTCTATGCAGCCGCTGGTGGACACTGTTGAGGAGGATACTGAGGAGGACGCATCGCTCGAATTGTCGTTCTCGACGACGTTCGACGGATTCCGGTCATACGATGGGTCGATATACTTTGCCTCAGGCGGAGATGCCGTGACCGAGGCGCTGTAGCCTTCTGACCGTGTCGTGACGGGATACTTCGGGTGGTACATATCCGAGGATTCCGATGCACAACCCATTTCGGTTTGAAGACTATTCGAGGGCACCGAACGGTCTGTTTTCACTCGACGTCTTCCGTCACGGAAAGCTCATTGAGCATTTCGAGGACAAGAACCTGATCGTTAACGGCAGCAAGGCCGTAAACGCGCGGTTGATCGGTGGTGACGTTACGAACCGCAGCATCACGCAGATTGGGTTCGGGACGAGCGGCACCGCACCGGCGGGCGGAAACACTGTGCTCACGAGCGCCTACACCAAGGCTGTCGACGCCGTGACGTATCCCGTCGAGGGAACCGTCCAGTTCGCGTTCTCTCTCGGCACTGGCGAGGCGAACGGCAAGGCAATTCTGGAATTCGGCCTCTTCACCGCCGCCGGCACGCTTTACGCGCGCAAGGTGCGCTCCGCTGCTCTCAATAAAGAGAGCGACATCAGCCTGCTTGGCACTTGGCAGATAACCTTCTGAGGATTGGTGATGGCTAACCAGCCTGAAGAAGCAGTATACGCCGCCGGCGTATTCCAGCTTGAGACGTCGACGTTGGCGCTCGGCGGAGTCGGTGGCCCGGCGAATACGCCGCTGCTCAACCTCGCCAACCGCACCGCTTACCTCAAGTCGCACATGGATGCGCTTGAAGCGGGAACAGTTATTCCACCAACCGTAGCTCCCCTCAACTCTCCCGCCCTTACCGGTACGCCGACCGCCCCAACGGCAGCGATAGGCACCAACACGGACCAGATCGCGACAATGGCCGCGTTGAAAGCTGCGGCCGACGCGCTGCTAGACGCCGCCCCAGGCACTCTGGACACGCTTAAAAAATTGGCGTCTGCCATTGCCGATGATCCGAACTTTGCCACGACGATGGCAACCGCGCTGGCTGGAAAGCTGGGAAAGAGCGGGGACACAATGACGGGGGCGCTCGTGATCGCCCTCTCAGCACTGCAGTTGACCTTGCGGAACAGCAACAACACGGCGGATTCAGTAGTCGAACATACGCGGTTTCTGCGCGGCAGCGGTGCCGGCGTCAGGGCGGCGCTTCGGTCTGTGCGGGGTGCGACAAACGCGGTTGGAGACGTTTATCTGACGTTCCTTTCGGCGGCCGATGCAGTGCTTCAGCAATACACATTTGGAGCGGACGGCAAGCTGCTTCTCCCGACCGATCCCACCGCAGCGCTCGGTGCGGCGACCAAGCAGTATGTCGACGCGACGGTCATAACGCAGATCGTCAGCGGCTACCGAAACCTCAAGATCGTGTCGGCGGATGGCGGCACGTCGAGCATCATCACCTGTGCCGCGATCACGCTTGAGGGGGCAGGGGGGGTCGGAAAGCGGTTCGATTCTGTGAATAAGACCCTCAACCTGGCGAATTCCGGCGACGGCGGTATCGACACTGGCTCTGTGGCTTCTGGCAATTGGTATTATGAGTGGATCATCGGTAAGGCTGACGGGACCGTCGACGTGCTGGGGTCACTGTCGTCGACCGCGCCGACCATGCCATCCGGCTACACTTACAAGGCCTATGTCGGGGCTGTTCTGACGAAGAGCGGATCGGCGGTTCTGGTCGGGTCGATCCACTACGGCAATATGGGATATCGCACCGCGACGCCGCTGCCAAAGATGATTTCGGGGTCGAGCGGGAATGTATCGACCGGACCAAGAATGGCGGTGGCTGTGGCGGATTATGTTCCGCCTACTGCAAGCCATATCCTCGGCATCGTTAACGGCGGCGGGGGTATCACGTTGGTGGCGCCCAACAACACATACGGCGCCTATAACTCCACGACCAATGCCGCTCCAGCAAAGGAAGAAACCGATACCAGCGGGCAGTTCTGCCTTGCCCTCGAAAGTTCCAACATCTACTACGCTTCGAGCGGGGATAGCAGGGCTGGTCTCTATGCAACGGGTTGGAGAGACAATAACCTCTGAACGGCGGCTTGACGGCGGCCATCCCTGACGCCACTGTGGCGTTTTTGCGGGGGTGCCGTCGTGCGGATCAACTATCAGCGCCTGTTCGACATGGGGAGTGAGCATGCGGGAGCCTTCAGGACCGCATCGCCCTTCCCGAGCGTCTGTCTCGACGGGCTTTTCGAGCCGTCCGAGTACGAAGTGATCGCCAGTTGCTTCCCGGACCCAACGAGCGATGTCTGGAAGAAGCCCGAGAACATCCATACCAAGGGAAAGTACGTCACTCGCCGCGGCGATGACGATTTGAAAGAGCTTCTGTTCGACGATGCCGCGCGGCAGGTTCTCGCGGAACTGAACAGCGGGCCTTTCCTCCGCTTTCTGGAGCTGCTGACCGGCATCAAGGGCCTCATCGGAGACCCATACCTGGCTGAGGGCGGCTTTCATTGTAGTGAGGATGGCGGCTATCTCGACATCCACGCGGATTTCAGCCATCACGACGCGCTCGGGCTGGAGCGGCGGCTTAACCTGATCATCTATCTGAACGAGGGCTGGTTGCCAGAGTATGGCGGCGCGCTCTCTCTCTACGACCTCGACCTGAATCCGGTCGCCAGTTTCTTGCCGGTGGCGAACCGGGCCGCGATCTTCGAGACCAGTGATACCAGCTATCACGGGCACCCGGAACCGATGAAGCTGCCCGCCGGGGTATACCGGCGGTCGATTGCGCTCTACTACTACTCGCTCCCAACCGGGCGTGAGAAGTCGAGGATCGTATTCCCGAAAGACCGCGCCTTCTCGCACCAAACGACGGAGGCCTAAGAGATGAGCGATCGCGCGGCCTATTCCAACCAGAACGACGCCGAGGACGCGGCTCAGGGCCTTCTTGAAGCTATCGCCAGGTCGGACCTCCTGCCCGCCGGCGAGTTGCTGAGAAACATCGGACTATTCCTTCGGCAGAAGGATCTGGCTCATATCCTTTTCATGGCCGACCTCTACCGGCGTATCGTCGACGTGCCCGGATACATCGCGGAGTTCGGGGTCATGTGGGGCCGCAACCTCTCGCTGCTGATGGCGATGCGCGAATGCTTCGAGCCCTACAATCACACCCGGAAGATCGTCGGTTTCGATACTTTCGCGGGGTTCGTTGGCACGACGACGGAAGATCACGGCGACAAGCCTAAAGAGGGGATGCACGGCGCGGGCGATTACGGCGTAGCGGCCGGTTACGAGAAGACGCTGGCCGACATCCTGAGCGCCCACCAGAACACCGCTCACCTGGCACACGTCAAAAAGTTCGAGATTGTAAAGGGCGACGTGACCGAGACCCTGCCGCGCTGGATGAAGAACAACCCGCATGCGGTGTTCGCCTTCTGCTACCTCGATCTCGACCTTTATGAGCCGACAAAGGCGGTGCTGCAGCAGGTCAAGGGGCGGCTCGTCAAGGGCTCGGTTCTCGCTTTCGACGAGGTTCTGAACCCGAGCTATCCAGGTGAAACGGTGGCGCTTGATGAAATGTTCGGCATTCCCAACATGCGCCTGCTGAGAACGCCGTTGAGCGGATGGAAGACGTTCTGGGTCGTTGAGTAACCATCAACTCTCAACCACCGCGCAGCATCGTCGTGACGGGATACTTCGACTCTTAGCAAGTCGAGGAATGCCGTGGCTAACCAGCCTGAAGAAGCAGTATATGACGAGGGCGTCTACCAGATCGAGATTACCGATCCGGTGCAGGGCGCGCTTGGCGGTCTTGACAACAAGCCGCTCCTGAATCTCGCCAACCGGACGGCATGGCTGAAGCAGCACGTCGATGCGCTGGAATCCGGCTCAAATATTCCCGTTACCTACGCGCCTATCAACTCCCCCTCGTTCACGGGCTCCCCCGCTGCCCCGACGCCGCCCGTCGGCGATGACACGACGAAAATCCCGACCACGGCGTTTGTGCAGACGGCCGTTGGGGGCATGGTGACGGTCGACGTTAGCGGCAATTCCAACGTGACGCTGACGGCCGCGAAATGGGGCGCCTCAACGATCATCCTGATCGGCGCGCAAACGGGGAACTTGAATGTCGTATTCCCGACCCGCGGCGACCGTTGGCTGGTTGTCAACGCCACGACGGGAACCGGAACGATAACCTGTAAAACTGCGGCTGGGTCCGGCGTCCAGGTCGTGCGTGGGATGTCGGCTCCGATATTCTGCGACGCCGTCAACGCCTATTTCGAGCGAACGGATTTCACGAACGTCGCGCTGACGGGAGTCCCGACCGCGCCGACCGCGCCGGACGCTACCGACACCGATCAGATCGCGTCGACTAAATACGTCCAGAACACCTACCGGACGTTCGCGCCGATTGACTCTCCGACGTTTACCGGCGTGCCGGCTGGCCCGACGCCGGCGGCCGGCGACAAATCCACGAAGTTCGCGACCACGGCGTTCGTGCAGGATACGGCGCCTCCGGTCGGCGGCATCATCATGTATTCAGGGCTGATCGCCGACATTCCGCTGCCGTGGCGGCTGTGCGATGGCACCAATGGAACTCCGGACCTGCGCGATAAGTTCATCGTCGGCGCACGCTCCGACCATGACGGCACGGCAAAAACAAACATCACCGGGGCGCTCACCAAGTCCGGAGGATCTGTCTCCGGCGTGACGGCTGGGGGCGGCGAGCATAATCATGCTGGGTTCACCGGATCGCACGTCCTCACATTGAATGAGATGCCTAGCCACAGGCACCTTCAATATTCAAGCGTCACGGCAACCAGCTCAAATTCTCTCGGCCTTGCTGCGGGCAATGCTCCGGCCTTCGCGGCAACGCTCGGGTTCGACAACAATGGCTATTTTACGGTATCGCGGTCTGATGCTGGAGAGCCAACCATTGGCCGAACTTCACCCAGCGGCGGGGCCGATGCACATAATCACTCAATCGCGGCCGCTGGTACTCACACCCACACCATCCCGAGCGTTCTGCCGCCATACGTCGCGCTCGCCTTCATCATGAGAACCGCATAGAGCGGGCTGGGATAGAACATGACCATTTCACCGAAACCGATGATGCCGCGCGACTCATACAATGCACCAATCCCGGCTCTGCGTGCTCGGAACGGCGGCGCCAAGAAGGGCACGGCTGGATCGTCCTCTACCCGCATCGGTCCCTTCGAGAGTGGGACGGCTGTGATCTCGATCTACGCACCGGCCGACATTCGGTACGAAGTCGGCGGGGACAGCATCGTTGCGGTCCTGGCGACCTCCCATCTCCTCGCCGCAGGCGAGCGGCTTGTAGTTGCGCTGCGGCCGACGGATACGCATATCGCGATCATCCGCGTCGGCGATGCTGACGTCGCGGTCGACGTGTCGGAGCTGGAATGAGCCGCCTCGGACTTGGGCTGCCGCTCGCCGGCATGAGGGCGAGGATATCAGCGCCGGCGATCGTCACGGTGCCGGCGATGTTCTTGCCGACCGATTACGGCGCCAAGCTGCGCGGGTGGCCTGATGCGGGGCGGGCGGAGTATCTCACGATCAACGGCGGACGCATTGCCGGGCTCGTCGATCCGATCGCCGAGGTCGAGTTCACGCAGGCCTTCTCCTCGCAGCGGCCTATCCAGCAGGGAAAGAACGCCGCCTTCGACAGCAACGACGATTTTCTCAACTACGAGGGTATGGCCTGGGGTAGTGACCCGTTCGAAATTCAGGCGCTCGTGCGGCAGGACGCGCTGGCGGCCTCGACGGGACGCCGCCAGATAGTCGGCTACGGCGGCGCGGGTTCGGTCGGACAGTGCCGTCTCGGCCGTATCGTATCGGGCGGCGTAAATCGCGGCGAGATGGTCACCGCCACGACGGTCGGAGGGGCCGTCACCGTTGCCGGTAGCACCGTCGACCTGAGCGGCATTCATCATCTGAACGGGAGGTTTGCGGCCGACAGCAATACTCTGACGGTAGACGGCAATGTGAACGGGCCCTTCCCGTCGGTGCTGGAGGTCGGCACTGTGCGGACGCGGATCGGCGCCTCGTCTCTCAATACAGCAGGCAACATTTGGCACGGCCTCTGGCGTGCTTCCGTCATCACCGACCTTCTCGACCCAGAAGAATACGAGGCACTTGAGTCGTGGCGGCAGATGTGCCTCGCCGACATCCCCGCCGCATGAGTAGAAAGGATTGAAAGTGTCTCAGGACAATAATTTTCTGGTCTGGCCCCTCGGCAAGCTCGCCGAGGCGACGGCTTACATGAACGAGCAGAACGCAAAATGGACGGCCCTCACGGGCGACCCGTGGGCGCCGTTGCTGATGGACGAATTCGGCCAGCCAGTCGTGTCGCATTGCGCCGCACCGGCGAAATACGATTGGGGCGATGGTCTCGTCGAGATCGAGGAGCCCGAAGGCCTCGAAGCCCTGCGCGCCGACGCCGTCATCGTGCCCACCTTCAATCCGTGGGTGGAAGAGGAAGATTAGGCCCAGCCGCCAGCCCCTCGCCCTTGACGGGCGAGGGCACTGGCGCTGCTAACTGAATCACTTCCGATCTGGTCGTGATGCAACGCTGCATCATGATCAGAATCTCGCTGGACCATATTCAGAAGGCACTGGCGTCATGAGAGAGGTTACGTTCACTCTGAACCGCCTCGAACATGACGGCCTAGCCACACGTGGCGAGCTTCTGGCCGGCGGCACTTGGCTTTGCTATATAGCCGAAGATCGCTATCGCCAGGTCAAGGTGCCGGGGTCGACGCGCATACCGGATGGGCTCTACGAAATTGAACTAAAGCCGGTCGGCACTTCTCGCTTCGACAAGGTGGCGACGGAAATCATGGCGGCGGCCGGCCTTGCGCATCACGGCATGATCCGCCTGATCGCCGTGCCGAATTTCTCTGAAGTGCTCTATCATTGGGGTAACGACCAGCACGACACTGAGGGCTGCCTGCTTGGTGGGATGACCAAGATGTCGTCGCCAAAGGATGGGTCGCTCGCCGTCGGGATGAGCCGGCCAGCGTATCAAAAGACGTATCCCGTTCTCTCCGCGCCGCTGATACGCGGAGACCGAGCCTTTATCCACATTCGAAATCTCGATGGCACTCCGTCTGCCTCCGATCCCGTGCGCGCACCCGTGCCGCTGGAGCGGCCGGATCGCGCGAAGCAGGGGGCATAGATGCCGGAACCGACTATCCAGGAAGTGATCGGCGTGCGCTGGGCAACCTTGCTCGCGGGGTTCATGGGCGCCGTCGTCTCCCTCTCCTTCGTGAAAGAACTCACGCGGATGCAGATGGTGGGCGCCGTCGCGATCGGCACCGTTACCGCTGGCTATCTCACGCCGGCCGTGCTCGCCTATTTTCATCTCCCGTCTGAAGTCCAGAACGGCGCCGCATTCCTCACCGGCCTCACGGCGATGAACCTCATCCCAGGCATTCTCGCTCTGAGCGCCTATTTCCGAAAAAACCCCACGTCTGCCGTGACAGGCATTCCTCCGTCGCCGCCGTCACAAGATGGCAGCAACGGAGGCTGACAATGATCCTTTACCTTCTCACTCTGGCCGCCTGCTTGGTGATCTTCGCCTTCTCGCTTTGCGAGCTGAATGGCATGAGCCGGCAGACAAGCCACGTTCTGCGGGCGGCGTTCGTTCTCATGGCTGTGGGAGCCTTCGGCGTCCTGACCGAACCTGCGGCGATTGGGGCGGATGATCGATGGGCGGGCGCGGCGCTCGCTCTTGGTGTCGCGCTGCATATGCTTGCCCACCGTCGCCACGAGGCAATCCGTTTGCTCAATAGCTGGTGGCGCTCCCTCTCTGGCCCGGTGACGAAATGAACATTTCCAGTCTCGTGAGGGGCGCTACCGGACTCGCGTCGAAGGCGGCCGGCGGATGGTATCTCTACGCGATCATCGCCGGCGTCGCGTTCGGCGTCGGCGGTGTCGCCGCGTGGAAGACGCAGGATGTGATCTACGGCAAGCAGGTCGCCGAACTGAATACCAAAGTTGCCCAGGCCGAGGCCGCTCACGGCGAGGATCTTCGTATCATCGCGATTGAGGCCTCCGCAGACCTTCTCGCGAAGATGGCAGAGATTGAGCGCCTGCAAGGTCTGATTTCCAACATCGAGGCCAAGAGCTTTAAGGAGATGCAAAATGCGCGTGCTGAAAATGATCGGCTTCGTGACGATGTGCGGGATGGCATTGTTCGGCTGCGCATCGCCGTCCGAGGAGCCTCGCCCTCAAATCCTGCCGATGGCGAACTCCTGCCCGGCGCCGGTTCCGATGCCGTCATGGGTGATGGAACCTCCGTCGAACTCAGTCCAGAAGCTGGACAAGCTGTTCTCGATCTCCGCGCCGGACTGATCGTTGACGATGCGAAGCTTCGCGCTTGCCAGGCTATTTCAGCGGCGCAAAGGACGGCTCCACCTTCGGTGTCGACGGCTCCTCGCGCCCGCTGAAATCTTCACTTCTGGGATGTAGCGGGAACCTGAGTGATTGTCGGGGAAGTAGCGTTATGCTTCGACGAAACCGCCAGCATTACCGCTGGCAGCGAGCATTTTCCGTTTTCTGAAAATCATATAACACATTGTTATAATTGACGTTTTCGGAATTTACAGCAGGCCTATTGCAATCATAGGCCATGTTGAGATGTCCGTTGAAATCCACCCATTGCTTCTCGACCTTGCGAAGCGGGCATTCGAGCGGCTGTCCGGCGGTGAAGAGGGCAGTCATCGGCGTTTCCTTTTTATTTTCGTCATTGCGAGCGAAGCGAAGCAATCCAGGAGCGGCATCGTAGGGCTGGATTGCTTCGTCGGCTACGCCTCCTCGCAATGACGTGAATGGAAAATTCCGTGTTAAAGTAACCAAAACGGCGATCAAGGAGCGCGGCCATGAGCAGGGCAGCGGCGAGGGACGAGGGAAGGGCGGCGGCGCTTGGCGAATTGCAGGCGCTTCTCGGCGACCGGCTGACGACAGCGGCGGCGATGCGCGAGGCCCATGGCTGCGACGAGAGCTGGCATGCCGTTGCGATGCCCGATGCGGTCGCCTTCGCGCGGACGACGGAGGAAGTCGCCGCCATTGTCCGCATCTGTTCGGCTCACGACATGCCCATCATTCCCTTCGGTGCGGGCACCTCGCTTGAAGGCCATGTCTCGGCCGTGCATGGCGGCCTCTCGCTCGACCTCTCGCAGATGAACGCCATTCTCGAGGTGAACGCGGCCGATCTCGATGTGCGCGTCGAGGCCGGCGTCACGCGCAAGCAGCTCAACGACTATCTGCGCGACACGGGACTCTTCTTTCCCATCGACCCCGGCGCCAACGCCACCATCGGCGGCATGGTCGCGACGCGCGCGTCCGGCACCAACGCAGTCCGCTACGGCACCATGCGCGAAAACGTGCTGAACCTCACCGCCGTCATGGCGGACGGTTCCGTGGTGCGGACCGCGCGGCGGGCGCGCAAGTCATCCGCAGGCTACGATCTCACGCGGTTGCTGATAGGCTCGGAAGGCACGCTCGGCATCGTCACCGAAGTGACGCTCCGGCTTTACGGCATACCGGAAGCTATCCGTTCCGGTGTCGTCCCCTTCGCCAGTATCGAAGGCGCGGTCGATGCCGTCATCGAAACCATCCAGTCGGGCCTTCCGGTCGCGCGCATCGAAATCCTCGATCCCCTGTCGATCCGCGCCTGCAACGCCTATTCCAAACTGACGCTCGCGGAGGTGCCGACGCTCTTCGTCGAGTTTCACGGCACGGATGCCTCCGTCGCCGAACAGGCGGAACGCTTCGGTGCCATCGCCTCCGAGCATGGCGGCGGTGTATCCGAATGGGCGACGAAAGCCGAAGACCGCACGAGGCTCTGGGAGGCGCGCCATAACGCCTATTACGCCGCGCTCGCCTATGCGCCCGGCAAGAAGGGCATGGTCACCGATGTCTGCGTGCCGATCTCGCGCCTTGCGGAAGCGATAAGGGGCACACTGGCCGATCTCGAAACCTCGTTCCTGAAAGCGCCGATCGTCGGCCATGTCGGCGACGGCAATTTCCACATGCTGCTGCTGATGGACCCCGCGAACCCGCAGGACCTCGCGGAAGCCACTCGCCTTCACGACCGCATGGTCGCCCGCGCCCTCTCCCTCGACGGCACCTGCACCGGCGAACACGGCATCGGCGAGGGCAAGATCAAGTTCCTCGAAGCGGAACACGGAACCGGCGTCGCCGTCATGCGCGCCATCAAGCAGGCGCTCGACCCGAAGGGGATTTTGAATCCGGGGAAGATATTTCCGGTCTGATGTGCCTTATTATTCAGTATACAAACAAAAAATGTCATCCCGGCGAAAGCTGAGATCCATGGACGGCGCGCCAGCCGGTTAACTTGTACGCTCACGCTATATGACAAGAGGCTCATGGCCCCCGGCTTTCGCCGGGGTGACACCTGCTTTTGATCGTCTCGTCGTCAAAACCGGGGATAACAAATTTTTCAGAAGCAAAAAATACGACCGTGTAACCGAAACGAAGCGGGGACAACATCACCCCGAAATCGTTTGTGACAAATCGTTGACAGTTCGATGACAGTCGCGGGATAAGCCGGTTTTATCCCCGTTTTCATACCCTCAATCCAGCGTCTGGCGATAGCGATTCAGGGCGACGATGGAGACCCCGACAAGGAAGGCGAGAAGCGCCGCCATGTCCGGCACGATCTCCGCAAACCCGTTTCCCTTCAGTAGAATTCCGCGCACCATGCGGAGAAAGTGCGTAAGCGGAAGAACCTCGCCGAGCCATTGCGCCCATACCGGCATGCCGCGAAACGGAAACATGAATCCGGAAAGCAGGATCGACGGCAGGAAGAAAAAGATCGTCATCTGTATCGCCTGCAACTGATTGCGTGCCAGCGTCGAGAAAGTGAAACCGACGGCGAGGTTCGCGGCAACGAAGAAGAACAGAACGAACGACAGCAGCCACAGGCTGCCGACGATCGGCACTTCGAAAAGCCAGTAGGCGGCGGCGAGCACGACGGCCGTCTGGATGTAGCCGATCATGATGTAGGGCAGTATCTTTCCCATCATCACTTCGAGCGGCCGCACCGGCATCGTCAGCAGGTTCTCCATCGTGCCGCGTTCGATTTCGCGCGTCATCGCAAGCGCGGTGAAGATGATCATCGTCATGGTGAGAATGACGCCGATCAATCCCGGCACGATGTTGAGTTCCGTACGGCCTTCCGCGTTGTAGCGCCGATGGATCACGACATCGACAAGGGAGGTTCCCGCGCGCTGCGCTGCAAGCGATCCCTGAAGATCGCGATTGAAAACCGTTGTTGCGAGAAGCTGCAGGCCGGCAACGGCATTCCCCGTCGCGGCGGGGTCCGTCGCATCGGCATCGAGCAGCAATTGCGGCCGCTGTCCGCGCTGCATGTCGCGGCTGAAGCCGGGCGGTATCTGCACCACGAACTGCACCTTCCCGGTGCGGATCATGTCCTCCGCTTCCGCCGCCGTTCGGGCCTCTCCCACGATGTCGAAATAGTCCGAGTTCTCGAGACCCTTCACCAGCGTCCGCGTGAAGACAGAATGATCCTGCGAGAAGAGGGCGGTCGGCAAATGCTTCGGGTCGGAGTTGATCGCATAGCCGAACAGCACGAGCTGCATCACCGGCACGCCGAGCATCATCGCGAAGGTGAGCCGGTCGCGCCGCATCTGGATGAATTCCTTGCGGATCAGCGCGCCGAGCCGGAAGAGCGAGAAGCGTCGCATGGCATCACCCGAAATTATCCGATGCGCCCTGCATCATGTGAATAAAGACATCCTCGAGCGTCGGCTCGACCTTGCGCCAGTTCAATCCATCCTCGCCGCGCCAGGGCGCCACCGCCGCGTCGAGCGCATTGTCGTTGGCGCCGCTCACATGCAGCGTCGTGCCGAAGGGGGCCACCATGTCGACGCCGCCCCTGCCGGCGAGGTCGTGCGCGAGCCGGTTGATCCGGCGTTGCGACGTGCCGCTGACATGCCAGGTTGCGAGGCCCGATTGTGCGATGACGTCATGCACCGTGCCGCGCGCGAGCAGCTTGCCGTAGGCGAGATAGCAGATCTTGTGGCAGCGTTCGGCCTCGTCCATGTAGTGGGTGCTGACGAGCACCGTGAGACCGCTGTCGGCGAGCCGGTGAATCTCGTCCCAGAATTCGCGCCGCGCCTTCGGGTCGACGCCCGCCGTCGGCTCGTCGAGCAGCAGCAGTTTTGGCCCGTGCATGATCGCGGCGGCGAGTGCGAGCCGTTGTTTCCAGCCGCCCGACAGCGTGCCCGCGAGCTGATGCGCGCGGTTCTCGAGGTTCAGTTTCTCCAGCGTTTCCTGCACTATCTTGCGCGGGCGCTTCAATCCGTAGATCGAGGCGACGAAGTGCAGGTTCTCGCGGATCGACAAATCCTCGTAGAGACTGAAGCGCTGCGTCATGTAACCGACTTCGCGTTTGATGCGCGCGCTCTCCGTCAGGATGTCGTGGCCGAGGCAGGTGCCGGTGCCCGCGTCCGGCGTGAGCAGTCCGCAGAGCAGGCGGATCGTCGTCGTCTTGCCGCTGCCGTTTGGTCCGAGGAAGCCGTAGATTTCGCCTTCCGCCACCTGCATGTCGACATCGTCGACGACTTTTGTGCCGCCGAAACTTTTCGTGAGGCCGCGCACATCGATGACGAGCGGCGCGTCGTCCGCCGGTTCGCTTGCATGCGGCTGGTTCATCGCGCTCACTCCTTGGGAAGGTCGCGCAGCGTCACGGTGACGGGCTGTCCCGGATGCAGGGCTTCCGGCGTTTCGTCCGGCGTCGCCTCAGCCATGTAGACGAGTTTTTCCTTCGACCTGTCGCTGTAGATGACGGGTGGGGTGAATTCGGCTTCCGTCGAGACGAAACGGATGGTGCCCGCGAAATTTTCCGGGCAACCGCTGCATGAGAACAGCACCGCGCCGCCTGCGCGGATGCGGCCAAGCTCCGCTTCGGGCACGAAGAAGCGCACCTTGATGTTCTGCGGCGGCAGCAGCGAGACGACAGGCTGGCTCGCCGCCGCGAACTCGCCCGGGCGGAACAATACGTCCTGCACGAGCGCGTCCGCGGGCGCATGGCCTTCGCGCCGCTTCAAGCGCCATTCCGCCTGGTCGAGCGCCGATGCCGTGGCGAGCGTTGCCGCCCCCGCGCGGTCGCGCCGTGCACGCGCCGTGTCGAGTTCGGCCTGTGCAACGTTGCGCTGCTTGCGCAGTTCCATCTTGCGCTGAAGGTCCAGTTGCGCTTCCTGCAGCGTCGCCTTCGCCTCGGCGAGATTGGCGGCGGCGGCGTCGCGCGCGGCTTTCTCCGATGTTGCGTCCAGCCGGAAGAGGAGCGCACCGCCTTTCACGCGGTCGCCGCGCTTCACCTCGATGGCTTCGATCGTGCCGCCGTCGATCGGGGCGACGCGCACATACTCGCCTTCAGCATAGCCTTGCCACGTATCCTTCGGGTGCTCGTCGCAGGCGGTGAGAAGGAGCGCGGCCGCGCTCGCGAACAGGAGGGAATGGAGGCGCATCGTCTACGCCTCCCTGTTCGCGGCGAGGCCGCGCATAACGAACTCCGCATGGGCGGCGAAGAAGCCGTCGGGATCGAGTTGCGGAAGTTCGCCGAAGGTATTTCGCGCGAGCGCGTTCATGAGGATCGGGAAGATGATGCTCTGGACGGCTGCCTCGACATTGCAGGGGCGGAATTCGCCGTGCTCGATGCCGCGGTGAAGGATGCGCGAAAGATTGCCGAAGCCGCGCAGGATGATGTGGTCGCGGTAGAAGGCGCGGATCTCGGGAAAATTGTGCGACTCGGCGAGAATGATTTTTGCCAGCGCGGGGAGTTGAGTCGTCGTGGCGATGTCGCGCAGCCGGTCCATCACGAATGAGAGAAGGTCGGCGCTCGGTCCGTCATAAGCGTCGAGCAGTTTTTCGATCTCGTCGAAGCGGGGCACCGCGATGTCGCGGACGATGGCGGCAAAGAGTTCCGCCTTGCTGGCGAAGTAGAGATAGATCGTCGCCTTGCTGACGCCCGCCGCTTCCGCCACGTCCTCGAGCCGCGTCGCGGCGAAGCCCCGGTCCGCGAAAATCCGGAGGCCCGCCGTCATGATTTCGGCAGGCCGGTCTTCCTTTCGCCGCTGCCATTTCTGCTCGCTGGAGGAAGTGTTCATCGTCTCGATCGCGCCCTGCCAAATCGTATGAAATTAATAACTGACTAGTCAGTTATTAATTCGGAAAGCGCTTGAGGTCAAGAGGGGTAGGCTAATTGATTGATTTAATTGAATTTTCTTTGCGCAGGTCGAAGCGCCGGATGCGCGCGGCAGGGGACCCCGACGCTGGAAGAGAGCTGCCCCGTGGCTAGGACGACGTGCCGCCGTCCTCGTCTTCGCCATCGGCATTGCCTTCTCCGGTGCGGTCGCGCCGTTTGCCTTCATGGTCCTGAAGGATGCGCTCGCGATCGAGTTTCGCGATCTTCTTTTCCGCGCCGGTGCGGCCGAAGCGAACGCGGTTCGCCGCCGCTTGTTCGTCCTTCTGCTTTTTTGCCGCGCGCTTTTTCTCCTCGCGCGACATTTTCCTGAAAGACGACAAATTAACTATATTTCCGCCATCCGAAGCCATAATTTGCCTGCCATTGGCTGTACAGCGAAACAGTCGCCCTTGTACGCCCGCGAGCTTAGGCCAAAAGGCGGATCGCCGGAAACCCGTGCGAGGCCGTTCCGCCTCTGGCTTTGAGAGCTGGAGATACTTTTGAATTCGATACTGACCTACATCGCGGGCCTCCTCGTCATTTTGCTGTTCGCGGCACTGGTCGGTCCGGGGCTCGTGGACTGGAATCAATTCCGTGCGGGTATCGAGGCACAGGCTTCCGAGGTTGCCGGGCGGCCTGTCAGCATCGATGGCGATATCCGTTTTCGGATTCTTCCCGCGCCGCATCTGACGCTCGGAAAAATCAGAATTGGCAACGATCCGGACACGAGTTCGCTGCCTTCCGTCCCCCATTTCGCGAGCTTCGACGAGATCGACGCGGAGATGGCGCTTGCGCCGCTTCTGAGTGGCGATGTGCAGATCACGCGCGTCCGGATCGTGCGACCGCAGATCAATCTCGAGGTTCTCCCCGACGGCACCGTCAATTGGCGTGGACTGGACTTTGCCGGCCGCGTGCCGGAAGAGGGCATGTTCTCGCTAGAATCCATAAGCCTGGAAAAAGCGAGTTTCGAAAACGGCACGATCAACTACCGGAACCGCGTGAACGGCCGTAGCTGGAAGGCGCAGCAGGTTCAGGGCGAAGTCATCGCGACATCGTTGCTCGGTCCGCTGCGTTCGGAACTCGAGGCGAATATCGGCGGGGTGCCCGTGGCGCTGCGTATCGGTCTGGGAAACTTTGCCGCGAACAAAGCTTTCCGGGTGACAGCGGAAGTGGAGACGCTCGACTATCCGCTCAAATTCCTCTTCTCCGGCGTCGCGACGAATTTTTCCATGGCAGCGCGGCTCGACGGCAATGGCCGGCTCGAAATCGGATCCGCGTCGGCGAAAACGGATGGCGGGAAAATCGCGCCTGTCAGGATGGATGCGGGGATGGTACTCAACGCCCGCCGCGCGAGCTTGCGCAATCTTTCGGTTACGGCGGAAGGAACGTCTCTGCGCGGTTCGGCGGAAGCGCGCTGGGACCAGTCGTCTACTTTCTCGTTGCAGCTTGCCGCCGAGAACTTCACGCTCGATCCGCTGCTCGACAGGATCGGGGTTGGCGATGAGGAGGGCAGCGAGCAAAGCCTTGTCTCGATGCTGCTTTCGCTTCCCGTGCCCGCCTGGGTGGACGGCAGTGCCCAGGTCGAGGCCGGCACGCTTATGGTTCGCAACGCGCTCATTCGCGACGCGGCGCTCAATCTTTCGTTGCGCGACGGCATCCTCGCCGTCGAGACGGCGCAAGGCGAACTCGGCGGCGCGACGCAATTCGCGCTTTCGGGCAGGCTTGCACAGTTTGACGACGGTCCGCGCTTCGACGGTGTCGCCCAGGTGGAGAGCGGCAATATTGCGGCGTTTTCACATTGGCTCTCGTCGCTCGCGCAAAACGGAAACGGCGCCCAGGCTACCCCGCGCGGCAGTCCGTTTGCCGCCAGCGCGACGTTGCGCATCACGCCGCAGGAAGTTGCGGTGAGCAACCTCGTTGCCGATTATGCACGTAACCTGCCGGCAACGCCTGCGCTCCGTGGCGCGATTGTCTATCGCTCATCGAAGGCGCGACCCGGTCTCGACGTCAGGCTCGATATAGAGGAGTTCGACGCAGATCCCCTTATCGCGTTATTGCCGAAGGAAAACGATCCTCTCGTCTTTCTCGCCGCGCATGACGTCGACCTCGCCCTCGACGCCGAACGCCTCACTGCTTTCGAAAAGACGATGCGGGGCGTTGGCGCCGATATGTCGCTCGATGCAGGGACGCTCACCGTCGCCAGGCTCGATGTTGTGGATATTGCGGGCGCGCGCCTTTCGTTTTCGGGCAAACTCGACGGCGTGGTGACGGGCAAGCGCGACGACGTGAAGGGGAACTTTACCGGTACCGTTCAGGCGGAACGCTTCGGAGGTCTCCTCGGGCTCGGCGGATTCGACGTGCCCGATGTCGAAGGTCCGGTCGATCTGCTTTTTACCGGCGCATCGGGCGAGGCCGACGACAGCCAGGCGCGGGTCGATACATTGACGTTGCAGGGAACGGTTCGCGGCAGCCGCGTGGACGGCGTTGTGAAGCGGCGGCATGAAACGTCGGGCGGTCTCGATGGTCTCGATATCATCGCGAACGCAACGAATGACGATGGCCGTATCCTGCTCGAACAACTCGGCCTGTCGCCACGGCCCGATCTCACGGGGACAGGCGCGGTCGCTCTGCAGCTCACCGGCGGCAAGAACGGGACTTACGACACCAATTTTCGCGCCAACGTGAACGGCACGACACTGACCGCGCGGGGGGAGGTGGCCGATCCATTCGAAGCATTGCGATTCACCGGTCGAGCCGAAATCGCGGCGTCGGGTGTGATGCATGCGCTTGGTGCTTTCGGTGCGCCGGCCGCGCTCGCGGCATGGGTGGGCCAGCAGGCATCCGGCCCCGGCTTTGTCTTTTCGTCGGATGTGGTTTGGGACAAGGAAAGCCTGGCGCTCAAAGGTTTCGAAAGCGTGGCGGGGAATTTCCGTCTCTCGGGCACCGCAGGCTGGCGCGCCGGCGCGGAAGGAAAGCTGCCTTCCGTTTCGGGCACGCTGGAAGCGAACAGGATCGACCTGACCTCGCTTGCGATGAACGAGGAAGACGGCGGCGATATCTGGCCCGTGTCCGCACTGGACTGGTCGCCGCTCGCCGCTTTCGACGGAGGTGTAGACGTAAAGGCCGAGCGGGTTTCGCTGGGCACGTTGTCCATCGTCGATGCCGCTGCTCATATTGCCGTTTCGCACGGCGTTCTTACGGCGTCGCCTTTTACCGGGGGCTTTGCCGGCGGTCGCGCTTCCATCGGCGCTCGCATCGAGGGTGGAACGGGTGAGCCCGGCATCGGACTTACAGTGACCGTCGAGAAAGCGGATATAGCCCGCGCGTTCGGCGCTGCATTCGGTGCCACGCCCGGGAGCGGCCGTTTCGATCTCACTGCCCAATTGCAGGGGCAGGGGCGAAGCTGGCTGGCGCTCGTCTCCTCGACCAGCGGTGTCGGTACGATCGGCGTTTCCGACGCTGCGTTCAGGCCGCTCGATGTTGCCGGGTTCGGCACCGCGCTGACGAAGCTTAAATCCATCGACGGGTTTTCGGACGTCGTCGAAGAGAACCTGCGGACAGGTGCGACGGAGGCACGCGACATCGGCGGTGAGTTCATCGTGGAGGATGGGGTGCTGCGGTTCGCAGACGATCAAGTGTCGCTTGAAGGCGGTACGGCGAAGCTTACCGCGCTTTACGATCTGCCCCGGCTCGTGTCGAGCGCCGGTCTGACCGTGAAACCGGATGAGCCTTCCGGCGCGCCTGCGTTTTCCATCGCGGCGGCCGGGCGGCCCAGCTACATGAATGTGGAAACGAACACGCTGGAGCTGCAGAATTTCGTAGCCCGGCGCGTGCTCGCCGAGAGCGTCCGGGAATCGGGTGCCGACGTCCCGCAGGACTTGCGCGATCTGATGGATCTGCCTCAGGGCACCGCGGCGGCCGTGCCGTTGCCGCGCCCGTCGATTGCGAATTGAATCAGTCGCGGGGGGCGCAGGCGGTATTCGCCCTGTTGCGCAGGGCATCCAGAACGTAGAGGCGGATCGCGGAGGAAAGGCTTCCCTGACCTCCGCGTTTTGTATCGATGCGCCGCACGAGTTCGTTCACGGATGTTTTCTCGGTGCAGGCGAGCTCCTTCAGCGCATCCCAGAACGGCCGTTCAAGCGAAATGCTGGTCCGATGACCGGCGATGGTCACGGACCGTTTGATTTCACCTGTTTCGCCGGCGCTCATGACTATTCCGGAGCGATCATCTTTTCGGGGCGGACTACCGCGTCGAATTCCTCGTCGGTGACGTAACCGCCGCCGACCGCTTCCTCTCGCAGCGTCGTTCCGTTCTTGTGTGCGGTCTTGGCGATCTTCGCGGCGTTGTCGTAGCCGATCTTCGGCGCGAGCGCTGTGACGAGCATGAGCGAGCGTTCGAGCGCCGCCTTGATGTTGTCTTCGCGCGGCTCGATGCCGGTGACGCAATTGTCGGTGAAGCTCACGGCCGCATCCGCCATCAGACGCACGGACTGGAGGAAGTTGTAGGCCATGACGGGGTTGTAGACGTTCAGCTCGAAATGGCCCTGGCTGCCCGCAAAGGTGAGGGCCGCATGATTGCCGAAGATCTGCACGCAAACCTGCGTCATCGCCTCGCACTGCGTCGGGTTCACCTTGCCCGGCATGATCGACGAGCCGGGCTCGTTTTCCGGCAGCGACAATTCGCCGAGGCCCGAGCGCGGGCCGGAGCCGAGCAGGCGGATGTCGTTCGCGATCTTGAAGAGCGAGGCGGCAACCGTATTGATCGCGCCATGGCTGAAAACCATGGCGTCATGCGCGGCCAGTGCTTCGAATTTGTTCGGGGCGGTCTTGAACGGGAGATGCGTGATCGCGGCGATCTTGTCGGCAACCTTTTCCGCGAAGCCGACGGGCGCGTTGAGGCCTGTGCCGACGGCGGTGCCGCCCTGCGCGAGTTCCATCAGCTTCGGCAGCGTCTGTTCGATGCGCGCGATGCCGTTCTCGACCTGCGCGGTGTAGCCGGAGAATTCCTGCCCGAGCGTCAGCGGCGTCGCATCCTGCGTGTGGGTGCGGCCGATCTTGATGATGTGGTTCCAGGCCTGCGCCTTGTCGTTCAGCGCGTTGCGCAGCTTCTGAAGGGCGGGCAGGAGGCGGTGGTGGATTTCCTCCGCGCAGGCGACATGCATGGCCGTCGGATAGGTATCGTTCGACGACTGGCTCATGTTCACATGATCGTTCGGGTGAACCGGTTTCTTCGTACCCATCTCACCGCCCATGATTTCGATGGCGCGGTTGGAGATCACCTCGTTCGCGTTCATGTTGGACTGGGTTCCGGAGCCCGTCTGCCAGACGACGAGGGGGAAGTGTTCGTCGAGCTTGCCCTCGATCACTTCCTGCGCGGCTTTCACGACGGCCTCACCGATCTTCGGATCGAGCCGGCCAAGCTCCATATTCGCTTCCGCGGCGGCGCGCTTCACGATGCCGAGCGCGCGGACCACGGGGAGCGGCTGCTTTTCCCAGCCGATCTTGAAATTGCCGCGCGAGCGTTCGGCTTGCGCGCCCCAGTATCTGTCGGCGGCGACCTCGATGGGGCCGAAGGTGTCGGTCTCGGTGCGGGTTTTGGGTGTGTTGGCCATGAGGTCGCGCTCCAGCGGGGCTTGCCGCCGGCTCGACCGGCGAGAAATTCGGATGGGCGCTGATTTAGCACGGGGGGCCGGGGCCGCCAAGGCGCGGCCGCCGCGATCGATGCCGGGGCTACTTCTTCCGGAAGGCGTCGAGGCTGACGACGTCGCCCGCGGGCGGGGCAGGTTCTTCGGGCTTCGAGGCCTCCGTTGCCGCGACGCCTGCCTTGTCCTCGGCGACATTCGTCCCGCTGCTCACGCCCTGTACCTGGAACTGCAGTCCGAATTGCACGCTCGGATCGAAAAAACCCTGGACGGCCGAAAAGGGCACGACGAGGCGTTCGGGAATCTTGTTGAAGGTGAGATCGACCGAGAAGCGTTCGTCGTTCACCTCCAGATTCCAGAACTGGTGCTGGAGTACGATGGTGATTTCCTCGGGATATTGCTTGCGCAACTTTTCCGAGACCTCGACGCCCGGTGCGTCCGTGCGGAGCGAGATGTAGAAATGATGCTCGCCGGGCAGGCCCTCGTCGCGTGCGATCTTCAGCGCGCGGCGCACCACACCCCGGAGGGCATCCTGCGCCAGCATGTCGTATCGCATCAGGTCTTCGGCCAAAATCAATGCTCCGTGGAACGTCGAGGCGGGAATTGCCGCCCGGGGAGATTCAATCAGCGTTTAACGCTTAAATCCATGCCGCCGGCCGCTTTGCCCAAGAGATTTTCTGTTTGTGGCGCTCGCGACACCGGCTTGGCCACCCCTGCGGCGGTGCAGGCAAAAAAGTGGGGGCTTCTGTTGCCAGGTGCCCCCGAACCCCGCCTTATCCGGCTAAAGATAAGGACTTGATTTGAAGACATCGCACTGCATTAAGCAGCGAGACGTGCCTCAGCATAGTTGTCGTTGGCAACTATAAAACGGCCCGATGACGGCGGAACCATGCCGGGCAAAAAGACTGTCTTTACACCCTCGTCGATCCTGTTTCGCCCCCAAGGTCCCTGCCGCGACAGGGGAAATTTGGTGGAGGCGCCGGGTACCGCCCCCGGGTCCGAATGGTTTATTGCACAATCCGTTTATCGCCATAGTCGGCGAGATCGCCGACCTTTGTAATATAGTTGCAATCCTGCGGTTTTAAACCTCAAAATCAGGGCCTTCAGGGGAATGGCATGATATCGCGCCGCCAGATGCTCTTCGGGGTCGCCGTTCTGCCGCTCCTTCGGCCGGACCACCTCATTGCGCCCTCGCCACCGGCGGCGCGGCTTGTAGCCGCCGCCCACGCCCAGATCGGCGTCACGACCATTTATGACGGCACCTATCGCAAGATCGGCTATCCGGGCGGCGATATCGAACCGGAGCGCGGTGTCTGCACGGATGTCGTCATTCGAGCCTATCGCGCGGCGCTCGGTCTCGACTTTCAGAGCCTGGTCCATGAGGACATGCAGAAGAATTTTTCGGTCTATCCCGCCAAATGGGGGCTGACCGGGCCCGATACGAGCATCGACCACCGCCGCGTCTTGAACCTGATGACCTTCTTCGTGCGGAAGGGCGCGACGCTTGCCGCGCGTGAGACGTTGCAACCCGGCGATCTCGTCACGCAGATGATTGCGGGCGAGCTGCCGCATATCTCCATCGTATCGGACAGGCCCGTTCCGGGGACACCGCGCCCGCTCGTCATCCATAACTTCGGCAATGGCGTCGAATATGCCGACACATTGACGCGGTTCCCGGTGACCGGACGTTTCCGCTACCTGCCCGCCGCCGCCTGACTCAGCCCTTGGGCAATTGCTCGCGCAAGAAGCGAAGAGCATTACCGCCCATGACTTTGGCGATTTCCTCGTCCCGAAAACCCGCTTTCTGCATTTCCGCCGTCAGAACGGCCAGTTCCGATGTATCGAAGGCGACGGGCACCGCGCCGTCGTAATCGGAACCGAGCGCCACGTGGTCGACGCCCAGGAAGTCGATCGCATAGCGGATCGCCTTCACCACCTCGGCGGGAGCGGGGTCGCAAACGGCGCCTTTCCAGTAGCCGATGCCGATGAGCCCGCCCGCGTCCGTCACGCGCTTCATCAGCGCATCCTCGATATTGCGGGGGCTGTCGCAGGCGCCCTTGATGCCGGTATGGGAGATCACGACCGGCCGCGTTGCGATTTCAAGCGTATCCTCGACCACGGCCGGAGAGGCATGGGCGAGGTCGACGACGATATTGAGCCGCTCCATCTCGCGGACGGCATCGCGCCCGAAATCCGTCAATCCTTCGCCGGAGAGCCCGTGCAGCGAGCCGCCGAGTTCGTTGTCGAAGAAATGGGTGAGGCCCATCATCCGGTAGCCCGCATCGTAGAGACGCTGGATGTTTTCGAGCCTGCCTTCGAGCGGGTGCGAGCCTTCCGTCGCCAGCAGCCCGCCGACGGGCCGTTTGCCGTCACCGCGCAGGGTGAGAAGGGCGTCGATATCGGCGGCCGTCCGCACGATCTTCAGCTCGTCCGGCGCCGCCGCTTCGGCGCGGTGCAGCTTCCCGGCCTGATAGAGCGCGCGTTCCAGGAGGCTGTCCCATGTTCGCGCGGGCCAGCGCTGCACCATGGCGAGGAGCGTGATGACGTCGCTGTCGCCACTGGTGCCAACATAACGCTGGTCGCGCGGCACCTTCGTCACGACAGAGAAAACCTGGAGGGTCACATTGCCGTCGACGAGGCGGGGCAGGTCGACATGGCCGCGGCTCGCCCGTTCCAGCGGATCACGCGCCCAGAGCAGCGTGTCGGCGTGAAGGTCCACCACGGCCAGTTCGCCATGCCGCGCCGTCGCCTCGGGGGCAACCGCATAGGGTTCGTGCTCGACGATACGGTTGATCTGCCCCTCGAGCACCCCCGGCAGAAGCGCGAGAGCCGCCACCAGCAGGATGACCAGAACGCCGCCGGCGCCGATCAGGATGCGTTTCATTGTTTCCCCCATCTTATTTCTTGCCGCGCATTCTGGCGGAGCAGGCGGCGAACCGCCATATTTTCCGGTGGTTCTCACGCTTTTGTCATTCTCGCATCCATATTGTGGATATCGTCACGGCCCGCCGGGCGGGCGGTGGCGGGACGCGGCCCCTCCGGCTAGACTGGGGGACCGAATCTCAGGACCAGCCGATGCAGCAATATCTCGACCTCATGCGCAAGGCGCGCGACACGGGCGTCACCAAGACCGACCGCACGGGCACGGGTACGCGCAGCATTTTCGGCCACCAGATGCGCTTCGATCTGGCGGACGGGTTTCCGCTCGTCACGACGAAAAAGCTGCACCTGAAGTCGATCGTCCACGAGTTGCTCTGGTTCATCGCGGGCGACACGAATATCCGCTACCTGAAGGCGAACGGCGTCAGCATATGGGACGACTGGGCGGATGAGAACGGCGAGCTTGGCCCCGTCTACGGGCATCAGTGGCGCTCATGGCCAACGCCGGACGGCGGCAAGATCGATCAGATCAGAAATCTCGTCGAACAGATAAGGACCAACCCGGATTCGCGCCGGCTCATCGTTTCGGCGTGGAACGTGGCGGATGTGGACAGCATGGCGCTGCCGCCCTGCCATTGCCTGTTCCAGTTCTATGTCGCGGAGGGCAAGCTCTCCTGCCAGCTCTATCAGCGTTCGGCGGACATCTTTCTCGGCGTGCCGTTCAACATCGCGTCCTATGCGCTCCTCACCATGATGGTGGCGCAGGTGACGGGGCTGAAGCCGGGCGAATTCATCCACACCTTCGGCGACGCCCATCTTTATCTCAATCATCTGGAGCAGGCGGACAAGCAGCTCGCGCGCGAGCCGAAAAAGCTGCCGGTCATGCACATCAATCCGGATGTGAAGAGCCTCTTCGACTTCACCTATGACGATTTCCGGCTCGAAGGCTACGAGGCGCATCCGCATATCGCCGCGCCAGTCGCCGTCTGATGCGCACGCGGCAGCGGATGCTGCTCTTCGGGCTGACGATCGCGGTGCTGCTGCTCGCCGCCTTTGCGATGTTCGCGATTCTTGTCAGCATCCGGCCGCTCGACCCGGAAGCGATGCGCACGCCGGGTTTCTCGTCCCTGCGTGACGTCGAGGTGGCCGCGTGACCATGCATGTTTCCTATGTCGTCGCCATCGCGGATAACGGCGTCATCGGCCGCGACAACGCGCTGCCGTGGCGGCTTTCAGGCGACATGGCGTTTTTCAAGCGCATCACCATGGGCAAGCCGGTCATCATGGGCCGCAAGACATGGGAGTCGCTGCCACGAAAGCCCTTGCCGGGCCGTCCCAACATCGTCGTGACGCGCGATGCGGGGTATCGGGCGGAAGGGGCGGAAGTCGTGCATTCGGCGGAGGCCGCGCTCGCGCGAGGGCGCGAGCTGGCCGCCGCGAGCGGCGCGGACGAAATCATGGTGATCGGCGGCGCGCAGCTTTACGCAGAAATGTTCGATGACGCGACGCGGCTCTACATCACCGAAGTCCATGCGGCTCCGGAAGGCGATGTCAGTTTCCCTGCCTTTGACGCGGCGCATTGGCGCGAAGTTTCGCGCGAGCGTCACAAGGCAGGCGAGAAGGACAGCGCGGATTATTCCCTTGTCCTCCTTGAGCGGCGCGGCTGACGCCAGGCGCTTCTGACGATCAGTCAGTTGGTTGCCCGTGCAATTGAGTTGCGCGAGCCTGCGCCCCATACTTCGCGCGACGTTCGCCGCCCGGGGCTTCCATGAAAAAAATTGCAGTTCTTCTTTTTTCGCTCGTGCTCGCCGGTTGTTGGGAGGGCGAAACAGGAAAGGAAAATTCCGCCGTGAACGATGCAAGCGCCGAAATCGCCGATCTCGTCAACAACTGGGCATTTTATCGCGACCAGGAAGCGTGGAGCGAACTTGGCGCAACCTTTCACGACGAGGGCACCATTTCGTTGAGCTGGTTCGACGGGCCGCACAAGGGCTTCGTCGCGGCATCGCAAAACCTCGCGAAGAGCAATCGCGCGCTGCTCAAGCATTATATCGGTGTGCCGCGGATCAGGATCGACGGGGACCGCGCGTTGAGCGAAGTCAATATCACCATCATGGTCCGCGCGAAGACGCCGTTCGGTGAAGTCGATACGACCTCTTATGCGCGGTTCATCGATCGCATCGAAAAGCGGGATGGCGTGTGGAGGATACTGAAACGGACCGCCGTTTATGAAAAGGATCGTACCGATCCCGTGGACCGCCCCGCGCTGCCGGAGGCATTCTTCGAGGGGCTCGACCGCTATCCGGCGGAATTGAGATTCCTTGCGTCCAGTCTCGACAAGGGCGGTGTCGAACTTTCGAAGACCACCGTGCTGGACAAAAGCCCCCAACTTGCAACGCTGCACATGGAAGGCGATGCCTGGCTCGCCGGGAACTGATACTTCCCGTTTGGGAAATCGCTCTCCGTTTTGAAAGCCGCCGCGATTGAGTTTCGCGTCCGGGCGTCCCACAATGCGCGCCTTGGCATTTTTGCGGCTTTCCCAGACGGAGACGACATATGGACGTGCGTGCGGCGGTGGCATTCGAAGCGGGCAAACCGCTCGAAATCGAGACGGTGCAGCTTGAGGGGCCGAAAGCCGGCGAGGTGCTGGTCGAAATCAAGGCCACCGGTATCTGCCATACCGATGCTTTCACGCTGTCCGGCGAAGACCCCGAAGGTGCGTTTCCGGCGATCCTCGGACATGAAGGCGCGGGCGTCGTGGTTGAAGTGGGCGCGGGCGTGAAGTCGCTTGCGGTCGGCGACCATGTGATCCCGCTCTACACGCCCGAATGCCGCGAGTGCAAAAGCTGCACGAGCCACAAGACCAATCTCTGCACCTCGATCCGCGCCACACAGGGCAAGGGCGTGATGCCGGACGGCACCAGCCGCTTCTCCTGGAAGGGAAAGCCTGTGCTGCATTACATGGGCTGCTCCACTTTCGCGAACTACACAGTGCTGCCGGAAATCGCGCTGGCGAAGGTCCGCAAGGACGCGCCTTTCGACAAGATCTGCTACATCGGCTGCGGCGTGACCACGGGCATCGGCGCCGTCATCTTCACGGCGGGCGTGGAGCCGGGCGCCAATGTCGTCGTATTCGGTCTCGGCGGTATCGGTCTCAATGTCATTCAGGGCGCCAAGATGGTCGGCGCCAACATGATCGTCGGTGTCGACATCAATCCGTCGCGCGAGAGCCTCGCGCGCGAATTCGGCATGACGCACTTCGTGAACCCGAAAGAGATCAAGGGCGATATTGTCGGCCATCTCGTGGAACTGACGGGCGGCGGCGCGGATTACAGCTTCGAATGCATCGGCAATGTGAACACGATGCGGCAGGCGCTGGAGTGCTGCCATCGCGGCTGGGGCGAGAGCGTCATCATCGGCGTTGCGGGCGCGGGCCAGGAAATCTCGACGCGGCCGTTCCAGCTCGTCACGGGCCGCGTCTGGAAAGGGTCTGCCTTCGGCGGCGCACGCGGCCGCACCGACGTGCCGAAGATTGTCGACTGGTACATGGACGGGAAGATCAATATCGACGACCTCATCACGCACACGCTGCCGCTTGAAGACATCAACAAGGGCTTCGACCTCATGCACGAGGGCAAGTCAATCCGCTCGGTGGTGGTTTATTGATGACAGTGGAAACGCTGGAAACCCATCGCTGCTTCGGCGGCACGGTAAGCATTTGCCGTCACCAGTCGGCGGCGACGGGCACGCCCATGCGTTTTTCCATCTTCGTGCCGGAAGGGAAGGGCCCGTTCCCGGCGGTCACCTTTCTCGCGGGGCTCACCTGCACGGAAGAAAACTTCACCTTCAAGGCCGGCGCTTACGGCAAGGCGGCCCAACTCGGTCTTGCCCTCATCGCGCCGGATACGAGCCCGCGCGGAAACGGCGTTGCCGACGATCCGGCCTACGATCTGGGGCAAGGCGCCGGCTTCTATATCGATGCGACCGAGAAGCCATGGGCGCCGCATTTCTGCATGGAGACCTATATCGCGCGCGATCTTCCCGCCGCCCTGCGCGACAATTTTCCGGTCGACGGCGAACGTCAAAGCATTACAGGCCATTCCATGGGTGGCCACGGCGCGCTGACGCTGGCGCTCAAATATCCCGATCGCTACCGGTCGGTGTCCGCCTTCGCGCCCATCGTCTCGCCCACCCGCTGCCCGTGGGGCGAAAAGGCTTTCACCGCCTATCTCGGCGCGGACCGATCCGCATGGGCCGCGCATGATGCGTCGGCGCTGATGACGAGCGGCAGCGCGGTCGGTCATTTCGAGGACATTCTGATCGACCAGGGGTTGGCCGACAATTTTCTCGAAGAGCAACTGAAACCGGAACTCTTCGAGGATGCCTGCGCGACGCATGGCCAGAAACTCACGTTGCGCCGTCACGCCGGCTACGATCATTCCTACTATTTCATCCAGACCTTTATCGGCGACCATCTGGAGTTTCACGCCCGGCATCTCTCATGAGGACCGTGGACGTCGCGATTGTCGGCGCAGGCGCGGCCGGCCTTGCCGCCGCACGGCGCGCCGACGAACTGGGCCTGTCCGTTTTTGTGTTCGAGGCGAAGTCGCGCATCGGCGGCCGTGTCTTCACCGACAGGGAAAGTCTCGGCGCGGTATGGGATCGAGGCGCCCATTGGCTTCATTCGGCGGACGTCAATCCGCTGACGCGTATCGCGGAGGAACTGGGCCATCCTTATCTGGCGCGCCCGCGGCCCTTCGACGGGCGCTTCCATCTCGGCCATGGCTGGGGCGGTCCGGCCGAATGGCGCGGTTATCGCGAAGAGTTCGAAACGGCGATGGACCGCGCGGCGGCGGCGGGCGCGGAGGGCAGGGACGTCGCCGTCTCCGACGCGATCGACACGTCGTCGCGCTGGCGGCGCATGGTGCATCACATCTTCACCGCCATATCCGGCCTGCCGCCGAGCGAAATATCGACAGCGGATATTGCAGCCTATCGCGACACCGAGGCGAACTGGCCGCTGGAGCGGGGCTATGGCGCGCTTCTCGAGGCGCGTTATGCGGGACTTCCCGTGGAGCTTTCGACACCCGTGACGGCCATCGATACGAGCGGCGGCGACATCGCGCTCGACACGCCGCGCGGAACGGTGCGGGCGCGCAGCCTCATCGTCACGGTTTCGACCAATGTGCTTGCATCCGGCTCGATCCGTTTCACGCCCGCGTTGCCGGACGCGGTGCAGGCCGCGCTTGCGGGCGTGCCGACCGGCAATGCCAACAAGGTGGCGTTCCATTTCCGCCGCGACATATTCGGTCTTCCGGACACGAGCTATGTGAGCTTCATGGATGAGCGCGACGCGGCGCGGCCCGCCTGCTCGTTCCAGATCAGGCCCTTCGGTTCGGAGCTCGCCATCGCCTATCTCGGCGGCGATCTTGCCGCCAATCTCGAGCGGGCGGGGGAGGCGGAGATGGTCGATTTTTCGCGCACGGCGCTCGGCGACATTTTCGGCACCGGCATCTTCAAGGAGCTGACCGGCATCGCCGCGACCGCGTGGACGACCGATCCGCACACGCTCGGCGCCTATTCATGCGCGCTGCCCGGCGAGGCGCACCGGCGCGCGGTGCTGGCCAAGCCGGTGAACGAACGGTTCTTCCTCGCGGGCGAGGCCGTCTCGGCCGACTGGTTTTCCACCGTGCAGGGCGCCCATGTCACCGGCATCGAGGCGGCGGACAAGGCGGCCGCTTTTCTTCGCCGCGCCATTGCGAAGGCGCGCGGGCGTTGACAGAATGCGGCCCAACAAGAACAGACAATAAAAACAGGGAGGATAAAATGGCGGAGATGAAACTCATTGCCGACGGCCTGAAGTTTCCGGAAGGCCCGATCGCGATGCCGGATGGAAGCATCGTGCTCGTCGAGATCGCGCGCGGCACGCTGACGCGCGTCACGGCGGCGGGAAAAGCCGAGGTGATCGCGGAGCTTGGCGGCGGACCGAACGGCGCGGCCATCGGGCCGGACGGCGCCTGCTACGTCTGCAACGACGGCGGTTTCGAATTCCACGAGGTCAACGGCGCGCTTGTGCCGGGCGACGCACCTGCCGACTATTCCGGCGGCCGCATCGAGCGTGTCGATCTCAAGACCGGCGAGTTCAAGGTACTCTACAAGGAGTGCAACGGCATTCCGCTGAACGGGCCCAACGACATCGTCTTCGACAAGTCGGGCGGCTTCTGGTTCACCGATCTCGGCAAGGGGCGCGGCCGCACGCAGGATCGCGGCGGTCTCTACTACGCAAAAATCGACGGCTCGTTCATCAAGGAAGTCGTCTTTCCGATCACCTCGCCGAACGGCGTCGGCCTGTCGCCCGACGAGAAGACGGTTTATGTCGCCGACACCATTCCGGGCCGTCTCTGGGCCTTCGACATCAAGGGTCCGGGTGAAGTGGCGCCCAATCCCGGCCCGCTGCCCGGCCGCTTTGTCGGTTCCGGTCCGCAGCTCTGCTTCTTCGACAGTCTCGCGGTCGATGCCGAAGGCAATATCTGCGTCGCGACGATTTTCAACGCGGGCATCACGACCTTTTCGCCCGACGGTTCGAAGATCACCCATACGCCGACGGACGATTTCATCACCACGAATATCTGTTTCGGCGGAAAGGATCTCAAGACGGCCTACATCACGCTCTCATCCAGCGGGCGGCTCGTCTCCACGGACTGGCCGGTAGCCGGCTTGCCGCTGAACTTCCTCAATAAATGACAGTTCCGATATGTTCCGGCAGCGGAACGTATCTTTAACCATCACAAAGGCCGTGCAACCATGCGCGGCCTTTGGGGTACACGGCGATCGTTTAAAATCAGGGAGAATAAGAAATGCGCCTTTTGTTCAGTGTACTCGTTGCGTTGGTTGCGTTTTCCGGAGCGGCTCTCGCCGATCCGTTTGCGAATTTCTATGGCAATACCGTGAAAGTGTCGGGTGCGGCCGGTGAACGCTCGGTGTTCATCGACGTGGGCGGCAGCTATTCGCAGAAGCTGCCGGACGGCAGCACGGCGGAAGGCAAGTACACGGTCGAGGGCGATACGGCCTGCTTCCTCGGCGGCGAGCAGCCCTATTGCGTTCCCGCCGAAGCCCGCAATGTGGGCGACAGCTGGGAACTGACGGCGCCCGACGGCTCGAAGGAAACGGCGACGCTTGTTGCCGGCCGCTGAACCTTCAGCCTGACGATCGGAACGGTCGGTCCGGCAACGGGCCGGCCGTTTCCTTTTCACTCTTCGATGGAAATGGCCGGCGCCTTGCGCGCGCCGGCACCGAGCGCCTTGTCGAGATGCGCGGCGACGCGCTTCGCGATTTCGATGAAGGGCTTCGCCTCCTCGCTGTCCGGCGCGGTCGCGACGACAGGCTCGCCGCTGTCCGACGTCTCGCGGATCGTCATATGCAGCGGCACTTCGCCGAGGAAATCGCAGCCGAGCGTCTCCGCCATCCGCCGTGCGCCACCCTGGCCGAAGATGTAGGACTTCTCGCCCGAGCCGGGGCTGACGAAATAGGCCATGTTCTCGACGATGCCGAAGACCGGCACATGCGTCTTCTCGAACATGGCAAAACCCTTGCGCGCGTCGAGAAGCGCGATTTCCTGCGGCGTCGAGACGACGACGGCGCCCGTCAACGGCACGCGCTGCGTCAGGGTGAGCTGTGCGTCGCCCGTGCCCGGCGGCATGTCGACGATCAGCACGTCGAGCTCGCCCCATTCGACGCCCATCATCATCTGGGTCAGCGCCGACTGCACCATCGGACCGCGCCAGATCGTCGGCGTGTCCTCGGCGACGAGAAAGCCGATCGACATGGTCTCGATGCCGTAATTCCTTATCGGGATGAGTTTCTTGCCGTCGCGGCTTTCGGGCTTGCCCTTGATACCCATCATCCGGGGGATCGAGGGGCCGTAAATATCCGCATCGAGAAGGCCGACGCGGCGGCCGAGTTTCGCCAGCGCGAGGGCGAGGTTGACCGCGACGGTCGATTTGCCTACGCCGCCCTTGCCGCTTGCCACCGCGACGATGCTCTTCACGCCGGGAATGGCGAGGGCGCCTTGCGGCGCGCGGTGTTGTTGTCCGGCCTCATGCGTGTGCGGATGCGAATGTCCCTTCGCGGCGGCGGGCGATTGCGCGTTGCGATGCGCGGTCAGCACCGCCGTCACGCTCAACACGCCCGGCAGCCGCTTCACTGCGTCCTCGCAGGCCTTGCGCAGCGGCTCCTTCGCCGCGCCCTTCGCCGGGTCGACCTCCAGCGAGAAGCCGACATGGCCCTCGCGGACGACCAGTCCCTGCACGACACCCGCGCTCATCACATCCTTGCCGGTCTCCTCGTCCGTCACGGTTGCGAGGGCGGCGGCTACGTCTTCGCGGGTTACGCGATTCATGGGCTTTTTCTTTCGAATTCTCGCCGCGCCGGTCACGAAATCGTGTGGTGGTGCGGTATACCGCCCCCTCTGTCCGGTTCGCGTTGCGCGGGGTGGGGCTCTGTCATATAAACCCGGGTATGAGGCTTTCCAACCGATCTATCACTTCGCAATCAAAGGAATTTTGATGCCCTGGAGCAATAACAACGGCGGCGGCGGCTGGCAGGGTGGCGGAGGCGGCAACAATCGGGGCCCATGGGGCCAGGGTCCATCGGGCGGCGGCAACCAGCCGCCGGATCTCGACGAGTTGATCCGCCGCGCGCAGGAAAAATTCCGGCAGATATTTCCGGGTGGCGGCGGCACGGGGTCGGGCAGCGGCATCGGCACGGGCGGCAGCCGCGGACCTTTCTTTCTCGTCGGCCTCGTGATCCTCGGCCTCATCGCCTACACGTCGTTTTTCCGTGTCAATACGAACCAGGAAGGCATCGTGCTGCGCTTCGGCGAACATGTTCGCTCCGCCGCGCCGGGCCTTCACCTGAAATTCCCTTATCCGATCGAGACGGTGATGACGCCCGCCGTCACGAACATCACCAGCATCGATATCGGCATGCGCCAATCCGGCGGCGCGCCGATCACGGTGCCGGAGGAAAGCCTGATGCTGACGGGCGACGAGAATATCGTCGATATCAGCTTCTCCGTGCAGTGGCGCATCAAGGCGGGTCACGCGCCGGATTTCCTGTTCAACGTGGAAAATACCGATCTCGCCATCAAGGCGGTCGCCGAAAGCATGATGCGCGAGGCGGTCGGCCAGTCGAAGATCGAAGTGCTGCAGACCGTCGGCCGTAACGAAGTGCAGAATCAGGTCCGCGAAGGATTGCAGGCGACGCTGGACAGCTACGGCGCCGGCATCGAGATCACGGAAGTAAAGCTGCAGAAGGTCGATCCGCCCGCACAGGTGCTCGATGCATTCCGTGACGTGCAGGCCGCGCGCGCCGACCAGGAACGCCTGCGCAACCAGGCGCAGACCTACGCGAACACGGTCATCCCGCGCGCCCGAGGCGATGCGGCGCAGATCACGCAGGCCGCCGAAGCGTACCGCGAGCAGATCGTCGCGGAAGCGGAAGGTAATGCGAAGCGCTTCACCTCCATCTACAACGAATACAGGAAGGCCGAAGCCGTGACGCGCCGGCGCATCTATCTCGAAACCATGCAGGATGTGTTCGGCGGCATGAACAAGGTGCTGATGGATAAGTCCGGCGCCGGGCAGGGCGTGTTGCCCTATCTGCCGCTCAATGAACTGAAGCCCGCAGGGCGGTCTTCGTCGTCCGCCGCGCCGGCCTCATCCGGCAATAGTAACCAGACAATGACGGGAGGCCGCTGATGAACAGATCTGTTGCCATAGGCGCAGGCGTCGTCGTCCTTCTCGCCGCGCTCATCGCCTATCTTTCCGCTTACACCGTCGGCATGACGCAGCAGGCGATCGTGCTGCAGTTCGGCGATCCGCGTGCCGTCGTCACGGCGCCGGGACTTCACTGGAAGCTGCCGATCATCCAGAACGTTGTCTATATCGACAAGCGCATCCTCAGCCTGAACGTTCCGCCGGAGGAAATCATCGCGAAGGACCGCAAGCGGCTCGTCGTCGATGCCTTCGCGCGCTACCGGATCGTGGATTCGCTGCGTTTTTACCAGTCCGTCGGCGATCCGCGTAATTCCAGCAACAGGTTGCAGCCCAACTTCGTGTCGTCGCTCCGCAACGTGCTCGGCGATCACACGCTGGAAGAACTCGTCCGCGACAATCGTGCCGGCCTGATGAAGCGCATCCAGACGGCGTTCAACGGTGCGGCCCAGCAGTTCGGCATCGAGGTGGTCGATGTCCGCATCCGCCGTGCCGACCTGCCGGAGCAGAACAGCCAGGCGATTTTCCAGCGGATGCAGACGGAGCGTGAACGCGAAGCCGCCGAAATCCGCGCGCAAGGTAACGAGGAAGCGCAGCGCATCCGCAGCCGCGCCGACCGCGAGGTCACGGTCATCGTCGCCGAGGCCGAGCGCGACGCACAGATTGCCCGAGGCGAGGGCGACGCGACGCGCAACAGCATCTATGCCGAAGCCTATTCGGCGGACCCGGAGTTCTTCGCCTTCTATCGCTCGATGGAAGCCTACAGGGAAGGGCTGAAAGGCGACAACACGACCATGGTCGTGACGCCCGACAGCGAATTCTTCCGCTATTTCGGTAACGAAAGCGGCCGTCGCTGACGTTGTGAAGGGCGGCCGGATTGATTGAGCTTCTGTCCGCGCTCGGCCTCGCCATTGCCCTGGAAGGCGCGCTTTACGCCGCCTTTCCGGGGGCGATGCGGCGGGCGCTCGCTTCCGTATCGGCCCAGCCGGATCAGGCGCTGCGAATGGGCGGCCTCGTTGCCCTTGCGCTTGGCGTTCTCATCGTCTGGCTGGTGCGCGGTTAATATCTGCGCCTCATTTCGTCCATAATCGAACTCACAATAGAAGCTGACCCCGCTTGTCCGGCGGGTAGCGGCCCAGGGGAGCGTGTATAGATGGCATCGGCGAACGGCGAGAGACAGGCGCGGCACTTTATTTTCGGCTTTCGCGGCACCTTCTTTGCGGCGCTCCTCATTTCCGTCCTCGCCCCGTTTTCCGCCGTTCCGGCCTTCGCGCGCGCCGCGCCCGAAAGTTTTGCCGATCTTGCCGAGCGTCTGTCCCCCGCCGTCGTCAATATTTCCACCTCGCAGCTTCTCCAGCCCGGCGACATGACCATTCCGGGCGTCCCGCCCGGCTCGCCTCTCAACGACTTCTTCGAGGAGTTTCTGGAGCAGCAGCAGGGCGCGCGCCCGCAGCGCGTGCAGTCTCTCGGCTCGGGCTTCGTCATCGACGCCGACGGCGTGGTCATCACCAACAATCATGTGATCGAGGGCGCGGACAAGATCGAGGTCACGTTCACGGACGGCACGACGCTCCCGGCAACGGTTGCCGGCACCGATCCGAAAACCGACATTGCCGTGCTCAAGGTCAAGAGCGACAGGAAGCTTCCCTTCGTGGAACTCGGCGACAGCAACACGGCGCGTGTCGGCGACTGGGTGATTGCGATCGGGAATCCTTTCGGCCTTGGCGGCTCCGTTACCGCCGGCATCGTCTCGGCGCTCAATCGCGATATCCATGCCGGCAATTACGACGATTTCATCCAGACCGATGCCGCCATCAATCGCGGCAATTCCGGCGGACCGCTGTTCGACATGAGCGGGCGCGTTGTCGGCGTCAACTCGGCCATCATCTCGCCCTCCGGCGCATCCGTCGGCATCGGCTTCGCGGTTCCGACCAGCACGGTGAAGCCTGTCGTCGCGCAGATTTTGAAGTACGGCGAAACGCGCCGCGGCTGGCTCGGTGTGCGCATTCAATCGGTGACGCCGGAAATCGCGGAGAGCCTCGGACTCGGGCGGGGGCGCGGCGCGCTCGTCGCCGGCGTGAACCCCGGCGGCCCCGCGGACGAGGCTGGCATCGAGCCGGGCGACATCATCCTCGCCTTCGACGGCAAGAACATTTCCACCATGCGGGACCTGCCGCGCGTCGTTGCCGAAGCGGAAATCGGAGCCACGGTGGACGTGCAGCTCTTTCGGAACGGCGATACGCTGACGCGGAAGGTCGAGGTCGCGCGGCTGGAGGATGAAGAAGTGGCGCCTACGGAGATACCCGGTCCTGCGGGGTCCTCGCCGCAAACGACCGTCGTCCTCGGCCTCGCTCTCGCCGATCTCAACGACGATCTGCGACAGCGTTTCGGCGTGCCGAAGGAAACGGCGGGCGCCCTCATCACCGATGTCGATCCCTTGAGCGCCGCCGCCGAAAAAGGCATTCGTCCGGGAGAGATCATCGTCGAGGTGGCGCAGCGCCCCGTATCGTCGGCCGCGGATGTCGAGAAGATCGTGCAATCGGAAGAAAAAGCGGGGCGCAACTCGGTGCTGTTCCGCCTGTCGCTTGCCGGCGAAATCCGCTTCGTCGCGTTGCGCCTCGGCGGCTAGAAGCGCCTCAGTGGCCCGTCACGATTTCTTCGCGTCTGTAGCCCTGCATATATAGCAGCGCCGTCAGGTCGCCATGGTCGATGCGGGCGTCCGCCGCTTCCGCGACCACGGGCTTGGCGTGATAGGCGACGCCCAGTCCCGCTTCGCCGATCATGCCCAGATCGTTGGCGCCGTCGCCGACCGCCAGCGTCTCTTCGCGGTGCAGGCCCAGTTCGCCGCGCAGCCTCACCAGCGCTTCGGTCTTCGCCTCGCGGCCGAGGATCGGCTCGGCGATGCCGCCGGTCAGCTTGCCGTCGACGAAGATGAGCCTGTTCGCCTGATTGACGTTGAACCCGACCGCATGGGCGACGCGCTCGGTGAAAAAGGTGAAGCCGCCGGAGACGAGGGCGCAGGCATGGCCATGCGCGCGCATGGTTGCGGTGAGCGCGCGGGCGCCCGGCGTCTCGGTGATGCGTTCGTGATAGACCTTTTGCAGGGCTTCGAGCGGCAGGCCTTTCAGCAGGCCGACACGCTCGCGAAGCGCGGGTTCGAATTCGATCTCGCCGCGCATGGCGCGTTCGGTGATGGCGGCGATCTGCGGCTTGATGCCGAGCTCGGCGGCCAGCTCGTCGATACATTCCTGGCCGATGATGGTCGAATCCATGTCCGCGACGAGGAGTCTCTTCCGGCGTCCGCCGGCGGCTTGCGCCGACAGGTCGATTTTCGCGCCGGCCAGCGCCTTGCGCGCCGCCGCTTCTGCTTTTGCCGGATCGCCGTCGAAGGGAATGTCGCAGGCGAGGTCCGCCGCCAGCCAGTCCGGCGCGCCGGGCGAGGGCAGGGCAGCGAGCGCCGCGTCCACATGCGCGCTTGCCAGCGGCGTTGCTTTGTTGCCTATCAGCGTCAGTACATGTTTCATCGCGAAAACCGTATCGGAGCCATCAGTGAGTGAGCCTGTCGGCAGAGCCGTCCTTATTGCAGGGCCGACCGCCAGCGGCAAGTCGGGGCTGGCGCTTGCGCTTGCCGAAAGGCTCGGCGGTGAGATCGTCAACGCCGATTCCATGCAGGTTTATCGGGAAATGCGGGTGCTGACGGCGCGGCCTTCTGCGGCCGACGAAGCGCGGGTCCCGCATCATCTTTACGGCGTGACGGCGGCGGCAGCGCCGCTCTCGGCCGGGCGCTGGGCGGTTCTGGCGGCGGCGAAGATGCGCGAGATCGCGGCGCGCGGGCGGGTTCCCGTCGTGGTCGGCGGCACGGGGCTTTATTTCCGGGCGCTGGTCGAGGGTCTTGCGCCCATTCCGCCCATTCCCGACGATATTCGCGCCGCTGTCCGCGCCGAGGTGGCTGATGCCGGGCCTCATGCCCATGCGCTCCTCGCCGAGGCCGATCCGGCGCTCGCCGCCGGCATCCGTCCCTCGGACAGGCAGCGCATCGCGCGGGGCATCGAGGTGGCGCGCGCCACCGGCCGCCCCCTGAGTGCCTGGCAGCAGATACCGCCGGAGCCGCTGGTCAGCGGTACTTTCGCGAAAATCATGCTGATGCCGGACCGGGCCTGGCTTCAGGCGCGCTGCGACTTTCGCTTCGATCTGATGCTGGAGGAGGGGGCGCTGGAAGAAGCGGCGGCGATGGCCGCGCTCGGCCTCGATCCCCTGCTTCCCGCCATGAAGGCGCTGGGCCTGCGGCCCCTCATCGGGCATCTCGCGGGCGAAATCGGGCTGGAAGAGGCGGCGACGGCCGGAAAGGCCGAGACGCGGGCCTATGCGAAACGGCAGGAAACATGGCTTAGAACGCAGATGATTGCGTGGAATGCCTTTTCCGCGCAAGATTCGGAAAGTCTAATGGCAAAAATCTTGCCGTTTATTGACGATTTGGGGTTGACCCGGTCCTGACGCGCGGCTAGGTTGCGCGCGCTTTTAGAAGCCTTTTCACCGTCATGGCCCGCGGAAAGCCGGCCATGACGTTCGAGTTTTGAAGGACCGGACCCATGGCGGCTCATGAAATGACAGGCGCGGAAATCGTCATCAAGGCGCTGGTCGATCAGGGCGTGGACACGATTTTCGGCTATCCCGGCGGTGCCGTGCTGCCGATCTACGATGCGCTGTTCCAGCAGAACAATATCCGCCACATCCTCGTCCGCCACGAGCAGGGCGCGGTTCATGCCGCCGAGGGCTATGCGCGTTCGACGGGCAAGCCCGGCGTCGTTCTCGTCACCTCCGGCCCCGGTGCCACCAACGCCGTCACCGGCCTCACCGACGCGCTGATGGATTCGATTCCGATCGTCTGCCTGACAGGGCAGGTCGCGACCCATCTCATCGGTTCCGACGCCTTCCAGGAATGCGACACGGTCGGCATCACGCGCCATTGCACCAAGCATAACTGGCTCGTGAAGTCCGCGCCGGAACTCGCGCGCGTCATGCACGAGGCGTTCTATGTCGCGACGCATGGCCGTCCCGGCCCCGTTGTCATTGACATCCCGAAGGACGTCCAGTTCCAGAAGGGCGAGTATGCAGGCCCCCAGAACGTCGTTCACCGCACCTATCGTCCCAAGGTCAAGGGCGACATCGACAAGATCAAGGAAGCGGTCGACCTCATCGCCAATGCGAAGAAGCCCGTCTTCTACACCGGCGGCGGCGTCATCAATTCGGGCAATCTGGCGAGCCAGTTGCTGCGCGAATTCGTGCGTCTCACCGGATATCCGATCACCTCGACGCTGATGGGTCTCGGCGCCTATCCGGCCTCCGACAAGCAGTGGCTCGGCATGCTCGGCATGCACGGCACCTTCGAGGCCAACAACGCCATGCATGATTGCGACGTGCTCATCAATATCGGTGCGCGCTTCGATGACCGCGTGACGGGGCGTCTCGACGCCTTCGCGCCGAACTCGAAGAAGATCCATGTCGATATCGACGCCTCGTCGATCAACAAGAATGTCCGCATCGATGTCGGCATCGTCGGCGATTGCGCCCATGTGCTCGAGGACATGCTGCGCATCTGGAAGTCGAAGGCGCGCCGTCCGGACAAGGACGCGCTGGCGGACTGGTGGAAGCAGATCGAGACGTGGCGCGGCCGCAAGTCGCTCTCCTTCAAGACCAGCGAAGACGTCATCAAACCGCAGCAGGCGATCCAGCGGCTCTATGAACTGTCGAAGCACCGCGAGACCTACATCACGACGGAAGTCGGCCAGCACCAGATGTGGGCGGCGCAGCACTTCCCCTTCGAGGAGCCGAAGCACTGGATGACGTCCGGCGGCCTCGGCACCATGGGCTACGGTCTGCCCGCCGCCGTCGGCGTCCAGATCGCGCATCCGGATGCCCTCGTCATCGACATTGCGGGCGAGGCTTCGATCCAGATGTGCATGCAGGAAATCTCGACCGCCGTTCAATTCATGCTGCCGGTCAAGATTTTCATCCTGAACAACGAATATATGGGCATGGTCCGCCAGTGGCAGGAACTGCTCCATGAGGGCCGCTATTCCCATTCCTATTCGGATTCGCTGCCCGATTTCGTGAAGCTCGCCGAGGCCTATGGCGCGACGGGCATCCGGGCCGAAAAGCCCTCCGAACTCGACGCGGCGATCAGGAAGATGATCGAAACGCCGGGCCCGGTCATTTTCGACTGCATGGTCGACAAGTTCGAGAACTGCTATCCGATGATCCCATCGGGAGCGGCCCATAACGAGATGATCCTGGGCGACGATGCCGAGGGGGCGACCGTCTCGGAAGAGGGCAAAATGCTGGTCTGACGGGGAAAACGCCAGAATAAGCTTCCCCAAAAGCCTCATTCACAATACAGAGACGCGCATGAGCACGGACGAAAAAGTCGAGCGGCACACCATCGCCATCCTCGTGGACAACGAGGCGGGCGTGCTTGCGCGCGTGGTCGGGCTGTTTTCCGGCCGGGGCTACAATATCGAGAGCCTGACCGTGGGCGAGGTCGACCAGGCGGAGCACACGTCGCGGATCACCGTCGTCACCGCCGGCACGCCGATGGTGATCGAGCAGATCAAGGCGCAGCTCGACAGGCTCGTCCCCGTCCACAAGGTCATGGACCTGACGGTCGAGACGAATTCCGTCGAGCGCGAAATGGCGCTCGTCAAGGTCGCCGGCACCGGCGAGCGCCGCGTCGAGGCGCTCAGGCTGTCGGATGCCTTCCGCGCCCGCGTCATCGATACGACGCATACGTCGTTTGTCTTCGAGGTGACGGGTACGTCGTCGAAGATCGACGCCTTTATCGGATTGATGAGGCCGCTCGGCCTCGTGGATGTGTCGCGGACAGGCGTGGTGGCGATCGCCCGCGGTCCGGAAGCGATGTGATTTAGAGACGAACCGAAGGAATAGAAACCATGCGCGTTTATTACGACCGCGACGCGGACGTGAACCTGATCAAGGGCAAGAAAGTCGCCATTATCGGCTATGGCAGCCAGGGCCATGCCCATGCGCTGAACCTGCGCGACAGCGGCGTGAAGGAAGTCGCCGTGGCGCTCCGCGCCGGTTCCGCCACCGCCAAGAAGGCGGAAGGCGAGGGCCTCAAGGTGATGACGGTCGCCGACGCCGCGAAATGGGCCGACGTGCTGATGATGCTGACGCCGGACGAGCTCCAGGCCGACATCTATTATGCCGACCTGCACGAGAACATGAAGCCGGGTTCGGCGCTTCTCTTCGCGCATGGCCTCAACATCCATTTCAACCTGATCGAGCCCCGCAAGGACATCGACGTGCTGATGGTCGCGCCGAAGGGCCCGGGCCACACGGTGCGTTCGGAATACAAGCGCGGCGGCGGCGTCCCCTCGCTCATCGCCGTCCATCAGGACGCGACGGGCAACGCCCATGACGTCGGCCTTTCCTACGCTTCCGCCAATGGCGGCGGCCGCGCCGGCATCATCGAGACGACGTTCCGCGAGGAATGCGAGACGGACCTTTTCGGCGAGCAGGTCGTGCTCTGCGGCGGTCTGGTCGAGCTCATCCGCGCCGGGTTCGAAACGCTGACGGAAGCCGGTTACGCGCCGGAGATGGCCTATTTCGAATGCCTGCACGAAGTGAAGCTGATCGTCGACCTGATCTATGAAGGCGGCATCGCCAACATGAACTACTCGATCTCGAACACGGCCGAGTACGGCGAATACGTCACCGGCCCGCGCATCATCACGCCGGAGACGAAGGCGGAAATGAAGCGCGTTCTGCACGACATTCAGTCGGGCAAGTTCACGCGCGACTGGATGCTCGAGAACAAGGTCAACCAGACGAGCTTCAAGGCGACGCGCGCCGCCGCCGCCGCTCACCCCATCGAGGAGGTGGGCGCCCGTCTGCGCGAGATGATGCCGTGGATTTCGGCGAACAAACTCGTAGACAAGGCCAAGAACTGACGCGATCTCGCATCAGCCCGACTTACATGGGGCCCTCCGCGAAGATCGCGGAGGGCCTTTTTCTTTGAGGAGAGGCCCATGCCTCCATCGCTTCAATATCACGGCGCGGCGATTGCCTTCCTGCACACCGCCGCGATCCATATCGAAACCTTCAACGCGCTGCGCGACGAGTTCGCGCCCGGCCTCGCGATCGCGCATGCCGTGCGCGAAGACCTGCTGATCGCGGCGGAGAAAGCGGGCGGCCTCACGCCCGCGACGTCGCTCAGGACGCAGGAGGCTTTGCTCGCGCTGGCGCAGGGCGGCGCGCGCGTCGTCGTCTGCACCTGTTCGACATTGGGCGAAGCGGCGGAGCAGGCAGCGCGCGAGGCGGATGTGCCCGTCATGCGCATCGACCGGCCGATGGCCGACCGCGCGGTCCGCGACGCCGGCCGCATCGGCATCTGCGCGACGCTGGCGCCGACGCTCGCGCCGACGCGCGACCTGATCGCGAGTTCCGCCGCGCGGGCAGGGCGCGACTGCGACATCCGCGAATTCCTGTTCGACGACGTCTGGCCCGCCTTTCGCGAAGGCCGCCTCGACGACTATTACGAAGGCGTCGCCGCGCGCCTGTCGGATGCATCGAAGCACGTCGACCTTCTCGTCCTCGCGCAGGCTTCGATGGCTCCCGCCGCCGCGCTCGCCGGCGCGCTCCGCGCGCCCCTTCTCTCAAGCCCCCGCATCGGCTTCGAAGCTGCGGCGAGGATCGCGGGGGTGCGAGTACAGGAAGGATAAGAAACAAATGTCACCCCGGCGAAAGCCGGGGTCCATGGGCCTGTCGTCCTGCGCAGGCGAGGCTTTTATTCGACGTGCCGCTCATGGATCCCGGCTTTCGCCGGGATGACAATTTTATTTTGGACGAGGTGGAAAAAGATCGTCACACCACCGCCGTTCCGCTCTTCGCCGCATGTTCCGCAATCGTCGCGTCGAACTCGCCGAGAAGCGTGGCCCAGGCCGCATCCGTCTCCGACGTCCCCTCGTCGCCGAGCAAGTCGCGAAACGTCTCCATCACCACGTTGAAGAATGTCGCGAAGACGCGCGGCGGGATGCCGAAGCCGTCATGGTTGGTCATTTCGCTCTGGATCAGCACGGGCGCGTAGGCGCGCGGTCCCAGATAATCGAACACGCAGTCGAGCGCTTCCGACAGCATGTGCCCCCGTGCCTTCCCGTCCGTATCGAGCACGAACAGCGCCTCCATCTCCGGCTGCTGCTCGAACAGCCGCGCATAGACATGCGAGGCCGGATCGCCGGCGACATCCGCCACGCGCTCGATGGATTTTTCGATGAGTTGCTTTTCTTGTTCTGTCAGGCTCATGGCGCGTTTCCCGTTCTTTTGGAAAACACTACACCATCAATGTCGTCCCGGCGAAAGCCGGGATCCATGGGCGTTTTGGCGCAGGCCCAACTACCCGTAAAACACCCCGTGAAACCCCGTCCGGTCGAACGGCGCCCAGTCGTCTTCCGGTTGCGCGAGGCGGTCGGCGATGGCCCAGAGCACCAGCGGGTTGAAGCCCATGCCGATATGGGTGGCGGGCACTTCGATATTCTCCGTCTGCGGCGTTTCCCGTTCGCGGCAGGCTTCCCACGAAACGATGCCGTCGCTCTTCGAATAGATGGAGGTGCAGGGCACCGGCGGCGGCACGCGGCGGCGCGCGGCGGAGTCGGGCTTGCGGCTGCCGTCGATGCTGTAGTCCGAGCCGAAGGGGCTCCCCAGCGTCACGACCTGGCGCACGATGGATGGAAATTCCCGCGCCAGTTCGCGCGCGAAAATCCCGCCAAGGCTCCAGCCGACAATGCTGATGCGCCGTCCGTAGCGCGCGGCCAGTTCCTGCAGCCGCGCGCGCAGGCGCTCATGCAGCTCCCGGCTCGGGCCCCAGTTGTGACCTTGCTTCCAGGGATGCGTCACATAGCCGAGTTCGTCGAGATAGCGGCGGATGATGAAAGTCGATTCGTCGCCCGTCAGCACGCCCGGCAGCACGAGCACCGCATGGCCGTCGCCGCGCGGCGCCGCCAGCAGCGTGGGGAGCGCCGGCATCAGCGTGCCGAGTTCCGCGAAGATGCGCAGTTCGCCGAGATGCGACAGCCATCCCGGTTCGCGCGGTTCCTCGTCGTCATCGTCCAGATAATCGATGGAATATGTCATCCCCGGCCCCTTTACGCACCTTGGCCGAGCATACCGCATCGCAACATGGAAGGCGCAATGAATTTAAATTATTCCACACAGGGGATGGTGGAAAAGCCGATCAATCCCTGCGACCGCCGTCATTGTGATCCGGGCACTCCTCCGGCTCGATCTGCACCGTCGCATGGCCGATGCCGAATTTTTCCGCCAGCCGCGTCTTGATGGCGTCGAGCGCGGTGCCTGCGTTTGCTTCCGGCTTCAACTGTGCATGCAGCGTCGCCACCGCGCGGTTGGAGCCGAGCGACCAGGCATGGACGTGATGCACGTCGGCGAGGCCCTCGACATTTTCCATCAGGTCGTCGGCAATCGTCCGCCCGTCGGTGCCCGCCGGCGTTCCTTCCATCAGGATATGCGCGCTCTCCTTCGTGATGGCGATGGCGCTGCGGAGGATGAGAAGCGCCACCAGCACCGAGAGGATCGGATCGGCAATCGTGTAGCCGGTGAAAAGGATCACGATGGCGGCGACAATGGCGGCGACGGAGCCGAGCATGTCGCCGAGCACATGGAGCGCCGCGCCGCGCATGTTGAGATTGTTTTCTCCGCCGTGAAGCAGCGTGAACGCAACGATGTTGACGGCGAGTCCCGCCGCCGCGATGACAAGCATCGGCCCGCCGAGAACGGGCGCGGGCTCCATGATGCGGCCCACGGCCTCGAAGAAAATCCAGAGGACCACGCCGATCATCACGATGCCGTTCGCGAAGGCGGCGAGGATTTCCGCGCGCGCATAGCCATAGGAATGGGCGACGTCGGCCGGGCGGCGGGCAAACCGCGTCGCCATCCAGGCAAGCATCAGCGCGCCCGTGTCGGTCAGCATGTGTCCCGCATCGGCGATCAGCGCCAGCGAGCCGGAGAAGATGCCACCCAGCGCCTCCACCACCATGAAGCCGCCCGTCAGCCACATGGCCAGCATCACCCGGCGCTCGTTGCCGAGCCCGTGGGCGTGGCCGTGTGTGCCGTGATCGTGCGAATGGTTATGTTGATGTGCAGTCATCCCGCTTTCCTTCCACCCTCCCCCCGTGGGAGGGTCAAACGGCTGCAAGCCGTTTGGGGAGGGGGGCTCCGCTCTCCTCCAACGACGCGCTTTCGATTCAGCTGCCGCTGCAACCCCTCCCCGAAATTCGCTTCGCAAATTTCGACCCTCCCACAGGGGGAGGGTGGGAAGAGATATGCCATGCTCATTCCGCGTCCTCGTTCACATGCGCGATCATGTCGGCGATGACATGCGCTACATGCTGATCGTGGATCATGTAGAAAATCTGCTTGCCGCGCCGGTCCGCCGTCACCAGCCGCGCCGCGCGCAGCAGCCGCAGATGGTGGCTTACCAGCGAAAGCGAGAGGCCGAGCGCCTCCGCGATCTCGCCCACCGAGCGCGGTCCCTCCAGCGTCGCGATCACGATGCGCAGCCGGCTCGGGTCGCCCAGCATCTTGAACATGTCGGCCAGCTCGATCGTCTTGTCGTCGCGCAGCGACGGGATGGGTGAGGGGGCATGTTTTTTCAGACCTGCGGCGGAAGCCATACGGTAAGCTTTCAATTGAACAACTGTTCAAGTGTTATCAGAAGACGGCAGGCTTGGCAATCCTCTTCAAATCGTCATTGCGAGCGCAGCGAAGCAATCCAGGGGCGACAGAGCAAGCGGTCCTGGATTGCTTCGTCGCTTCGCTCCTCGCAATGACGAAACAGGGGGTGTGTCACATCCAATACCCAATGTGCTAAACCCCCTCCGTCCAACCTCCGGAGGCTCCATGCGCATCGGCACACCGCTTTCCCCTTCCGCATTCCGCGTCATGCTTCTCGGCTCGGGCGAGCTCGGCAAGGAAGTCGCGATCGAGCTGCAGCGGCTCGGCGTCGAGGTGATCGCTGTCGACCGCTACGAGAATGCGCCGGCGCATCAGGTCGCGCATCGCAGCCACGTCATCGCCATGACGGATGGACACGCGCTTCGCGCGCTGGTCGAGAAGGAGCGTCCGCATCTCATTGTGCCGGAGATCGAGGCCATCGCGACGGACGAACTGGCGCGCATCGAGGCGGACGGGCTCGCCGAAGTGATCCCGACCGCGCGCGCCGCGCAGCTCACCATGAACCGCGAGGGCATCCGCCGCCTCGCGGCGGAAGAACTCGGGCTTCCCGTCTCGCCCTATGCCTTCGCCTCCACGGCGCAGGAACTGAAGGATGCAATAGCGGCAGGCATCGGATTTCCCTGCTTCGTGAAGCCGGTCATGTCGTCCTCCGGCAAGGGGCAGAGCCTGCTGCATTCCGAAGAGGACATCCGCAAAGCCTGGGACTATGCGATGGCGGGCGGCCGCGTCGAAACTCCGCGCGTCATCGTCGAAGGGCTGATCGACTTCGACTACGAGATCACGCAGCTCACCGTTCGAGCGCGAGGCGAGGGCGGCGAGATCGAAACGCAGTTCTGCGCGCCGGTTGGCCATCGACAGGTCAAGGGCGATTATGTCGAAAGCTGGCAGCCGCAGAAAATGAGCGGCAAGGCGCTCGCCGCCTCGCGCGACATCGCGGCGAAGGTTACGGCGGCGCTGGGCGGACGCGGTATTTTCGGCGTCGAGCTTTTCGTGAAGGGCGACATGGTCTGGTTTTCGGAAGTGAGCCCGCGACCGCACGACACCGGCCTCGTCACGCTCATCACGCAATATCAGAGCGAGTTTGCGCTCCATGCCCGCGCGATCCTCGGTCTCCCCGTCACCGTCGACACGATCTCGCCCGGCGCCAGTGCCGTCATCTATGGCGGGCTCGAAGAGAAGGGCATCGCCTTCGAGGGCGTCGAGGCGGCGCTCGCGCTGCCCGGCACCGACATCCGCCTGTTCGGCAAGCCGGAATCCTTCGAGCGCCGCCGCATGGGTGTCGCACTCGCCCGCGCCGCCGATACGGACGAGGCGCGCAAGGTGGCGAAGCAGGCGGCGGATGCCGTCAGACCTGTCTCCGGTACAAAATAAATCTCGTTCGTCTGAAGTATGGCATGCTCGCAAAGCGGACATTCGCTCATGTCCGATGCGACCCCGGTTGGCCTGACCCAAAGCGTTTGTCGAGGAGGTTCCGTACATGTCGAGAACAAGTCGACTATTCGAGCTGCTCGGCGTGTTACGCGCACGCAGGATGCCCGTTACAGCCCCCGATCTCGCGCGCGAACTTGGTGTCTCGCCGCGGAGTATATACCGCGACATCGACACGTTGCGTTCGATAGGGGCGCCTATCGAAGGGCAAGCGGGTATCGGCTATTGTTTGAAAGAAGGCTTTTTTCTTCCGGAGCTCGCATTTTCGCCCGATGAACTCGACGCGTTGGCTCTCGGTCTGGGCTGGGTGCGGCAGCGGGCTGATCCTGCCTTGGCACGATGCAGCGAAAGCGCCTTGGCAAAAATACTTTCCGCGAAAAACAACGGCTCAACGAGCGCCCAATCACCCGCTGTCGTAACGGCGGCCTCGACGTCTGAGCCCGCGGACCCTCCGCAGGCCGCTCTGTTGCGGGATGCTATCCGCCGGCAACGGAAAGTTGCGATCGGCTATGAAGACGCGCAAGGTGCGTTATCGGATCGTATCGTCTGGCCGATCACCATCGTCTATTTCGACGATGTCCGTATATTGGCGGCCTGGTGCGAACGCAGATATGCCTTCCGTCATTTCCGCATCGATCGTTTGCGTGTGAAAACGATTTTGGAGGAACGCTACCCCGGGAGACGTCAATCGATCGTGACGCAGTGGCGGCAGCAGGATCGCGACTGGCGTTCGATGCTGACAATTTCTGACACACCGGCACGCTACCAATCGGCGGGTGCCCTTACCGTCGGTGCCATGTCAGAGGAAAGATAAATGGTTTCATTTTCACCTGCCGCCTTCGAGGCCTTTCTGGCCGAAGACGACGATTCAGCCGTCGTAATGTTGAACCTCCTGCGGTTCGCGCCGGATGGCGGGCGGGAGAGATATTTGGAATACCTGCAAATGGCCAAGCCGATTCTCGCTCGATTTGGTGCGAAAATCCTTTTCGGCGGCGATGGTCTGCCGGTGCTCACGACGGGGCAGGCGCAGGAATGGGATGCCGCCGTGCTGGTTCAATATCCACGTCGATCTGCATTCAAGAGTATGGTTGACGATCCGGAATACCGGATTGCATTCAACGTCGGACAAGCAGCAATTGCCGATGTCGTGCTTCAACCTTTGAGGCATATCGATGGTTTGATGTAACCGTCAGACCTGTCTCCGGCGCAAAATAAATTTCGTTTTCCGGCTTCCATTCCCTCGCAGTTCTGTTGCGCGAGGGCTATCTCTTCCGCCATGTTGACGGGGCCCGTTCCGGGCATCGGTTCATGGAGCACGGATTGACCTATCTCTTTCTCGTCGTCGGCCTTCTGCTGCTTCTCGGTGGGGCGGAGTTTCTGGTCAAGGGCGCGGCGGGGCTGGCCACGCGCCTCGGCGTCTCGCCCTTCCTCATCGGCCTCACGCTGGTCGGCTTCGGCACCTCCTCGCCGGAGCTTGTCGCCAGTCTCGAAGGCGCCTTCCAGGGCTATCCGGGCATCGCCGTCGGCAATGTCGTCGGCTCCAACATTGCCAACATCCTGCTCATCCTCGGCATTGCCGGTCTCGTCTTTCCGATGACGGTGGATCGCGGGGCGCTGAAGCGCGATGGCGCAATGCTTCTGATCGCAGCCGTCGCGATGGTCGCCGCCTGCGTCTACGGCGCCCTGTCGCGGGAAGTCGGGTTCGGCTTTCTCGCGCTCCTCGCGGTCTATCTCGTCTACACCTGCCGCGCCGACCGCAAGGGGCAGGACGGCACCGCGAAGCTCCATGCCGCCGAAGCCGAGTTCCTGAAGCCGGGGCGGAAGATGGCGCTCTTCGTCGAGATCGTCATGGCGCTGGGCGGTCTTGTCGCGCTGGTCGCCGGCGCCTCGCTGCTCGTCGACAGCGCCGTCGAGATCGCGACGGCGTTCGGCCTCTCCGATTCCGTGATCGGCCTCACCCTGGTCGCCATCGGCACCTCGCTGCCGGAAGTCGCGACCTCCGTCCTCGCCGCCTTCCGGCGCAAATCGGACATCGCCATCGGCAACGTCATCGGCTCCAACATCTTCAACGTCTTCGGCATTGCCGGTACCGTTGCGGCCGTGCAGCCGATTCCGGTTCCGGCCGACATTGCCTCCTTCGACATCTGGGTCATGGCTGCTGCCTCGGTCCTCTTTCTCGTCTTCGCGTGGACGGGCGCGCGGATCGGACGGGGGGAGGCGCTTCTGTTGCTGGCCGGCTACGGGGCTTATGTGACGTTTTTATTGCAGTAGTGTGACAGTCGACCCCTTCATTTCCGCAAACTGCCTTTTGCATTTCCGCATTTCATCTCGTTTGACGAGGCGCTATCCTCTCTTCCATGAACTGGGATGACCTGAGATTCTTCCTTGCCGTAGCGGCAGCGGGCAGTCTTTCCGGCGCGGGGCAACAGCTTGGCGTCAACACGACCACCGTTTTGCGTCGCGTGGCCTCCCTCGAGGACGATCTCGGCGCCCGCCTGTTCGAGCGCGAGCGTACTGGCTACCGCCTGACAGCCGCCGGCGAGAAGCTCGTCGAGGCTCTGGAGCCCGTGGATCGGCGGCTTTCCGCCCTTCCGCGCGATTTTGAGGCGGCGGGCGAGGGGGCCGAGGGCTCGGTTCGCCTCGCGGCCGGCGAGGTCGTCGCCACCCGCCTCCTGGCCGTCGAACTTCCGTCCTTCCGGCGCGCGCATCCGGGTCTCGAACTCGAAATCCTGACCGATCCGCGCTTCGGCTCGCTGGGGCCGGCGCCGAGAATAGGTAATCCGCTCAAGGATGTAGACGTCGCGGTCCGTCTCGCGCGTCCTACCCAGGGCGACATGCTGATGCGCAAGATCGGCGACATGGCATACGGGCTTTATGCTTCCACCGCCTATCTCGAAACGCGCGGCCGGCCCCATCACATGCAGGACATCGCCGGCCACGATCTCATCGGCTTCCCGCGCTCGGAAACGCCGCTCGGTCCGGTGTGGTGGTTCTCCCGCGCGGAGAAGTCGGGCCGCGTCGCGCTTCGCTCGTCGAGCGTCGAGGCGCGCGCGGAGGCGGCGCGCGGCGGCCTCGGACTTGCCGCCTTGCCCTGCATCGTCGGCGATGTCGATCCGGGGCTCGAACGTGTGTTCGGTCCCGACGTATTGGGCTCGCTCGAAATGTGGCTCATGGCGCGTAACGATCTTGCCCAGCTTGCGCATGTTCGCGCCGTTATGGAATTCATCGTGGATGCAGTGAAGAGGCACCGGGCGCGGATCGAGGGGCGCGAACACGAGGTCCGGGAGCTGCCACAGCGATCTCGTCCAAACCCTTGAAAACCCGTCGAAATTCGGCGGGGCCCATTGCTTTTGCGCGAGGTTTCAGCGTAAAAACCTTGTGCTGATGCGGGACCGGTTAGCCTTAACGCGCTCTTAGTTTTCTGGCCGCTATGGTTAGCGCCGCGTTGGCTGCGGGCGCGTGCCCGCATTGAAATCGAAGACGGCGATTCGCGAAATTCCGGTTCGGAAATCCGCGGGCGAGGCGGACGGAGACAATGATGGCCCGGTTGACCGCAAGCGAGGCGATGGAGGCGAGGAACTTTGCGCCGCGCCTGCCGCTCGCCGCCGGTTTTGCCTCAGTTTCGTCGCAGATCGTTCGTATGCTGAGAATCGGTGAGGTCCTTCTCCTTAGCCGCCCCTGAGCGCCGTTACCGGAAAGTGGAAGCGGGCTCTCAGGGGATGCAAGACAAGATCAACCGAGACAGAACCGCAGACCGCCGGACGGGCGCGGGAGACGAGAAAGACCGGACTGTGACCGCAAACGCTGACGAGACCATGCCCCACGACAATGTTCTGATTTTCGACACCACGCTTCGCGACGGCGAGCAGTCGCCCGGCGCATCGATGACGCTTGACGAAAAACTGCTGGTGGCGGAGCTGCTCGACGCGATGGGCGTCGATGTGATCGAAGCCGGCTTTCCCATTGCGTCGAATGGCGATTTCGAGTCCGTGCGCGAAGTTTCGAAAGTCGTGAAGAACGCCGTCGTCTGCGGCCTCGCCCGGGCCGGCGCAAAGGACATCGAGCGCGCCGCGGAAGCCTTGCAGCCCGCGCAGCGCGGCCGCATCCATACTTTCATTTCGACCAGCCCCGTGCACATGAAGCACAAGCTTCAGATGGAGCCGGAAGCCGTGCTGGATGCGGTGATCGCCAGCGTCTCGCTTGCACGCAATCTCGTCGACAACGTCGAATGGTCGCCGGAAGACGCGACACGCACGGACCATGACTTTCTCTGCCGGTGCGTGGAAGCCGCGATCAAGGCCGGTGCGACTACAATCAACATTCCCGACACCGTCGGATATACGATACCGAGCGAATATGGTGCGCTGATCGCGATGCTGCGCGAGCGGGTGCCCAATATCGACCGTGCGGTGATCTCGACGCATTGCCACAACGATCTGGGCCTTGCGGTCGCGAATTCACTCGCCGGCGTTGCCGCCGGCGCGCGGCAGGTCGAATGCACGATCAATGGCATCGGTGAGCGGGCAGGGAATGCCGCGCTTGAGGAAATCGTGATGGCGCTCAAGGTCCGGCGGGATCTGATGCCCTACGACACCGGTATCGACACGACGATGCTTGCGCGAGCCTCGAAGCTCGTTTCCTCGGTCACGGCCTTTCCCGTCCAGTATAACAAGGCCATCGTCGGTCAGAACGCCTTCGCGCACGAGTCCGGCATCCATCAGGACGGTATGCTGAAGAACAACCAGACCTACGAGATCATGACGCCGGAAAGCGTCGGCATCACCAAGTCTTCTCTCGTGATGGGCAAGCATTCGGGCCGTCATGCGTTCCGCGAAAAGCTGCGCGAGCTCGGATACGATCTCGGGCAGAACGCCATGCAGGATGCCTTCAACCGCTTCAAGGACCTCGCGGACAAGAAGAAGCATGTGTTCGACGACGATATCGTCGCGCTGGTGGACGATGAAGTCGCCCGCGGCAACGACCGCATTCGCGTCGCGTCGCTTCGCGTCATCGCCGGTTCGGAGGGGCCGCAGGAGGCGACGCTGGACCTCGTGGTCGATGGGGTTTCGGAGAAGGTCACCTGCACCGGCGACGGTCCGGTCGACGCCACTTTCAATGCCATCAAGGCGATCTTCCCGCACGATGCGCGGCTGCAGCTCTATCAGGTGCATGCCGTGACGGCGGGAACGGACGCGCAGGCGGAAGTGAGCGTGCGGCTGGAGGAGGCGGGCAAGACCGTCACGGGCCGGGCTGCCGATACCGACACACTAGTCGCGTCCGCACGGGCTTATGTCAGTGCGCTCAACAAATTGCTCGTCAAACGCGAGAAGGCGGCGCCTTCCGCGTGGGTGGCGTCGAGCTAACCGGGGAATGGCGGAAGGGGTCCGCCGTTCTTTTCCTGATTTGCGGCCGGTTTCCGGACGCGTCTTAACAAAAAAGCCACTTTGAGTGGCGCATTATTAACCGTTGCCGCGGTGCATCGCGTGCCTGGCGACCCACTGTCAGAGGATAGAAACACGCATGCTTTCCGGTCTGCTCGGCATGTTCTCGGCCGATATGGCAATCGATCTCGGCACCGCGAACACCCTCGTCTACGTCAAGGGACGAGGGATTGTTCTCAATGAGCCGTCGGTCGTCGCAATCATCGAAAAGGGCGGAAAGAAGCAGGTTCTTGCCGTGGGCGAGGAGGCGAAGATGATGCTTGGCCGAACGCCCGGCAACATCCAGGCAATCCGCCCGATGCGGGACGGCGTCATCGCCGACTTTGAAATCGCGGAAGAGATGATCAAGCATTTCATCCGCAAGGTTCACAACCGGCGCTCCTTCGCCAATCCGCAGATCATCGTCTGCGTGCCGTCGGGTTCGACGGCGGTCGAGCGCCGGGCGATCCAGGAATCGGCGCTCTCCGCCGGTGCCCGCCGCGTCTATCTGATCGAGGAGCCGATGGCTGCCGCGATTGGCGCCGGGCTTCCGGTGACGGAGCCGACCGGATCGATGGTCGTCGATATCGGTGGCGGCACGACGGAAGTCGCGGTGCTCTCGCTCGGCGGCATCGTTTATGCGCGTTCCGTGCGCGTCGGTGGCGACAAGATGGATGAGGCGATCATCGCTTACATCCGCCGTCACCATAATCTTCTGGTGGGCGAGGCCTCGGCCGAGCGCATCAAGAAGGAAGTCGGGTCGGCTGCCATTCCGTCGGATGGCGATGGCATGACGATCGAGATCAAGGGCCGCGATCTGATGAACGGCGTGCCGAAGGAAATCGCAATCGGCCAGCGGCAGATTGCCGAAAGCCTCGCGGAACCCGTAGGCGCGATCGTCGAGGCGGTGAAAGTCGCCCTTGAGGCGACACCGCCCGAACTCGCGGCCGACATCGTGGACAAGGGCATCGTGCTCACGGGCGGCGGCGCGCTGCTCGCGAATCTCGACCAGGTCCTGCGCGACGAGACGGGTCTCCCCGTCAGCATCGCGGACGACCCCTTGTCCTGCGTGGCGCTCGGTACAGGCAAGGCGCTTGAACACATCAGAACCATGAAGCACGTTTTGTCGTCGGTGTACTAGAATACCGGGACCGGGGTTCCCGGCGGGTAGCGTCTGACAGGAGCGGGCGGGCCGGCCTTGGCGAGAGAGCAGTAAGTCGTAATGGACTCGAATCGTACAGCTCTGCCGTTCCGCGAGTTCTCGCACCGGATATCGCTTGTCTTCATGCTGACGCTTGCGGCGGCGTTGCTGTTGCTCGGTCGCGCGGAAACCTATGTCTTCGACCGGGCGCGACAGGTCGTGACCGATCTCGCGGCGCCGCTTCTCGAAGTCGCGTCCCGTCCCGTCGCCGCGACGCGGCGCGTCATCGAGCGCACCGACGAATACGCCTATGTCTTTGACGAGAACGAACGGCTACGCGCGGAGAACGCCCGGCTTCTGGCGTGGAAGGAAGAAGCGCTGAAACTGCAGGCCAAGGTGGCGCGCTACGAAGCGCTGCTCAACGTGCAGGTGGACCCGGCGATCAATTATGTGAGCGGGCGGGTTGTCAGCGATTCCGGGGGGCCCTTTGTCGATACGGTGCTGGTGAATGTCGGTTCCGACAAGGGCGCCGAGAGCGGGCAGGCCGTCATCGACACGGATGGGCTCATCGGCCGGATCGTCTCGACCGGACCCAAGGCGAGCCGTGTATTGCTGCTCACCGATCTCAACAGCCGCGTGCCGGTCATCATTGAACCCGCGCATTACAATGCCGTCCTGGCCGGCGATAATACAGCCTGGCCGAGGCTTGAATATCTTGCGGCGCAAAGTGCGGTGTCGCCGGGCGACCGCGTGGTCACGTCGGGTGACGGCGGGTTGATTCCCGCCGGGCTGCCGGTTGGCCTCGTTATCCAGACAAGCGACGGCGGATTGCGCGTACAGACGTTCAGCGACAGGGGCAGGCTCGATTTCGTGCGGGTGCTGCAATATGAATTTCCGTCACAGGTAAAACGGCAGGACCCGCCCCAAGTGCTGAAGGGACCGCCGGTAACCTCCGCGCCGCCACCCGGCCCTGTGACATTGCCGGGCCCGGGCACAGCCGGCACCAACACTGGCAGCAATGCAGGTGGTGCCTCACCGGCGCCGACGGCGGGAGCGCAGTAAATCCATGCCCCGCCTCGAACCCTATTCACCGACACCCGCTGCCCGCGCCGGACGTATCGTCATGACGGTGATGCCGTTTGCGATGGGGCTGGCCTGCGTCCTGCTTTCGTTCGTGCCGCTGGGGCGCATCGTCGGTTCGCCGCTCACACCGGCCTTTCCGCTCATGGCCATCTACTACTGGGCCATCGTGCGGCCGGAGATGTTTCCGCCGCTGGCCGTATTTGCCGTCGGGCTCATCTTCGACTTGTTGTCCGGCGGTGCGATCGGTCTCTGGGCCTTCGTCTATGTCGTCACATATGCAGTGGTGATTTCGCAGCGCATGCTCGTGGTCAATGCGCCATTCTCGGTATTCTGGGTCGGCTTCCTGTTCGCGGCGGCTTTCGCTGGCGCGTTTGCATGGGCAATCATTTCCATTATTCACGGCATGTTCGTTCCGCCAGGTTCCGTGGCCCGGCACATGGCGGTCACGGTGGCGGTATTCCCGATCTTTGTTATGCTTTTCGGGCGTATTCAGACGCGCGTCCTGCAGGGTAATTAGGGCGGGACGATGGGAAGCTGGTCATGCAGATAAGCGGGCGGGACAGCGGGCGCTATCAGACGTTCACCCGGCGGGCAGCGCTCCTCGCCGGCGTGCAAGGCATTGCCTTTGTCGCGCTGGCGGGCCGCATGTACTACCTCCAGGTAAGGAAGACGGATCAATACCGGATGCTTGCCGAGGAAAACCGCGTCAGCATGCGCCTTCTCGCACCGCTGCGCGGCGATATAGTGGATCGTTTCGGCCGGGTGCTGGCCTCCAACCGGCAGAACTACCGTGCGATGTTGATTTC